>JAFZXM010000004.1 GCA_017616775.1 Bacteroidales bacterium
AGGCAGACAGCCAATACGACTTTACTATCGGAGACAGAATGCAATACACGGCAATTTGTCAAATACAAGGAGAAACGCAGATTCGCAGCATGTACGATACCATAACCGCCAAGGATACAGCTATTACCTTTGTTTTTAATCCGGTGAACGGCTATGCCTTGTTGGATATCTATTATGATAGTTTAGGCTTTCCTGAAGGTATCGTATGGCATATCAATGACACGATGGCTGTAGTAAACAACAAACCTTATGGCAAACATGGCAAGATACTCGGTTTGGATGAAGGTGGTGGAATGTATAGTTCGTATTTTGATATGAAATTCGCCCATGCCTTTGATTCTTTGGACGGAGAGGCTAATACCGACAGCCTGATGAAACTAAGATATGACACCACTTTGAGTTTTCCTGAGCGTTTGCAGGCGGCCCCATGGTGCAGAGCAAAAGGACCTGAATGGTATTTGCCGGCTATATTGGAAATATTGGAATTCAGAGTGTTTAGAGATACCATCAATTATATATTGCGGGATGTAGCAGGGTGGTCTCCTTTCCGAACAGGAAGAACTTATGACGATGCTTTTGGGTTGGGGCTTTGGAGCAGTACCGAAGTGGATAATGCTGCAACGGAACCTAGTAAAAGAAAAGCTTATTACTCATCTTTTCATTATTCGCTTGATATCGGTATCAATAAGTTTGACGAGTATCATGATTATTATGACAGCATGATGATTGGAGAAACATATAGAGAAATATGCGTTCGAGCCGTTAAAAAGTTTTAAGCATCTTGTTGTACAATCATAACAAAGCCGCGGTCTCTTGGGATTGCGGCTTTTTGTAATTCTATATCGCTTAAAAATTTCTTTTCCGCGGAAAAGACGAATTGTCAGTTGTTACAGTTGCGAATAGTCGGGAGAGAAGGTGTCCCCGTTGTTGATGTTGCCGGTGGTGAGACCTTTTTTCAGCCATTTTACTCTTTGTGCGGAGGTGCCGTGGTTGAATGATTCGGGAACAGAATAGCCTTTGGCTTTTTTCTGCAAATAGTCGTCACCGATTTTGGAGGCCACATTCAAGCCTTCTTCAATATCTCCTTCTTGCAGGGAACCGAACATGGCATTGTCGTGATAAGCCCAGATGCCGGCATAGAAGTCGGCTTGCAATTCCAGCCGCACGCTGATTTGGTTGCTTTCCTTTTCGCTTACGCGGCTCATTTTTTGGTGTGCCGCTGTCAGTGTTCCCAGCAGATATTGCACATGGTGTCCTACTTCGTGTGCTATCACATAGGCGTAGGCAAAATCCCCGTCCGCTCCCAATTGTTTTTTCATATTCATAAAGAAAGACAAGTCCAAATAAACGCATTGGTCGGCAGAGCAATAGAATGGTCCCGATGAGGAGGTGGCGCCCCCGCAACCCGACTGCACGCTGCTTGTGAACAACACTAACTTCGGCGGGACATAGGTTTTGCCCATTTTTTTGAATTCGGCGGTCCATACATCTTCGGTGCCTGCCAAAATCTGTCTGGCGAATTTTGCCAATTCTTCCTCTTCTTCTGACGGCTCGTAGCCGGCAGCGGTTTCCGTGCCGCTGGTCAAACTGCTGTTTTGCAGCACGCTGGTAGGGTCTCCGCCCATAATCCAGACAATGATTCCGGCAATAATCATACCACCGATACCCATGCCGCCGACAGCCTTGCCGCTGATACGGCGGCGGTCGTCCACATTCGAACTTTCTCTTCTTCCTCTTAAATCCATAACTATCGTTTTAAAAATTTTTGCAAAATTACGAAAATTTTTGATACAAAAAAAATTTTTTGTCTTCCGCTTTCCCGCCGAAACAGATTTTTTCCCGTGACCGGGGATAAAGCAAATTTTTTGTATCTTTGAAAAATAAGGTTTATTTACTCCAAAATTTCACCCATGCCTTTTCTTTTTCACTCAGGGCTTCCGTTTCTCCTTTGTATTCAGGATTGCGGATATACCATTTTGTGGATTCAAAAAAATGCTGTAACTTTTTGTCTTTGAATTTGTAACCGTGATAGGCGAAGGGCAAATTCCGCAGAATTCGGCATTGGATGGGGGAGAATCGGGGAGCTTCTTCAAAAAATCCTGTCACAAACAAGGTGTCAAGAGCGAAATATTGAGTTTTGATGCCGTTGATCAGTTTTTCTTCCGTGCTGAGGTCTTGTTCGCCGTTCCGGCTGTTCCACAATGTGGTGATCAGTTCGTCTTTGGCTACAGTTAATTCTCCGTCGGGATGGAAGTTTTGTTTGTGAAAGCTGATTCCGCCTTTATGGATGTGGAAAATCACTCCGTTTTGGACAGTATCCCAGCCTTCCCAATGGCAGTCCGTGACCATGCCGGTTCCGTTAATGGTCCAGTCGCCGGTGCTGTTGAAAAAAGTTTGTTTGATGCGGAAAGATTCTCTGTCGCCCATGTTGATGTTCAGTGTAAAATCGTCAATCTGACGGTTGGCCCAGCGGTTGGCTGCGGTCAGCACATAGGGAAAGTAGAACTCCTCGCCTATGGTGAAGGAGAGGTCGTATTCGTAGGTGTGCTGCACAATGTTCAGTCCGGGGCGGAATTTCGCTTTGAAGTGATAGACGTAGTCAACGGGAAGTCCGGGAGGATAATCCCATGCGGCAAGAGAGTCTTCGATACGTTGTTTGGTCCAGTTTTCAATATGCCCGTTGACATAATACTGCGGTACGGAATTGTCTTTGTTATTATAGCGGATATTTTCCACGAGCGCTATGTCAAAAGACAGCGGTTCGCCGTTCATTGTCACCTTGAAATTCCGCATGTGGGGATGATTCGGGAACATGGCGAAGGGGTCGATGTTGCTATTGTAGGGTGACACCGCTTCAAATCCCACCAGCAGCTCCTTCTCTCCCACGGGGTTGAAGAATTCGTAACAGACGGTCACCTCCAGGTGGTCGCCCGCACGATTGATGGTCAGCACCTCCTTCTTTATGCTGATGTCGGTTTCGGTAATCGGAATCAGCTGGTTGCCGGCAGCATAGAAGACACCGTCGTTGGCGTATGCACAAACTGCTGACAAACAGCATAACAATACAATTGTCACAGTTTTTGCACTGCGAAATTTCAGGATCGCTCTGTCAGGATAGTCATTTGCTCTTTTTCCTCTAAAATCCATAGCCGTCGTTTTAAAATTTTTGCAAAATTACGAAAAGTTTTGATACAAAAAAAATTGTTTTCCTGCTAAAGCAGATTTTGCTTCCCTGTGATTGACGAATAAAGAATTTTTTTGTTGTATATCAACAATATAACCTAACGAAAAAATAAATTTGCACTATGATAGTGCAAATTCGTACCACATTTATGCAAATCATAAAATCAAGGTTTGGAGATGCGCATTACAAATGCAGGTGTTCGTGAGTGTCGGATTGCAATCTTTTAGTACACTGCCATAAGGCAGTAAGTCCGATAATACAAAAGAAACTTATAAACACCCTGAATACGGCAAGCCTTTAATGTAATCTTCCATCCATTGCCAATCGGGAACTGTTTCGCCTTGCTCGCTAGTGGTGGCTGGTAGTTTGATTTTTATTGTTTGACTATCATTCAGACGTATTTGGTTACCATAGCACCAACGATATTTATCTAAATCCAACACGGTTTTTATAAATAGCATTTGGAATTGGTTTAAACCAAGTTTTGGCTTTAATACAGTCACGTCTGGACTTGCACAAAACGGATATGGTTGATAGAAATTACTCATTCCCACCTTCCCAATGGTAATACAATTACCCGGAAATACAGCTTGTAAATTTGTGAATTTCATAATTCCATTGTTGGTTTCCGCAGAAGAAACAAGTGGCGTTTCGCCAATTTCATATTCATCTGTAGCATAATATCTTCCCGCATACATATCAAAAATTGAAGTTGCCTTAAACCACTTCCATTCTTCTGTTTTCAACTCCAATTTTTGAGCAGAAAGAGGCTTATTATTGTACCTTTTCTCCCAAACCTGACGCGCATTTTCTGGTAATTTTGGCAATAGTACGTTTTTCACATACTCTTCCATCCATTGCCAATCGGGGTGCCCATTAGCTGTTGGTAGCTTTAAGAAAAAATCATTTCTAATATGAGAATTTAATTCTCTACCAAATGCAACGAATTTTGTTTCACATTCTTTTTCTATGATTGTTTTTAAAAATATTTTATGATAAATCGATAATTTAAATTTGGGTAATAGAACAGCTACATTTTGACACGTATAAAAACGGAATGGTTGAATAAATGTTTTCCCAATACTGCCTCCTAACGCAATAGTCATAATACCTGCAGAATAAGGCTTTTTATCCGTGTATTCATTTACGAACATAGTTATTCCATTATTGGTGGCTGTACGAGTAACAAATGCAATATCAGAATATGGATTTTCTTCCATTTTTATTATATCCAATTTACTACCATATTCAATATTGAAAATGGTATTCAAATTATATATTGCCCAATTCTCTGTATTCATTATTACACCTCCCCACTACTAATTAAAAACGCTGCATAATCTTGCATTTTATGGATAAAATCAGCATCCGTCAATGTGCTGTAATCTGTTTCCATATAAGCTTCTGCACACCATTCTTGATTGCCGTTGTCAATGCGTTGCATAACCGAAAGACCAGGCTCTGTCAAACGATGTTCGTACAAATAGAGCCATTCTTTTTCTATATCCTCCCAGCGTCCTTTCACATCAGTGCGCCCAACGCCTTTGCGCTTTTCAAAACCATCGTCTTTGAAATAGCCGAAAAAAGTCTCATAATTGCGTGGATGCGGCTGTCCTAATTTTAATACCATACAACAAGCCACTGCACTTGCGCCAGGGTAAAACATTTCTGCCGGAAACGAGAAAACCGCATCAAGAGTATGGCGACGTAATATGTCTGTTTTTATGTCGGCAATAATGGTGTTTGTTTTTATGGCACATTGCATAGGCAGAAGTGTCAGCAAACGCCCCTGCCCGATGGTATCTGCCACGTATCGGACAAAATAAAGACCTTTACTCGGGTCCTCTTTTGCCTTTCCCCAAGTGTTGGCAAACTCTCGATGAACAACAGTCTTTTGCGCATTATAAGGAGGATTCATCAACACTAAACCAATATTCTTTTCTTTTATCCAATTAGCCTTATCAAAACAAGAAGCCTGAATAATATTTGAATTACCATCGCTGTGAATCAACATATTTGTAGTTGCTAATCCATACACATCACGGTCGTACTCAATACCATAAATTTGATTTTGCTTTACGTTGTTTTTCTCAGCTTCAGTATCGCATTCATCCAAAATTTGCGTCATTGCCTGAACAAGAAAAGTCCCAGAGCCACACGTTGGGTCAAAAACTCTTAGATTTTTATTTATTCCACCAACTTTACACATAAAATGTGCAATATGATTTGGAGTAAATGCCTGATTTTTATCTCCTCTGTTAACATACTTGCTAAATGTCGTGAAGAAGTAAGATAAAATATCTTGTCCTTTGGTTGAATCATCTTTTATATACGGAAGGATTTTTTCATTTATGAAGTCTAAAATTTCTTCGAAATGCTGTGCTTCTAACGCTTCAACATTCTGGTCTTGCAAAACATTTGTGGACAATAGAGCTATTTTTTCTGCCTTGTTTACACTGTTTTGTAGATATTCACCCAATTTTGATTTGATGTTTGATAGAATTTCACTTGTAGTTCGGTCTTTGTAAATCAAATCATTTTTCAAAGCCAACATGCAAGTTCCTACAAACTGGCTACGTTTACCTTCTTTTATGCCATTGGTATGCAAAAGTTCATTAAGTTCGTTTGTGTTTTGCAATACAGCAGGTGCGTTATTATATGTTTGTCGTTCAAATAGTCGTGCATACTCATCAAACGACTTCAATACATTTTCTTCAAGAAGTTCTTCCGATGAATTTCTCCATATTTTCCACACACGAATTTTGTTTGTCAAACTTGTATCGGCCAATATGGCAACAATCTTTGTGTTTCTATTTAATCGTTGCTCCAATGCAACATAATCAAAAAGCTGTTCTTTGTCAGAATCTACCTGCCTTTGCTTTGTTTCCACTAATACAGCGATATTTTTTGCCGCATCAAAAAAACGAATATCTAACTTCCAATGACTTTGCGTTACATTGGATAAAACCTGTTTGTATGAGTATTCACCACCCTCTATGTTCTCAACGTGTTTGTCACGTCCGATTGTGTCAATAATGTCAATTCGCTGCATTTTTGCTATTCTTTTTGAGCGTCCATCCACCTCTCCGGCTACGGGCAAAAACAAAACGACCTCAACCGACTGACAAAAAAGAAGCGTGGAACTTCACTTGTCAATCTTCGAGGCCCTGAGAATTGCCCTATCACCGAACAAGTTCCGCCCACGCTATTAGCATGGGCGTCCGCTGAACTTATTCTAGTGATAATCTTTTGAAATTTCTCAGGTTTCGAAGATTCCGAATAAATAGCAAACGCTGTGATTAATAATATGTTAATTAAAATTCTTTACTCCATTTGGTTAATTGTTTATTTCGTTTAAATTTTGTTCTATTTCCTCGATGGAAGGCAATGATGAACGCAAATGTTCTGGCAAAGCCTGTCCAAGTTCATATTCCGAAATGCCTATGGGCTTGTTTATACCACGCAATGCATATTCGGCTATCACCTTGTCCTTATTTTGGCACAAAAGTAATCCAATTGTCTGATTGTCGCTTTCACGACACAAATTATCATCAACAACAGAACAATAAAAGTTTAACTTTCCAATGTATTCTGGTTTAAATTCACCACGCTTTAGTTCTATTACAACATAGCGATGCGTAAAAGCATGATAAAACAAAAGGTCGATGTAAAAATCGCTGTCGGAAACAACAAGGTGGTATTGTCTGCCCATAAATGCAAATCCGTTTCCCAATTCCAAAAGAAATTTCTCAATATGCTTAATTAACTCTATCTCAACATCATGTTCAGAATATTCATCTGTAAATGTAAGCATGTCGAACACATACGGATCTTTTAGCATTTCTTTTACCTGCTTTGTTTCTATAGCAGGCAGAGCTACATCAAAATTATTTGCTAAAGCCCCATGCTTCCCATAGTAGTCAAGTTTTATTGCTTCGACTAGAAAATCGCGGCTCCATGCATTCTTAATGGTCTGAATCATATACCAATAACGAGCATCTATATCTTTCACCTTCTGCATTATCACCACATTATGCGCCCAACTTATACTTGTTATTGGCAATTGATATTTTGGTGGCATAAATTGCGAAACGGGCTGTTTCGTATTTATATTTTCTAATTGCGAAACGGATGGTTTCGTAAATGTAAGTTCTTGATTATATTCTTTGTAGAACTGAATCATAAACTGGCAATTTCTAACCGAGAAACCTTTTATCTCGGGGAAATCGTTTTTCAAATCAATGCTTATACGTTCAAGAAATTTTGTTCCCCAACCTGCCTCCTTTTGCTTGATGCAGAGCATTTCGCCAATGTCCCAATACATATGCAGCATTTCTGCACTTGCCGAAAAGATGGCTCTTTTCTGTGCAAGCACCAAACGCTGCTTTATTTTGTTTAGCAGTTGTTTATATTCCGCTGTATTGACATTGTTGTTCATGTATAAACACCTTATTTACAACATATTAATTAAAATTCGTTACTTCAATTAATAGTATGAGTTTGATTTTTTACAATTTCTATTAAAATATTTCAATTTGCAAAGATACCATTTTTTCAATTATCAGTCCCATTTTCTTTTTAAAATGTACCGGCAATTTTCAAAATAGTCATTTTTTTGAAAATCATTTCTTCTTTTTCAGCCGGAAAGGCAAATATCTGCCCACTTGTTGTTGATAATGCAGATAGTTTTCGCCGAAATCGGCTTTCAAGCGTTTTTCTTCGCTTCTCACTTGCAGGGAAAGCAACAGCACTTCCACGGCAAAGACAAGCAGCGGCAGCCACGACCATAAAAACAGCAGCACGCCGGCATCATAGATATAAATGCCCAGGAGCATGGGATTTCTGCATATCCGGTAAGGTCCCCGGGTCATAAGGTTTTGGGTGCGGGGTGCTATTTCGTGTCCGTAGGCGTCAAAGGGATTTCCTTGTCCCTCGGTCCGCTTATACACAATGGTGCAGATGCTGAGTGTGAGACCCGACAGGCACAGCAGCAATGCCGTAATCCACAGTGCGGCACTGTCGGGAAGATAGTGCAGCCCTCTGCCGGAAATGCGCCACATAAGGGCGGGAATACCGATGACAAATATCAGCAGGCCGAGCAGATAGCCGGCAGTATGCGATTGCAGGATGGAAGGCCGGTTCCGGTTTTGTTTTTCTGACATCATTTCCGATGATTTTGTTTGCAATAAAAACAGAATGCAAAGGTAAGTTTTTTTTGCATTGTCCGCCAATCTTCTCACCAAAACATTTGCCTGCATTTTTTTTTGTTGAAATTTTTATGAGCATATTATGGTATATGTATTCGGATTTTACGTATATTTGCAATTTAAACCAAGAGGGATAATTATTGTAAAGAGAAAATTTAAATTATTGTAAATAAATAAAATATAACATAAAGATGAAAAATACAAAAAACATTATCGTTCAATTATGCCTTATTGTTGCAATTGTGGTATTGATATTATTAATTTATCGTTCTGTAATGCGTCCTCAAAAGTTCAATGTAATATACGAGGGCAGAAAAGCGGAAGTAGTAACCAAGTTAAAAGATATCAGGGTTTTACAACAATTTTATAAAGCAGAAAAAGGTTCGTATGCTAAAAATTTCGATCAGTTGAGGGATTTTTGGAACAACGGAACCATGACGGTAGTGGTAAAAGAGGGTAATGTTCCTGATACGTTAACCGAGGCGCAGGCCTTAAAGATGGGTATTATCAAAAGAGATACCGTATTGGTGAAAGCAAAAGATGAAATGCTCAAATCTTTGCCGAATTTTGATATAGAAAAATTTGACCTTATTCCTTTTTCGGGCGGAGAACGTTTTATCATGGATGCCGATACCATTACACGTGCCAATATACCGGTGTATGTATATGAAGTGCGTGCTAATAAATCGCAATATTTGAAGAATATGGATAATGATCCCCGTGTTAAAAATGCATTTTTGGGTTCCATATTGTATAGTGGTTTGCAAGAACAATTTTTAGGTCCGAACTTTGATTATAAAGAGAATATAAAAGACATAATATTAGGTTCACTTACAGAGCCTTCTACAGACGGAAACTGGGAATAGCATGACGGACAATCATGTAAATTTGTTATATTCATACACCAATTCAATCGCACAATCTTCTTGTTACAAGAAAATTGTGCGATTGGTTTCGGATAATTTTTGTTTAGTCTATTTGGATGCCGAAAATACTTTATTGCAGTTGCATCATTATGATTTTGGCAGCAATATATTGTCTGCGGAGGAAAAAATGCGGGCAATACGGCAGATAGACGAAAGCATACCTTGTAAAGCCGACAAAGAGATATTTGCCTATCATGCTTTTGCCAATATACAGTTGCCGTCGCATTTGTATTCCGATGCGGTAGCAAGGGAAAGTTTAAAGCTGATGATTCCTTCGGCGGAGAACTATGCTATAGTCCGTCAAAAAAATGAGGATTATGATATGGAAAACATATCGGCATGGCCCAAAGAAATATGGCAGGAGGTGCAGCAATGTTTTCCGGCAGCGAGTATGCAAAACGTATCCAATGCATTGTTGGACAAATTATATCATCAGCAAGAGAATGTGCTTGTGTTTATCAATAGTGATAATGTGACCATCTTGGCCAAAGATGCGCGGCAATTATCGGGAATGAACAGTTTTGCATTTAAGCATGTGGAGGATTGTTGTTATTATATAATGGCATTTTTGAGAAAGATGTTTGCGGATATGCAGATGGTTCAACCCGTGCTATGCGGTAATTTTGTTCAGGAATCGCCGATATATGGTTTGTTGCGCCGGTATTTTACTAATATAAAAATCGGGGAGTCGGTGCCGGAAGTGGACCATTCTTACCGGTATTATGAGATAACATCCTATTAACATGAGGATTATTAGCGGATATCATAGAGGAAAACAAATAAAGGCCCCGGACAATTTACCGGTGCGTCCCACTACCGATTTTGCCAAAGAAGGATTATTCAATGTGTTGAATAATTATTTTCATTTCGATGCCGTGCAGGTGTTGGATTTGTTTGCCGGCACGGGGAATATAAGTTATGAATTCGCCGCACGGGGAGCCTTGTCGGTAGTATCGGTAGATTCACATGCAGGATGTGCCAATTTCATTCGCAGAACAGCACAAGCATTGGATTTTAAAAATATTTCGGTGTTCAATTTGGATGCAATACTTTTTTTAAACAATTGCAAGTCCAAATTCAATATCATATTTGCCGATCCTCCCTACAATTGGGATTCGTATGCTGTTTTACCGCAATTGGTAACGGATAACAATTTATTGTTACCCGATGGTTTTTTGGTGATAGAGCACCCTGTTGCAATATCATTCAGGGAGCATCCGAAGTTTTATCAGCAGCGAGCGTATGGTAAGGTGAATTTTTCCATTTTTGCAGAGAATTTATAATAGAGAGTATATGATAAAGTCAATGACCGGTTTTGGGAATAGTGTGTGCCAATGTCATGGCAAGAGTTATTCTGTAGATATAAAGTCTGTCAATTCAAAATCTTTGGATATTTCCATTAAGTTACCCAATGAGCTTAAAGATAAAGAATTGGAAATACGCACGATGGTGGCTGTTTGTTTGGAAAGGGGAAAAATAGATGTGGCGGTGACAGCAGATCAGGGAGGTGTGCCTGTTTTTGAATTGGATTCCGATATGGTGAGGGCGCATTTTCAGGAGATAAGACAAATGGCAGACAGCATGCGTATCAATATTTCGGATGAGGCTGTTTTGTCAACAGTGTTGGGTATGGGAGACGTGATGGTGCAGCGAAAAGACATTGCCGATGAAGAATTGTGGCAAACCATTGAGACTACAATCAAAAACACTTGTATGTCGGTAGACAGGAACCGTATCAGCGAAGGAGGTACTTTGGAAGCCGATTTTAAGCACAGAATACAGCTCATCAGCCAATATACCGATGAAATAGAAATGTTGGAAACCAACAGGGTGGATTTGGTGAAAGATAAATTGTTGAAGCAATTGTCTTCATTGGAGCAAGACTATGATAAAAATCGTTTTGAGCAAGAATTGATATTTTATTTGGAGAAATTTGATTTTACCGAAGAAAAAGTGCGTTTGCGCAAGCATTGCAGCTATTTTTTAGAGACGATGACACAGTCTGCATGCGGCAAAAAACTTGCCTTCATTTCACAAGAAATAGGTCGGGAAATCAATACTTTGGGTTCCAAAGCATCGGATGCGGACATTCAAAGAAGGGTGGTGCAGATAAAAGATGAATTGGAGAAAATAAAAGAACAATTGGCGAATGTTTTGTAAATTGAAAGCATTCTTTATTTTGACATGTATGTTGATATTTTGCGACGTTATGTCGCAAGAGCCTGATTCTTTGTATTATAAACAGGGGGTGAGACAAATAGAGGTGCAAACATATCAAGTAAAAAATGCAAAGATAAAACAATCGCAGGTGATTTGGATGGATACCGTATCTCAGAAAGATTATCGGAAATTTGTTTTCAATGCGGACGGAAATATGGAAATGTCTGCCCGTTGTTTGCCCGATGGCACACCGGCAGAATATTATACTTATGTATATAATCAAAAGCGGCAAGCGGTAGAACGGGTATATACATTTCAAAAAGCACTTTTCGGGGGAAGGCAGCAATATGATTATGACCGTGAAGGCAATAAAATAAGAACCACCATTTATGACAATAAGAACGCCCTTTACCGCACCGTTACCTATAAATATGACAGCGGCAGGGTGGTGGAGGAAAAAACCTTTAATTCCGCCAACATGGTGATCTATCACAGAAGCAGCAACTATGATAAGGAGGGGAATTTAATATATTTTGTCAATCATAAAACAGCACTTGTCAAAGACAATGACCGATATAGTTTCCAGCAGGAATTTTTGAATAACAAGTTGATAAAAAAAGAATATTATAATGCCGGAGATACGCTGATAGCCAATTGGGAATATACGTATGATGACAATATGCGCCTGTTATCGGAAAAGCAATATGACATGACAGGAGAGGTGATGAAGGCGGAATACAGAACTTACAATAAAAAAGGCGATATGATTGTGCATCAAATAAATGATGTACAAAAGGTATCCCGAGTGAAAATGCAATATACCTATAATAAAAACCATCAGGTAAAGAGCATGAAGGTATATGTCAGCAATGATTCCAAGCCTCAGTATCAAAAGCAATGGTATTATGATATGTACGGTAATTGGATATTGTGGGTGGAAAAAGACAATAAGAACAAGATTATAGCCTTGTCGCAAAGGCGGATAAAATATGAATGAATCAGTTGTTATTAGGGGTGAGTCCTAATTTTTCAGCTTCTTTGAGCATAAATTGATAAGAAGGTTCATATTGATTTTCTATAATGCCGTCCAATATGGCTTCCCTAATGGCATTTTTGATGATACCTACTTGTTGGCAAGGCGGTAAATTGAATGTTTGCATGATAAGTTCACCGCTGATGGGCGGTTGGAAATTACGGATACGGTCTTTTTCTTCTATCTCTTTTAATTTTTTGCGCACTATTTCAAAATTATTGAGATAGCGTATCACTTTTGCCTGTTGTTTGGATGTGATGTCGGCTTCGCACAAAAGCATAAGATCGTCAATATCGTCGCCGGCGTCAAAGAGCAGACGGCGTATAGCGGAATCGGTAACTTCTTCTTCTACCAAGGCGATGGGTCGCAAATGCAGGGCTACCATTTTTTTTACATAGTCCATTTTTTCGTTCAGCGGCAGTTTTAAAGAGCGGAATATCTTCACCACCATTTTGGAGCCGACATATTCATGTTGATGGAATGTCCATCCTATGTCTTTTATATATTTTTTTGTGGCGGGTTTGCCCACATCATGCAATAATGCCGCCCATATAAGCCACAGGTTGTTGGTATGCATAGCCACTTTGTCCGTCACTTCCATGGTATGGAAAAATATTTCTTTATGACCGTGACCGTCTATTACATCCACACCTTTCAGGAGTGTTATCCATGGAAGTATGCGGGGCAAGATGTTACATTTGTCCATGAGAAGAAATCCTATGGATGGTTTGGAAGACAATAATATTTTGTTCAATTCCTCAGCAATGCGTTCTTTTGAAACAATGTCTATGCGGTGAGCGGCAAGTTGTATCCCTTGGAGGGTATCGGGGTGTATGGTAAAATGCAGTTGGGTGGCAAAACGTATGGCTCTCATGATGCGAAGAGGGTCGTCTGAAAAGGTGATTTCCGGGTTAAGGGGGGTGCGTATGGTTTTGCTGTGTATGTCATCAAGACCATGAAAAGGGTCAATAAGCTCCCCATAGGTATCGGGCATTAAGGATATGGCCATGGCATTGATGGTGAAATCCCGTCTGTTTTGGTCGTCTTGCAGAGTGCCGGCTTCTACGTGCGGATTGCGTGAATGCAGGGAATAGGACTCTTTACGGGCGCCCACAAATTCTATCTCAGCGCCTTTATAATGAAACATGGCGGTGCCGTAATTTTTGAAATAAGAAACATTTTTCGGGGCGATGCCCAATTGTCCGGCCACCGCCAAGGCAAAATCAATACCATTGCCGAGAACAACGATATCTATATCGTGGTTATCCCGCAAAAGAAAAATATCTCTTACAAATCCGCCGACAACGTATGCATCTGTTCCCAAACGTTCACTTGTTTGAGATATGCATTGAAAAATAGGGTGTTTGAGTTTGGATTTCAGATTTTGCATACATTATTCTTATATTTGCAAAATTACTATTTTTTTTGCTATCGGCAAGGTGTTTAAAGGTATAATATGAGTTGAAATGCTAAAAAATGATGTATTTTGGAAACTTGCATATAAAAAAATGTTACCTTTGCAGCGTAAATGATTGCGCCGCATTCGTCTAGTGGTCCAGGACATCAGATTCTCAGTCTGAGGATCGTGGGTTCGAATCCCACATGCGGTACGGTTAAAAGGATATTGCTGCGGCAGTATCCTTTTTTTTGTCAGATATGATTATAAAAATCAGGATGTCTGTTTTTCAGGGGTAAAAAAAAACTGTTGCATTTGCAACAGTTTTTTTTGACAGAATGAACTGTATTTGTTTATTTTTTTGAACGGGTTTTAGGTTCTTCGTCCAAGAACGGGTATTTGTAATCTTCTGCAGGACAGAAAGTTTCTTTAATTGCTTGAGGACTTGTCCAGCGAATAAGATTAAGATAACTGCCGGCTTTGTCGTTGGTGCCGGAAGCGCGGGCTCCGCCGAAGGGTTGTTGGCCGACAACGGCTCCCGTAGGTTTGTCATTGTAATAGATATTGCCTGCAGCGTATTGTAATATTTCTGCTCCTTTGCGTAAAGCTTTGCGGCAATCGGCGAAGATGGCTCCTGTAAGAGCATAAGGAGAGGTGGTGTCGCATAAATGAAGTGTTTCTTCATATTTATTGTCATCATATACATATATGGTGATGATAGGTCCGAAGATTTCTTCTTTCATGGATTTGTAGTCAGGTTTTTTTGCCAAAATAACGGTAGGAGCAATAAAATAGCCCACCGATTTGTCGCCTGTTCCTCCGAATACTATTTCAGCATCTTTGCTCTTTTTGGCATGATTAATATAGTTCATGCAGTTGTCGAAAGAAGTTTCGTCGATTACAGCGTTGACAAAAGCGCCAAAGTCGCGAACGTCACCCATTCTTATTTCTTTGAGCATATTGCCTATTATTTTTTTCACATTGTTCCACATGCTTTTGGGTATGTATGCGCGGGAGGCGGCAGAGCATTTTTGTCCTTGGAATTCAAAAGCACCGCGAACGATGGCGGTAGCCACTTGTTGGGCGTTGGCCGACTTATGGACAAAAATAAAGTCTTTTCCTCCGGTTTCGCCTACTATTTTCGGATAGGTGTTGTAATTGGCAATATTATCGCCTATCGATTTCCAGAATCCGTTAAATGTAGCCGTGGAGCCGGTAAAGTGTACGCCTGCCAAATATTTGTTGGCGAAAGCCACTTTACCTATGGTAGCACCGCTGCCGGGCAAGAAATTAACCACACCGTCAGGTAATCCTGCTTCCTTGTATATTTTCATCAAAATATAATTGGAAAGAAGGGCGGTGGTTGACGGTTTCCATATACAGGTGTTGCCCATCAATACAGGGGACATACACAAGTTGGAAGCGATGGAGGTAAAGTTAAAAGGAGTGATAGCGAAAACAAATCCTTCCAACGGGCGATAGGTAACATAGTTGAGAGTGCCTGCATCGGATACGGGTTGGTCGCTGTATATTTGAGATGCATAATATGCGTTGTAGCGTAAAAAGTCCACCAATTCGCATGCGGAGTCTATTTCAGCCTGCATGGTGGTTTTGCCTTGTCCCAACATGGTGGCGGCATTAATGAGATAACGGTATTTGCCTGCAATCAGGGTAGCTATTTTTTGCATTACGGAAGCTCTGTCTATCCATGGGGTGTTTGCCCATTCTTCGTGAGCTGCAAGAGCGGCGTCTATGGCCATCTTCACTTCTTTTTCACTTACTTTATGATAGTGAGCCAATACATGCTTATGGTCGGTAGGCATTACCACTTTACCCATATTACCGGTACGAATTTCTTTTCCGCCTATGATGACAGGTATTTCGGTAATTTCTTTGAGCAGTTGGTCCATAGCTTCTTTTATTTTTTTTCTTTCAATGCTGCCCGGCTTGTATCCTTGTACAGGTTCGTTGGCCGGTTTCGGAAAACTAAAAACAATGTTATTCATAAAAATATATTTTATAATGTTAATAATTTGTTAATCGTCGGTTTAAAAGTTGAAAGCAAATCCGATATGAATATCGAAAATGCCGAATTGGGTAAGTTGTTTGGTTGTTTTTGCAACGGGAAGTTCCCAATTGCGTTCATAGGTGAATCGCACATAAGACCAGTCAATACCCGCTTTCAGTTCGGAGTGGCAACTCAGGGCATAGAGTAAATCAGTGCCGATACCGCCCACAAATCCGAATTTCATGCCTTTAGTGTCGGCATATTTGTATTTGGCTTCCAAATAGGAGCCGTCGGCTTGCACTTCTTTTTGGAAATAAGTGGCATTGTTGCCCGGTATCATGGCTATAGCCATACCCATATTGAGTTTTATTTGTATGTTAAAACGTTGTAGCGGATGAAAATTGCCTAAAAAACTGATTTGAGCAGTAGGTATCATCCAATTGTTGACCGATATTTCGGGGGCTGTTCCTTCGGACCCGTCTCTATTGGAAGAGGTGAGTAATCGGGTATATTTATCTTTGGAAGTAAATAAGTAAAACACACCTAAATCAGCGCCCATGGCAAAAGTTTGTGGTTTGGCAAAGACACCATATACAAACAAGTTGCCGCACACCCCGAAAGTATTGGCTTCTTTATGTGTGGCATCCATGTGGGCCAATGCTCCGCCTGCTTGAAATCCGAAAAAGACTTTTTTGCCTTCTATTCCGTTGGCTCTATTGGTGAATCCGCCGTGACTGGGGACTTCGGTAACTTTTGCTTTTATACCGCCTTTTTTCTTTCCTCCGAATTCATTATCCGCTTTGGCAGGTAAAGCCAAAAGGAGTACACTTACTATTAATATCAGACAATTTTTCATATATATGCTATTTTATTGTTATTACATAATAATTTTTTTTACCTTTTTGTATTAAAAGATATTTATTGTTAATAAGGCAATTGTTGTCAATGGTTTTGGTGTCTGCCACTTTATTTTTATTAACCGATACGCCGTTGTCTTTCAGCATGCGGCGGGCTTCTCCTTTGGAGGCAAAAATATTGGTTTTTTCGGCTAACAATTCTATTATATTGATACCGTTGCCAATGATGTCAGCATCTATTTCGTATTGGGGAACCCCTTCAAAAATGGAAAAAAACATATCGGGGGAAAGAGCGGCCAATTGTTCGGAGGTACCTTTTCCGAAGAGTATTTCACTGGCAGCTACCGCTGCTTCGTAATCTGCAGTAGAGTGAACTCTGCAGGTAAGGTCTTTGGCCAGAGCTTTCTGGAGTAAACGCAAGTGAGGTGCTTGGTCATGTTCTTTTTCCAATGCTTCTATTTCTTCTTTTGAGAAGAGGGTGAAGATGTGGATATATTTTTTTGTATCCTCATCAGAGCAATTCAGCCAAAATTGATAAAAAGCATAGGGAGATGTTTTTTGCGGGTCAAGCCAGATATTGCCTTTTTCCGTTTTGCCGAATTTTCCTCCGTCCGATTTGGTAATCAGCGGGAATGTAAGTGCATAAGCATCTTTGTCTGCTCCCAATTTGCGTCTTATTAATTCCGTGCCTGTGGTAATGTTGCCCCATTGGTCAGAGCCGCCCAATTGCAGTTTGCAGTTGTTATGCTCATATAGGTATAAAAAATCATAGCCTTGTACCAATTGATAGCTGAATTCCGTAAAAGACATGCCGTCACCGTCTCCGGAAAAACGTTTTTTTACACTGTCTTTGGCCATCATATAGTTAACGGTGATATGTTTGCCGATATCACGGATGAAATTTAAAAAACTGAAATCTTTCATCCAATCATAATTGTTGACCAATTCGGCTTTATTGTCATTGGTACTGTCAAAGTCCAGAAATTTGGATAATTGGTTTTTGATGCATGTTAGGTTATGTAAGAGCGTTTTTTCGTCTAACAGGTTGCGTTCCATGGATTTTCCGGACGGGTCGCCTATCATTCCCGTGGCTCCGCCTATCAAAGCTATGGGTTTGTGCCCGCAACGTTGGAAATGCAATAGCATCATCACTCCGCACAAGTGCCCTATGTGTAAAGAATCCGCAGTGGGGTCTATGCCCAAATATGCGGTGGTCATTTCTTTTTTCAATTGGTCTTCAGTGCCGGGCATCATATTGTGTATGAGTCCTCTCCATTGGAGTTCTTCTATAAAATTCATAGGACAAAAATATTAATTTTTGGTGTTTGTTTCTTTTTTTTGATTAATAATTTTAATTTGTTCCAATTCAAGCCTTACCATCAACCATTGTTTTAGTTTAGATACTTCATTGGCAGAGGGTTGTTGTGCCCATGTGATACAAATGGTAGGTATGGTGTCGGTTTTAAGGGTTTCAATATCGGTATATACGGAACGTGTAACTGAAAAATTTTCAATATCAGGGAATTGTATGGCAAATTCTTTGGCCAATTGCTCATTGTTAACCATAGATTGTTGCAATTGCGCAATTTCAGCTTTGTATTGGGTGATTTGTTCGGAGAGTTCTATATTATGGTGATACAGGTCTTCAGCAAATTCTCCTGTAAGTTTTATATCATGTTCAAAAGGTTGGTGCAATATGAGGGTGGTGTTTTGTAAACCGAATTCGGGTAATTTTTTTTCTAAATGTTTTTTTTGGTCATCAGTGATAGCGTCACCTATCAGTGTAAAGGCAATGGTGGAACCTTTTTTGCTGTATTTGTGTTCCGATTTTAATATTTGTATATTCTCCATCATGGGATTTCCTTCCATGTGATGTATGAATTTGATGGCATTGGTATGGAAAGAAGATTCTTTAATCATGGATATCGCCATAAATATGCTGGGAATACATACTATGATGGTAAAAATAGTGATATAGCGTTTGGCTTGGTTGGATTTTTCTTTATCTATAAAAGAATGTTTCGGCAGTTTAAGATAAACGGCTAAAATAGCGGTGGCCAAAGCTATAAAAAATGAGTTGATAAAAAATAAATAAAAGGCACCGAAGAAATAAGAAAATTTGGCATGCGCCAAACCATATCCCGCCGTGCATAAAGGAGGCATTAATGCTGTTGCTATGGCCACTCCGGATACCAGAGTTATTTTTTCTCCTTTTCTGCTGCATCCTATCATGCCTGCCGTACCGCCAAAAAAGGCGATAAATATGTCGAACATGGTAGGACGTACTCTGGCCAAAAGTTCAGATTGTGCATCACTAAGAGGTGATATCAAAAAATACAATGTAGCCGCTATGATGCTGATAAGCATCATGATAAAATAGTTTTTCAAACTTTTATGCAGCATCAAACTATCGTTGATGCCGATAGCCAGCCCTATACCCATAATAGGCCCCATAAGCGGAGAAATAAGCATGGCTCCGATAATTACAGCGGTAGAATTCACATTTAAACCCACCGATGCAATTATAACGGCACAAAATAAAATCCAAACGTTAGCACCCCTGAATTCGATATCTTTTTCTATTCTATTGATAGTTTCTTGATTGTCATGGTCTATTGACAAATTGGCAAACTGCTCAAATTTCAACAGCCACAATCGAAAAACGGATATCCATTTGGAATATTTTTTGTTTTGATCTTCCGGCTCTTGTAATATATTATCCATGTGAATATAACTATTCAATTAACATGAAAACTAAAAGACAAAGATAGCATTTTTTTATGTATATAAATAAATTCCGGCAAGCAAATTGTGAAAATATGTGCTACTTTTTCCGCCATACCTGTTTTTTCAGGAAGATGAGTGCTGCAAAAACAAAAAAAAAGGAGCCCTGAGGCTCCTTTAAAAATTGATTCCGCGAAGGGGATTATTTTCTTATCACCATCTTCTTCATCAGGCGTTGGCCTTGGAAGTCCATAGTGTAGAAATAGATGCCGGCAGCCAAGTTTTCGGTGTTGAATACTATGCTGTTGGTTCCGGCAGCGGCTTCCACTTCTTCGGTATAGATTACCTGACCTGCCACATTCAATATGGTGAACATTACAGCACCGTCTTGAGGTATGCTATAAC
>JAFZXM010000005.1 GCA_017616775.1 Bacteroidales bacterium
AATTAATTAATATATTTTTAAATATGATACTATCCTTTTTCAAAATATACAAAACCCGAATAATAACTTTTGACGCCAAGTCATTATTGCGTAGCCGCAATATGTGTTTGCATGCACGCCATCACACACTTTATTTCAAAAATCCGGCCCTTATGAAAACAGCCATCCGCTTTTTCTTATTCTTCACGCACAAGTTCAAACCGTTCACACCCTTTCTCCATTGTGTATAAAGCCCTTGCCGGTAAGCGAAGACGGAACAAGCAGAATTTTCCGGCCGGCAAGGGCTCAGCCGAAAGGCGAAACATTCTTCGCGCAAGACGGGAACCTTGTAAGCAAAAATCTCAAAAAAAATGCTTGTGGCATTTAAAGAATTCGGTGCCACACAGACAAAACGACAGAATTTAAGATCAAACAAATAAATCACATTATGAAAAAGTTAATGTTAATTTTCATCGGTAGCATTCTGCTTGGAGCATGCTTTAAGCCATCTCCTAAAATCACTTTGGATGAAGATTGGATTGTATATAAAATTGACCTCTCCGACAATTGCGATCCTATGTCCGCATTGGTCGGATTGGCTTTTATTAATGACTCCATATTCTCTTTTCAACATCAATTTCTTCATTTTGGAGATGAAATCTTAGGCTTTTGCATGGATGACACATTATACTACATTGATGGAGACAAAGCCGTCGTCCGCCTCAAGGGGGACAGCCTTATTTTAGACGGAGATATTATCTATTCTCTATACAAAAAGAAATAAATTCTTCACTGTCAGAGGGCAACCTACAGTTTGTCCTCTTTCTTTTTTTACCCTTCCATATGGCTGTTTGCCGCGCAAAACAATACTTGCTCAAAATAAATATTGCCTCCTCTTTTTCCCTTTGTATGTTCCGGTCATGCCCTTAGAAAAAACTATACAAAAATTCAGCGCAAAAAGTAATATTGTTATATACATTCCCCGTATTATCCTTTTAATACAAAAACCATTTTCCCCACGTGCCGGTGTTGCCGTTATTATGAAAAGAAAAAAAATTTGTCTGTATTTTTTCCGTTTATCCTTTATACAATCATACTTAATATTCCTGAAACACACAATTAACATTAATGTTACTTAAAAATAAATTTCAATTAAACTTTCCCCCCTCTCCGATTATGAAAATAATGTTACTTTTGCAGACGTTAAATTATGCAGTAATACGGACTGCCAGCAAAGCATAAACAATTGAATATTATGAATATACTGAACATATTGTGTATTATCATTAATTTTGCCGGAGCGCTTGCGATATTCCTTTTCGGAATGAAGCTAATGAGTGAAGGTTTGCAAAAAGTGGCCGGAAACAAAATGCGTTCCACCCTCGGCAAGGTAACGGAGAGTAAATGGAGAGGTATACTTACCGGAGCTATAGTAACTACCGCCATACAATCCTCCTCTGCTACCACGGTAATGGTAGTAAGTTTTGTTAATGCAGGGTTGCTATCTCTCACAGGAGCTATATCAGTAATTATGGGTGCAAATATAGGCACCACCATCACCGCATGGATTATCACTCTTTTCGGGTTGGGAGAGAGTGCAAAAGTATTTAGTTTACCATTGTTTTTAGGAGCACTGGCACTTGTATTTATTTTTTCACAAAAAAGCAAATTCAAAGCCCTCGGCGAATTTATTATAGGTCTGACATTACTACTGTTAGGCATGGGATTATTGCAACAAGCCATGCCTAATTTGGAAGAATATCCAAAATTTTTAGAATTTTTGGGGTCGTTATCCGACCATGGATTTGCTTCTATTTTGCTATTCATTACTATAGGTACCATACTTACTTGTTTGGTACAAGCCTCTGCCGCCATGATGGCTATCACCTTGGTGATGTGCTACAAAGGCTGGATAGGTTTTGATGTGGCAGTAGCTTTGGTGATGGGACAAAACATCGGAACCACCATCACGGCCAATTTAGCGGCTATGGTGGCCAATACCAATGGTAAAAAAGCCGCCAGAGCTCACTTAACATTCAATGTAATAGGAGTGATTATCACATTAATAGTATTTCGTCCTGTTATGAACCTTATTGCCGATATCACTACAGGCGTTGTCGGGAGCAATCCTTATACGGCCGTAGGTGCCGCAGGATACAGTCCTGAAGCCATTCCATTGGCATTAGCCTTTTTCCATACATTTTTTAATGTCATCAACACTTTGATATTAATGTGGTTTATTCCTCAAATAGTAAAAATAGTCAATTGGATGGTGAAAGCATTTAAAGAGGATGCCGACGAAGACGAAATATTCAAACTCAAATACATCAGCAACCATTGGATGAATACGTCCGAATTGGATTTGGAAGCCGCTCAAAAAGAAATAGAAGATTTCTCCAAAAGAGTGATACGCATGTATAATTTTCTGCCGGCCCTCCGCACCGCCAAAAATGAAGATGAATTTGAAAAAACATTAAAACATATAGAAAAATACGAGGTCATTACCGATAGAATGGAATTGGAAATAGCCAAATACCTCACCCACGTATCCGAAGGAAATCTGTCGGAAGAAGGTTCCCAAAAAGTGGGTGCCATGCTTCGTATCATCGATAATCTGGAAAGTATCGGCGATGCTATCTACCAAATGGCTTTGATAAGAAAAAACAAACGGGAAGATGCCGTGCACTTCTCTCAGGATTTGAACGACAACCTCAACCATATTTCCCAACTGGTGGAAAAAGCGTTGTCCGTTATGGACCAAAACTTGCACGGGGACTATTCCAAAGCCGATATTGAAGCTGCCTACCAAGCTGAAGACGATATTAACGAATACCGTGACCTTTTGCGTACCCGGCACCTGCAATCCCTCAAAGCCGGCATTTACGACTATGCCATCGGTTCAACCTATAGCGGATTGTATGCATTGTATGAAAAATTAGCCGACTATGTTATCAATATCAGCGAAGCGGCTGCCGGCACTAAAAGAAAATAAAATTCATCACCATATATAGCTTCAATCCTTAAAAAAACTACCGGCAAAACCCGGGTAACAGGAAAGAAGACGGACTTAACAATATGCTCCGGCATACAGTCCAACCTGCAAAGTTTTTTTTGAATAAAATTGGTTGAATTCAGCCTTTATTAGAATTTGTCCGTTGTTTTTCCGAAACATTACTGTTGGAAATCAGTGTTTTTCATCGTATTTTTCCGTCAAAAACTTATTTTCGTCCTGTTTATAAAACTTTCCGCTCTTCTTAAAGGAATAACAGAAAAAAATGCTATCTTTGTGAGTTTAATATTATATTTATTTTTTAAGTACACCTATTACACACATTGTATTGCCATTCTTAAAAAACACACGCAAAAATGGAATATCAAAGGTCTGACGAAGAATTTAAACTTATATTATCCCGATACAAAGAGATACAACGGAAATTGCGTCCGCGTGCCACCAAGGAGCAAAAGATGGAAGTAAGAAAAGCCTTCACCTTGGCTTTCAACGCTCATAAAGACATGCGCCGCCGCAGTGGCGAACCCTATATTCTCCATCCCCTGGAAGTAGCCAACATAGTGCTTGACCATATGAATTTGGGCACTACCTCTGTAATATGTGCTCTATTACACGACATAGTGGAAGACACTGATTATACCTTACAAGATATTGAAAGTCTGTTCGGAGAAGAAGTCGCCTCCATCATTGACGGCTTAACCAAGATAGACGATGTATCGGATACGCCTATGAGCCGGCAATTTGAAACTTTCAAAAAAATATTGCTTACCATGAGCAAAGACGCCCGTGTTATACTCATCAAATTGGCCGACAGACTGCACAATATGCGCACCTTGGATTCCATGCCTCAAGAAAAACAACTCAAAATAGCCTCCGAGACATTATACATGTACGCTCCGCTGGCTCACAGGCTGGGATTTTACAATATCAAATCCGAATTAGAGGATTTGGCCATGAAATACCAGGACCCGGGCAGTTATAACTATATTTCCGACTGTATCAAAAACACTGAAAAAGACCGTGAAATATTCATAGAGCAATTCATAGCTCCCATACGGGAACAACTGACAGCAAGGGATTTTAAATTTGAGATAGTCTCCCGCACCAAATCCATTTATTCCATTTGGCAAAAAATGACCAAAAAGAAGATCCCTTTCGACGAAGTATATGATTTATTCGCCATTCGCATCATTATCGAGGCCGATGATGAACACCAAAAATCATCATGCTGGTCGGTATATTCCATTGTTACAGACATATACAAGCCCAAAGCAGACCGTTTGCGCGATTGGATATCCATGCCCAAAGCCAACGGCTATCAATCATTGCACACCACCGTTATGAGCAACAAAGGCAAATGGGTGGAAGTACAAATACGCACCCGTCAGATGGACACCATCGCCGAAAACGGCTTTGCCGCCCATTGGGTGTACAAAGGAAACGACAAACACACCGATGAACAAGGTGTGGAAGCATGGTTAGCCAGCATAAAGGAGATACTGCAAAACAACGAGAACAATACAGGCGAATTGGTATCCAATGTTAAAATGAACCTCTTTAACAAAGAAATTTTCGTCTTCACATCCAAAGGGGATGAGCATACCATGCCGGAAAATTCCACCGTGCTTGATTTTGCCTACGAAATGAGCGCCGACACCGGCAACTATTGCATAGGAGCCAAAGTGAACAATAAATTGGTGCCTCCATCTCACATACTCAAAACCGGAGACCAGATAGAGGTAATCACCTCCCAAAAACAAAGAGTGCAAGAAGAATGGCTTACCTTTGTAGCCACCGCAAAAGCGGTAGATAACATCACCAACGCATTAGGACAACAACGAAAAGAAAAAATAGCCCAAGGAAAAGAACAACTGAAAACATATCTGAAAAAATACAATGTGGATGTCAACAAAATCAACAGAGACAAATTGATGATGTTCACGGGATATAAAGATAAAGAAAGTTTGTATTTGGCCATATACAACCGGCAGATACCCGAACTTAAAATAAAACAGTGCTTCTCAAAAATCAGCATCGCCTATCGCTTGCTTGACTGGATTAAACCGGCCGTCAAATGGATGTGGGGCATGAAAAACATTTTAACCATAGACAATGCCTTGCGACGCAAACTTACCCATAACCCGCAATCTCTCCTTTTAGGCAATGTGCACGAAATCAAACAAACCATTGCGCCCTGCTGTAACCCCGTTGCAGGCGACCAGGTAATAGCTTTTGCCCTCAACAACAATGAAATTGTGGTACACCGCGCCAACTGCGCCGAAGCGGTAAAACTTTCCGCCCGCTATGGAGATAAAATAGTAAAAGCCAAATGGAGAGCAGAAGAAAATAAAGTGGATTTTCTTGCCGGCATTTCACTAAAAGGGTTTGATTCCAAAGGATTGGTACACAGCATTACCGGCATTATACACCAAGACTTCCAAGTCAACTGCCGCACCATACATTTTGAAACCACCGAAGGCTTGTTTGAAGGAAAAATTATCCTTTATATCCAAAATGTGGAACATTTAAACAAACTGATGGAACGCTTGCGCTCCATTCCCAACATAGAAAAGGTTGAACGCATTTATTCCGATGAAAATGAAAACAAGCATTAGAATACTTCTTATCCTATGTTGTTGCACTATTTTAGCCGCGTGCCACAGACATCAACCGACACCCACCGCTGTCACCGCCGACACCGTCCGCACCGACAAGCCTGCCGCCCCCCGACGGGTACAAGCGGCTGTTGCCCCTATGGACTATCAATGGTTCAGCACACGCATCGCACTTAGCATCAATAATATAAGGCCGGAAAAAGAGGTGGTTTCCCTCACCGCTTTTGTCGTCAACAAAAAAGATAGCGCCCTGTTCATCACTCTCAATAAATTGGGAATAGAAATAGCCCGTTTGCTGCTCACCAAAGACTCTGTAAAATTTGCCAACCACCTGTCCCGTGAATATTATTGGGGCACTTATACATGGCTGACAAAACAAATAGGCATGGACATCAACTTTTATACCGTTCAAGCCCTGATTTCGGCTCAAGACCTTCCAGGCTTTGAACACGTCTTCATTGCCGACACCACCGCTGATTCTATCATTTATACGGCTGCTGGCCGTAACAACATTGCACATACCATGATATTGGAAGAAAAAATTGTCACCGACACCATGCATCATATGCTGTACCACTATATAAAAGACATATCCTCTTTAAACACCCTTTGCGTGAATTATAACAAATACACCCCCATAGACAACTATACCTGCTATCAAAGTATCAATATTGAAATTCCCAACGAAAACATAAGAATAGACGGCTTGCTCAAAAATACAAAATTTAATATAGCGGGGCCCACCACCAGCCGTATACCCGTCAAATATACGCCGATAGGCACCTCACACTGAATATGGACACAACAGCATTAAGCAAAAAAATAAAAGAAAAAACTTTAGAACTGGGTTTTTATGCTTGCGGCATTACCGATTGTGCCCCCATCAATTCCACCGTTACCCATGCCTATCAAACCTATCTGCAAGAAGAACGCAATGCGGATATGAACTATTTGAACAATTACCTATCCCTACGATTTAACCCTCAACAACTTGTTCCTCAGGCAAAAAGCATTATTGTGGTATTGGCCTCCTATTACAACAACACCGCATTTTTCCCACCGCAAAACCGATATCATTTAGCTCGCTACGCATGGGGGCAAGACTATCATAAAGTGATAAAACAACGGCTTAAAACATTACAACAATATATAGTTCAATTGGTTCCGGACAGCATCAACCGATATTTTGTTGACACGGCTCCCGTTATGGAAAAACATTTGGCCGAACGCGCAGGATTGGGATGGATAGGAAAAAACACCCTGCTTGTCAATCAACATGGCAGCTATCATTTTATAGCCACACTTTTCACTTCGGCTGTTTTGACATACGATCAGCCCGCCTTATCCAAACATCCGTGTGCTTCCTGCTCATTATGCCAACAGGCATGCCCGTCGCAAGCACTGCGGAATTTCGGAATGGATGCCCGAAAATGTTTTGCCTATCAAAGCATAGAAAACCATCATGACATAGATGAGGATTTCAACAGCAACACGCATTATATCTATGGCTGCGATGAATGCCAGAAAGCATGTCCTTTCAACCATAACGCCGCCCCCGCCGCCATCAAAGAATTTGACACCAATCCGTTGCTGCTTGATATTACTGATGAACAATGGGAAAACATTCATCAGGAAGATTTTGACCGGATTTTTGCAACATCGGCGGTTAAAAGAATAGGATTTCAAAAAATGAAAAGCAATATTCAATATGCCGCCAACCGCTTATATAGAAAAAATAATCATTTTATCCAATAAAAAAGAAGATATTTCGTTTTATTTTACCGACAATTATAAACATTAAAAATACACATGATGAAAATAGGATTGATAGGTGCTACAGGTTTAGTGGGCAGTGTTATGCTCAAAGTATTGGAAGAAAGAGGTTTTGGTGATTGCGACTTGTATCCTGCCGCTTCGGAACGTTCTATCGGCAAAACCATTACTTTTCATGGCAGGCAACTTAAAATGCTATCGGTACAATCGGTTATTGACAGCGGTGTGGATATTGCCATATTTTCTGCCGGAAGCGCCGCTTCGCTCAAATATGCGCCTCTGTTTGCCGAAAAAGGGACTTTTGTAATAGACAATTCATCTGCATGGCGAATGTACGAACATATTCCGTTAGTGGTGCCTCAAATCAATGCCGATGTGCTTGCCGTTCATGATAAAATCATTGCCAATCCCAATTGTTCCACCATACAAATGGTGATGGCACTCGCTCCGCTGCATCGGGCATACGGAATAAAACGGCTGGTGATTTCCACCTATCAATCGGTTACCGGTACCGGCATGAAAGCCATCAAACAGCTCATGAGCGAACGTGCAGGAGAACCTTGCCTGATGGCATATCCTTATCCTATAGATATGAACGTGTTACCCCACGGCGGTTCCTTCGAACCGGACGGATATACCACAGAAGAACTCAAACTGGTCAACGAAACCCGAAAAATATTGCGGGACGAAAACATACAAATCACCGCTACGGTGGTACGTGTACCCGTTCGCGGAGGACATAGCGAAGCTGTCAACATAGAATTCGCCCGTCCATACGATATCAACCATGTACGCCAATTGTTACAAACCATGCCCGGACTCACCGTTATGGACAATCCTTCCGAAAACCTATACCCCATGCCCTTGTTTGCCGAAGGAAAAGATGATGTGTTTGTGGGTCGTATCAGACAAGACAACAGCAGGGAAAATTGCATGAACATGTGGATAGTAGCCGACAATTTACGAAAAGGGGCCGCCACTAACGCAATAGAAATAGCGCAATATATAGTTAAACAAGGTTGGATTAAATAATATCCTTATGAAATTCAGTTCATTGCTCATCATCACCCTGTGCTCATGTTGTTTTTGGGCATCCGGCCAAAAAGTGGGTCTCGTTCTTAGCGGAGGCGGAGCCAAAGGAATGGCTCATTTGGGTGTGATTAAAGCCTTGGAAGAAAACGGAATACCCATAGACTATATCGCAGGCACTTCTATTGGTGCCATCGTTGGCGGACTCTATGCTTCGGGCTATTCCGTTGAAGATATGGAAGCCATCTTTTCCAATCCCGAATTTGATTATTGGATAAAAGGAAATATCAACGACAAATATATCTATTATTTCCGTCAGGAACCTCCTAATTCCGCATGGGTAAAATTCAGATTCGCCATAGACTCTTCTAAATTCAACCCCCTGATACCTGTCAATATCATCACTCCCATACAAATGGACTTTGCCTTTGTGGAAATATTCTCCCACGCCGACGCCATCTCCAAGGGCAACTTCGACAGTTTGTTTGTTCCTTTCAGATGCATAGCCACCAATATTACCGAAAGCAAAGAAGCCGTATTGTCAAAAGGATGTCTTAAAGATGCCATACGCGCCTCCATGACTTTTCCTTTCTATTTCAGACCTATAGAAATAGACAGTTGCCTGATGTATGACGGCGGAATGATTAATAATTTCCCTATTGATGTAATGCAAAAGGATTTTAATCCTGATTATATCATCGCTGTGGCTGTTGCAAAAACCAACAGCGACCCCTCGGACGAAAACCTGCTCTCCGTACTCAACAGCATGCTGATGGAAAAACAATTCTACCGTATGAACGACAGCCTTGCTGGTATAGTGATACGTCCTGACGTTCCCAATCTCAACGTTACCGACTTTACCCGTGGCCGCAAACTCATAGAAGTGGGATACCGAACCATGCTCGACAGCATGCATGCCATACCCGACAATTTGAAACATCTGCGCTCCGCCGACAGTGTCAATCTGCGACGTAAAGATTTTTTAAGTCGCCGAACCGATATCCTTATCAATAAAGTGGACGCCAAAGGCGTTCACAAAAATGAAAATGCCGCTGCAAAAAATATCATTTTCAATGATGCGCATATCATCGACTTCAACACCTTTAAAAACCGCTATTTCCGACTGCTGAACGAAGAATATATCAGCAACATCTATCCTTCTTTGCAAAAAAACGATGATGATGACTATTATACCGCCAAGCTGAACATTTCCCTCAACAAACCTTTTCAGGTGAAATTCGGCGGATATATCACCACTAATGCTTACACCACTTTTTATGCCCAACTGCGATACGATTTTTGGAAACGTTATTTCATGAACGTGATGGCAGAAGCGCATTTCGGACGCTTTTATAACTCCATCATCGGGTCCTTCCGGTTCAGCAACTTGTCCCGACATATCAACGACCAAACCATCACCGTCGGATATAGCCGCTGGAACCATTTTAAAAGCACCCGCATGTTTTTAGAAAGCGACAATCCTTCTTTTCTTATCAACGAAGAAGTGATTGTTAACTATGCCGTTTCCTCACCCATCGGCAACAAGGCCAAACTCTGCGCGAATTTGGGATTTGTCAATAACAAAAGTAAATTTTATACCAATAATGCATACTCCCAAAGCGATACATTGAACGTTAACCGTGTGCTGTTGCTAATACCCAAATTGTACTATGAATATAACACTCTGGATATAAAATTTTTCCCCACCAAGGGCATGCGTGCTTACATAGGAGCCTGTTATTTTGTGGGAACGGAACAAAACCGTCCCGGATCGCATTCATCGGAAACCGTCAATAAAAACTATTTCCGAAATTGGTTTACCATCAATGTGGAATACGAATATAATTTCAAAATAGCCCGTTTTTACTCTTTGGGACTTTCCACCACATTTGCATGGTCAAATATTCCGCGTTTGAGCAGTTACACCGCTACCAAACTGCGTTGCACCGCATTCAGGCCCACCCATGAAAGCAATATGCTCTACCTGCCCTTTTATCGCGACCCTTCCTTCATCACTGCCGGATTAAGCAATAGTTTTGTGCTATACAAAAACCTGCAACTTCGCATATCCGGCTATTATTATCAGCCATTTTATGCTATAGTGAAAGTCAACAACGACAAATGCGATTTCAGCCGGCTGTGCGAAAAACGCTCTTTTATCGTCTATAGCTCTTTGGCTTATACCACCAAATTGGGACCTATCAGCATCAACCTGTCTTATTACGCTCATAACGATCCCAAATGGATATTCAACATCAGCTTCGGCTATTTGTTTTTTAATCACAGAATATTTTAAATACCATTATAAACACACGCATTATGAACTTTAAACACATCTTGATTTTCGCTGCTATTTTTACCAACCACTATATTTTGTGCAGTCAAATCACCATAGAAGAAAATCTTATCGGCGGTAATTGCACATCCATCATGGTAGGACGCAAAGCCAGTGCCGACGGTTCGGTTATCACCTCTCACACCTGTGACGGCAAATACAGAACATGGGTTACCATGGAGCCTGCCCGCGACTATAAAAAAGGCGATATGCACAAAGTGTATAAAGGCACCATGCACACCGAAACACCCAATAGCATGGAAAAGGTTATTCTTGCCGGTGAAATTCCCGAAGCGGAACACACCTATGCCTACCTGAACACAGCCTACCCCTGCATGAATGAAAAACAACTGGCAATGGGAGAAAGCACTTTTTCCGGTCCTGACACCCTTATCAACAAAAATGCCATGTTCCTGATAGAAGAATTACAGCGTGTGGCTTTACAACGCTGCGACAACGCTCGGGATGCCATCAAACTGATAGGCTCGCTTATCAAAGAATATGGCTATGCCGATGGAGGGGAATGTATTACCATTGCCGATAAAAAAGAGGTGTGGCAAATGGAAATATTAGGCGAAGGCCCCGATAAAATAGGCGGAATATGGGCTGCACAACGGGTACCCGACGACGAGGTGGCCGTCAGCTGCAATATTGCCCGAATAGGCAAACTCAACCGCAACAATCCCGACTATTTTCTTTGCTCTGACAACATAGAGAAGGTGGCCAAAAAATACGGCTTGTGGAACGGAAAAGATGAATTTATCTGGTGGAAAGCATTTTCCTCCTCTTATGCCAACGGAAAAAACCACAAAGAAAGAGAATGGTATATCTTCAATGAATTGGCACCTTCACTTCATTTGGACATCAATGCGGAAGAACTGCCTTTTTCTGTTAAACCCGATAAAAAGGTGGACGTCCGCACCGTTATGCTATTATTCAGAGCCAACTACGAAGGCTGCCCTTTGCTGGACCAAACAAAAAACTTGCGTATTCCTTCCAAACGTAAAGACGCAAACAATAATATTGTCAACGATACCATTGTATGTCCCAATGCCAATCCGTGGATGGACGGTAACGAAAGAGCGTTATACAATGCTTTGTCTCCCGAAAGCATCACCTTTTATCGTGGCATTGCCATGTCGTGGTGCTCCTACTCTCACATTATACAATGCAGAGACTGGCTGCCCGATGAAATCGGCGGCATCTGCTGGTGGTCGGTGGAAAATCCGGGACAAAGTCCCAGAATTCCTATCTTCGCAGGAAACACTCAATTACCCGACGGCTTTAATATTTGCGGACATGCCCGCTACAATGACAATGCCGTTCTATGGCATTATCGGAAAGCCAACAAATTGGCTCAGGTGAAATGGGGCTACACCAAAAAAACAATGTACGACAATATCAATAAATACGAAGAAAAAGCTTTCTCGGAATTGCCTGCATTGGAAGCCAAAATAAAAACCCTGATTCAAGACAACAAACGCCAGGAAGCCCAAAAAGCTCTCAACCAATACACCTCCGATTTTGCCGGTGCCACCAGACAAACATGGGCAAAAATGGAACATACTTTTTGGGAAAGCTTCTGGACAGGATTTTAATCACCCGGACTGCCCTCTATTCCTACTTTTGCCAACTTTTGACAAATATGTCCACCATAGTACATATAGATTGCAATGCTTTCTTTGCAAGCTGCGAAATAGCTACACGTCCGCAATTGCAAAACACCCCTGTAATAGTGGCTAACTCCAATGAAGCAGGAGGAGGGGTGATATTGGCTCTCAACGACAAAGCAAAAGCATTGGGCCTCAAAAGAGGAACACCGCTATTTAAGATAAAACACCTGTTATCCCAATACGCTATACAAGTGTGCCCTGCGGACCATAAAAAATATCACCGCATATCCCGGCAAATAATGCAAATAGTGATACAACAAGGTATTATTCTGAATTTTCAACAATATTCCATTGATGAATTTTTCGGCACCCTCCCCATTGACGACCCTTCTGAAATAAGAATATATATCCAAATGGTGAAAGATGCCATCACTACAGGCAGCAATATTCCCGTAAGCTGCGGATGCTCATCCACCTATACTTTGGCCAAAATCGCAACCCACTATGCCAAACACTATTCCGGATACAAAGGAATATGCATACTCACTCCCGATAAACGACAACAAGCCTTGTCCCGATTGCCTGTCGCCGATGTGTGGGGTATAGGACGCAGCCTGCAAAAAAAAATGGCATCATTGAACATTCTTACAGCCTGGGACTTTGCATGCCTGCCCCTCTCCCGCATACAAACAGACTTCGGCACACAAGGATTGCACACATGGCAGGAACTTCATGGAGTCAGCAGTATAAAAATACACAAAAACGCCCAACAACAAAGTATTATGCAAAGCCACTCATTCCCTTACATGCTGTCTTCCCTGCCCGACTTGCAAAAAGCTGTTTGCAACTTCGCAGGCAACTGCTCTGCCAAACTAAGGGCACAACACAGCATCTGCCGCAGCATCACCCTGTTTGTCAATACCAACCGGCACCGTAAAGATTTGGCACAATATTCCAATACAAAAAAATGTAAATTGACGCACTATTCCAACGATACTTCTCTAATCACCAAAACAAGCTTGGAATTGCTCCGGCAAATTTACCGCTCCGGTTATCAATATAAACAAGCGGGACTTATATTGTCGGATATCATCAGCGATCAAGGACGGCAATTGGACCTTTTTGACCAAAACGACTATGCCAAGAAAAATCAATTGATGAAAACCATAGACAGCATTAATGCCAAATTCGGAGACGACACCATACATTTGGCCGTTCAAGACAACAGCGAAAAAAACACGAATACCCGCCTAAAAGAAGAAGAATAAACAGCCGGATTTGCCGCTACAACACACACGGCCTTCACACCCTGAGGTTCATGCTCTCTGCAAATATAAGTGCCGGTTGTATATGTTACATGAATAATTTGAAAATATCATTTCCTATCACAAACACCATCAACAACAGCAATAATATCATGCCTATGCTTTGCGCATATTGCAGTACGCTATCGGGTACTTTTTTACCGGTGACAAGTTCAACCAAAGTAAATATGGCATGCCCGCCATCCAAGCCCGGAATGGGTAAAACATTCATAAATGCCAATATGATGGATATCAATCCTGTGATAGACCAAAACCTGTACCAATTCCAAACTTTTCCATATATTTTAGCTATTCCCACAGGTCCCGACAAGGCTGTGATTTTTTCTTTGCCGGAAAATATTTTCCCGAAACCCTTGATATTCATCCAAAGATTACTCATGGCATCGTTCCAACCATATTTTACACTTTGCAATATAGAATAAGGCTTGAACTGATAAGGTGCGCTTGCTATGGCTATGCCTATCATGGCATTGGTATCCAAAGTTATAGAACTGGTTATTGTATCATTTCCTCTTAAATAGGTAATGTTGGTGCTGTTGTCGGCATAGGCCATTCTATATTCTATCCATGCCCCGTAAGTGGGTATGGCTATGGTATCCAAAGCAATGATGATATCTCCGGCTTGCATGCCGGCTTTTGCTGCAGCGGTATTGGCCATAACAGAATCCACTTTGGCGGGAAAATTAAACGGCTGCAAAAATTGTCCTGACGATGTTTTCATAATCTCATAGGCTGAATCACCCATGACAATGTCTATATTCTGTCCGTTACGGTTAACAGTCACTATGCTGCCGAAAAACATTTTCGGGGATATTGCATCTTCAAATCTTTCAAATGTTTTGCCATTCACACTTACTATCTTATCCCCCGATTCAAACCCCATATTACGGGCAGCCTCGAAAGCATATACTCCGTCGGTAACGGCATTGTTGGGTATATATTCCTTTTCATAATGATGTATAACCATGGCAAACAATAACACACCGACTATCAAATTCACCATTACTCCCGCCAATATGACTATCAAACGCTGCCATGCCGGCTTGGAACGGTATTCCCATGCCTGAGGCTCGGTAGCCAGTTTTCCACCGACTGCGTTTCATCTATCATGCCCGCAATTTGACAATATCCGCCCAAAGGCAACCAACCTATTCCATATTCCGTATTGTCGGGATATTTGCGCCAGTCATCATCCGACAGAGCGGATACATCTATTATTTTATATTTTTTCTTACCGTTTTCATCCAATACAGGCTCGCCGTTTTCATCTTTTTGCTCTTCCATATCCGGCAAATTTTCCGCAAAAAATTTAAAATGCCATTTGCCTTGGATACGTTTGCACCGCATCAGTGAAATACCGGGATTAAAAAACAAATAAAATTTAGGCACCCTTATGTGAAATATCCGGGCTGCAACAAAATGACCCGCTTCATGCACAAATACCAAAATTCCCAATCCCAATAACAATTGGGCTATCATAATAACTACCGACATATTCTATTTTCTTTCTAACAATTCTATATATCCTTTTGCCATTAATCTTGATAACGCATCGGTATGCGAAAAATTGTCCAACGAGGCCTCCTCTGCGTAATTAATTTTATCCATCACATATGCCACCACCTCCGCTATCTGCAAAAAAGTGATTTTATCATGCAAAAAAGCCGATACCGCCGATTCATTGGCGGCATTCATGGCACACGGAATATTTCCGCCCCGTTCTATTGCTTTGTATGCCAACCCTATGCATTCAAACGTCTGCCTGTCGGGCTCGTAAAAATCAAGCGTTGCACATCGGGAAAAAGATAATTTCGGATACGTTGTATTCCACCTATAGGGAAACGAGAACGCATATTGTATGGGAATACGCATATCGGGCAAGGACATTTGTGCCTTGACGGAGCCATCGGCAAATTCCACCATGGAATGTACTATGCTTTGCGGCTGCACCACTATTTCTATTTGTTGCGGCGCAACATTAAACAGCCAATGTGCCTCTATCATTTCCAATCCCTTATTCATCATCGTTGCCGAATCTATGGTCACCTTATTCCCCATATTCCAATTAGGATGCTTCAAGGCCTGCTCTGCCTTTACATTTTCCAAATCAGCACGTTTGCAACCGAAAAATGGACCGCCCGAAGCTGTAAGCAGAATTTTTTCCACCGCCGCACATTCTCCCGCCAAACATTGAAAAATAGCAGAATGCTCCGAATCTACAGGCAGAAATGCCAAATTAGCACGCCTCACCATGGGCATAATCAAAGCCCCGCCTGCAACCAAAGTCTCCTTATTTGCCAAAGCCACGGCTTTACGGGCAGCAATAGCCCTATAGGTGGGTTCCAAGCCGGCAAAACCGACCAATGCCACCAACACCATATCTATGGTGGACATCTCCACTATATCCAATAAGGATTGTCTGCCGGAAAACACTTTGATATCCAGACCTTGCAACGCCTGCTGAACCTGATGATAACAGGTGTCATCGGCAATCACCACCGCATTGGGCCTGAATTCCGCAGCCTGACGGACAAGCAAATCCGCGTTGCTGTTGGCTGTCAACACCTCCACCTCCAATTGATCGGGATGCGCCCTCACTATCTCCAAGGCCTGCTTGCCGATACTTCCCGTAGAACCTAATATGGCTATTCTCTTTTTCATTATTCATTCATTATGCTGCAAAGGTAGTAAAAAAAGCATATTGTAGCCCCTTCCTGACGAAAAAATATTCTTACCGGCCACCCGCTCAAAAAAAAATAAAAAACGCTTTAATATTTCAACACAAAATGTTGTTTGGTAATTTCTTTGCGGAAGAATACCACTCCTATGCAAAACAAATCAATGCTGATGGTAACATCTTTATCTGCAGCTATTTCTTTCCATGCCTTTTCCATTTCTTTCGACCAATGGATATCGTCAAAAACAAATATGGTATGATTGGCGGCATATTGTTTGGCAAAGCGAAAATATCGCATCGTGGGTTCGTAGGCATGATTCCCGTCCAGGAAAAAAAGATCTATATTTTGAAACCTGTCGGCAAAATGCTGGAGGGCATATTCAAAGTCCACATTAATCTGCTCAATATTTTTTAAACGCAAAAAGTCAAACACCTGGGATGCCACCTGCGATACCTCAGGACAACCTTCCACCGTAAACACCTTCCCTTGCACAGCGGCGCTTGCCAAATAAGAAGTGCTCATACCCAATGATGTGCCGAATTCCACTATGTGCCTGCACTGATAATACGATACTACTCTTGACAACAACCGGCACACTTTGGGAGACTTGCAAGACTGCCGCACTATGGAAGATATGGAGCGTATGCTCATCATGCCGTTTTTTCGGCCACTGGTTCCCAAATCCAAAAAATTCAACGATTTACGGCTGTGCCGCAACTGATTCCGGGCATTTTCTATCCTTTTCCACTGTGGCAATTTGTCCGTACTGCGCAATACCGAACAAATAAAATCATATACAAACGGTGAATGAACCCACTGTTTGCACTGCATACGGTATCGTATATAAGCCACTGCACTATGCCACATATTTTTTATTGATATAAAAACATAGCCCTACTTTTGTAGGGCTTACTTTGTTGCGGAGGAAGGATTCGAACCAACGACCTCCGGGTTATGAGCCCGACGAGCTACCACTGCTCTACTCCGCGATGTTTCTAAATTGCAAAGGTATAATAAAAAATAATACAAACGCCAAAAAAAATGAAAAAAAATTGTTTTGGCACAAAATAAAACCGGCCTTTGCACGTTTTAACAATAAAAATATATAATAATATGACAGAAGTAGTAGATATTAGATTGCTTAACGAACGTATCAACCAAGAAAGTGCTTTCGTGGATATACTTAACATGGAAATGAGTAAGGTGATAGTAGGCCAAAAGAACATGACAGAACATCTTCTCATTGGGCTGTTATCCAATGGACATATTTTGCTGGAAGGTGTCCCCGGCTTGGCAAAAACATTGGCTATAAAATCATTATCCCAAGCAATAGATGCTAAATTCAGCCGTATACAATTCACTCCCGACCTTTTGCCTGCAGACTTGCTGGGAACATTGATATATAGTCAAAAAACAGAGGAATTTATTGTAAAAAAAGGTCCTGTTTTTGCCAATTTCATATTGGCAGACGAAATCAACAGGGCTCCCGCCAAAGTGCAAAGCGCTCTTTTGGAAGCCATGCAGGAAAGACAAATCACCATAGGGGAGAACACTTATAATTTAGATGAACCTTTCCTGGTTATGGCTACCCAGAATCCCATAGAACAAGAAGGCACCTACCCTCTTCCGGAAGCCCAATTGGACCGTTTTATGCTTAAGGTGATCATCAATTATCCTTCCAAAGAAGATGAAAAGAGCATACTTCGTTCCCAAATCAACAATGAACAAACCACCATTCACCCTGTAATACATAAAGAAGATATTATTAAAGCCAGAACTTTGGTAAGAGAAATTTATGTGGACGAAAAAATTGAGAACTATATTACCGATATTGTGTTTGCAACACGTTATCCCAAAGATTTTGCCCTGGAACGCTTCAGCGGTTTAATATCCTACGGCGCATCGCCCAGAGCTTCTATCAATATGGCATTAGCCGCAAAAGCTTACGCTTTTATCAAACGCCGCGGATATGTAATACCCGAAGATGTCAGAGCTATTTGCCACGCAGTAATGCGGCACCGTATCGGGCTTACCTATGAAGCAGAAGCGGAAAATATCACCACCGACGATATCATCAACGAAATACTCAACAGCATAATAGTGCCTTAAAACAATCATGATGACTTCTTCCGAGTTAATCAAAAAAATCAAACGAATAGAAATACGCTCACGCCGACTTTCCCAACAAATATTTGCAGGAGAATATCACAGTGCATTTAAAGGCAGAGGTATGGCTTTTAGCGAAGTACGCACCTATACCTATGGCGATGATGTCCGTTTTATAGATTGGAATGTTACCGCACGATTTCACCAACCCTATGTAAAAATATTCGAAGAAGAACGTGAACTTACCGTCATGCTGGTAATTGACACCAGCACCTCCACTCTTTTCGGCACACACAATATGCGAAAAACGGATATGATAACCGAATTGGCAGCTGTGCTGTCCTTTTCCGCAATTAACAATAACGATAAAGTGGGTGTGATTTTTTATAGCGATAAAATAGAAAAATTTATTCCTCCCAAAAAAGGAAAAACACATATATTGCGAATTATCAGCGAACTGCTGAACATCAAATCGCACCAGGGCACCACCGATACCGCCATGGCTTTACAATATCTTACCAGCGCCATCAAAAAAAGATGCACCACATTTGTCATATCCGATTTTTTAGACACCGATTTTGAACTTGCTCTCCGCATAGCCAATAACAAACATGATATCTCCGCCATACAAATACGCGATAAAGGAGAATATTATCTTCCCGATATAGGTTATATGAAATTGCAAGACAATGAGACGGGAAAAGTGGTTATAGCCAACACTTCCGATAAACAATTCCAACGCCGCTACACCCAATGGTGGATGGAAAACGAACAGACAACCAACGATATCTTTTGTCACACCGGCGTGGATATGCTGAAAATATATACCGATGAAGACTATATCCCCAAATTAAGAGAATTTTTCAAAAAACGTTCCTGATGAAAAAAAATATATTATTCTTTGCACTCATCTTATTTATTGCAAATGCTGAATGCCAAAACGCATTCATCTCTCTTGACACTAATCAAATATTGATAGGCGACCAGGTAAAAATGAATATCACCTTACAAAATCCGCCCGATGTTCCGATATTGTTTCCTCTGATATGCGACACCTGTATTCCGCATTTGGAAATTGTAAGCCGCGGAAACACCGATACCCTGCTGGAGAACGGACAAATCACATTACGGCAACAATACACCATTACCGGTTTTGACAGCGGAAGCTTTGATATCCCCTCCTTTGTGTTTTATACCGCCGATTCGGAAACGGTGGCCCAAACACCTGCAGGCATATTGCATATCAACACCATTCAGGTGGATACCAACCAAGCTATTAAAGATATCAAACCGCCGTTAAAAGCACCGCTGACTTTTAAAGAGATATTTCCTTACCTGACAGGCATAATCGTTTTGGCGCTGATAGTATCGGGAATAATATGGCTTATCCGCCGCTATTCGCCCAAGCGGAAAAAAGCGTCCGCCACACCGGCCAAACCCTTAGAGCCGGCAGAAGTAATTGCATTAAGGGATTTGGAATCACTTTGGCAAAAAAAACTATGTGAAAAAGGGCATTATAAAGAATTTTACAGCAAACTCAGCCTAATCACACGCACTTATATCTTCCACCGTTGGGATATACCTTCATTGGAAATGGTGACCACGGAAGTGTGCCAAGCCCTGCACTCCACCCCGGCCTCCGATAACGACATTCATAATGTACAACACGCTTTGGAAGTTGCCGACTTGGTAAAATTCGCCAAAGTACAACCTCTTGACAATGAAAACAAAGCCAATTATGACTATATAGTAACATTTGTTAAAAACACCACTCCCGTTTCTACTCCGAAAGACGAAAAATAATGAAACACATTATCAATTATATTACCACTTTGGAATTAGCACACAAAGAATACCTTTGGCTGCTGCTCATAGTAATACCCGTCATAGCCTGGTATATATGGAAACATGTAAAAACACATGCTTCGCTGAATGTGTCCACCCTGCAACCATATATGCCCCAATCCAAACACAATGCCCTGATATTACACCTTCCTTTTGCACTAAGAATATTAATTATCGTTCTGACCGTTTTTGTGCTAGCGCAACCGCAAAGTTCCATGTCCCACAAACAAGTCAATGTGGAAGGCATAGATATCACCATAGCGCTGGATGTTTCGGGCAGTATGCTGGCTATGGATTTCAAGCCCAACAGACTGGAAGCATGCAAAAGTGTAATACGCACCTTTGTGGAAAACAGGCCCACCGACCGTATGGGTTTGGTTCTTTATGCAGGCGAAGCCTACACCAAATGCCCGCTCACTACCGACCACAGCACCTTGCTAATGTCGTTGGATAACAGCGACAACAATCAAATTGACGATGGCACCGCCATCGGTGACGGATTGGGAACCGCTATCAACCGCTTGCGCGAAAGCCAAGCAAAAAGTAAAGTAATCATATTACTTTCCGACGGGGTGAACAATTCCGGATATATCGACCCCCTGTCTGCTGCCGATTTGGCCAAAGAATTCGGGATAAGAGTATATACCATCGGTTGCGGAAGCATGGGTGAAGCCCCCTATAAAACTCCATACGGCACCTTTTATGCCAAAACAGAAATAGACGAAAACCTATTGCGTAACATTGCTTCTGTTACCGGTGGCAAATATTTCAGAGCCCAAAACAAAGAAAAACTGAAAGCGGTGTATGAAGAAATAGACCAAATGGAAAAATCGAAAATAAGCGAAACCCAATTCACCAATAAAAACGACGCCTTTTTCCCGTTTTTGTTAATCGCCTTACTCTTATTTGTATTAGAACTCATACTTTCGCAAACCATATTGAAAATCCATCCGTAACACGTATTACACATGAAACAACAAAATGTAAAGGCATGTATTGTCAATATAGGCACAGAATTGCTGATAGGACAAATAGTAAATACCAATGCAAATGCAATAGCCCGAATGCTGAATACATTGGGGATAGAAACTACGGAAATAGTAGTAATAGCCGATGAGCAGGAGACTATATTACATACATTTGAACAACAATTATCAAAAAACGACATAGTATTTGTAACAGGCGGTCTCGGCACCACCAACGATGACATCACAAAAAAATGTATCTGTATCCATTACAATACCCGGCTTATTGAAAATGCTGCAGTAAAAAAACATATACAGCATATACGCCAGAGCCGTGGCCTTCATATCCCCGACAGCGTGCTTTCCCAAGCTATGATTCCTCAAATATGTGAAGTGATTGACAATCCCGTAGGCACCGCCCCGGGCATGTGGATATACCAAAATCAAAAGGTGCTTGTCTCCACCCCCGGTGTGCCCGGCGAACTTACCGCCATGATGGACGAAATCCGTATTCGCCTGCAACAAACATTTCTGCCTTGGAACAAGATAGACCGCCATTTCAAAATCAGCAACATTTCCGAATCAGGATTATCGGATATGCTGCAAGATTTTGAGCGGGGGCTTCCTGAATACATATCCTTAGCCTATCTGCCCAAATACGGTATTATCAATTTACGCCTGTCGGGCAGGCATGCCGACAAGCAACTGCTGGAAAAAGAAATGGACCGTCAGTGCGCATTGCTGCAAGATATAGCCAAAGAATATATTTTTTGTAATCAAGATATAGAAATGGCTCAACTGGTCGGACAGGCCCTTAAACAAAAACAAAAAACCATGGCTACCGCCGAAAGCTGTACCGGCGGACTTATCGCTCATGAAATCACCCGCTATGCCGGCAGCTCCGCCTATTTTAAAGGAAGTGTTGTAGCCTATAGCAATGAAATCAAACAAAATATTCTGCACGTTCCGGCAGAAATACTACATACACAAGGGGCTGTAAGTGAAGATACGGTAAAACATATGGCCCGGAATCTACTCTCTTTATACAATGTGGATTATAGCATTGCCGTATCCGGCATAGCAGGACCGGATGGAGGAACCGACCTGAAACCTGTTGGCACCGTATGGATAGCCGTAGCTGATAAAAACAAATGTATCACCCGACTGCATCACCTGGGTTTTGGCCGCCAAAGAGTAATGGACCGCACCTGCCAATTGGCTCTTTTAATGCTTTACCAACTAATACAAGACTTATAAACCATGTTTGACAACGAATACCTTACCGTTCAACAGCCCGCACAAGGCTTGTACAAAGATAAAGGCAGCCGGTTTATAGGTTGGGTATATCCTGTACATAACGAAGAAGAGGTAAAAAATATAATTGCCGACATCAAAAAGAAATATTACGACGCCACTCATCACTGCTACGCTTATCTTATCGGGCATTACGGCACCCCCGCAACGCGTGTCAACGATGACGGAGAGCCCTCGGGCACTGCAGGCAAACCTATAATGGGTCAAATACTGTCGCATAATCTCAAAGATGTGCTTATTGTGGTAATACGCTATTTCGGCGGTGTAAAGTTGGGAGTAAGCGGACTTATTGCCGCCTACAAAGCATGCTCTGCCGATACGCTGCAAAATGCCGATATCATCACTGTTCCCATTGAACATTTATATAGCATCTCTTTGCCTTACGACCTGCTCAACGAAATGATGTCCACCCTTAAACGCATCAATGCCAAAATAACCGGCACCGTGTATAACAACAATCAGGTGGACATTGAATTTTCCGTATCCACCGATATATCTCATAATATAGAAGACCATTTTCAAAAATTCTACCAACTATCCCCCCCAAAATACCTTAAAGTATTATAAACATATACATATTCACCAAAAAAATACATCAGGAATTTAACATAAGCATATTTGAATTGTCTATAAATAGTAATTATAAATTTTAAAATCAGCATCACATGAAAAAATTAGCATTATTAATAGCAAGTATCTCCCTGATGACGATATCCTGCTGCAACCAAGACAAACAAAACACATCTGACCAAAACACAGAAATGACAGAAGAGCATCCTAAAGGTCCCCATTGTGACAAACGCCCCTGCCACAATATGAGTCCGGAAGAACAGGCTGAATGCAAGTTGATGAAAGAAAATTGGGAAAATTGGGACAATCTTTCCGATGAAGCAAAAAAAGAATGCATCACTAAAATAAAAAGTCACATGGATGCAAAAGAAGCGGAAATGAAAGCCCAAAAAGAAATGATGGAAGCCAAAAAACTTGAAATGGACGCAAAATGGGCCGATTTTGACAATCTCAGCTTGGATGAACAAAAAGAAGTAATCGACTTCAGAATGCATGGCATGCAATGCATGCGGGACAAAGGTTGCTGCAAACGTCCTCATGAAGGAAAACCCGAATGCAAACAACAATGCCCCAAACAAAAATAAACACTTATTAAGTGACAACCATACAATAATTTTTTATTGTATTAAAACTTCAACAAAAACGTAAAACTATTTTAAGGTCTCCATACGGAGACCTTATTTTATTTATCCGCACCACTGAAAAATGAGACAACCGGCAGCAATGTGCCCGCATCCGTTTAAGCTATACTCAAAAAACCAATATAATTTAATATCTCTAACCGATTTGCAAAACTAAAAATACATATCTTCATTGCTTTCATCTTTGTACAGCATCATATGCAGATAAGGCAAAACAGTGAGAATTTTTTTACCCCAACCGCAAGCATAACGCATATTGCACAAATAAGCAGCCGACAAACGCGCGGTGATAGTATTTTTGCCATACAACAACACAAAATCTTTCAAATCCTGATATATATCGGCAATATGTTCGCACAATGAAACAGACTGTGTTTCACCTAATTGAATGTCATAAGTGTCAAAATAATCCTCTGACTCCAATTTACTTTTCAGCAATAAAAACACTGCCTCATATTCTTCTTCCGTAACACATTGCTCACATGCCGACACCTCATCCGCTTCGCCCGAATTAAGCAAACCTCCTTTGATATACAATAAAGGCAATATTTTCAGCATATAATCCAATATTTGCCCTTTGTCAAATTCCGCTCCATGCTCGACAAATGTGCAATATTGAGTAGCAGCCACATACAAATCTGCTGCAATTTTTTCATTCATATTTTCCACTTCTTCGTATTCCATCATCTTAATCCTTTTACTTTTGACACTGCCGATTGAAATTTTTTTAAATAAAACGGCTCAAAATAAGCTGCATCTGCAAACTTCTGCGCTTGATAATAAGAAAACGCTATGTCTGCCATATATTTTGCCGAACAATTAACGGTTGCAAACACGGCTTGAGGATGTTGCAACACCGTTTGCACTTTATTCACTGCATTGCCGCAAAAGACAACAACATGTTCCGCCAAAACAGCGGCAAAACTGTTTTCTTGCACTATCACATTATCTGCCGGTGCTGTTTCTTGTAAATCATGATCATACAGGGCACAATACACCTCCATCCTGCGGGCATCTATCATAGGGCAAAAGCACGCATATTGAGCATATTCCTGCCTGGCTCCGTTGGCTATTGACATCAATGTGGGCACTGCTATCAACGGTATTTGCAAAGCATAACAAAAGCCTTTGGCCGTAGATACGCCTATGCGCAAGCCCGTATATGACCCCGGACCCTCACTTACGGCAATGGCCGACAACTGCGTTTTTGCCACCCCCGACCGATGCAACACTTCATCTATATAGGGTAATAATATTTGAGAATGCATATTGGTGCCGTTTTGTTCTTTGCATAATATATTCCTGCCGTTACAACTCAAAGCCACCGAGCACACCTCTGTAGCGGTGTCTATACTCAATATATAAATATCCTTCATCAGCTTCGCTTATTTTTTCCATAAAAAAAGAAGATAAAACCATTGCATGTACTGCAAACAGTTTAATCTTCTTTGGTATTTTGACTATAATATTTTATTTAGGAGCACATTTTTCAGCCAACACCAATACTCTGTTGGCCAATACTTCCACTACTCCACCATCCAAAGTGAAATAGGTTAATGCGTCTCCGTTTGCTATTTTTACATTTCCTTTTCCCAAAAATGTAATCATGGGAGCATGGTTATTCAACACTTCGAACAAGCCGTCGTATCCGGGTAATTGTATCAATGTTGCTTCACCTTCAAAAACAGATGCTTCCGGTGTTACTATTTCCACTTTCATATCAACTATTATTTACTATTTTGCTTCTGCAAGCATTTTCTTACCTTTTTCTATGGCTTCTTCTATGGTTCCTACCAAGTTGAAAGCAGCTTCGGGATATTGGTCCACTTCTCCGTCCAATATCATATTGAAGCCTTTAATGGTTTCTTCTATAGGCACAAACACACCTTTCAAACCGGTGAACTGTTCTGCTACGTGGAAAGGTTGGGACAGGAAACGTTGAACACGGCGGGCTCTTGCTACCGTAAGTTTGTCTTCTTCAGACAATTCATCCATACCCAAAATGGCAATAATATCTTGCAATTCATTATAACGTTGCAATGTTTCTTTTACCCTTTGTGCCGTTTTATAATGCTCTTCACCTACTATATCGGGAGTAAGTATTCTGGAGGTGGAATCCAAAGGATCCACAGCAGGATAAATACCCAGAGAAGCGATTTTACGACTCAACACCGTTGTGGCATCCAAGTGGGAGAAAGTGGTGGCAGGGGCGGGGTCCGTCAAGTCATCGGCAGGAACGTAAATAGCCTGTACTGATGTAATGGAACCTCTTTTGGTGGAAGTGATTCTTTCTTGCATTATACCCATTTCGGTAGCCAAAGTAGGCTGGTATCCCACAGCCGAAGGCATACGGCCTAACAATGCGGACACTTCGGAACCTGCTTGTGTAAAACGGAATATATTGTCCACAAAAAACAAAATATCTCTTCCTCCGGTTTCTTCATCTCCGTCACGATAATGTTCTGCCACGGTCAAACCGGATAAAGCCACTCTTGCACGTGCTCCGGGAGGCTCATTCATTTGACCGAAAACCATGGTGCATTGCGATTCTTTCAATTCATCCTTATTCACTTTGGACAAATCCCAACCGCCTTCTTCCATGCTCTTTTTGAATTCATCACCATATTTGATAACACCGGATTCTATCATTTCACGCAATAAGTCATTACCTTCACGGGTACGCTCTCCTACTCCTGCAAAAACAGACATACCGGAATATTTTTTGGCAATATTGTTAATCATTTCCATAATCAACACCGTTTTGCCTACTCCGGCACCTCCGAACAAACCGATTTTACCTCCTTTTACATATGGTTCTATCAAGTCTATCACCTTGATACCCGTAAAAAGAATTTCGGTGCTTGTTGACAATTCCTCAAAGGTAGGAGGCTCTCTATGTATGCTCCTTCTGTTGGGAGTTTCCACTTTATCCATACCATCGATGGTATCGCCTATTACATTAAGTAAACGCCCGTTAATATTGGCAGCCGGCATGCTGATTGTTTGGCCTGTCCATACTGCATCCATACCTCTATAAAGCCCGTCGGTGGAGTCCATAGCTATACATCTTACCGTATTTTCGCCTATATCTTGTTGGCATTCAAATACAATAACATCGCCATTTTCTTTACGCACTTCCAAAGCATCATATATTTTCGGAAGATCGTCTTGACTGTCAAATGTTACGTCAACAACGGCTCCAATTATCTGCGATATTTTTCCTCTGACTTCTTTTTGCATATCTATAATATTGTATATTAAATTCTTATAACTATTTTGCAAAAGCAAAAAACATTTCACAAAATAACTAAAATTTTAAATACGATTACCAATTTTAGACTTTTTTTTCACTATTTTTTTTAATATTTTACTTTAACATCTGTAAATGAGACAGTTTTTTTTCTTTGTTCCTTTTCCCTAAAACGGAAATTCATCCCGGCTCACGCTTGTTCTTTCATACGAAAAAACATAAAAAGCAATAATTCATTTTTTCTCAAACAATCATAAAAAATGTTACCTTTGCCATCATGAAAATTGAAAGTACATTTTCTTCTTTTGAAGGTGAAGTTATACATGGCATGGAAATTGGCAGAACATTGGGATATCCCACTGCCAACCTTCAGACTTCCGCCTCCGTTCCTCTGCGCGGCGTATTTTTGGTGCAAATTTTTATTCCCGCCTGTCAAAAATCCCACTATGGCATAATGAACATAGGGGTGCGCCCCAGTTTAAACAAAAATCAAATAAGCATAGAAGTGCACATTTTGGATTTCCACAATAACCTATACGGGCAAACCATTCGGATTACCCCCTTGCAAAAATTGCGTAACGAACAAAAATTCAATTCACTAAACGAACTCAAGCAACAAATTGCATCGGATGAAGAACAAGCCCGCAATATTATTGACAGATATCATTAAAAAAATGGCATTTTTTTTCTCTCATTTGAAAATATTTTTGTAACTTTGAAAGTATGAAATTTTCTTTTTTGATAAGAATAAAAAAATTGATAACTAATTAATTAAAATAGCAGTGAATAATATCAATCCTCAACAAAATTACGAATTAAGCAAAAAAGCTATCGGCTATGTGGACCGCAAGCAAGCTACACAAGCCGATTATGATCGTATCGGTTTTATGTCCGGATTAGAAACACACCAGCAGCTGAACACTAAAGAAAAATTATTTTGTCACTGTCCTGCCGGTATATTTCAAAAATCGGACGAATACGATGCCGAATTGCTTAGACACATGCGTCCCACCCTTTCAGAAATGGGCGGATATGACGGTACAGCCTTAATGGAATTCAAAACACGTAAAAACATTATATATCGTATTTCTAACAAAACAGCCTGTACATACGATGTTGACGATACGCCTCCTTTTCCTCTCAATAGGGAAGCATTGCAATATGCTTTGGAAATAGCATTGGCATCCAAGTTGAACATAGTAGGGGAAGTTCATGTTACCCGCAAACAATATTTAGACGGCTCCATCCCTACGGGATTTCAACGTACGGCCATTTTGGGCGTGGAAGGAGAAATTCCTCTCAAGCACAAAAAAGTTCGCCTCATACAATTAAGTATAGAAGAAGATGCCTGCCGTGAAGTATCCGATATCGGTCACACCCGTATATACCGTACTGACCGTTTGGGCATGCCTCTGATTGAAACCGTTACTGCTCCGGAATTAAAAAATCCCGATGAAGTAAAAGAAGCCGCCCAATATATACGTTTTCTGAATCGCAGCACCGGCCACGTAAGAACAGGCATAGGCGCCGGACGGCAAGATGTGAATGTGAGTTGCAAAGGCGGCACCCGTATAGAAGTTAAAGGTGTGTCCCACACCAAATGGATACCCGATGTAACCCATTACGAATGTTTCCGCCAATGGGCTTTGCTTGCCATACGTGACCAACTTAACCGACGTATCAGCAAACAAAATTGGAAAATGAATTATATGGAACTCAATCCTAAAAAATTCAAATTCTATTTCTCGCCCATCACCGATGCCATAGCACAAAATAAAAAAATATATGCTGTCAACTTACCCGAATTCGCCGGTTTGTTGTCGCATTTTTGCCAGCCGGGCCGTCCTTTCTACGATGAATTTGTGAATCGCCTTAAAGTGATCGCCTGCCTGGAACGCCCCAATATGGCCACCAGCGAAGATATAGACGATGTGGTAAGTTCCCATGTGTTCGACGAAATCCGCTCAGCCATGAACGCCGGAGAACAAGACGCTCAAATTATATTCTGGGCCGACGATGACGATGTTCAAACTGCATTGGACACCATAGAAGAACGGGCTTTGATGGCTTTTGACGGAGTTCCCAGCGAAACCAGAAAGGTAATGTACGATGCCACCACTATCTTCGAACGTGTATTACCGGGTGCCGACCGTATGTATCCCGATACAGATTCTGCCCCCATACCTTTAACCAATGAATATATAGAGAGTCTTAAACAAAATATTCCCGATGAAATAGCAGACCGCTACGCACAATGCACGCAATGGAATATTCCGGAAGACTGCTTTACATACATCTTCTCCAATAATCATTATCCTATGATCAAACGCATAATTAATGAATTGGACATCACTCCGAAATTTGCAGGCACTTTCTTTGGCCACACGCTTAAACATCTTCACGGACAATATGGCAGAATTCCATTCTGCACTTGCCGGATTTATCATTTATTTGCTTTCTTGAAACAAAAAAATATCAATTACGGCATTGCCAAGAATATGTTAAAAATAATGTTTGAACACCCCGAAATGGAATTCGAAAATATACTTAAAGAACTTCATTTTCAAACATTAACGGAAACAGAATTAATACAAAAAGCCAAAGATTTGGCTAAACAGCCATTTGTTGCCTATCGTAAAAACACGAATAACCAAGACAGAATCAACACCATCATGGGACAACTTCATTACATGGGAATAGGCAATATTAATTTAGGCAAATTAGCCGAAGAATTGTAAATTTACTAATAAAACCACATTACAATGGAAGACAAAACATTTCAAGGATATAAAGGAAGAGCTTTAGACATATTAAAAAAATACGATGTACACGTATGGGATAAAGCGGAAGTAGATACCACCAGAGGCCATTTCAGCGGAAAAATATTACCGCGTGCCGAAAACACCGACGACCTGCACATAGTCATGAAAGTGATTACGGGCTACAATATCGGTCTTGACATAGAAACCATCACCCACATGAAAGGCGAACGGGATCCCCAACCCAATTTCAAAGTGCCGGAAAAAGAATTTCCCTATACCAAAGGTTTGCCTCATGTTAAATTATTAGGCACCGGCGGCACCATCGCCTCCCGTTTGGACTACCGTACGGGTGCCGTTATCCCTGCTTTTTCACCGGGTGAATTGTTCGGAGCCGTACCCGAATTGGCAGATATCTGCAATTTGGATACCGAAAAAGTTTTTGCCGTATTCTCCGAAAACATGTCTCCTAAAGAATATATGGCTTTAGCCAATAAAATAGGTGACGAAGTGAAAAACGGCATAGACGGCATAGTGATTGGACATGGTACAGATACTTTGGCTCATACCGCTACCGCGTTGACATATATGTGCCAAAATTTACCCATGCCCGTAGTATTAGTCGGGTCACAACGTTCTTCTGACCGTCCCAGTTCCGATGCCGCCCTTAACCTGATGCATGCCATGACCGCTGCCGGTCATGGAGACATAGCAGAAGTGATGGTGTGTATGTTCGGCCCCACCTCCGATGAATACGGATTCCTGCATCGCGGTACAAGAGTACGTAAAATGCACTCTTCTTATCGCTCCACCTTCCGTACCATAGGAGATACCCCACTGGCCACCATCAGCCGGAAAAACGGAGTGCAACCTATCAAAGAAATATATAATCACAGACGTAAAGGTGCTGAAAGAGAAGTAGAAATCATCACCAATTTGCAAGATTACAAAAAAAGCATCGCCACCAACAATCCCAATATCACACGTATAGTTCCTACCTTTGACGACAGGGTGGCTATATTGTATTATTATCCGGGTATGAAACCCGATGTGCTGGAAGCCCTGATAGAAAAAGGATATAAAGGAATAGTATGGGATGGAACAGGATTAGGACACGTCAACAAAGGCATGTTCGATGCTATCCAAAGAGCTACCGATGCCGGCATTCACCAATATATGTGTGTACAAACCATTTGGGGTTACACCCATATGTTCGTTTACGATACCGGCCGTGACCTCATGGCCCGGGGCATTATCCCTGCTGACAATATGCTTGCCGAATCGGCCTATATCAAATTAGGTTGGGCATTAGGCCTTTCTCACGACAGAGAAGAAGTTCGTCAGCTGATGCTCACCCCTATCAACAGTGAAACCACTCCCAGAGAGCCCTACGACGGATACCTTATCTATCAAGGCGGCGTTCCCGAAGTGGAAGAATTCGTTCACAAAGTACACAAATAATAAGAACCATAGCGGGCTTTACATGTAAAGCCCGCTATATTTATACATATATGAATCATATTACGGGCATTATCACCACACTCAACGAAGAACACAATATAGTGGAATGCATTCGTTCGCTTCGGCTTATCTGCAATGAAATTATTGTTGTGGATTCCTTAAGCCACGATAACACCGTTACCTTGGCAAAACAAGAAGGAGCCGTTGTATTAACCCAAAAATATCTCGGAGACGGAATACAAAAAAATTATGCCCTCAACTCCGCCTCCAACAATTGGATATTCAGTCTGGATGCCGATGAACGCATCTCTCCGGAATTGGCCGAAATCATCAACGCCCTGCCCTTGGAAAACACCACATACGATTCCTATGCCGTCAAACGGCGCAATCATATCGGCAGCCGATGGATAAAACATTGCAGATGGTATCCCGATTATTGTATCCGATTATACAATAAAACACTGACCAAATTCTGCAATTCAAAAGAACATGCCTATGTAGAAGGAAAAAATGTAAAATACCTTACAGGATACATACTTCACTATTCATTTAAAAACATAGGGGAATTGTTTGGCAAGGCCGAACGGAATTATAGCACCCGGAGTGCAAAAATCATGTACCTGCAAGGTAAAAAGATATCTTCATTCGCCCCTTTTATCCACTGCATATCGGCATTTTTTACCAAATATTTTTTACATCTGGGCATACTTGAAGGCATAGATGGACTCAGCATTGCTGTCAGCACAGCTTCCACCACCTATCAAAAATACGCAAAATTACTTGAATACCAAACGGACGAAAAAGTAAGAAACGCTGAAAACTTTGATAATATCTGGTAATTGCCGCCACATGCCTCCCCATCACCCGATTTGTTATCATACCCTTGGTTTCAAGCCTACTTCGGCACAAACGCCTTTTTTGCCGGCAAATATCAACAAAAAAAAATAGGAATCACAATGATTCCTATTTTTTTTACCATTATGCTTTAACTTATTTCAATACGGTAACATGACCCACGAATTCATATTCCTGACCCGTATAGTCTCTTACCACTATTCTGTAAGTATATACGCTATTAGGAGCTACATATTTTCCTTCTACCGTACCATCCCATTGAACTGAAGGATCTTCTGTCATAAATATTCTTTGTCCCCAACGGTCAAATATGGTAAGCATATACCCGTTTTCGGAATATTCACTCATCAAAGGTCCCCATGTATCATTCAATCCATCACCGTTAGGTGTGAAGGTATTGGGAATAAACACATTCAACTCATCATATACATGTATTATTTTTGATATGGTATCGGTGCAACCGTTTTTGTCGGTTACCTCCATGAACACCACATAGTCTCCTGCACTTTCATAAGTATGATATACTATATTTCCGGTAGAGGTGTTACCGTCACCCATATCCCAATCCCAAGCTTTGGGAGTACCTTTGGAGGCGTCGGTTAATGTAAAGATGGTGTTGCTGGCTACGCTATATGAATTAGCTTCAAAATTAGCGGTGGGACCATCCACATGTTCTACGGTAAATGTTTCTTGTGCTACACAGAAAGTATCTTGAACTATCACCGTATAGGTTCCTTCTTGTACATTGGTTACGGTATCTCCTGTTTCTCCGCTCACATCGGTAGGTGTTCCCGACCATTGATAAGGCTTGAGGGTGGAAGGATCTCCGCTTTGTACGGTGGTGATAATGGTACCATCGCTTCTACCGCAAGTTTCGGGGGTGGTTTTACCGCTCAGTTTCAAAGAAGGATAACTGCCCACCGTTACCGTTGTATCAGCTATACATCCATTGGCATCCACACCTTTAACGGTATAAGTTCCTGCTGCAATATTCACCATTATGGAATCCATTACCATACCGGTATTCGGTGTCCACGTATAGGTGATAGGCGCTTTGGCATAATCTATATGTACGGCTATTGCACCGTTTTTGCTGTCACAAGTTTCTATTCTTATGGTATCTACATATATGATAGGATACGGCAACGCTGTTACTTCCACACTATCCAAACGAATACAATCGTTTGCATCGGTAACGGTAACATAATACCAACCCACACCCAAGTTTCTTGCATAGGCTCCATTGCCTTTATTCACACCATCCGAGTTTTTCCACACGTAAGAATAAGGAGGAGTACCGCCTGTAGGCACTACATGTACCACACCATTATCCAAACCGCAAGTGGTTTCTTCTTGGGATGTTTCACTTTCCAACAAAGGCGGTTCTGTAATATTCACTTCCATTCTCAACTCACAGCCTTGGGCATCTATGGCATAGAATGTATATTTTCCTGCAGCCAAATTTCTATATGTTTTTCCATTTACATTAGAATTATAGTCTATGGAATCCTCGCCGTTCACATTTTTTAATGTCCAATAAGCATTTTGAATAGTGGCGGCACCTGTGATGGCTCCATGTGTAAATTGGCCTGTTTTTTCTCCGTAACACAAAACATCAACTTGCGTAATAGGCATTTGCGGCTTTAAAGGAGTTACCACAAAAGTATCATAGGCATAACAGCCCACCGAATCCAGCGATTTTACATAATATGTTCCCGGACCGTTGATACCAAAGGATTCTCCATGGGCAGGACCCACAGTTACTCCGTTTTCTTTTTTACCCGTCCATTCATGGTCTACAAAGAAAGAACGAACCGTATTTACATATAATGTATCTTCACTGCCTTCGCATATTTGCTCGTTACCGTATATTTCCACTTCGGGAGAAGGATACACTCTTATCCAGTGTTCCACTTCGGCTTTAGAAGTATCTGCACAACCGTTTTCGGCTTCCACTGTCAAACGTACCAGATAATCCACCGGTTGATTGGTGGGAGGATCGGGGAATGTGAATGTCCAAAGGGAATCTTGCGATTGGAAGTTTGTTCCTTCTATTTCCCACAAAACATTGTCTTTTTTACTATTTACCACTGTGGACATATCTACAAACGTAGCCGTTCTGCTACAAGTGTCATAATAATTTTGGAAAATGCCGAGATGATTTAAATGGTCGGGATCTTCTATATTCACCCAGTGTTTGCTGTTATATTCCACTCCGAATACAAAACTTGCATCAATGGAAGTTTTTGCTATGATGGTTTTCAAAGTGGAAGTACAACCCAATTCGGAAGTAATCACACAAGTGAATTCTTCACCGTCCAACGGGTTTTGAATATTAATTTGCTTGGTATATGCATGCCATGCCGGTTGCGAACTTCTGGACCAGTTGTAAGAATTGAATCCTTCCGGAGCTTTCAAACGTGCGGCACTTTGACCTTCACAATAGGTTAAGTCTATAGTCATAGGACGGCATTCTGCCACCAGATAGGCATATCCGTAGTGACCGCTCAAAGTACAGTCACGCACCTCATATCTAATCACAATGGTTTGGCCTATCAATGGTTCCAAACTGAAACCGACCGTAGTCCAGTCTTTGGCAACCAATGAGGAGGTATTACATGCCAAACCTGTAAGGCTTCCGCTGGATACAAAGTTCACACAACCGCAAGGGAGGTTTAACTGATGACCTGCCGTGTCATAAATACACATCATGAACAAAGGTTGGTCACTTTCACTATGACCGGGGTTCTCCATTACCCATGCAAAAGACAATATCAACAAGTCGTTAGTACTGTCTATTGTCATTCTGTACGATACGGCATCTACCTGAGCTCCTGTACCGTTATTACCCAACAACATTGAATAAGCATAACCCGTCGGCACTTTGGTGATCACACTACATGCAGGATCCTGCATTTCTCCGCCTGCCGTTAACTGAGCGGCGTTTAAAATAGTGTGGTTACCGGGTATCGGAGCTGTCGGCACACAAGTGTAATTACCGCTTGCACAGCTTCCGTGATAGCATTGCCAATAGGTAAGATTACCATAGGACAAATTCAAATTAGGACATTGTGCCAGAATAGTCCCGCAGGCTGACATCAACACTGCAACGGCGAATAATGTTAACTTTTTCATATTATTTTTTTTTAATTAATAACACTTCTTTTATTCCTATGATACGAGTTATCCTATTTTTGTTGCCTCGTATCCCGTTTTTTTTTATGAAAAAAACAGACAAAAGAAAAAAAATTTCCATTGTCTGCTTAAATCATGATTCATTTTTTATTCTTCCCCCGTTTCTTGTTCTTGTGTAACCGGTAATGCGGCGGCAGGTGCTACCGGAGCTGCCGGAATGGTTACTGCCGACTTGGCTTGAGTGGCTTTACTGCCTTCTTCTTGTACGCGTTTGTGTTTCGCATTTACCATAAAACTGGTTATAAAACACAAAACCACTATAAACACAGCCAACGACCAAGTGGCTTTTTCCATAAAATCAGTGGTTTTCCTTACGCCCATTATCTGGTTGGAAGACGAAAAAGTAGAAGACAATCCTCCACCTTTGGAATTCTGCATTAACACAACCAAGCCCAATAATACTGAGGCTATGATTATAAGAATGATTATTATTGTATATAACATTTTATTTAATTTTATTTTTCTTTACTTTTATTTCTTCTATACGAATTGCAAAGATATCATTTTTTTCTGGATTATTCTTGCTTAATACCTCATAAATTTTCAAAGCCCTGTCATAGGCTCCTTGATCTTCATATAATTTTGCCAAAGTCTCGCTTACTATATTGGTCTTTTCCTGTAAACTGCTTTTCCCGTAATCCTTATAGTGTACAAAATCATTCTCATACACATCATCTTCGCTTAAAGGCATTCTTGAACGTGGAGGCGGCATGGTATTGTAACGTTCAATAAGTTCGTCCAACGAGAGTTTGCTGTCCAACACTATTTCCTCATTTTCCCGCTCTTCCGCCACACTTTCTTCTTCACCACGCGCATCTGCAGCAGCATGCAAATCCTGCAGCCTTTGCTGCAAAATATCCAATGCATCGCTTGTTGTTTCCGCCGGTGTGGTTTCTTCCGCTGCTGCCGGCACCGGCGCATTTTTGCAATTGCACACATCCGCTGCACCGGACTTTTCTTCCGCTTGCGGGCGGGAATGCAACTTATATTGCGCATACAGTTGCTGCCTGTATGGTATCATCACCGACAATGCAGCCATGTCGGTATCCTTATCCAACCAACGCAACAATGCACAATACGGATATTTTTTGGATGCAAGCTGCAATTCCGTTTGTGATATCCCGCTTTTTTGCGTAAGTATTTGCTCTAAATGTATACTGTCTATCATCTTTATTTACCAATTTCCCACCGTGGCGGAAAAAATATCATCCACCAAAGCTTCACACAATTCGCTCACCAAAGCATCTTCCACCTGCGACAAATTCAATTGGCTGTCAAAATCCACATACCGGGAAAATGTTTTGTCGCACGATTTTTCTTCATCATATTTATTAATGTATGATATACGCACTCCTATCGTCAAACGGTTCATGGTGGCCATTTCGGCTCCTACCGCCACCGAACTTACCGCATAATTCGTAATTTCTCCTTCTATAGACAAATCCCCTTTGCTGTTTACTACAGACAAACGGGTGGAATTGTTAAATTTATCTATTAACTGAGTGGTGATTTCATTGGATAATTTCAAATTTACCAATGAAGCGTTATTAACAAAAGGTTTGATGGCAATGGTTTTAGCCTCGGCGGGAATATCCACGCCTACCGCACTATATTTAATGGTACAGGACATCATGCCCATGCCTGCCAACACCATAATGAAAATACACCTTAACCTTGTTCTCATTTATTTAAATCGTATTCTATCAGTTTCCGGTATAAAGTGCGTTCCGATATACCCAAGTCTTTTGCGGTATCTTTACGTTTGCCGTTGTTTTTTTTCAAAGCCTTTATTATCATTTCTTTTTCTTGCTCCTGCAACGAAAGGGGATTGCTTACGGACTCTTCTTTAGCCACCCCTTCTTCATAATCGCTCAACTCCACCTCGTCGTAGTCGCCTTTTTCCACTATATCCACATTGTTGCCTCTGTTGATCAACAAATTTTTTGTCTCCGCAATGGAACTTACTCTCAATGGCATATCCTCACTGCGCATTTTTGCTATTTGCGATTTCAAATCATTGATATCCCGCTGCATATCCGCTAAAAATTTGAAGATAAGCTCATGCTCAAAGGTCATATCCATTTTTTTACCCGCACGCTCCGGCATTACCTGTACCACGGAGGTGACCGTATTGGGAATATATTTTTCCAACACTTGGGCGGTGACAACACGATTCTCTTCTATCACGGAAAGCTGTTCCACCATGTTTTTCAACTGCCGCACATTGCCCGGAAAAGCATACTGTTTCAGCATTTTCTCCGCTTCCGCATCCAAAGAGATGGCAGGCATGTGATACCTTGCGGAAAAATCGGAAGCGAATTTTTTAAAAAGCAAAGGTATATCCTCCTGTCTTTCTCTCAATGGAGGAATATGAATGGGTACTATATTGAGTCTGTAATACAAATCCTCACGAAACCGGCCTGATGCCACAGCCTCCGACAAATCAACATTGGTGGCCGCCACCACCCTGACATCGGTCTTTTGCACCTTGGAAGAACCCACCTTGATAAATTCTCCCGATTCCAACACCCGCAACAATCTTGCCTGCGTACCCATAGGCAATTCCGCCACTTCGTCCAGAAATATGGTTCCGCCGTCCGATTGTTCAAAATAGCCCTTTCTTGCTTCGGTGGCTCCTGTAAACGACCCCTTCTCATGCCCGAACAATTCCGAATCTATGGTGCCTTCAGGAATAGCTCCGCAATTTACTGCTATATAATTATTATGCTTGCGAGCACTATTGGCATGGATTATTTTAGGAAAATTTTCTTTACCCGCACCGCTTTCGCCCAAAATAAGCACGGTTAAATCCGTAGCCGCCACTTGCAAGGCTATCTCTATAGCCCTGTTCAATTTAAGCGACGACCCTATAATATTATACCGCTGCTTGATGACTTGTATATCGTACTCGCCCATTATTTATAGCAAAAAACACCAGCACGCTTATAAACATAAGCATGCTGATGATATCGGTTTGTATGAATATAATTAATATTTAATCTCGTAGCTGATGATTTGCTCAGACAGCACAGCTTCGCCGTTCACCTTGGCAGGCGTCCATTTGGGCATGCCTTTAATAACATCCACCAAAGCCTTGTCCACCTCCTGGTTGATACTTGTCATCACTTCCACTTCCGACACATTGCCTTCTGCATCTATAACCACTCTTACCAATGCATTGGCTACTCTGCCTTCTTTCTTTTCCGGCATCACTATTTTGGTGGAAATATAACTTACCATTGCTTCCAAGCCTCCATCAAAACTTGCTTCTTGCTGCGATGTAGTATAATTTACATCGAATTGACTTTTTGGTTTACTATTCGGAATAAGCTCTTGTGAAAAAGCGTTTCCGACACATGCCACAATCATCGTGACCATTATCATTTTTACGACTTTCATAATCTCTTCTTGTTTTTTTATTGAAGTTGCAAAGATAACATATTTTTTAATACTAACCGCACTCTTATTGCTTTAAAATTATTTTTTATCTTTCACTTTTTCCAATTGCTTTTTAATAGCACTTATCGCCATATCGGATGCTTCTTCAAAAGATTTACATTGTTTGGCTGCCATCAAATCATTACCTTTTATTTTCAAACGGATTTCCGCTATCTTGTTTTCGGGTTTGTCGGTGTTGTCCAATTTAAGCACAACATCGCTGCCTACTATACCGTCATACAGTTTGTCTATTTTGTTTAACTTGTCGGTAATAAATGTTTCTAACGCTTTGTCTGCTTTAAAGTGTACTGATTTAATGTTTACTATCATAAATTCCTCCTTTTTTTTAAGCTCTCGGGTGAGCCTGATTATACGTTTGTTTTAACTGTGAAATTGACGTGTGCGTATATACCTGCGTAGATGCCAGGGACGAATGCCCCAATATGCTTTTTATCGCATTGATATCTGCTCCGTGATTGAGCATATGCGTTGCGAATGTATGCCTGATAATATGCGGACTGCGCTTGGATAACACCGACACCCTGTCAATATATTTTCTTACTGTTCTATATACCATTTTCCTATACAAAGGCGCCCCTTTGGAAGTGAGCAATAAAGTATCGTCACCGCTTGCCAAACCGAACTTCCGCTCCTTTGCCTCCGTATATTCTTCCAAAAGCCGGGCAACAAGCGGCACCAAGGGAACCATTCTCACTTTATTCCGCTTTCCCAAAATACGGATGGAACAGGCTGCCCCGTCTATATCACTGTGCTTTATTCCTATCAATTCACTACACCGCATGCCGGTGGAATATAACAATTCCAAAAGCAACCTGTCCCGTATTCCTTCAAATGTGGGCTCATAATCAATTCTCTCCAATAAATTATCCATTTCATTTTCGGAAAAAAATACAGGCAACCGTTTGGACAATTTGGGTTTCATCACCCTTTCCGCCCAATTTTCACTCACCTTTCCCTGCAATTGCAAATAATGATACATACAATGCAATGAAGACAGCTTGCGGTGTATGCTTCGGGGAGTAACACCTTGTAAGGTTAAATCGGATATCCACAAACGGATATGCTTCACTTCCGCACTTTCCATATCAATATGATGCCGACTCAAAAACATTTCATATTGCTTCACATCTCGCCCATACTCACTGACTGTAAGCCCGGAATATTTTTTTTCTTCCTTCAGATATTGCAAAAACGCTTGTGTGATATCCATAAAAAAAATGCTATCTTTTGAATGCTCCAAAGATAACATTTTTTTTTGAAAAAAGAACAAAAAAATAATTTTATTCTTCTTCTTTTGCACGCAATTGCTGTACGTAGATAGCTTTGCGCTTTTGTTCTCTCAAAATTACGGATTTTTTGGTGAATTTCTGACGTGCTCTAAGTTCTCTTACAACACCCGTTTTTTCAAATTTGCGTTTTAATTTTTTCAACGCTCTTTCAACGTTTTCACCTTCCTTAATCGGGACAACAATCATAAAAAATACCTCTTTCTTTTTTATTAATTAAACTAAAGTTGCAAAGGTAACATTTTTTTTATTACCGCCACGCATTTTCTTCATTTTTTTCCTTACCGCATAACCAAACGCAAACACAGCCGGTACAAATACGAAAAAAAAGGAGGGCAAGCCCTCCTTTTTTTGTATATTAAGAACAACTACCGCTTGGTGATTTTTACCGTTTGCGATACGCCTCCTTGATTTACTTTCAACATATAAATGCCTCTGGACAAATCAGCAACATCTATAGTGCTTACTTGTGCCGTTAAATCTACTCTTTTAACTTCCTGACCTACCAAATTGTAAAGGATAGCAGTGGCATTGCCGTCATTGGCTAAATTAACTTTGATTTGATCTTGAACAGGATTAGGATATACGTTGTTTACCAATAATTTGGTTTCCAGTACATAATCGGTATCTGGTTTAATTATTGTAGTATCCACTACTTCCAATTCGTCATCACTTACCGACAAACAGAATACCATCATAGGCATTGCATAATAATAATGTACATAATATCCTGCATACAAAGATTCTTCATCCATCATGTTATAACGAACATCATTGTCTTCCATCAAACGGCCGTTTGAGCCGCCGCCTTGGTCAAGCAACCAATCAAACTGTGCAGTTCCGTTTTCATCTTTATGATTGCAGGCGGGAACAGATAATGTACTTAATCTGGTTTCTTTGCTGAGAAATTCTTGGGATTGTCTGTTGTATTTGGTTACTGACAAAGTATCATTCAAATCATAACTATATCCCGGCAAATATTCCATCATTACACACAATACGTTACCGGCTTCCACTTCATAACCTTCTCCCAAATCCACATAACGGCCTTTCCAACCAACATATCCTAAACTGCTGGAGGTTGTATCGGTATAAGGATTCAAAATATAATCGTATGTTTTCAATGAGGTGGATTGCATACGGGTGGCACTTCCTTTGGCAGATGCATCTTTTACAAATTCTGCTTTGGGCAATACCAAACCTACACCGGTGGCTACATAATGCAACCATCTGTAATCTTCATTAATTCCGGGTCTTCCTTTTTGATAGATAGGATATTGTGCCATATATACACGAACGGTATCGGGAGTGTATGGTCCTTCTAACAATACTGTATCTTTTTCAGGACCTGCAATGTAATCAAAACGAACCATCAAAGAGTCCACTCTGTAGGGATTGTGGATACGGGTGGTTAATTTCATATCTTCGCCTTCCATTACCTCAACTGATCCGAACAAGGGTTCTTCCCATTCATCGTCAAAAGCAAAACTCATGGGGTCGAATGTGAATCCTGTTTTGTGGCATAAAGCATGGGCTACTTCCCAATTTTCTTCATCGGTGATATACCAAGCATCTGACAATACCAAACTGTCCGGAAACAAATCAATTTCAGCTCCTTTCCAATCCAAATTATCAGAACCTGCGAAATTAATACCATAAGAATAGGAAGACAACCAACCTAACTTGGTGTATGTGGATTTTTGAGCAAACACATTTTTTTCTACTGTGGTGTTTGCGGTAGGATTTGCCATAATGGATTGAACTGGCATCTGTACTTGTTTTTGGAATTCCTGACTGGCGTTAGGAACACGTTTGCATTGGCCTTGCACAGGCAAAGTTTGCGCATTCACACCCGCTGCTATCATTATTCCGGCAGCTAATAAAAATAACTTCTTCATTTGTGTGTCTATTTTATTTATTACTAATTTTTTTTATTTCTTATATGAAAGATATTTCTTTCTATTTCAACTTGCAAAGATAACATATTTTTTTTTATTTTCAACATCTCCGTAAAAAAAATCATACATTATTTCATTTGCTGTATGCATCGTTTTACAAAATTATCCAAAGCCTCTCCTTGTAACATCTGTTGCAATATCAATGCCAAATCAAACAATTGATTGAACATTTCTTTCTTTTTTTCTTCATCAGACTCTTGCAGCATGCTTACTATCAGCTGATTATTGGTATTCACAACCAGATTGCTCTTTTCCATTCCGCTGTTCCAAAAAGCATTGGCTCCCGACATTTTCTGCATATCCGAAAACCTCCGCATAAATTCAGGCTTGGTAACGGACATGGGATAATCTTCATCCGACAAATTCTCCAATACCACCTCAAATTTATCTTTGTTGACCATGCTTTCGGCAAAAGTTTTTAATGAAGTTTCCTCTTCTTTTGACAATTTTGAAGGCAATGCTTCGTCTTTGGCAATCAATTTGTCTATGGTATCGGCATCCACTCTTGCAAAGGTGACTTTTTCCAACTTTTGCTCCATCAGATTAACAAAATGCATGTCCAATATGCCATCCATCAGCAATACATCGTATCCTCTGGATTTGGCCGATTGTATTTGGGCGTATTGGCCCTCGGTATCGGTGGCGTACAATATCACCAGTTTGTCATCTTTGTCTTTTTGCAAGGTGGCTGTCTTTTGTTGATATTCCTCTATGGAAAAATATTCGTTATTGATATTTTTCACCAAACAAAATTTGACGGCTCTTTCATAAAATTTTTCATCTGTGAGCATACCATATTGCATAAACGCTTTCATATCGTCCCACTTGTTTTGGAAATCTTCCCTGTTATTTTTAAACATTTCCTCCAATTTGTCCGCCACTTTTTTGGTAATATGGGAAGCTATTTTCTTTACATTGCCGTCGCTTTGCAAATAACTTCTGCTCACATTCAAAGGAATATCCGGAGAATCTATCACACCGTGCAAAAGCATTAGGAATTCCGGCACCACGCCTTCCAGCTGATCGGTGATATACACTTGATTGCAATACAATTGTATTTTATTCTTTTGCACATCCACCTGCTGGCGCACTTTTGGAAACGACAATATTCCGGTAAGATTGAACGGATAATCTATATTAATATGAATATGAAACAAAGGTTGCTCAAAAGAATAAGGATATAATTCCCTGTAAAAATCGTTGTATTCCTGCTCGGTCACCTCAGAAGGATTCTTTTTCCACAACGGACGGGTGTTGTTGATAATACGAGGATACTCCACCGGTTTTTCTTTTTCTTCGCCTTCCGGCTTTTCCCAACGGGTTTCATTACCAAAACGCACGGGAACAGGCAGGAATTTACAATATTTTTTCAATATTCCCAATATTCTGTCCTCTTCCAAAAATTCCAAAGTATCGTCGCTTAAATGCAAAATCACATCCGTTCCCCTGCCTTCTTTTTCCGTTTCATCTATGGCATACTGTGTTGAACCGTCACACGTCCATTTTACAGGCACTGCATCGGGAAGGTAAGAAAGGGTGACTATATCCACTTTGTCGGCCACCATAAAGGCTGAATAAAAACCCAGTCCGAAATGCCCTATTAAAGTGGAAGCATCCACTCCCTTATATTTTTCCAAAAATTCATTGGCACCCGAAAAAGCCACATTGTTAATATATTTTTCCACTTCTTCGGCTGTCATGCCTACGCCTTTGTCCGAAATAACCAACTCCTTATCGGCCTTGTTGATTTTTATTTCTATGGTCAAATCCCCCAACTCACATGATGCCTTGCCCAAATTGACCAATGTCTGCAATTTTCTGGTGGCATCTACGGCATTGGAAACCAACTCCCTTAAGAAAATTTCATTATCTGAATACAAAAACTTTTTGATAATCGGAAACATATTTTCCGTTTGCATGCTTATACTTCCACTTTTCAATGACATAATATATATGTTTTGTGTTATTACTATTTTTTGTATTCTTTATATAAACAATCCGAACAGGCAAAAGTTAAATTCTTCACCGTTACCGTTTATCTAAAGAATATGTTTTTACCGCTTGGTTTTTACTCAAAAGCTGTGCCAAATAAAAAATGATGACAAAATGTCATAATAAAAAAATGATGGCTTGTATTAATATTTTTATTATCTTTGCAACATTAACCATAATTGATTTACGATATGAAGAAACTTTATACAATCGGAATGGCGATAAGCATGTTGCTGTTTTTTCAACAGGCTAAATGCCAAGAGCTTATAGACGTTACCAAGCAGGCTCAATCGGTAAGTTCTTTAGTGGATAAAGAAGCTGAAAATCCATGGGAATTCGGTGCCGGATTTCAAGTTATCATCAACCAGTCGTTTTCCAAGAACTGGGTGGGTGCTTCCAACCCTGCTATCGGCGGTCAAGTGTTAGGAAACATGTATTTGCGTTACCTTAAGAACAAGCTCGCATGGGAAAACACCCTGGATTTGGATTATGGTATGCGTGCCACATTTAATCCGAAACCGCCCAAAGGAATTGGCACCAAATTGGAAAAAGTATCGGATAATCTGGATTTCAAATCCAAATTAGGGCTTAAAGCAGGCGGCTATTGGTATTACGGTGCCATGCTCACTTTCAGCACTCAAATTGCCAAAGGTTATGACCCCAACAATGACACCCTGCTCACCTCCTCATTTATGACTCCGGGATATCTCACCTTCTCTATAGGTATGGATTACAAACGCAAAATGTGGTCTTGGTACATTTCTCCCATCGGTGTGAAAATGGTTACCAAAACCAACCCCGTATTCTACGAAGAAGATAAATTCGGAGTGTCTGCATTTAAAAAAATATATACAGCCGTGGGTGCTTCCACCCATATTGTATTCAACGCGGACATACACCCGAAAATAAAATTATATGCCAAATTGGAATTGTTCTATGATTATTTGAACCGTCCCGCTTATCTGGACAGATATTTGGATGAAAACAAAGAGATAACGGAAGCCTACAAACAAGAACGTAAGATAGGCTACAATCAAGTACGCAACATGGATGCCCGTTTTGACATGACTTGGATGTTCAACATTACCGAATGGCTGAGCCTGTCACTTAAATTCGCCTTGCTCTACGATTATGACATCCGTTTCAATGTTTACGATCCGGAAGGCAATCAATTATACGAAAGAGATAAATACACCGGCGAAATATACAATCGTACCACCGACCATCTTCAATTCCAGGAATCCTTTGGTTTGACATTAGGATATAAATTTCAAATACCCAAAAAGAAATAAACGGTCCGGACAATAAAAAGGAATCAAGTATCGTTGTATACTTGATTCTTTTTTTTAATACAGCATCAAATGAAATATCTGAAAACGCTGATTGTTATTAGCTTTTGCCTGCTTTGCAACAGGCCGGACACACATGCCCAAAAACTGCAGGAAAAAATATCAACCATTGATTCCGCTTCTTTATTCGTATATACTCAATTTGAATTTTCCTACAATATTCCTTTAGCCGACTTAAGGAAAGACTATAAGAATTTTCTTTCCGTAGGCACAGGCATTAATGTAAAAACCAAAAGCAACTGGCTCGTCGGTTTCACATTCAATTACCAATTTGAAGGGAAAGTACGCACATCGGTTTTAGAACAAGAATTTAAACATTTGGTGCCCGAAGGTGCCAATTATTTTATAGCCAACGACGGAACCGCCACCAATGAGATATCGGTAGACTACAGAGGCCTGCAATTTACGCTCATGGCAGGTAAAATATTTTGTTTTACACCCAAATACCGCAACTCCGGATTAGTGCTGAAAGCAGGTATAGGGGTGCTGCAACATTATATGCACATTACCAATCCGAATAATAAAGTATTGTCACTCAATGAAGAATACCGAAAAGGCTATGACAGACTCACCCTGGGATTTTCTTTATATCAATTTGTCGGATACCAACATCTCACCAAAAAGAATCTATTGTGCTTTTACGGCGGTGTGGAAATTGTTGAAAATTGGGCCAAACGACAACGTGCCTACGACTTCAGCCTTATGGGCAAAGATAACAACCGGTATTTTGAAAGCTTCATAGGCTTCAAAGTAGGATGGATTATCCCTTTATACAAGCATCAACCATATAGAGTGTTTCAAACCAGATTCTAAACATGCGTGTTCTATATAATATTTTTATAGCATTATATATTTTTGCTGCCCAAATAATTGCATTGGGCAGCCCTAAAGCAAAACTATGGATTAAAGGACGCCGGGGACTCTTGAAAAAAATACGCTCACAAATGCATCCCGATGAAAAACGCATTTGGTTCCACTGCGCTTCTTTAGGGGAATTCGAACAAGGGCGCCCGCTCATGGAACGTATCAAACAAAGGCATCCCGAATATAAAATTGTACTTACTTTTTTCTCTCCTTCGGGTTACGAAATACGAAAGAATTATGAATATGCCGACTATATATACTATCTTCCTTACGACCTTCCCCTGCACGTCAAACATTTTCTCAATGCGGTGAATCCCGAAATGATATTTTTCATCAAATACGATTTTTGGTTCAATTATATACATCAAGCCCATCAAAGGGGTATCCCTTTTTATTCCGTATCCTGCATTTTTCGCCCAGACCAAATCTATTTCCGCAGGGCAGGCAAATGGATGTTACAACAATTGAAACAAATCACCCGCTTTTATGTACAGGACCAAACATCCCTGCAACTTTTGCAACAACATCAAATACCGCAAGCGGAAATAGCAGGAGACACCCGCTTTGACAGAGTGAGCGATATCATCCGTCAATCGCAAAAATTTCCTGATATCGAACATTTTTGCAATCATCAATTCACCCTGATATGCGGAAGCACTTGGTTGCCCGATGAAATGCTGATAGCCAAATTATTTCACCAGCACCCCGATATCAAACTCATTATTGCTCCACATGAAATAGAAGAACAGCATATTTATGAACTGGAACATATGTTCATGAAATACAAAGTGCTGCGCTATACACAATCTGCTTCCGTCCTGCAATTGGAAGAATACAATATTATGATTATTGACACCATAGGCATGCTGAGCAGTATATATTATTATGGTAACATAGCCTATGTAGGCGGAGGATTCGGAAAAGGCATACACAATATTCTAGAAGCCGCCACTTACGGCAAACCCATATTATTCGGCCCTAAATATCATAAATTCAAAGAAGCCGCAGACTTAATCCAATTACAAGGAGCCTGCTCCTTTAATAAATATCAAGATTTGGAAAAACAATTCCTCCTATGGAAAAACAATCAGTCCGCCCTTATACAAGCAGGTGAAATTGCCGCCCGTTATGTCCGGCAAAACACCAAAGCCGCTGAATTGATATATAACAGTGTGTTTAACTGCTAAAAAAAGATTTCTTCAAGTAATTTTTCCCCGACTGTTTCTATCACTTGCAATGTATCCTGCACACTTCGGAAATACACTATGGACGAAGGGGCGTCCGTTTTCTCCGGAACAAACTTTCCGTTTCGGCAAACTATCGCATATTTGGATTCGCCCTTATTGCCCCAATCCGGATTCCATGATTGATTCACATATTTGGCCACCGTGAGCAAATCGTTAATGGCTAACCATTTTTCTATATGCTGCCTGTCGGTACAATTGTTCCTGTCACTATACAATGTGGTTTGGTTGCATTTCACCTTACCGAACATGTCCAAAAAATACGCTTCCTTTTTAAAAAACAAAGCCTTTCTGATTTCATCAACAGTCATTTTCGTCAACTTTAAAAAAAAACAGACAGGATTGTACAAAAATATCAACCCTGCCCCAAATTAAAAACCAATGAAAAAATTACAAAACAGCTTACGCCATTTTGTTTATCTTTATCATCAAACCGGATTTAAGGTTTGCTGCCTTGTTTTTATGAATAACTCCTTTTTTAGCTACCTTGTCTATTAAAGAAACCACTTTGGGCAAACATGATTTAGCTTCGTTTACATCACGCTCTCCCCTGAGTTTTTTAATTGCATTACGCATGGTTTTACCCCAATATCTGTTTTCCAAACGTCTTTTTTCGTTTTGTCTGATTCTTTTGAATTGCGACTTATGATTTGCCATTCTTCTATATTTTTTTCCTTTATTTACTGCTTAAAATTTCAGTTGGCAAAGGTACAATTTTTTTTAATACAAATTGCCGTTTTGAACAAATTTATCTTTAATATATCAAAGTACTGTAAATTAATTTGATACAAATTTCCAACAATATGGTTTTAAATATTTATCAACAATTTCATATTCATAAATACCTTTTTCCGCCCGCATTTTTTACTGGAATTTCAAGAAAACGAAACCCAACCGGATACAAAAACTACTTTTCAATTATCTCCCTGTGATTTTTCAAGATAATTTTGGCGGTGCCTTTTTTGCCGGAAAATTCAAACATGGACATGGCATACCATCCCTTGTAATCCGGTGCCCAATAGCGGATACCGGCCATACCGTGGGTTTTCCCCCAGGATATCACGTCGGCATAGATATCGGCCTGCCCCTGCTGGCTGTGCTGATAACCTCTCACCTTTTTGTTCCATCCTGCAAAAGGACCGTCCATTTTGCCCGAAGGATAAGAAAATTCGCCGACAAACACCGGAAGTCCGCATTTTTCGTTGATTTTTGAGATTGTTTTTTTCAGCAGCTTCTTCTTGTTCACCGACATGGACGGAGCACTGGGATAATAGCTGATACCGGCTGTTTCCATAACATATCCGTTTTGCTTCATATAATTGAAAAAATCCACACTGCATTTGGGCGGAAACACAACGGTGGCAATATGGGTTGAAAATTTCACACCGGAAGCATCCATTCCCAATTTTTCATAGGCGCTTAATATGCCTCTTTTCACGGCAGCGTATGCTTTGGCATCATATTGCCATACATTCCGTTTGAGCCATCCGCGGGCAAATACCGGAGCGGTATATTTCTTCAAATTTCCCGCCTTTTTCAATTTGGGATTCACAGCCGTTTCCAGCCCCATGCTGATGCCGGCAAAACCGAAATTGGCTTCATTGCCCAAATTCCAATTGTTGACGGTGCAACCCGTATTCAAAACGGCCTCACCTATAAAAGCTCCATAGGCTTCCAGCACCGTACATATTTCATCAAGGGTCAGCTCCGACCATTCTTTTCCGTTTTGCAGGGCATATATTTCGGGATATTCTTCAAAACGCGGCGCCTGCTGCTTGTCCATATCCATATAAGTATAGGCACACATGATTTCCGGATTGATGGGAATATCCAAATCCGCTGCAATCCGGCACAATCTGATTCCCTGATCAAAGGTGTGTACATTGGCATTTTCGTCCGGCTTGCCGTCGGTAACATCCTTTTCGGTGACATGACGTTTGGTGGCTATCCTCACATACATTTCCGTTGAGCCGAGGTCGCGGTATATCTGCTGCAATTCCTCAGGAGTAGCCGCCGTTCTGTCGCCTACCGCAAAAGTGTATCCGTTTGCAAATTGATTCAACGAAAAAGGACTCAGCGAAAGGGCAACACGAAAAGCTTTGTTATTTTCCTCTTCATTGGCCTTTTCTGTTCCGTTGGCTTTTTCTGTTTTGCCGCTGACAGCGGCAGGACCGGCCACCCTGTTGCCGGACAGAACAAACTGCAAGCCATACAATCGGGATACACCTTGTGACAATACCTCACAACGGGTATTCTTCTCCGCTCCGTCTATATCGGCATAGCCGACAAATTCCATCTTGTCGCCCATACGGACTGTTATGCCTTGAGGAGCCGACGGAGAAGATAAAAACGCACCTTCGGGCACAGACACCATATCTTGATAACGGATTTCGCTGACACGGCCTCCCTCATCACACACCATCTTAACGGATGACACCTTTCCGTTTTGACGGGCTGTCATCAAATAGGTACCTGCATTGGCAACAGAGACACTAAAACGATGTGTTCCCGATTGCAGCCTGCATTTTGCAGAGGCCACAACACGGCCGCTCATATCGGATACGGACAACACCGCCTCCCCCGCATATGCTACCGTCAAACACACGTCGGTAACGGTGTTGAACGGATTAGGCGTGTTTTGTAACAACTGCACGGAAGCCGCAGACATCATGTCGTCTGCCCCGGCGGTATACTGTACGGTAAATGCCGTATCCGGCCAAAAAACGGTCTTGTTCCATCCTTGCGTATGATTGACAACAAGCACCCTGTTCAACTGAATATAGTTGCCCGAATCATCATACCCCGTAAATGACATGGTTACACTTTGCGATACTGCACAAAAGCACATTATTGCCAATTGAAAACCTATTAAAAATCTTTTCATACACTCATTTTAAGGACTTCTGATTTTAACCCATTCCGTCTGTCTTCAAATTTTGCGAAGTCCGTTAAAACAAAACCCGAAAAACAGATTTTGCAAAAATACTGTTTTCTCCGCTGCCCGCATTGTTGTATTTTTCATTAATATTGTTCTGTTTTGTACTTTTTATCATTATTATCGGCTGATTATTGTTCAAATTTCTTTTTCTGATTGTATCACACGCATTCAAAAAAGCAGTATATTTGCATTTGATTTTTATGCACAACATTCATGAACGGACCATTGTTATTGAAGGATTTGCCCATATTGCGGGATATTGACAACAAGAGCGACCAAATTGCTCTCGGCAACGAATTGCAACTGACCATGATTAAAGGAAAGTCCAAGCTTTTGCCGGAATGTTTTCAAACGGCCGCCTACGCTCTCAATCTTCATATCCGCGGCAAATGGACAGCCCGTATCAACCATCAAAAATACAAAATTGAAGCTCCCTGTGTTTCTTCCATACTCATCAATCAGGCCGTAAGCCTGATGGAAGCGAGCCACGACACCATACAATATGTATTGGGATTCACCCCGAAATTTGCCGAAGACCTTCACCTCAATTTACCGGGAACCGCACACGCAAGGGCATATATGCGACCCATTCTGCCTTTGACGAAGCAACAGATGCGAGTGATTGCACATTATTTCAGTCTGTTACGCGAAATCATAATGACAGAAAACGCCACCAATGCGCGTGAGATTGCCCTGGATTTGGTCCGCTCCATGATACATTATATTTACGGGCTCTACAATCCGGCTTTCCAACAGCTCTATTCTCTCTCCCGTTCCGAAGAATTGGCGGGAAAATTTCTTGCCTTGGTGGAACTGCACAGCCACGAGCATCACCACATCGACTGGTATGCCGACGAATTGTGCCTCACCCCAAAATATGTTGCCAATACGGTGAAACGTATCACCGGCAGAACTGCCGGCAACTGCATCAACGAGAACCTGATCCGACAAGCGGAATTATTATTGCACACCACCACTCTTTCCATACAACAAATTGCCGACAGACTCGGATTTTGCAACCAAAGCCATTTCGGCACCTTCTTCCGCAGATATAAAGGCATGAGTCCGCGGGAATATAGAGAAGGGAAATAAAAAAAATACAATATCCCAATCTATATTTATATTTTGACTAATTTTGCAGATAATAATACTTAGCCGTAGTACTTATTTAACATCTTCATTATCTTCTGTTATATATAAAGATTGAACCAACATTTGAATTAAAATACTAACATGACAACAACACTCATCATAGGCTTGACGATACCGTTATTGGGCACAATGCTTGGTTCTGCATTCGTGTTTTTCATGAAAGGCGACATGCCGGAACGCCTGCAAAAGGCTTTGCTCGGTTTTGCATCAGGCGTAATGGTGGCAGCATCGGTATGGTCACTATTGATACCTGCGATAGACATGGGCATCAACAACGGCAAATGGGCTGTATTACCGGCTGCTGTCGGATTCTTGTCGGGCATGGGATTTTTGCTTCTCATTGATGAACTGACGCCGCATCTTCACCCCGGCACTACCCATCCTGAAGGTCTTCGCTCTCACCTTTCCAAAACCGCCATGTTAGCACTTGCCGTCACTATCCACAATCTGCCCGAAGGAATGGCTGTCGGTGTGGTATTTGCCGGTACAGAAAATGATACATCTTATATTTCAATAGCCGGAGCTATTGCCGTTTCGATAGGTATTGCCATACAAAATATTCCCGAAGGGGCTATCATCTCCATGCCGATGCGTGCCGCCGGCAACAGCCGATGGCGGTCGTTTTTGATAGGGTCACTGAGCGGAGCGGTAGAACCGGTCGGTGCCCTTGCCGTAGTGTTGTTGGCATCACTTTTTATACCCATTCTGCCCTATATGCTGAGTTTTGCTGCAGGAGCCATGCTTTACGTTGTAGTAGAGGAATTGATTCCCGAAGCCTCAAGAGGACAACACTACAATATCAGCACCATCGGTTTTGGGATAGGCTTTGTACTGATGATGCTGCTTGATGTACTGTTAGGATAAACAAATTATTGTTATACAAATGGCTGTTGTTATGCCATTTTACACATTCAAACATTAATATTCATAATCAATCAATTACATAAAAAATAGCTTTTTTTTGCATTTTCCCCCTAATTCAGCATCCCCTAAAACAATTATTTTTTGGGTTAAAAATACCTACAAATTGCTATTCTGCCATCCATAGGATATGTCTATCTTTGCAACATCATTTGATTTTGAAAAGATATGAAAACAGAAGAACAATTCAAAGCACTTTCCGTAAACGAGTTTACCCGTGCCGCCGACCGCTACGAAACAGAACATGCAGGCGTTTATAACATTTGTAAAAAGGACTATCCTGACATACTTGAAGAAGTGAAAAAGGAGCCTTTTAAAACCCTGCTGGATGCAGGTTGCGGCACCGCACCCATGTTATCGCTACTGACAAAAGATTTTCCCGACAAACAGTTCACTGGCATTGACATTACCCCAAAAATGATAGCGGTTGCCAAAGCAAAACGACTTCCCAACACTACTTTTATCTGCGGTGATTGCGAAAATTTGCCCTTTGACGATGCATCATTCGACGTGATAATTTGTTCTCAAAGTTTTCACCACTACCCCAACCCCAAAAACTTTTTGCAAAGCGCCAACCGATGTTTAACGCCTCGCGGACGGTTGATATTACGGGACATGACCATGAAAAACCCCATTGTCCACTGGTTTGTCAACAATTTGGAATTGCCTTTGCTGAACAAGTTCGGCTACGGGGATGTACATTGCTACAACCAAACAGAACTGCAAACCCTTTGCGACCAAACACAACTTACGCTGGAACGATTTGAACAGCGTAAAGGGATGAAACTGCATGCCGTCATCAGAAAAAACACATCAGTTCTGTAGCAAAAACAGCTGACAATATATAATTTTACGACTGACCTTACGGGTTTGCTCCACTAATGCAAAGATTGCTCATTATCCTATTGAATGATAAATTTAACAACAAGTAAAAAACACTCAATATCCCTATCATTTTTTTTTATAACTTTGCTTGCTGAAGCAATTGATATATGATGGTTGATTTTGTCTTTTTTTTAATGATCGTTTTATGTGCGGCCTTATTGGTTTTCCTATTGGTACGGCAATACAGGCTCGTTAAAGAATTTGAGCAAAACAAGGACCATTATTCTCAACAAATCCACCTGTTTAACTCCGAATATGCCTCCATACAAGAACATTATATCTCCCGATCGGAAGAAAAATCTTTTACGACAAAATGGCAAGAGCTGTATGAGGAGATAAAAAAATACCGTCTGTCAAAAAAGCACCCTTTGTTTCAGGAGGTGCATGCGTTCCAGTCCGCCTTTTGCTCGCTGACGGATACTTTTCGCACCGCAAACGGAAACTTTATGTTGTCGGAATGCGAAAAACACAAAGCATTCTTTTCCGATATTGACGGCAAATCGTTGGATGAACAGCAAAAAGAGGCGGTGATTACCGATGAAGACAGAATTCTGGTGCTTGCCGGTGCCGGCAGCGGAAAAACGCTTACCATTGCCGCAAAAGTAAAATATTTGTGCGAGCTGAAGCATATCAATCCGCAAGATATACTCCTGATTTCTTTTACAAGAAAATCGGCACAAGAAATGACGGACAGAATTCAGCACAAACTCGGGATGAATGCGGAAGCAACCACTTTCCACAAGCTCGGACTTGACATCATCACCCGTGCCGACGGGGCCAGACCAGAAATCGCCGACGATGACGAACTCAACCGCTTTATTCAGGATTTTTTTGACAATCACCTTTTAAATTATCCCGACCTTGTTAAAACGCTGACGGAATATTTCTCCTATTATCTTGACATTCCGAATGATCTTGGAAACTACTCTTCACTCGGAGAATACTATGAAGCGGAAAAAGACGCCGACCTGGAAACGCTCAAAACAAAATACGAACGTGAAAACTATATTCGCGAAAAAAGCGAAGAAAAAGCAAAAACACACCTTACGCTGAAAAATGAGAAAGTAAAAAGCAAGGAAGAAACCCTCATTGCCAACTTCCTGTTTTTGCACGGCATCAACTATGAATACGAAAAACGCTATCCTTTTGAAAGCGACGACCCGTCACAAAAGGCATATCATCCGGACTTTTACCTTACCGATTACGATATTTATTTGGAACATTTCGGAATTTCAAAGGAAGGCACAGTTCCATGGCTTTCTAAGGTGGAAGAGAAAAAATATCTGGAAGGTATCCGTTGGAAACGGGATTTTCACAAAAAAAACAAAACTACACTGATAGAGACCTATTCCTATTATCAATCCGAAGGCATATTGCTAAAAAAATTGGAAGAAAAACTGCGTGCCAAAGGAGTGGAATTTCACATGAAGGACACCACCGATGTTTTCAACATGGTATATGCCGACAAAAGCAACAAGTATTTTTCAGAATTTATCAAACTATGCTGCACCTTTATCACATTGTTTAAATCCAACGGTTATAAAACAGAATATCTTGACACCCTGCAGAAACAATATGTTTCAAATCACCCCGGTGATTTTCTGCGTGAACGGACAAGCCGGTTTTTGGGAATCATAAAAATATTATTGACAGCCTATCAGCAATATCTTTCCGACAACAATACGATAGATTTCTCCGACATGATCAACCTTGCCGCCGAAAAGGTGTCTTCGGGTTGTGACATTCCATCCTATCGCTATATCATTGTAGATGAATACCAAGATATTTCACAGTCCCGTTTCCATTTGCTAAAGGCTATTGCCGACCAAACGCGGGCAAAAGTTTTCTGCGTGGGTGATGACTGGCAGTCCATTTACCGTTTTGCAGGCAGCGATATATCATTGTTCACTGATTTTGAAAAATATTTTGGATACACCAAAGTATTGAAGATAGAAAAAACATATCGTAATTCTCAACAACTCATAGACGAGGCTTCCCGTTTTATTAAACAAAATCCTTTCCAATTACGCAAAGATCTGCATTCTGACAAAAACATAAATTATCCACTCGTTTTTTTAGGCTATGAAGATAATCCGAAATATGTATTGCAAAAAGCGATTGACAAAATTGCGGCTGATTCCGGAACAAATTCCTCCATTTTGCTTTTGGGACGCACCAATTATGATACAGATATTATTCAAAAAACAGGTTTATTCAGAATTTTCAACGAAAAAATAGAATATCTGCCTTTGCCGGAATTAAAAATCAATTTCCTTTCGGTTCACAAATCCAAAGGATTAGAAGCCGACAATGTGATAATTTTGAATTTCAAAAACGACAAACTCGGCTTTCCCAACCAAATTGCGGATGATGAAGTGCTGAATTTTGTCCTCACCCATGCAGAAAGTTTTAAATATGCCGAAGAACGCCGTTTGTTTTACGTTGCCCTCACCCGCACCAAGAATCGGACATATATACTTACCGACAACAAAAATCCTTCTCCGTTTTTCAAAGAATTTACCGAATCGGAATCGGTTTGTTTTGTCGCTATCGAAAAACAAACCGACGAAAATCACATATATTGTCCCCGCTGCAAAACAGGCACACTTCTGAAAGTAGAAAACAACGGAAAATCATTTGTCGGATGCTCCAATTTTCCGAAATGCGACTATATTTTACACAATACATCCGTTTTATCACATCCGAAAAAATGTCCTGCATGCGGAGGTTTTCTTGTCATACGGAAAGACAAGAACAAACACCGTTTCATCGGTTGCACCAATTATCCGTATTGTACCTACTCCGAATCCATCAAAAAAGAAAACACCTCTCTTTTCCATCAATGGTAGGACAAAATCTGTTTGTCCTAATTATCATTATTTATATCAACTCTTGTCCGGTAAGGGTAAATCCTACCAACGTTATCGCGTGAAATATATTGACCATTGATGAGATAGGTTTTCCAAGGATGAATATTTTTTAATAAATTCTTCATCTGATCACTTAACTCTTTTATTTCTTGCCTTTCTCCTTGACACCGAATAGATGCTTGAACTTTACAATCCACCAGATTTCCCAAGGAATCAACCTGAATAGGACTTATGAAAAACTTTAAACTATTTTCATCGTTTAATTCCGGATAATCATCCAATTTTAGAGGTAATTTCTTCTTTACTTCTTCCTGTCCTTGATACCAAAGGTCATTAAGAGAAAAACCATCAATGACCAACCTATTATGAAATGATTGCCGTTCTATTATCTGCCCTTGTTTTAAAGTAATCATTTGTTCTTGTTCGTAATTTCTTTCATAAGCACTGTGCACATATAATAAGATTTCTCCTCGGGCAACCCTAATTGTACCCTTCACCCAAGTTGCCAATATTTCATCCTTATCGTAATATTTTTTGAATACACGATGCATGTCGGCAGAGGAAATACAACGTTCAAAAAAACTTTTAGTTTCTTGGTCGTATAATTCAACTAATACACTATCAAGATACAATCTATCATTTTTAATACTCCAATAGCAAGTGTAACCATCCCAATTGGCGGTGGATTTAGAACGATATTCCGGCAGTATTCCTATGAAATTATGGTAAAGTACGGAATCTCTTTCAATTGGTTTGCCCAATAATATCCACTGTTCTCCGTTTATAAAAATAATATCACCGGCCAATCCTGTGGCAAAGATGTTCAAAGATAATGTTATGATAAAAATACCTATAAGTAATTGCCTCATTTTTCAACTTATTTTAAAATGCAAAAATACTAAACTTACCGATATTAATTCCACATGGCAGAAAAAATTCAGAAAGAGACGTGTCTATTTATTGAAACTATGTTGAAACATATTTCAATTTTAAGCCGCATTCAAGTCACAAATGCAACTTTTGTTAAACAATTAATTTTTGCAAAAAAATAACAAAATGTATTCATTTTCTAATTATCTTTGCAAAATGAAATAAAAATTTAGAGGTTACTTGATTTTTTTCTAGTTGAATTAAAATCCGTTGAGGTTTATGAAAAAAATATTCATTTTACTGCTAATCACCATCACCTTGATTTCGATTGGGGACGCGTTTGCACAAAGCAACCTGCACGATCGGCATATTGACAATTTGTTGCGTTTAGGAAACTACAACGAGGCATACCAATACGCCAAACAACGCTGGCAAAAGCTCTCACCAGATAAAAGTCAGGCGTACAAGGACGCCACTGCCGACTATTACAGGACGACCTATATGCTTGAAATGGCATACAAGTATCAGGAGAATTTCAGGGAAGCGTTAAAGCTCGATGAGGAGATGCTGGCCTTAATGAAACCTAAAACCGATTATTTTGCCATCCGCAACAAGATTGTTTGCTACTCTGGTTTGGGAAATTATGAGAAAGCCGCAGAAAACAGAGCATTGTTGTACAAAGCATACAAAAAGAAAAAACTGCCTTGCGAATACGAGCTTTGTAACTACTACAACTTCGATTTTTTCAAGATGGACACCCTGAATATCTGGGGTTATGAATGGTACGACGAGTTGCCGAAAAACCGTTTCTCCACCAGTTTCACCAAGGTGGTCTATTACATTTACAGCACCAATCCCGACGGTAGCGACAAATATCAGCTCTACCGCCTGCATTTGATTATGTTTCATGGAACAAATATGCCTTTCGACTACATCATGGAGAAACATATCTCAACGGAAAACGGCGAAAGGCGACACTCGTTGTATCAATACACCTACAAGGAAAACATTGACTACAAAAAATTGCACAATGACGTAATAGAGATTGTCAAGGGTGGCAAAAAAAACGAAACTCAACAAAGTGCCCTTTATAAAGCAATTGAGGATTTTAACCTTGATACTGTCAATATATCCTTAGAAACCATTGAGCCACGAGAGAAAACCGAATACGTCTCCACTGAGCCTTACCAAGATATCTATCTTATCTATGGCCGATATAGGCATTTGGACATCTCGCTGAACGGAACTGTCAAGTCGGTAGTGCAAACCAAAGTGCCCGTTTCTTTATTGAAAAAGAACAACTCCTCAAAGAACGTTTATGTTCAACAACAAACATGGAAGTTTTCCCCAACGGGACATTTGTATCTTTGCCATATCAACAAAACTTTCATGAAGGATATTTTAGACTACGATATCAACGATAACAGGACTTTGTCTGGCGACAAGTATGACTCCACACATATAATCGCTTACTACAGTTTTAACTCCATCGGACAAATGAATCAAGCCATAAATGAAAACTATAATAGCAAAGAAACTTTCAAATACGACAAAAACGGACACCTGACAAAAGTGGCAACCTATTATTGGGACACTGATGTTTCGTGGGAGAACTCGATTGCTCTAAATGACGATGGGAAGCCGGTGCGAGTGGAGAGTAAAAACGGCAAAAAGAGTGTGGAGGTCTGTGACACCTATTGCTATGACGATCGGGGCAATCTGGTGGCACATCAAAAGAACAATAGCAAAACAGGGCAATGGATGGATGCTTTTGTGTATGACAGCTTGGACAATATGATTTTCAAGGGTCGCTGTAAGGGCTATAAGGGAGACAACAGCACTTGTAACTGCAAAGACTTTAGCGCAAGTCGTGGGCATGAATATGACGACCGGCATAATATGATCCGCGATTATTCCATCGGGGATTGGAAGCCCAGCGGAATGGACTGCTATTACCAATATGACAGCGCAGGAAGAGAGATTGAATCCAAGCATTATGATGTGAAAGGCACGCAACGCACCTTTGACCGTCATATTCAAACCACCTACGATTCCGCCGGAAGAATCTTGAAAAAGGAGGCATTGGTCGGGGAATTTAGGATTAACGAGTCCTTTTTCGACTACAAAATGGCTGTTTTGGAAGAATGGTCGTATGACGAGCACGGCAATCTGGTGGAGCATGTCGGTTATCAGACAAAAGACAAACCGTACAAAATTGTCCGCTTCCAATATACTTACGACCAACATGGAAATTGGGTAAAACGTGTGTGTTATGAGGGAGTCAGCGATGATTCGATGACCGCAACGGAAGTTATGGAACGACAGATTGAGTATTACGAATAGCTGATAGCTAAATGAGGTTGGCAAATTATACAGTATCCGCTGATAGCCGCTTTGATAGCCGGACTATGCTCACTTATTTAACTGATAGAAATTATTTTAACAATCTATAGTTTTCAAAACGCATTATTCATGGAAATCGGATACAAGCATTTTTCGTTTCCAAATTTCGGGGTCAGCGGATATTTGAATGAAAAAAATTTCGGGGGTAGCGGATATTTTGTATAAAAAAATTTGCGGGGATAAAAAATTTTATTGTACTTTTGCACCAAAATTACTAGATGATATGGAAAGAGTTTTCAAGAGAAAATTATACGATACTTTGTTAGACTGGAAGAAACGCCGTGCAGGCAAGACGGCATTGTTGGTTGAAGGGGCAAGACGTGTCGGCAAATCAACATTAGTGGAATATTTTGCACAAAAGGAATATGACTCTTATCTTTTGATAGACTTTAATAAAGCCCCCAAAAGAGTGTTTGAGCTATTTGAAGACATAAGCAATTTGGATAATCTGTTTGTGCAATTGCAACTGCTCTATTCTGTTGTATTGCATGAGCGTAAATCCGTTATTGTGTTTGATGAAGTACAAAAATGTCCTCTCGCAAGGCAGGCTATCAAGTATTTGGTACAAGACGGAAGATATGACTATATTGAAACAGGTTCACTTATCAGCATAAAGAAAAACACAAAAAACATTACTATTCCCAGTGAGGAAATACGTGTAAACATGTTTCCTCTGGACTTTGAGGAGTTCCGATGGGCAGTGTCTGACAATGTTTCGTTGCCGCTTATTAAACAATTTTTTGACAAAGGGCAAGCGTTGATGTCGGCACATCAAAAAATATTGTTTGATTTTCGTTTATATATGTTGGTCGGAGGTATGCCACAGGCTGTAAATGAATATATCAATACCAACAATTTGAGTTTGGTTGATGAAGTTAAACGCGATATTATCAAACTCTATCTTGATGATTTTCAAAAGATAGACAGTAGCGGCAGAATTGAAAAACTCTACAAAAACATTCCTGCCCAGTTGAGCGGAAACATTGCTCGGTATCAACCTTATCAAATAGTTGGTGATAACGATAAAGATAAGATAACGGATTTGCTTCAATGTTTGGAAGATAGCAAAACGGTATTGTTTTGTCATAGGGTAAGCGACCCTAATGTAGGTTTGTCGCTAACCAAAGATTTATATCGCTATAAGATTTATACGGCAGATACGGGTCTTTTTATCACACTTTCTTTTTGGGATAAGACCTTTACAGAGAATGTGATATATGAGAAATTGTTGCGAAACAGATTAGAGGCGAATCTCGGCTATATTTTTGAGAATATGGTGGCACAGATGCTTGTAACCAATGGCAATGAATTGTTCTACTCCACCTTTCCCAAAGACGAAAAGCATAATTATGAAGTGGATTTCCTTTTGTCTCGAGGTGAAAAAATTGTACCCATAGAAGTAAAATCCTCAGGATACAAATCGCATAAATCCATTGAAGAATTTGTAAAACGTTACTCATCGCGTATCGGGAAAAGATATATTATATATACGAAAGATTATAAGCAAGAAGAAAACTACATTTACTTACCTGTTTATATGACACCGTTTATATAAGTATTGCCTGCAGATCATTGTATTTCGTTTCCAAATTTCGGGGATGGCGGATATTTTAATGAAAAAAATTTCGGGGGTAGCGGATATTTTTATCATTCATGCTTCCTGAAGCAGAAAAAATTTCCTATTTTTACTTTATCTTTTTATCCTTATGAAATGTCCTTCCTGAACGGCGGCAAATGTTGCCATAATAGCAATGATAACGATTGGAATAACGAATTCCAAATACAATGTCAAGGGAACACCGATGAATAGCAGCAAACCTGTCGCTTTATTGGCAAAGGTATGAGAAAAAACGCACTTTTTGTATATCAGCAAAGCACATATTTGGTTGAGGAATTTGATAACGACAATCACTCCTCCCCAAATCCACAGCCATTTTGGGAAGTTCAATATAGGGATAATCTGCCAGCATAAGCATACCACAAAAGCCAAATCTGCCAAACTATCCAATAGGGCACCCGTTTTGTTCTCACAATGAAACTTCCGTGCCAAACATCCATCGGCTATATCGCTGATGCCGCAGAGAGCATAGATTACCCAGAACACCTCACCTGCCACATCGCAGAAAAGCAGACAAAAAGAGCCTGCCATCCTGAGCATGGTTATGATATTTGGCAGCTGTTTCATTTTTTACTTTCCTATTAGATTTTCCTTTGCCTCAACACAATTTTCCCAGATATCGCCAAGCTTTTTGCAGGTATTCTTATCTGTACACTCGCCACAAGTATCGTATTTCTTGGCGGTTACACATTTATGAACCTCGCACAGATGGCTGCAGAAGTAGAACTTGACTCCTTCCACACGGCACCCCGTACAATTAATGCTCTCAGGTGTAATTTGATCGGTATGATTCATCTCGCACCACTTCTTGGCAACCTTGATGCGCATTTTGTCGTCGTTTTTAATCGTGGCAATGCGAGCCTCACAGGTCTCGCAATTAATGCCACAACAAGCAATCATCTTATTCATGTTTCGTATTTTATCATTTATTTTTCCGCAAACTGTTTCAACGTTGCTTCGTCCAACCGTTGTACGGTCCACTCATCCATCGGAATAGCTCCGATGCTGCGATATACCTTTAGGGCGGGTTCGTTCCAGTCGAGACATATCCACTCCATACGACCGCAGTGACGCTCCACAGCGAGGTTGGCCAGATATTTCAACAAGGCTTTGCCATAGCCTCGACCACGTTTTTCGGGCAGGATGAAGAGGTCTTCAAGATAGAGGCCCTTGCGACCTACAAAGGTGGAGAAATTATGGAAAAACAAGGAGAAACCGACCACTACACCATTCTCTTCGGCGAAGACCACTTCAGCGGAACGCTCCACAAACAACGAATGATAGATGGTGGCTTCATCGGCTACCACTTCATCGGCACACTTCTCATACGCAGCCAATTTCTTGATAAGTTCAAGAACCAGACCGGCCTCATCGGACTTCGCAGGTCGGATGCTGAAACGATTTTCCATTTTTATGAGTATTGTCGTTGTTGGATAAACTAAACTATAAAGTTTTTTAATTCATCAACCTGCTCTCGCCCCAAGTATATTGCGGATAGGCTTTTTTCAGGTCTCTGGCAGAGCCTTCCACGCCGCTGCCGCCGCTGGTGGCGAACACATTGAGAGTCTTTCCGCTAAGGTCGTATGCTTCAATAAACGTGTTAATAATGGTGGGTGCGGTGTACCACCACACAGGGAAACCTATCCAAATGGTGTCGTAGTCTGCAATGTTGGGGCAGGTGTTCTTGATTGCCGGACGTGAATTCTTGTCCTTCATTTCCAGCGTTGAACGTGATTGCTTGTCTTGCCAGTCAAGGTCTGCAGAAGTGTAGGGTTTCTTGGGTACAATTTCGAACAGGTCGGCATTCTTTTCCTTTGCCAACCTCTGGGCTGCGGCTTTTGTGGTGCCGGTAGCCGAAAAATAAACTACTAATGTCTTTTTCATTTCAGTATTCTCCTTTATTTGTTTGTTTTGTGCGTATGCGCCCGATAGAAGGCAACATATTGCGATTATTAATGAAATTTGCTTCATACTTAAATAGTTTAATGTTGTTATTTATTTGCTTTTATTTCTCTAATTATTCTCGCAGGGCTACCTGCCACCACCATATTGTCGGGCACATTCTTGGTGACTACGCTGCCGGCGGCGACGATGGCGTTCTCGCCGATGGTGACGCCGGCCAGCACTTTCACGTCGGCGCCGAGCCAGGCATTGCGTCCAACGACTATGGGCTTTGTGAGCAACGAATGACGCGTGGCTGGATCTTCGGGATGACATTCCGTTGCCAAGACGCAATGCGGTCCGATAAATGCTCCGTCCTCGATGGTGATGCCGCCGAGTGCAAGAAATGTACAGCCAAAGTTTATAAAACAGTCGCGACCAAAGCGCGTTGTAAGTCCGTAATTGATGTTAAATGGAGGAAATACTCGCACGGTATCGTCTATGTTGCTGCAGGTTATCTGTCGCAAGTATTCTCTGATTTCCGCTTCGTTGTGATAGCCGGTGTTCATTTCGGCACACAGTTTCATTGTTCGTTGGACATCGGCATATAGGTCGTCGCTGCCTACATAGTCTTTTCCTGTGGGGTTGTCTGTCATTGCTTACTGAATTTTATTGTTATGTTTTCTGTGCCAAGTGCTTCCTTAAGTTGCCGGATGTCATTTATATGCCCGATTGGCGAATAAGAGTACGAAGTTTTAAAAGTTTCGTAGAACACCACAATACAATTGTTGCCATACAACATAATGTCTCCCGCATGAATAGTTCCAGGACGGATGTTGTTGACGGGCAAGGTGGTATCAAGATAATTGTACTTTTCGTTACCATTCAACTCGTTCATATCCAAAGTTATCGGCAATAGTGCGTAAAAACTTTCTGCACTGCTATTGTCTTCAAGTGTGGCAGTAAAAATTTTGTCGCCAACTGAAAATTGCATTGTCTTTTCGGATGCCGATGCAGGTATATTAGGTTCGTCTTTCGTGCACGAAGCGAAAAATAGTACGGCAAAAACTAATATGTTGATCATAATTTTCATTTTCCAAATATTTCTTTTGCACGGTTCATCTGTGTTGGTATGTCAACGTCGAACGGGCAACGGCTGAGGCATGCACCGCAATGTGTACATTCGCCTGCATGATGAGGTAGTGAATCGTATTTAGCCTGCAATTCAGGTGTAAGTCCGTCTTTTTCCGCTTTATCAAGCAATTCATTTACCTTTGCAATAGGAATGCCTGTACTACATGGAGAACAATGGTTGCAATAAGTGCAAGTTTCGCAAGCTTTTGTTGTTTCACGCTTTTCGAAATTGGTATAGTCCTTTTCTGCATCGCTTGCTTGCAGCCAATGGAGATCGGCTTTCAATTCTTCAATATTGTCAATGCCGAGTATGCAGGTGCTGATACATGGTTTTGCAAGGCAGTAGGCGATGCATTGTTCGGGCGTATATGCCACGCCGAGCGGTGATGATTTTTCGTCAAGCAAACGACCCCCGCCACCGAAAGTTTTCATTACGGTAACGCCTATATGATGTGTGGCACAATAATCGTAAAACTCTACTCTTACAGGGTCAATGCCAGCTTGAAGGTTATCCATAGCTCCTTCTTCCCAAGGAATAGCTCCTCCACGCAGACGATCGAAAGCAGGATTGAGAGAAAACATGATAACTTCTATCCAACCGCATTTGGCAGCACGCAAAGCAACTTCAGCATTGTGACTGCTTACACCTATGTGTTTGATTTTTCCTTCTTTTTTCAGTTGGAATACATAGTCAAGAAAAGGGCTGCCCTCCAGTTCGTCCCACTCTTCATGGCTGTCGGTAATGTGTATCATGCCGACTTCAATGTGGTCGGTATGCAGACGGGCGAGCAAATCTTCAAATCCTTGTTTCGCTTCTTCCACATTGCGGGTACGGCAGTGCTGTCCATCCTTGAAAATGGTGCCTATATGTCCCTGTATAATCATCTCATTGCGTCGACCTTGCAGAGCATAGCCTATGTTGGAACGCGTCTTGGGATTGGCATCGTAAATATCAATATAGTTCATGCCGCTGTCCAAAGCCATGGTCATTAATTCCAGAGATGTTGCACTGTCTATTTTTTCAAAGCCGCCACATCCTATACTAATCTCACTGACCATTAATCCGGTATTTCCCAGCGGACGATATGTCATATTGTTTTTTTTCTCGTGCTTGCAACTTGTTGACACAACACACAGGGCTGCAAATAAAATGATGTGTATTCTCTTCATACTATTTCAATTTTAAATAAATTTCATCTGTTACAGGTTCCAACCATTGAGTTCCACTTGACTTTTGTCGTGACTCGGCAGAAACGATGTTAGCAATACTCTGCTCCATTAGTTCGTTATCGGCATCCTCCTGCACATCCTTGTGGTAGGTGAGGTGCTGCATCCAGCTGTCCTTGGCGGCACCGTGCCAGTGCTTCACGCCTTCGGGAATCTCGATAATCACGCCGGGTTCCAGCTTGACGGCGGGCTTGCCCCATTCCTGGTACCAGCCGCGGCCATAGACGCACACCAGCACCTGCACCTGCTTGTGGTGGATGTGCCAATTGTTGCGGCAGCCCGGTTCGAAGGATACGTTGACCATGCCGCCTTCGTAGGGCGAGACGTAACTGTTGCCGATAAAGTACTGCGCATAGGCGGTGTTGGGTTCGCCCCGCCGCCAGCTCGATTTCAAATCGACATAGTTCTGGATGTAAATATCGCTGGCGAGGTAGTCGTTGGCGGAATCGCTGATACCCAGTTGCTGAATGGCTACGGCGACGCGGTGCGCCTCCATTTTGCCCACACGCTCCTGCAACACCTTCGGGATGGCGAGCAGCTGGGCATCGGTCAGACCCATGTTCCGTGCGCCGCGCACGTGGGCGGCAAGCTGGGGCTCCACGCCCTCTAAACCGGCCAATGCACTGACAGTCACCAGCTCACGGTCGGCGTGGGTCAGCAGGTCGCGGGCGAAAATATCGCCGAAGAGGTGTGCCTTGAGGTAGTAGTCCTCGGCGGGACAGAATTTGTAGTCGAAGGGCTGTCCCGACAGTTTGGTCTGCACCTCGGTGCCTTGTTTCAGGGCGTCGTAGCTGTCGGAAATCGGAGTGGACTCCTCCCCCATCGTCACCTCACCGCGTTGCTCCATCACCTTCTGCAGGGTGCCTAAAGCATTGAGTGAGCGCGGGAAGCCCGTGTAGGCGTAGAGTTGCGAGAGGGCCTCCTTGATCTGGTTGGCGGTAAGCCCCGCTTCAAAGCCCTCGTTGATGGCGGTGGCTAACGACGCTTGGTCGCCCTGCGCCTCGTAGCAGGCAATGGCCGTCATGGCCGCAGCCTGTTTCTCGTTGAATGTCAAAGTGCTCATATCTTTGTCTGTTTTTGTTGCCTTGTTGCAGCCGGCCAGTAATACGATGGCGGTAAAAATAAGAATTGTATTTTTCATATTATGTTGAATGGATTAATTTGCAAAGATACAACTTTTCTACGAAAGTAGAATTCTCATTCTGTTTCAATGTCCCAGCATCTCCATCCCCACCATCGGTTGGGTGTCAATCAGTTTCAGCGACTTCACCATCTTGGCGGTACCTTCCTTGTACTTCTTGAAATGGGCGGTCTGGAGATGACTCTGGTAGGCCTCTTTGTCGGCGTAGATTTCAAGGATGTAGATTTTGCAAGAGTCTTCCTTGGTCTGCATCGAAAACAATGTCAGCACACCGGGTTCCAGCTTGACAGCGGGCTTGCCCCATTCCTGGTACCAGCCGCGGCCATAAACGCACACCAGCACCAGCACCTGCTTATGGTGGATGTGCCAATTGTTGCGGCAGCCAATTCTCAATTTTAATTAATGGATAATCTCTATAACGCTAGAAGAGATAATTTATTGTCTCCTTGTCTGATATTCCGAGGGAGAAATGCCTGTGTGGGTCTTGAAATATTTGCGGAAAGTAAACTGCTCGGGGAAACCC
>JAFZXM010000054.1 GCA_017616775.1 Bacteroidales bacterium
GGGAGTAGGTGGAGAAGTTATATGTTATATTAGTTAATAAAGGAGGTACAAAATGTCAAGAATAGGAAAATTACCCATATCATTGCCAAGCGGAGTATCTGTCAATGTTGATGATAAAACGCACGTGGTAACAGTAAAAGGACAGAAAGGAGAATTGACACAATATGTAGATCCTTGTATAACATTATCCATAGAAGACGGTGTATTACATGTTGAACGTCATACCGAGCAAAAACGTCACAGAGCCATGCACGGTTTGTACAGAGCATTGTTAGCCAATATGGTTAAAGGTGTTTCCGAAGGTTTTACCGTAGTACAACAATTGGTGGGTACCGGTTATAAAGCACAAGCCACAGGTCAATTATTGGAATTGTCATTAGGATATTCGCACAATATTATATTTGAATTGCCTAAAGAAATAACAGTAGAAACAGTGACGGAAAAAGGTAAAGATCCTCTTATTAAGTTAACTTGTGCAGACAAGCAATTGTTGGGACAAGTGGCCAATAAAATAAGATCTTATCGCAAGCCTGAACCTTACAAAGGAAAAGGTATCCGGTTCCAAGGTGAAGTTGTTCGTAAGAAAGCTGGTAAATCGGCTGAGAAGTAAGATTTAATTGTTAAAAAAATTTAAAATCCAAGTAGGATGGGAACAAAGAATCGTAAAGAATTTAGAAGATTAAGAATTAAACATAGAATCAGAAGGAATTTGAAAGGAACAGCTGAACGTCCTAGATTGTCTGTGTTTAGAAGTAATGCACAAATATACGCACAAATAGTGAATGATGATTTGGGAACAACATTGGTTTCCGCTTCATCAATGGGAGCAATCAGCGAACAAAAAATCACTAAAACCGAGCAAGCAAAATTGGTAGGTCAGGAATTGGCAAGTCGTGCGTTGGCAGCAGGTATTACTACTGTTGTTTTTGACAGAAACGGATATTTGTATCATGGTAGAGTAAAATCTTTGGCAGACGCAGCCAGAGAAGGTGGTTTAAAATTCTAAATGTGAAATATGTCAGATAATAGAAGAATAAAAACGAACGAAATCGAGTTTAAAGAAAGATTAGTTCATGTAGGTCGTGTTACAAAAGTAACGAAAGGTGGTAGAACATTTAGTTTTTCTGCTATAGTGGTTATAGGAAATGAAGACGGAGTAGTGGGTTATGGTTTGGGCAAAGCCAAGGAAGTAACAGCCGCTATTCAAAAGGGAACCGAAGATGCAAAGAAAAATTTGATCAGGGTTCCTGTGTTAAAAGGTACTATACCCCATGCTCAAGAAGCACGTTATAGCGGAGCAATAGTATTTCTTAAACCTGCCGCTCCCGGTACAGGAGTTATTGCCGGTGGTGCCATGCGTGCCGTTTTGGAAAGTGTGGGAGTAAAGAACGTATTGGCAAAATCCAAGGGTTCATACAATCCCCACAGTGTGGTGAAAGCCACCTTTGAAGCCTTGTCAAGAATGAAAGACCCCTATAAGGTTGCTCAATTGAGAGGTGTGGATTTAAATACAGTGTTCAATGGTTAGTTGCAAATAAAAAACAATTGAAATGGACAAGAAGTTAAGAATAACGCAGATTAAGAGTCAGATAGACAGACCTAAAGTGCAAAAAAGGACCATAGAAGCTTTGGGTATACAAAAAATGAACCGTCCTGTAGAAGTAGTGGCTACTCCTCAAGTGTTGGGCATGATTAAAACTGTAGAACATTTGTTAAAGGTAGAAGAAATTAATTAAAACCAAAAGCAATAAAAGAGATGAATTTAAATAGTTTAAAGCCTGCTGCAGGATCAACCAAAGCAGAAAAAAGAATAGGAAGAGGTCAAGGATCTGGAAGAGGCGGTACCTCTACAAGAGGTGCGAATGGTGCACAATCTCGTTCAGGATATTCCCGTAAGATAGGTTTTGAAGGAGGTCAGATGCCTTTGTACAGAAGGGTTCCCAAATTTGGTTTTAAGAATATCAACAGAGTGGAATATACAGGCATTAATGTATCAACATTGCAACATTTGGCCGACAAAGGTATTGTTGTAATAGATATTGATGTATTAAAAGCCAATGGTTTGATAGGTAAAAAAGATTTGGTGAAAATTTTGGGAAAAGGCGAATTGAACGCCAAAGTAGAAGTTAAAGCACATGCATTTTCAGCAAAAGCTATTCAATTAATAGAAGCCCAAGGTGGCGTAGCAACAAAATTATAAGATGAGAAGATTTATAACCACATTAAAGAACATTTATAATATAGAAGAGCTTCGCAAGCGTATTCTATATACATTAGGCATCATATTGATATATCGAGTAGGTTCATACATCGCCTTGCCCGGCATAGATGTTCAAGCTTTGTCGAATACATCCTTCACCGCCAATTCCCGTGAAGGTTTGCTTGGATTATTGGATATGTTCTCCGGTGGTGCTTTCTCAAATGCTTCTATTTTTGCATTGGGTATTATGCCTTATATTTCCGCTTCCATAGTAGTGCAATTGTTAACCTTGGTAGTGCCTTATTTCCAACGGTTACAGCGTGAAGGCGAAAGCGGCAGAAAGAAAATAACGCAAATGACCCGTTTGTTAACCATATTGGTAACAGCATTACAGGCTCCGGCTTATTTGGCAAATATGGTCAACACGGTGGGAACGCATTCAGGAGTGTTCCACACCATCAACGGTAATGTAATAACAGGTCAGTTGCCTTTCGGTTTTATTTTTACCTCCATGATAGTGCTGGTGGCCAGTACATTATTTATCATGTGGCTGGGTGAACGTATTACCGAAAAAGGTATAGGCAATGGTATTTCCTTGATAATCATGGTAGGTATTATTGCCCGTTTGCCTTTTGCTTTGTCAGCGGAATTTGTATCAAGAGTGGCAGAAACCAATGGCGGTTTGGTAGTATTTTTAATAGAAATATTGTTGTTGGTGGGTGTGATTTTGGTAACCATATTGTTAGTGCAAGGTACCAGAAAAGTTCCCGTACAATATGCCAAACGTATAGTGGGCAACCGTCAATATGGCGGACAAAGACAGTATTTGCCTTTAAAAGTGAATGCTGCAGGTGTGATGCCTATCATTTTTGCCCAAGCTATCATGTTTTTACCGTTAACATTTATGGGTTTTGCCACCAATACGGAATCCATGAGTGCATTTGCATCCGCTTTAACCAATTATAACGGATTTTGGTACAATTTGGTGTTTGCAATACTGATTATCATGTTCACCTATTTCTACACCGCTATCACTTTCAATCCTAATCAAATAGCAGAGGATATGAAGAAAAACGGCGGTTTTATTCCCGGAGTGAAACCCGGTAAGAAAACGGTAGAATTCATTGATAATATTATTTCAAAAATCACCTTGCCCGGATCTATATTCTTGGCTATAGTGGCAATTATGCCTGCATTTGCACGTTTGTTGGGTATCAACTCACAATTTGCCCAATTCTTCGGCGGTACATCGTTGTTGATTATGGTAGGTGTGGTGTTAGACACCTTACAACAGATAGAAAGTCATTTATTAATGAGACATTATGACGGTTTGACAAAATCGGGCCGTATAAAAGGACGTTCTCCACTTCCTGTTCAATAGCAGATAGAATGATACATTTAAAAACAGAGCGGGAAATAGACATTATGAAAGAAAGTGCTTCCATAGTCGGAAGGACTTTGGCAGAGGTCGCCAAATTGATAAAACCCGGTGTCCGTTGCAAAACATTGGACAGTGTAGCCGAAACCTTTATCAGGGATAACGGTGCGGTGCCGAGTTTTAAAAATTATAACGGTTTCCCCTCTACTTTGTGCATTTCGGTCAATGATGTGGTGGTGCACGGCATACCGGGACAATATGAATTGCACGAAGGAGACATAGTATCGGTAGATTGCGGTGCCAAAAAGAACGGTTTTCATGCCGACTATGCCTACACCTTTATGGTGGGGCATGTGTCAGAGGAAATCCGTAATTTGTGCCAAAGAACCAAGCAAGCGCTGTACTTGGGTATAGAGCAAGCTGTAGCGGGAAACCGCATAGGTGATGTCAGCCACGCCATACAATCGTATGTGGAGTCATACGGATATTCGGTGGTAAGAGAGTTGATAGGTCACGGTGTAGGCAGAAATTTGCACGAAGGGCCGGATGTTCCCAATTACGGGGTAAAAGGAAGCGGTGCAAAAATAAAAAAAGGAATGGTATTCTGCATAGAGCCCATGATTAATTTGGGAGTGAAGAATATCAATATAGATAGAGACGGATGGACAACAAGAACGGCAGACGGTTTGCCTTCGGCACATTACGAGCACATGGTGGCTGTCAGAGATAACGGAACGGAATTGCTATCCACCTATCAATATGTAGAAGAAGTATTAAATAAACAATAATAAATGGCCAAACAGGAAGCTATAGAGCAAGACGGTATAGTAAAAGAATCGTTGGGAAACGCAATGTTTAGAGTAGAACTCGAAAACGGACATATCGTAACGGCACATGTATCGGGGAAGATGCGGATGCATTATATAAAAATACTCCCCGGAGATAAGGTGAAAATGGAGATGTCCATATATGATTTAACAAAAGCAAGAATTATTTTTAGGTATAAAAATTAGCTATACAAATGAAAGTAAAGACATCAGTTAAAAAAAGATCGGACGAATGCAAGGTGGTTCGTCGCAAGGGAGTTGTTTACGTAATAAACAAGAAGAATCCTAAATTCAAACAAAGACAAGGATAATAAAATAGATAAAATAACGTAAAAGGAGTAAAATTATATGGCAAGAATTGCTGGTATTGATTTACCAAACAACAAAAGAGGAGTAATAGGTTTAACTTACATTTACGGCATTGGCCGTTCTACATCTGCGAAGATATTGACACAAGCCAATGTATCTCTTGACAAGAAAGTACAAGACTGGAATGATGATGAGCTAAGTGCTATTCGTGGTATTATTTCTGAAATGAAGATAGAAGGTGCTCTTCGTTCTGAAGTTCAGATGAATATCAAACGATTAATGGACATAGGTTGTTATCGTGGCATCCGTCATCGTATTGGATTACCTCTTCGTGGTCAATCTACGAAAAACAATGCGCGTACACGTAAAGGGCGTAAAAAAGTTGTTGCTAACAAGAAAAAAGCAACTAAATAGTTAACAAATTAAAAAAAAGTAAAGATTTATGGCAAAATCGACAAAAGTTACTAAGAAAAGAGTAGTAAAAGTGGACGCGGTTGGAAGAGCGTATATCCAAGCTTCTTTCAATAATGTGATAGTAACATTAACCAATGCTATGGGACAAGCGATTTCATGGTCATCTGCCGGAAAAATGGGCTTCAGAGGTTCCAAAAAGAACACTCCGTATGCAGCCCAAATGGCAGCTCAGGATGCATCAAAAGTTGCTTATGACTTAGGTCTTCGCAGGGTGAAAGTTTATGTTAAAGGGCCCGGAGGCGGACGTGAATCTGCAATACGCACCATCAATGCAGCAGGAATAGAAGTTACGGAGATAATAGATATTACACCGCTACCTCATAATGGTTGCAGACCTCCAAAAAGAAGAAGAGTGTAAGCAATATTTGTTAATAGTAAAAGATTGAAAAAGTTATGGCAAGATATATTGGACCAAAAACCAAAATAGCAAAAAGATTTAGAGACCCCATTTACGGGCCGGACAAATATTTTGAAAGATCTCAAGAACAAGATCAAAGACACAACAAGCGTTCCGGAAAATTGTCGGAATACGGATTGCAATTGCAAGAAAAGCAAAAAGCAAAATATACCTACGGCATATTGGAACGTCAATTTAAAAATATATTCCACAGAGCTTCCTCTAAAAAAGGTATTACCGGTGAGGTGTTACTTCAATTGATAGAAGCCCGTTTGGATAATGTAGTGTATCGTTTAGGCATAGCTCCTACCCGTGCTGCCGCACGTCAATTGGTGTCACACCGCCATATATTGGTAAACGGAGCCATAGTAAATGTGCCTTCTTATACTTTGCGTCCCGGTGATATAGTAGGTGTAAGAGAACGTTCCAAATCATGTGAAGTGATAGTGGATTCCTTAAGTCGCCGCAATGCAAGCGCATATACATGGTTAGAATGGGATGCTAACTCCATGTCAGGTAAATTCATGCAGTATCCCGAAAGAGAAGCAATTCCTGAAAATATCAATGAACAGTTGATAGTTGAGTTGTATTCTAAATAATAGTTTAATAAGTTTAAAATTTAAAATTATAAGTAATGGTTACAATACCCTTTCAAAAACCGGATAAAGTGCTAATGGTAGAATCAACAGATTCTTTTGGCGTTTTCGAATTTCGTCCCTTACAGCCAGGATATGGCATGACAATAGGAAACGCTTTGAGAAGGGTTTTGCTTTCATCTTTAGAGGGTTTTGCAATTACTTCAATAAAAATAGACGGCGTAGCGCACGAATTTTCCACTATACCGGGAGTGATAGAAGATGTTACCGACATCGTGCTTAACATCAAACAAATTCGTTTGAAAAGCAAGATAGAAGATCAAATGAACGAAGTTGTGAAATTCACTATCAGCGGTCAGAACGAATTCGTGGCAGGCGACATCAACAAATTTTTAAATAATTTTCAAGTCTTGAATACCGATTTGCACATCTGTTCTATGGAACCCAGCGTAAGCCTAAACATGGAGCTCACCATAGACAAAGGTCGCGGATATGTAACAATTGAAGAAAACAAATTGCTTCATGAAGGTCCCGGTGTGATAGTGATAGACTCTTCTCACTCTCCTATTAAGAATGTGATGTACAGAGTGGAAAGTTATCGTGTGGAGCAAAAAACAGACTTTGACAAGTTGGTATTTGAAATCACCACCGATGGAACAGTGCATCCTAAAGAAGCATTGAAAAAAGCCGCCAATGTGTTGATTCAGCACTTTGTGTTGTTCTCCGATGAAAAAATCACGTTAACCACCGATGAAATATCGTTGTCCAACGAATTTGACGAGGCTTCGTTGCACATTCGTCAATTGCTCAAGTCAAGATTGGTGGAAATGGATTTGTCGGTAAGAGCTTTGAACTGCTTAAAAGCCGCTGAAGTGGAAACATTAGGAGAATTGGTGGCATTCCAGAAGGCCGATTTATTGAAATTCAGAAATTTCGGTAAAAAGTCTTTGAATGAGTTGGAAGAATTAGTGAAGTCTAAAGGTTTAGATTTCGGTATGAATATTTCAAAGTATAAGTTGGATTTAGAAAAGTAAGAATATGAGACACGGAAAAAAAGTAAATCATTTAGGAAGAACAAGTGCACATCGCAAAGCGATGTTATCAAACATGGCTACTTCGCTGATTCTCCACAAAGGAATACACACGACGGTAGCTAAAGCCAAAGCACTTCGCAAATATATTGAACCTCTTATAACCAAATCAAAAGAAGATACCACCCACTCCCGCAGAGTAGTGTTCGGTTATTTGCAGAGTAAAGAAGCCGTAACGGAATTGTTTAGGGAAA
>JAFZXM010000055.1 GCA_017616775.1 Bacteroidales bacterium
ACAGATAGTACGTTTGAAACTCTTTCAGTCATAAGCATTATAGATATAACCTATTGACATATAATATAATATAATATAATAAAAAAATAGAAGAAAGGAGGATTCGTATTAAAATTTTGTTTAACTTTGCAAGTTGAAAAACAACCCTTTTGCTGTGGTTTGGATAGTTCTAATGCAGCCTCTGCTGTCAAAAACTACAATGAAAGGAAAAATTAGTAAAAATTAGAGGTTGCCATGACAGAGTTATGAAAATACGATTAATGTTTATCGGATTGTTTTGTTTGGTATTTTTCTTCGCTTACGGACAGGAAAATATATCACAATCTTCCCAACAGCAAGAAAAGAGTTTCCCTTTTAAAGGCGGTATAGAGGCTTTCCGCCAGTTTTTCAATGAAAATCTGAATTTGGACATGGTTGCAAATCCGGATTTGCCCAAAGGAAAAATGTCCGTAATATGTGTGATAGATTCTCTCGGAAGAGCTGACATTGTTTCAGAGCCGGCCCAATATTATGATGAAAATAAAGAAAAACTTGCATCCTATGATAAAAAGAATATCGGGAACGAGTTCGTTCGGGTTGCCCGACTGGTGAAATGGGAGAATCCTGCAAATTTGAAAGAAATAAGGTGTATGATTATAGTTTCAATTCCATATAAAGCAGATAACCAAGAATGTATGAGGGTTAATATATGGTAATTGGAAAATTGTTGAATAGCAATACAACACTGAAATTCAGCGTAAAAATTTGCCATCCGGTGAAAATCCGCCTTCATACGACCGGATAAAAAAAGGTATCCTTTTGAAAGGATACCTTTTTGATTTGAATTTGCCGTTTTATTCTTCCATAGCAAACATGGGGTCCCATGGCGGCAATATAACGGGTTTTTGTGTTAACAGTGCTTGGATGTCTTTGGGAATGTATTTTTTATCCGCCACCAAACGGAACATATATTCATCAAACCATTCGTCGGTCATAATTAGATGACCTTTATATCCGGAAGCGGAACCCCAGCTGTTTTCCACCATCCACTTTTTGGAATTGCCGTTTTCGTCCAAATCTACGGCACACAAAGTCATGGCATGAGAAGAACCGCTGGCAAAGGTGGCAATTCTTTGTTTTTTATCCATGTTAAAGGTGGTGCCCATCAGGGAAGCGTAATCGTAATTGTTGATATCCAGCAAACCTGTGGAGCTGTTTAAAAATTTACCCACATCGCAGGAAAAATACATCATAGTGCTGTCTTTGATGGAAGCTATGGCTATTTGTTTGATTTGGTCCATGGGTACATTGAGATATTTCCAATTTTCGCCATCATACATATGTCTGTCGTATTCTATTTCATATACTTTGTAGTAGGGGCGGGTGGGGTCGTTCATAATCATGACATAATTGCTCATATCCACGCCCACAAATTCTTGGTAGAAGGATAGGGGAGTATATGTTTGCGTTTTGACAGGTTTGCCCGTTGCGTCTTTGAGCGTGTAGGTGAAAGAGGAGGGAGGTGTGCCCAAATTGAGTGCCAGCATCCGGTAGATGGTGTTGAGCATTTCTTTCTTTTTGTCTGTCAATTCTTTATTTTTGGCGCCTTGAGCAGCCATATCTCTTAGTTGGAGCCCGTATTCTCTTAATTTGAGAGAAATAAGGTTGGACATACGGGAGGTGTTGTTGCTGCTATTGGTTTCAGGCATGGCTTCGGAGGGAACCACGCCGTATTTGGTAATAATATTCACCACTCCTGTAAACTGACCTCCGTCGCTAAGCGGATTTTTGAACAGCCATTCCACGATTTTGTCCGTCATGTCTTTGTCTTTGGTGTCTATGATGGCTTGAAGGAATAAATTGGATTTTTCCAGTTGGTCATAGAAAAAACAATAGTTTTGTGAAAAAGTGAATTCACTGAGATTGTATTTGGCTATTACTTTGGAGCGTAAAACATTCAATCCTGTAAAAAGCCAGCACCGACCGGATGATTTTTGGTCTGTAATGCCTTTGGAGTTAACCCTGTTGGAAAAATATACGTCATGGGTGTTGGGATTGTTATGGTTGGCGGCCAATTTATTGATATCGTTACCGCTGATAGCGGTTTGAAGCGCTTTGGTGGCGGGTGAATTGTCATACGAAGCCCTCATGGCTGAAAGCGTTTGTTCGTCTATACCGCCGTTTTGTGCCGATAAATGTATGCCTATCAATAGACAGGGGATAATAAAGAAAAATTTTTTATAATTCATATTCATGTCTGTTTAAATGTTACATATTGTCCAACATTGCGGATATAAGGTTATAAGCACATTCATGTATGCCTTTGACATCGGTGGGGAGCATATAACAAGGAGTGCTGTATATTTTGTGAGTTTTATCTATAATTACTTCACCTGTGGCTGTGTTTATATTGTGCCCGCCCAAGGCAGTGATATGTTGTGCGGTGGTTTCGTCATTGCCTATTGTGATAGTGATATCACCCAGCACCTTAGTGAGCAAAACGGGTGATATGCATAAGGCACCCAACGGTTTTCCTGCTTTGTAGGTTATACTGATGATATTCTCAATATCGGGATATACTTGGCAATTAACACCATCCAAGGCATAGGTGAAAAAGTTTTTGGCTACGCCAAAGCCGCCGGGGAATATCACGGCATCGTATTTGTTGATGTCGAATTCTTCCAAAGGACGTATGTTCCCGCGAGCAATACGTGCGGCTTCCACCAAAAGGTTGCGTTGCTCATTCATACTCTCGCCCGTTAAGTGATTGAGCACATGATATTGATTTCTGTCGGGAGCATACATGTCGTAAGTGGCTCCGTGTTCTTCAATGGCGAGCATGGTCATGGTGGTTTCGTGTATTTCAGAGCCGTCTCTGTGACCGCATCCGCCGATAATTATCGCAAATTTTTTATTCATCTTATTATTATTTTAAACTATGCAAAAGTATATCTTTTTCAATTCTGTTTGATAGCAGGGAGTAAATTTTTTATTAACAAAAATCAGGAATAATGATATTAAATGCTATCTTTGCAGAATACAAGATATATAACAATGAATGTAGATAATGATTATCCTTCGGCTTTGCATGTGCAAGACGGAGTGGAACAGCCTGCGCAAGTTAACCCTTATTTGCAATATACACCTGTGTTTAAGCCGCAATCCTATACAGTAGAAGAGTATGTACAAGGTATTACAAGCGGAGACAGAGTGTTTTTGAGTAAAGCAATTACTTTAATAGAGAGTAATTTGCAAAAAGATTATCAAAAGGCACAGGCTATATTGGAGGCTTGTATTGCTCACGCTTGTCCTTCGGTGCGGATAGGTATAACGGGTGTTCCCGGTGCAGGCAAAAGTACGTTTATAGAGTCTTTCGGCAAATATCTTACCTCTATCGGCCGTAAAGTGGCCGTGTTGGCCATAGATCCCAGCAGTGAGCGGTCGAAAGGAAGTATTTTGGGAGACAAAACCCGTATGGAAACATTATCTACCGATGAAAATGCTTTCATACGGCCTTCTCCTTCGGCAGGCACTCTGGGGGGAGTGGCCCGTAAAACGGCGGAAACACTTGTTTTGTGCGAAGCAGCCGGTTTTAATACTGTTATTATAGAAACAGTAGGTGTGGGACAATCGGAAACGGCTGTAAAAGATATGGTGGATTTCTTTCTTATGCTCATGATATCAGGAGCCGGAGATGAATTGCAGGGAATCAAGCGGGGCATCATGGAAATGGCCGATGCCATTTTGATTAACAAAGCGGACGGGGATAATGTAAAAAAAGCGGAACTTGCCCGCACGCAAATACGCAACGTGCTCAATCTTTTTCCTTTGTCCGATTCTCAATGGGCTCCCGAAGCGCATGCCGTTTCATCATTGCAACATAGCGGCATGGAAGACGTGTGGACAATGATAGAGCGATATGTGGCTTTTACAAAAGCTAACGGCTATTTTGAAAAAAACAGAACTTTACAATGGCAAAAACGTTTTCATTCATTTATGAAGGAAAGTTTGTTGGATGCCTTTTATAACAATCATCATGTAAAAGAAAATATTGCCTTGGTGCAGCCGGATTTGTTGAAAGGTAAAATAAGTCCGTATCAAGCCGGAGCTAAAGTGCTGGACAACTATTTTAACCATAAGGAGGATAGATAATGAGAGTGGTGATACAAAGAGTGCTGAACGCATCGGTGAGCATCCGCGGGGAATTACATGCCTCCATAAAAGGCGGAATGCTGATATTGGCAGGCATCACCCATCAGGATACCATGGAAGATATTGATTGGCTATGTAAAAAAATAAGCCATTTGCGTATTTTTGATGACGAGAACGGAGTGATGAATTTGGATATCAATGCGGTGGAAAAAGAATGTATGGTGGTGAGCCAATTTACATTATATGCTTCCACTGTAAAAGGTAACCGTCCTTCTTATATTCACGCCGCCACGCCGAAATATGCGCAACAGTATTATCAATTATTTTTGGAGCAGTTGCAAAAGCAAATCAACAAGCCTGTGTGTAGCGGAGTGTTCGGTGCCGATATGCAGGTGTCGTTAATAAACGACGGTCCCGTGACCATCTGTATAGATACCAAACATAAAGAATAATACCATGAAAGAAAGCTTTATAGAACAAGTTTCCGATTTTTTGTTGTCCCGATATACAAAAGATGAGTTGCACAATGTGGCGGTGGTGTTGCCCAACCGCCGCTCCATATCGGAATTGAAAAAATATATATCCGGCCGGCTGCAAGGTCCCTTTTTGGCTCCGGATTGTGACTATATAGGTGATTTTATGCTTAAACTGTCCCATTTGCAATATGCTGATTACGATGAGCAAATGATATTTTTATACCGTGTGCATACGCAAATAGCGGCTCAATATGCGGAAGAAGTGCTGTCTTTTGTCGAATTTTCGTCCAAAGCACAAGCCATATTGCAAGATTTTAACGATTTGGATATGGCCATGGCATCGGTGAGCCGACTGTATAAAGATGTTTATGAATTAAAGAAAATAGATATTTGGAGCCCAAGTGGAGACAATGATTTTGACAATAGTCAATATTTGCGTTTTTTCGAGCGCATGCCATTGTATTATAGTCTGTTGAACGATATCCTTTTAAAACAGGGAAAAGCGTATCAAGGTGCGGTATATCGTTTTGTAGCCGAACATGCGGATGATATCATCAGGGCTTTGCCCTATAAAAAGGTGATATTTGTCGGTTGCCAGCGTCTGTCGGTAGCGGAAACGGTTTTGTTGAAAAATATGATTACGGCAGAAAAGGCCGATATTTTGGTGGATGCCGACAGCTATTATGTGAACAACAGTCATCATGAAGCAGGTGCGGGCATTCGCCAATTGCAAACTTTGTTTCCGGATTACAAATTGGCATTTATCAATGAACATTTTAAAAATATTCCCCAAAAAATACGCATATACAGTCTTCCGCAACAAATAGCGCAAGCCAAATTTTTACCGCAACTGTTAGCACAAATTCAACAGGAACAGCAGCCAAATGATAACAATGTGAATGATACCGTTATAGTGCTTCCTGATGAAAGTGTGATGCAGGCATTGTATGAATCCATGGATTGGAAAGCTTTTCCCAAAGCCAATGTGTCTATGGGCTTTTCATTGCGAAATACCGTTGCATACGAATTGTCGGATATATTTTTGCAAATGGCTATTGAAGCGGAAAACAGGGGGAAAGAACAGCAGAAAGTATGGAGCGTTGCTGCCGTGCGCGCTTTGTTGAATCATCCGTATATTAAAAATATGTTCGGTGATCATCAGCAGGAAGTGATGACCCTGATGCGCAGACGTTGTAAAGTATATACGCAAAGCGATTTGGAAACGCTGCTCAATTGTTGCAAAGAACTGCATGATATAGTGCTTTTTGGTGATAATATGTTGAAACTGATGCAGGATATCCGCCATTTTTTGCAATATATATCCCATACACAATTGTCATCTCCGGAACATGAATTGGAACAGGCATATATTGTGGCATTGTGTGATTATATGTCGCGTATGGAAGGCTTGCTGAGCCAAGTAGCCGTCAATGATGCAGCTTCTTTGAGATTATTGTTTGAAAGTTATCTGTCGGTATGTACCATTCCTTTTGACAGCAATCGCGAAGAATCGGATTTGCAGATTATGGGTATGAGTGAAACCAAAACAGAAACACATCAAACGGTGGTGATGTTGTCTGTGAATGAAGGTATTATGCCTAAAGGAAGGTCTGTAAAAGGATTGGTTCCATATCAAGTGCGGGCAGCATATAATATGTCAAATGATGAGGTATATGATGCCGATACGGCCTATTATTTTTATCGTTTAATCCAACGTGCAGAAAATATATATTTATTATATGTATCTGACGAGAAAGCAGAAGGGGAACCAAGCAGGTATTTGTTGCAGTTAAAAACAGAATTGAAAGCTTATAATTCCCAAACGCAAGTGGAAGAGTATAATGTGGTGTATGCACAGCCTGAGTTTAAAGAAAATAACAGCATAGAAATACCCAAACAGACCCTTGAATTGGACATTATTAAAGAAAGTCAGCATTCGGCCTCCAGTATCAATATGTATTTGTCGTGTACCTTGCGCTACTATTTAAAATATATATTGAATTTGAAAGTGGACGATAACAATACGGAGAATATGGGCGGATATAGTGCGGACATGGGGTCGGCCATACACGCGGTATTGGCAAACGAAGGAGAAAAATTCCATTTTAAAGTCACCTATGACAAGCCGGCGCTGAAAGAAAAATTGTTGCAGGCTTTTTTGAATTTGCCGGAAAAAAAATACAGGGCACAGGATTTTGCTTCAGGCGTCAATTCTTTACTTTTGGAAGTGTCGGCAGAATATACGAAAAGATATTTGGACTATGCAAAAGAACATTATGCCGATGCACAGGTCACCATAGAAGCGGAAAAAGCCATGCAATACGATTTGCCAGCCGATAACGGTTGCATGCATTTAAAAGGATTTATTGACAGAATAGATATCGATAATACGGGTAATGCGGATATTAAGGATTATAAAACAGGCAAGGTGGAAGATAATGCAGGGCGGCTGAATTCTTTGGATACAGGCTCTGTGTTTGACAGCAAACACGATAAGGCCATACAAATGTTGCTGTATGCATATTTGTATCATAAAAATTATGCTAATCCTGTCAATTCCGTTGAATTGGTATCTTTGCGTAATTCGCATGAAGTTCCTTTGGAGGTGCGGAATTATGTTTTTGATGAAACTTTTTTTGCTGATTTTGAATCAGCGTTACAATTGTTTTTTGAAAGAGAAATGTGTAATGCAAACATACCGTTTTCCGCGTGTGCGAATGATGCCGGCTGCAGAAATTGTGAATTTCAGGCATTTTGTTTAAGACTCAAAATCGAAAAATAAAAAAGCCCGAAAGGGCTTTTTCAGTTTTTAGTATTCGTATAAATGTTATATATTGTTCAATATATTGTCATCCACCAAGTTGGGCAGGGTGACTTTTAAATTCGGATTGGCTTTCATGGCTCTTTGGATGGCGAACATGGCACCTTCGTTCCTTGCCCAGCTGCGGCGGGAAATGCCATTGTTGACATCCCAATAAAGCATCATGTGCAGGCGTTTGTCGGATTCTTCCGTGCCGTCCAACAGCATGCCGAAGCCGCCGTTGATAACTTCACCCCAGCCGACACCGCCGCCGTTGTGAATGCTTACCCATGTAGCCCCGCGGAAAGAATCTCCGATTACATTTTGTATGGCCATGTCGGCGGTAAATGAGGAGCCGTCATAGATGTTGGAAGTTTCTCTAAACGGAGAATCGGTGCCGGAAACATCATGATGGTCTCTGCCCAACACCACCGGTGCCGACAATCTGCCGTCTTTGATGGCTTGGTTGAAAGCGGCGGCAATTTTTGTTCTGCCTTCACAATCGGCATATAATATTCTGGCTTGCGAACCTACCACCAGATGGTTTTCTTTGGCACCTTTTATCCATTGTATATTGTCGTGCATTTGTTGTTGTATCTCTGCCGGAGCGGTGCTTGCAATTTCTTCCAGCACCTTGATGGCCAAATGATCGGTAACTTCCAGGTCTTCCGCTTTGCCGGATGTGCATACCCAACGGAAAGGTCCGAATCCGTAGTCAAAACACATGGGACCCATAATGTCTTGTACATAGGAAGGATAGCGGAATCCCGTGCCGTCGGCATTCATTACGTCTGCACCCGCGCGACTGGATTCCAACAAAAATGCATTGCCATAGTCGAAGAAATACATGCCTTTGGCTGTCAGCTGGTTGATGGCGGCTACTTGTCGGCGGAGACTTTCTTGTACTTTTGCTTTAAATGCGGCGGGATTTTCCGCCATCATCGTTTTGGCATCTTCAAAACTTACACCCACAGGATAATATCCGCCTGCCCAAGGATTGTGCAGGGAGGTTTGGTCGGAACCCAAATCCACTTTGATGTCGTGTTTTACGCAATATTCCCACAAATCCACCACATTGCCCTGATAAGCGAAAGAATGTGCCTGCTTTTTGGCTCTCATTTCATTGACTTTGGCAAATAAGGCGTCCAAATCTTCGTATATTTCATCCACCCATCCTTGTTGGAAACGTTTTTGTGTGGCCGAAGGGTTGATTTCAGCCGTAATGGACACCACGCCTGCTATGTTGCCGGCTTTCGGCTGGGCGCCGCTCATGCCGCCCAAACCTGCCGTGATAAATAATTTTCCGGCTGTACCTCCGCCTATCTTACGGGCGGCGTTGAGGACGGTGATAGTGGTGCCGTGTACTATTCCTTGCGGACCGATATACATGTACGACCCGGCAGTCATTTGTCCGTATTGGCTTACACCCAAGGCGTTAAAACGTTCCCAATCATCGGGTTTGGAATAGTTGGGTATCACCATTCCGTTGGTAACAACCACTCTTGGCGCATTCTTGTGCGACGGGAACAAGCCGAGAGGATGTCCGCTGTACATCACCAGCGTTTGCTCGTCGGTCATTTCCGACAAATATTTCATGACCAAACGGTATTGTGCCCAATTTTGGAAAACAGCGCCGTTTCCGCCATAAGTGATCAACTCGTGCGGATGTTGTGCAACGGCAGGGTCCAAATTGTTTTGTATCATCAGCATGATGGCAGCCGCCTGACGGCATTTGGCAGGATATTCGTCTATGGGACGGGCATACATGGGATACGAAGGACGAAAACGATACATATATATTCTTCCGTATCGGTGTAGCTCTTCGGCAAATTCTTTAGCCAAAAATGCGTGGTGTTTTGCAGGAAAATATCGCAAAGCATTGCGAACCGCCAATTTTTTCTCCGAAGGAGTGAGTATGTCTTTACGCTTGGGAGCATGGTTGATGCTAGTGTCGTATGGTTGTAATTCCGGTAATTCGGAAGGAATACCGCCTATAATATCTTTTTGAAAATCATTCATAACTAATAATGTTTATACAATATGCAAAATTACAATATTTTTTTCTATCTGCCTGTTTGCGGAAGACAATAAATAAAAAAAGTGGTGCAAGTGCGCTGACATTCAAATGATATAATCCGGATAAAATATTTTTATGTTGAAAATCAGTTTATTAAGAAATTTTTTTTGTCTTGTGAAAAAATATTTGCCTTTGGTGTAAAAAATAAGAAGATGAAAATCATGTATTTGCGACAAAAAATCAAAAAAGCGGGCAAAAAAACGATTTTTTTGCGAAAAAACGCACAATATAAAGAAAAAATTTGCGTTAATATGGTGTTTTTTAAAAATAGTACAAAATGTCATATTTATTAACATCAGAATCAGTTTCGGAAGGTCATCCCGATAAAGTGGCAGATCAAATATCGGATGCTTTGTTGGATGAATTTTTAAAAAGGGACAAATATTCAAAGGTAGCATGTGAAACATTGGTTACCACAGGTTTGGTGGTATGTGCGGGAGAAGTGAAAACCGATGCCTATGTGGATGTGCAAAGCACAGCGAGAAATGTGATTAAAGAAATAGGATATACCAAAGGGGAGTATATGTTTGAAAGCAATTCATGCGGTGTGATATCCGCCATACACGAGCAATCTCCCGATATCAACAGGGGCGTGGAGCGTAAAGCGCAAAAAGATATGGGTGCCGGTGATCAGGGCATGATGTTCGGTTATGCCTGTACGGACATGGACAATTACATGCCTTATACCATAGATTTGTCGAATCGTTTTATTGCGGAGCTCACCCGGGTGCGTAAAGAAAACCGCAGAATGAAATATTTGCGTCCGGATGCTAAAGTGCAAGTCACCATGGAATTTTCCGACAAAGGCAAACCTGTCGGAATAAACACATTGGTGTTTTCGGTGCAGCACGATGAGTTCATGGGCGACGATGAGGCTATGCGCAAAGTGATAGAGGCCGATATCAAAGACATTATCATTCCTGCCGTGCGTCGTAAATTGCCGACACATGTAAAGCGATTGTTTAATGCCGATTATAAATTATATGTCAACCCGACAGGCAAATTCGTTATAGGAGGTCCTCATGGCGATACCGGGCTTACGGGTAGAAAAATCATAGTGGATTCTTATGGCGGCATGTGTCCTCACGGCGGTGGCGCTTTTTCGGGAAAAGATCCGTCTAAGGTGGACCGTTCGGGGAGTTATGCGGCCCGTCATATAGCCAAAAATATTGTGGCTGCCGGCATAGCCAGAGAATGTATGGTGCAAGTATCGTATGCTATAGGCGTGGCAGAGCCTGTAAATATATATATAGATACCAAAGGCAGTACCAAAATAAAAGATAAGAACGGAAAAACCGTGCTTAATAGTGATATAGCCAAAGCTGTTGCATCCCTGTTTGATTTAACACCTTATGGAATTATCAAACGCTTCGGATTGACTAATCCTATCTATTTCACCACAGCGGCTCGCAAGCATTTCGGTATTGATTCTTATATCGGAGAAGTGGAAGTGTATTATAAAGATAAGGAAACCTATACGCGACAGATAGACGGACAAGACCATTTGTTTAAAAAAGTGTGCTTCTATCCATGGGAAAAATTGGATTATGTGGATAAATTACGCAAATATTTTCATATGAGTGAATAAAAAAATGCGGTTCTAAGAGGAGAACCGCATAACTCATTAACAATTTTGTATTTGTTGTATCTTATCAACACCCGCTTAAACGATAATACTTGAAAAAAGGTTGCATATTTTAATAAAAAAAACAGGGGAATATCGTAAGCGATTGTAAATGAATGATAAATTTTTTAAATCGAAAAAAAGAAATAACATAAAAAGCAATAATATGAGTACAGAAAATTTAAAACCGACAATGTTGTGGAATAATTTTAAAGCAATATGCAGTATTCCGCATCCTTCCAAACATGAAGAAAAATTAGTGGCTTATTTGAAAAAATGGGCGCAAGAGCGTAACATTGACGTTAAGCAAGATGCTATAGGTAATCTTATATTCTCCAAACCGGCAACCCCCGGAATGGAAAACAGAAAAGGTGTTATATTGCAGGGACATATTGATATGGTGCCTCAAAAAAACAGTGATAAGGTTCACGACTTTACCAAAGATCCTATAGAAATGATAGTACGTCCGGACGGATGGGTAAGCGCCAACGGCACTACATTGGGAGCAGATAACGGTATAGGCTGTGCCGCTGCATTAAGTGTTTTGGAATCTGACGATATCCAGCACGGACCGCTGGAAGTATTGGTTACCATAGATGAAGAAACAGGAATGACAGGTGCTTTCGGATTGAAATCCGGCATGTTCAAAGGTGATATATTGATGAATTTGGATTCCGAAACGGAAGGTGAACTCTATGTGGGTTGTGCCGGTGGCTTGGATGCCAATATTACGTTAAAATATAACGAAATGCCTGCACCTGCACAAATGCAAGGCGTGAAAATAGCTTTAACAGGTCTTAATGGCGGACATTCCGGTATGGATATTCATATGGGTCGCGGTAATGCCAATAAAATCATCACCCGTTTGTTAAAACAATGTATTACCCAATGCGATATGCAGATAGCCACCGTTAACGGAGGCAGTTTGCGCAATGCCATTCCTAGGGAAGCATTTGTGGTAGGAGCGGTTCCTGCATCTAAATATGACGCATTTGTGGAATTGTGCAATCGTTTCCGCGCGGTGATATTGAATGAATTTTCGGCAGTGGAACCATCCGTTAGTTTGGAAATACAAAAAACGGACACTCCGAAAAATGTCATCACCAAAGCCGATCAATTACGCATAGTCAACATGGTGTTTGCTTTGCCTAACGGTGTTATGCGTATGAGTGATTCCATGCCGGGCTTGGTGGAAACATCTACCAATTTGGCTATCTTTACAGCCGAAAACGGCAAAATGGAAGTGAAATGTTTGTTGCGTTCATCGGTGGATTCAGCCAAAGAAGCGGTAGGAGCCAAAATGGAGGCAATAGCCGAAATGGCAGGTGCTGAAATTACATTAACAGGTGCCTATCCGGGATGGAAACCCAATATGGATTCTCCTATTTTGAAAACCATGCTGAACGTATATCAGCAATTGTTTAACAAACCCGCTGAAATAAAAGCTATTCATGCCGGTTTGGAATGCGGTTTGTTGGGAGGCATGTATCCCCATTGGGATATGATATCTTTTGGTCCCACCATTTCTCACCCTCATTCTCCTGATGAAAAAGTGAATATTGAAAGTGTGGAAAAATTCTGGAAATTCCTGGTGGAAACATTGAAAAATGTGCCTGTAAAATAAAGGAAAAACAGATGTTATAAGAGGTTTGGCAGAGGTCAAACCTCTTTTTTTTACCCCAAAACCCCTGTTGATTATCAATATTCTTTCTTGGTTGAACCCATAATATGCCAAGAAAAAGTGTCTTATATTGATTTTGCTTGCGTTTTTTTAATGAAAAAACGCAAACGATGATTTTTTTTCTTTCTGTAAATCAACAATTTCTCTTTTTTTTGAAAAAAAATGTTTTATGTTGCGTATGATATAATTGTTTTTATATACCTTTGCATTACATAAACCAGTGAATAAAAAAAAACGAAGAGTTTGTTATGGCAAAAAAAGCAGAAGTAGACTTACACAAAAAGTTGAAAAAATTTTTCGGTTTTGACCATTTTAAAGGCAATCAGGAGGCTGTAATCAGAAGTGTGTTGGAAGGTCGTAATTCATTTGTGATCATGCCCACCGGCGGCGGTAAATCGTTGTGTTACCAATTGCCGGCTTTGATTATGGATGGTACGGCTATAGTGGTATCTCCCTTAATTGCTTTGATGAAAAATCAAGTGGACGCTATTCGCAGTCATTCTCAAGATACTGCTATAGCGCATGTGTATAATTCTACTTTGAATAAGGCAGAGCAATTGGCGGTAAAAGCGGATTTGGCTGCCGGTAAGACCAAGTTGCTGTACATGGCGCCGGAATCTTTGGTAAAGGCAGAAAATTTGGCCATGCTGAAAGATTTGAAAATATCTTTTGTCGCTATAGACGAGGCGCATTGTATTTCGGAATGGGGGCATGATTTCAGGCCTGAATATAGAAAAATACGCCAAGTGGTTACGGATTTGGAGCAGGATGTGCCGATTATGGCCCTTACCGCTACGGCTACACCCAAAGTAAGGCACGATATTCAAAAAAATTTGGATATGATGGATGCCGATGTGTATCAGGCTTCGTTTAACAGGCCCAATATGTATTACGAGGTGAGAGAGAAAACCCCTGATATAGACAAGGAAATAGTTCGTTTTATTCATGAACACAGCGGCAAATCGGGAATAATATATTGTTTGAGCCGCAAGCAGGTGGAAGATTTTGCCGAATTTTTGCAGGTGAACAATATCAAGGCGCTTCCGTATCATGCAGGCTTGGATGCAGCGGTCAGAGCTGAAAACCAAGATAAGTTTTTGATGGAAGAAGTGGATGTGATAGTGGCTACCATCGCTTTCGGCATGGGTATAGATAAACCCGATGTGCGTTATGTTATCCATTATGACATGCCCAAAAGTCTGGAAGGCTATTATCAGGAAACAGGCCGTGCCGGCAGGGACGATGGCGAAGCTATTTGTATAGCTTATTATTCCTATAGTGATTTGCAGAAATTGGAGAAGCTTTCCAAAAACAAATCCATGGCGGAACAGGAAATTGCCAAGCAGCTTTTGGCGGAAACCACCGCTTATGCCGAATCTCAATTATGCAGGCGCAGACATCTGCTCTATTATTTCGGAGAATTGTATGAGCAGGACAATTGCGGAAATTGTGATAATTGCGTGCGGGTAAAACATAAAGAAGACGGTAAGGAATATATGATCACCTTATTGAGCGCTATCAAAGAAATGAAACAGCAATTTAAAGAAAAATATGTGGTAAGCGTTCTTATGGGTGAGCCCACTGCCGACATCAGAAAATATAAACATAATGAATTGTCCTGTTTCGGTGAAGGTAAGGATATGACGGAGAAATTTTGGTCGTCGTTGGTACAACAAGCCATGTTTGAAAATTTATTGGATAAGAATTTGGAAAATTACGGTGTGTTGAAACTTACCAAAGAGGGTGAAAAATATATCAAAAAGCCTTATCCTATCATGGTGGTGATAGAAAAAGAAGAAGACGAAGATGAAGATGACGAAATGGGCGATATGGCTTCTTCGCAAAAAGGCGGAGCCGTGGATAAAGTGTTGTTTGCCATGTTGAAAGATCTGCTTAAAGATATGGCAAAATCCGAAAATTTGCCTCCATATGTTATTTTCCAGGAAAATTCCTTAGAGGATATGTGTAATCAATATCCCACTACTTTGGATGAAATGAAAAAAATAACGGGAGTGGGGGAAGGCAAAGCCCAAAAATATGGTCAGCCGTTTATAGATTTGATACGTAAATATGTAGAAGATAACGAAATAGAGCGTCCTCAGGATATTGTGGTGAAAACGGTAGTCAACAAGTCGGAACTGAGAGTGTATATTATTCAAAATATCGACAGGCGTATTCCGTTGGAAGATATAGCAATATCCAAAAACATGACCATGAGTGAATTGCTTACCGAAATAGAGCGGATAGTGATGTCCGGCACCAAATTGAATTTGGACTATTATATAGATGAATATGTAGATGTGTATCATTGTGAGGAAATTTTGGATTATCTGCACAACAGTGAGCAGGATTCCGTAGAAAAAGCGTTGGAAGAATTGGGAGAAGATGAATACACCATGGATGAAATACGTTTAATGCGTATTAAATTTTTATCGGATAAAGGAAATTAAAAATATAAATCAAAATATTAATGGAAAATTTAGACATAGTGAATCAAAAATTATCTTCGGAAGACAATCAGGAAACATTGTCGGGAGAAAGCGTAAATACGGAAAATATTGATGTTGCGGACGAAGTGAAGACAGAAGAAAACACGTCAACACCGGAATTGACCCAATTACCACCCGAAAAACCTTCGTGTTCGTCAGGCAAAAATGGATGCAAATGTTGGCATTGGTTGGTTACCTTATTGTTATTAGGAGCGGTAATCGCCTTGTTTGTATTGCATTTCACCTCTAAGAACCAACCGTTGGTATTGCCCGAAGGACAAGACCATACAGGGGTGATACTTACGGTCAATAATGATTCGATATTAGAATATTTTGAATTGGTATCCATTTTAAAAAGCGATTTGGAAGCCGAATCGGATAAATATACCAAGGATATGCAGGGAAAATACAAGAATTTTCAAACCAAGGTGAATAATTACCAAATAAATGTCCAAAACCAAGTGCTTACACAAACGCAAATGCAGAATGCGGAACGTGATTTGGCAAGAGAACAGCAGGAATTGCAAGATTTGGAAAGCAGATATACCACCATTTTGGCTAACAAGGAAATGTCGGTGCAAAATGAAATCACCGATTCCATTATCAATGCCACCAAGCGTGTGAATGACAGAAAATACAAGGCAGATTATGTTTTTGCCACAGCCAAGGGTTCAGCCATAATATGTGCCAACCCCACTTTTGATATTACTCAAGAGGTGATAGATGAATTGAATAGTGCCTATAAAAAATCCCGTGATTAATGAAACTTTATATTAACGCAATTGTATTTTCTGTTATTGCCGTTTTGTGTATTGCGTGCGGTCCCAAACGTCAGGAAAAGGTAGTGATCAATTCCTATGCCGACGGTAAACCCAAATTGGAATATGTATATATATTAAACGATGAAGGAAATAAGCAATTGTATAAAGAAACACATTATTTTCCCGAAAAGAAAAAATATATAGAAGGAACTTACGACCAATTCACCCGCAGAGACGGGGAGTGGACATCATGGTATGAAAACGGCCGCAAGAACAGTCAGGGAACTTACGAAAACGGCTTGTTGCAAGGCAAATATACCGTTTGGCATCCTAACGGAAAAGTATTTTACAAAGGCCAATACAAAAATGGAGTGAAAGTCGGTACATGGTCATATTATGATACCGCGGGACGTTTGATGCACACAGAAATTTGTGATAATCATTAATTATGTGTGGCATAGCCGGATATTATAGCCCAACATTATCTCAAAAGGCGTGTGATGTGCGCCTGATGACACAACAAATTGCGCATAGGGGTCCCGATGCCGAAGGCAGTTACACCCATCATTATGTGGCATTGGGTCAACGGAGATTAAGTATCATCGATTTGTCGGAAAGGTCCAATCAGCCCATGATTTCGCCTTGTGGACGGTATGTGGTGGTATATAATGGGGAAATATATAATTTCCAATCGATAAAACAATATTTGCAACAGCATTATCCGTCGTATCAGTGGAGAACCCAATCCGATACGGAAGTGGTGCTTGCGGCCTTCATGTATTACGGGGAAGATTTTGTGACGCATTTGCAAGGCATGTTCGCTATAGCTGTTTATGATAATGTAACGGAAAAACTATATCTGTATAGAGACAGGGCGGGTGTAAAGCCGTTGTTTTATTACTATGATGACAATACCCTTGTGTTTGCTTCGGAATTAAAAGCCATTACAGCCGTAACAGATGCGGAAAAGCTGAAGATAAACCCTGCTGCAGTTAGCACTTATCTGCATTTGGGATATATACCGGCACCGTACACCATATATCAAAATGTATATAAATTTCCCCAAGGTCATAAAGCCGTATACGACGGGCATGTTTTGCAAATATCCGCCTATTGGCGGTTAAAGCCGGAATTGTTGACGGATATAGATGAAAAAGAAGCCAAACGGCAATTGCATACTTTACTTGAGCAAACGGTGGAAGGCTGTATGTTCAGCGATGTGCCGTTCGGAACTTTTTTAAGCGGAGGAATAGATTCATCCCTGATGACGGCAATAGCTCAATCTTTGTCGGCAACGCCGATCAATACTTTTTCTATTGGTTTTTACGATCAACACAATGAGGCGGAATATGCCAAATCCATAGCTGGAAAATTGGGTACATGTCATCATGAATTATATGTCAACCATCAGGATTTCATGAATTTGATACCAGAAATGTTGTCCGTGTATGATGAACCCTACGCCGATTCGTCGGCATTGCCCACCATGTTGTTGTCTTATATGACCAAACAGCATGTAACCATGGCCATTTCCGGTGACGGCGGTGATGAATTGTTTATGGGTTACGGCTCCTATATTTGGGCACAAAGGTTAAGCAACAAGGCCTTGTATGCTATGCGGTATCCATTGTCATATTTGCTTTCCATGGGTGGAAATAAAGAAAAACGGGTGGCCAAATTGTTGCAGATACCGAATAAAAAGAGCATAAGAAGTCACATTTTTTCACAAGAACAATTTTGTTTTACACAAAAAGAAATAGCTGACATTTTGCTGCCACCTGATGTGGATATGGCAGAGTCGTGTGCTTTACATACCGATTCTTACAATCTTTATTGTTTGATGTTGTCAAAGTTCAATGAAAATGGAGGGGCCGGATATCTGAATGCGGCAGAACAGCAATCGTTATTCGATTTTCAATATTACCTTCCCGATGATTTGTTGGTAAAAGTGGATAGGGCTTCCATGCATTACTCTTTGGAAATAAGGGTGCCGTTTTTGGAGCAGGCTGTAGTGGAATTTGCCTATAATTTGCCGTCTTGTCTTCGCCTGAGGGGAAAAGAAGGCAAATATTTGCTCAAAGAGGTATTGTATGATTATATCCCCAAAGAAATGTTTGCCAGACCCAAATGGGGCTTTAGCATACCGCTGCAAAGGTGGTTGCAAAAGGACCTGAGCTATTTGATAGACGAAGAATTGAATAGTGAAAGCATTGCCTCCACTCATATATTCAATAATACGGCAATGCAGAATTTGATACGTCAATTCAGGAGCGGAAATACCTATTTGTACAATCGTTTGTGGTTAGCCATAGTTTTGCAACGCTTTATGAAAGGGCACGGAAAAAAACTTGCAGCCCAAGCAAGCAGCCTGTAAGCTTCGATAGACGGAAAATAGCCTGTTGTAATACTCTTGTTCAGGCGTGTATTGGTGAAACGGGAATTTAAAATCCTATGATTTTTCTTACTTCACGTATGGTTTTTTGAGCGCTTTCGTGTGCTTTTTCAGCCCCTATTTTTCGTATTTTTTGCAAATATTCGTTGTTGGAAGCAATTTCCAGCATTCGGGCTCTGATAGGTTCGCAAAAATGAATAACATCTTCGGCTAACTGTTTTTTCATATCGCCGTAGCGTATGGAGCAATTATTGTAGGCATCGTTAAAATATTGAAAGGTGTCTGGGCTGCTTACTTGTTCCATGATGGTAAACAAGTTGATGATTTCTTGAGGCCTTTGCTGGTTTTCCATCGTGGGACCCATATCTGTTTTGGCTTTCATTATTTTTTTGCGTATCACTTCCGGTTCATCAATAAGGTATATCGCATTGCCTGTTGATTTGCCCATTTTGGTGCTTCCGTCCAATCCCGGTATTTTAATCAAATCCTGATTGAAATTATAGGCTTTGGGTTCTTTAAAATAATTGACGCCGTATGTTTTGTTGAACCTGTTGGCAAAAGTGCGGGTCATTTCCAGATGTTGCTCCTGATCTTTTCCCACAGGCACTTTATCTGCATTGTGTATAAGAATATCGGCAGCCATGAGGGTGGGATAGGTGAGCAGACCGGCATTCACATTGTTGGGCTGTTGGCGTACTTTATCTTTGAAAGAGGCACAGCGTTCCAATTCGCCCAAATAGGCATTCATGTTGAGAAACAGATATAATTCTACTGTTTCGGGAATATCGCTTTGTACATATAGGGTGGCCGTTTGGGGATCTATGCCGCAAGCCAGATATTCCACCAATATTTGTTTTACACTTTGTTGCAAATTGTCCGGATGCGGATGTGTGGTGAGAGAATGATAGTCGGCGATAAAAAAGAAACAACGATTCTCATGTTGCATCTTGACAAAATTTTTGACTGCACCGAAATAATTGCCTAAATGCAAATTTCCGGTAGGCCGTATTCCGCTTAAAACTGTTTCCATATTGTTATTTTATAGTTTCAAATATTAAATGGCTGATGTCTAAAGGGTGATGGTTGTATATTATATGGTTGATATCGGCTTGCCGCAAGGCCGCTGTACACATAATACACGGCATTTGTGATGTGTGTATTTCACATTCGGGTATATGATATCCGTGGAGTAATTTTCTGCTCTCATGCAAAGCCTGAACTACGGCGTGAGAGACAATGGCATTGGAAGCCTTGTTGTTATGCCGTGTGCTGCATAACAATTTTCCGTGATGATATACCGAAACATTACATACACATTCCATATACACCTTATTACATTTTTGCAAAGATAGCATTTTTATATATATGCCTGTCGTTTTTTAGCGGGTAGAAATATGCCGGCATAAAATAATGTAGAAAAAAAAGTGTACCTTTGCGCCATATTATTAACACAATAAGAAATAAATGAGAAAAATAAGTTATGGCATTTGCATTACATTGTTAGCTCTTTGTTGTAATGCATTATATGCAAAAGATGTGCAAAAGGTAAAAGTGAAAAAAGGCGTGTCGGTAGTGTATTATTGCAAAAATATCACTCCGGAAAACATATTGCGCCTATATGAAGCCATGAATGTGAATTTAGAAGGGAAGGTGGGCGTAAAAGTCCATTTTGGTGAAGACGGTAACATCAATTATTTAAATCCGGAACTGATAAAACCGTTAGTGCAAAAAATGAATGCCACCTTGGTGGAAACCAATGTGTTGTATGTCGGCAAAAGAAGGTTTACCGACAGTCATATAGCGTTGGCAAAAAGTCATGGTTTTACATTTGCTCCCATAGACATATTGGATGCGGAAGGGGAAAGCGAATATCCTACGGAGGGCTTGAAACATTATACCAAAGTTAAAACAGGCAGTCATTTCGCCAATTATGATGCATATATTGTATATTCCCATTTTAAAGGGCACGGAAGTGCCGGTTTCGGTGCTGCCATTAAAAATATATCCATGGGATTTGCCTCTCCGGGAGGAAAAATGGCCATGCATGCCAGCGCTGTTCCTGCCACCCGCAATGCCAATACATGCGTTCAGTGCAACCGTTGCGTGGAACAATGTCCGGCCAATGCCATTACCATTACCGACAACGGTCCCGTTATAGATAGTGCCAAATGTTTGGGCTGTGCCAAATGTATAGCCGAATGCGCTTTGCGGATATTCACCCCGAAACAAACAAAGTTGGCCTCAGAAGTGTTTTTGGAACGTCTGGTGGAATATGCCAAAGGTTTTGTATCCCAAAAACCGATGGTGTATATTACGGTAATGCAAAACATATCCAAAACATGTGATTGCTCAGCCAAAGCTCCCGCCCCCTTTATGTGCGATTTGGGCGCTGTATCTTCCACCGATTTGGTAGCCATAGAAAAAGCTTGTTATGATTTGGCTATGGCCAAATACGGTAAAGACCCCTTCCTGGATGTGAACGGAGTGAGCGGTATGCACCAAATAGATTATGCGGCACAATTGGGCATGGGAAATAAAAAATATGTGCTGGTAGATATAGAAACAGGAAAAATAATCAAGTTAAACCAAATATTTAAATAATATATTATAAGATATTTGTAATAAATTATTTAATAAAATTTAAAATCAATGGGTTTGATAGATGATGTTTTAAAATACAAGAGTGTATCGGTAGTGGGAATGGCTAAGAACACAGGCAAAACCGTTACACTGAATTATATTTTGGAACAAATCATCAAACATGACAAATGCGTAGCAGTAAGTTCCATAGGTGTTGACGGGGAAAGTATAGACAGGGTGAGCGCTACCGAAAAGCCTGAAATAGTCATATACAAAGGCATGTTTTTCACCACCTCGGAGAAGCATTACCATGCACGCCGTTTGAGCGCTGAGATATATAATCTTACTTCGTATCATACCTCGTTGGGACGTTTGGTAACGGCCAAGGCGCTTACTGCAGGAAAGGTATTGTTATCGGGTCCGGCGGATACAATGCATTTGCAGCAACTGATAGCACAAAACAGGCATTATGGAGTGGATATCACCTTGGTGGACGGAGCATTATCCCGATTAAGCATAGCTTCTCCCGTAATCACCGATGCCATGATATTGGCTACGGGAGCCGCCATATCGGCCAATATTGAGCAAGTGGTGCGCAGCACCAAGCATATATTCAATATGATACAATTACCGCAAGCAGCCCCCGAACTGATCATGAAATTATCGCCTTTGTCGCATGGAATATGGGTGGTTGATCAAGATAATGCCGTGATAAAAACAGACATATCGTCAGCATTGTTTTTAGGACGGGGGCAAAACTTGGAATTACCCGCAAAAGCAGCCTGTATTTTTGTATCCGGGGTGATTACGGATAATTTGTTGAATTATTTGCGTATGCAAACATATGTGGATAAAGTGGCGGTGATAGCTCGTGATTTTACCAAAATTTTTGCCTCTGCGGATACATATCGTGCCTATATTCGCAAAGGCGGGCAAATACAGGTATTGTATCAAAGCAAATTGTTGGCAGTCACCGTCAATCCTGTCGCGCCGCAAGGCTATTCTCTGAATGCCAAACATTTGCAACAGGCGTTGCAGGAGGCAATATCCATACCGGTATATAATGTGAAAGATATGTAAGATGAATATGCAGTTGAAACATGTAATACAGCAAGAAAGTGCATTGCAATTTATGATAGGGCATACCAATGTGCTCTCATCCATAGGAAGAAAAACATTGTATGAAACCCCTTTTTCCACCGATGCGGATTATTTGGAAGAAGAATATGACCGTATGTCGCGTGTTATGCATTCTTTGCAACAAGGCAATGCGAACAGGGAAACCGGTGAAATCAAACATGCTCTTATGTGTTTGCAAGATATAGAAAACACTTTGTATCATTTGCAGCAGAATAATACCTTGGATGATATAGAACTCTATGAAATCAAACATTTTATATTGATATCGGAAACCATACGGCAGGCATTGGCCGAATTGCAGTGGGTGGAAGTTCCTTGTTTGGAAGAAGCGTTGAATATTTTGGACCCTGAACATTTGCGCGTGGATACATTTTATGTATATGATGCTTACAGCGATATTTTGGCGCAATTGCGTAAACAGGCCGGAACTTACCAAGGCGAAGTGCCTGCCGGACTGATAGACAAAATTAATGATAAGGAAGATGAAATAAGACAAAGCCTAAGTAAAAAATTGGTTGTATATGTATCGGTGATGCAACAGGCATTACGCAATATAGCCTATCTGGACGTATTGTTGGCAAAAGTCGGGTTGTGCATGGATATGCATTTGTGCCGTCCTGCGATAGTGAATACCCATACTGTCTATAAAGCTTTGTTCAATCCTCAAATAAAGTCAGTGTTAAATAAACAGAATGTGGAATATCAGCCCGTGGATGTCCAATTCGGAAATTATCCCACTATCATTACAGGTATCAATATGGGCGGAAAAACATTGTTGTTAAAAACCCTGGCATTGTCACAATATCTTTGTCAGTTCGGTTTTTATATTCCCGCAGGCAGCGCTCAAATAGTACCGGTGCAAGAGGTGCTGACTTGTATAGACGATGAGCAGAATCCGTTGAAAGGATTGTCTTCGTTTGCTGCTGAAATGAAAAAAATCAATGAAATATTGAGTGCGGTGGAACAAAAGAAACATGTGCTGGTGTTGATAGATGAATTGGCACGAACCACCAATCCTCAGGAAGGACGCGCCATAGTAAGTGCATTGGCGGATATATTGAATGCCAACAAAGTGCCTTCTTTTATCACTACCCATTATGATCATATCGATGCCGACTGCAAACGGTTAAGGGTAAAAGGTTTGCGAAAAGGAGTGCAGTGGAATGGAAATAATGATATTGCAAGCGCGATAGATTATGCGTTGGAAGAGGATACCGGTGATGCGGTACCGCATGAAGCGTTGAAAATAGCGGAAATGTTGAATGTGAATAAGCTGCTGATAGATACCGCTAAACAAAAAATGAAGGTGTAAGTAAGCCATAGCAATACTCCTGTATCTTTCCCAACGGCGGATACCGACCGGAAAATACACACTCCGTTACTGATATTTTTTACTGTTTGTTTTTGACGGGATTGTTGCCCAACTGCGACAGCAGTTTGTATTACACCATGGCGGCTAACAGAATTTTTAAATATAGCGGAGAATGTGAATAGTAAATACCGGAGCGGAGGACAATAAAGACGGATTTGTTTTTGTCATCATATCAGGCATGATTACGGCTGGTTATACTGAAATATTCATTACCAGATTGTGGAAATATTGAGAAAAAAATGCTACCTTTGCCGAACAGGCATATATCGTGAATGCGTGTGATTTCACCTATAATGCTGATATATTGTATTTTTTTAATTATATTGAGTTATGGAAAGTAAAGTCGGTTTGGATTTTCAGAAAGTAGAGCAAGCCAAACGCGTGGCATATAATATTGCTAATGAGGTGCAAAATTTTGCTGAGCAATATACAACGGTAGCTGTAGAGCGTACCATATGCCGTTTGTTGGGTGTGGATGGTGTGGATGAAAACGGAGTGCCGCTTCCTAATGTGCTGATAGATCAAATTAAAGAAAAAGGAGTGTTGGGAGAGGGCATTATTTATTTTATGGGTAATGCCATGCTTGTTACAGGCAAAATGCCGCAAGAGATAGCGGAAGATGTGTCTGAAAATTTATTGGATATTACTCAGTTGCCGTTGCATACAACGCAAGAAGCAGAGCAGGCTGTTATGCCTGTTATCAATGCGAGTATAGAACGTATCCGCACTCGCCGTGCCCGCAGGGAGCGTTATTTAAACACCATAGGGGAAGGCCCCAAACCATATTTGTATGTAATAGTGGCCACGGGTAATATTTATGAAGATGTGGTGCAAGCCCAAGCGGCAGCCCGTCAGGGGGCGGATATCATAGCCGTAATCCGCACCACAGGTCAAAGCTTGTTGGATTATGTGCCTTACGGTGCTACCACGGAAGGTTTTGGAGGTACATTTGCCACTCAGGAAAATTTCCGTATTATGCGAACCGCATTGGACGAAGTAGGCGAAGAGGTGGGCAGGTATATCCGTTTGTGTAACTATTGCTCTGGGTTGTGCATGCCCGAAATTGCCGCAATGGGTGCATTGGAAGGCTTGGATGTGATGCTCAACGATGCATTGTATGGTATATTGTTCCGCGATATCAATATGAAAAGAACCTTGATAGACCAATATTTTTCCCGTGTTATCAACGGTTTTGCAGGTGTGATTATCAACACGGGGGAAGATAATTATCTTACCACGGCCGATGCCTATGAGGCAGCACATACCGTGTTGGCTTCCGATTTAATAAATGAACAATTGGCGTTGATGGCAGGTTTGCCTGAAGAACAAATGGGATTGGGTCATGCTTTTGAAATGGACCCTATGTTGGAAAACGGCTTTTTATATGAATTGGCACAAGCCCAAATGACAAGGGAAATATTCCCGAAAGCAACGTTGAAATATATGCCTCCTACCAAATTTATGACAGGAAATATATTTCGCGGACATATTCAAGACGCTTTGTTTAATATAGTCGGTATATGGACACATCAGGGAATACAATTGCTCGGTATGCCTACCGAGGCTATTCATACTCCTTTTATGAGCGACCGCTATCTATCCATCGAAAATGCTAAATATATTTTTAACAATATGAAGTCTATCGGGGATGAAGTGGAATTTAAAGACAATGGTATAGTTAAACAAAGAGCACAAAAAGTGTTGGACGATGCATTGGCTTTGTTGAGCACTTTGGAAAAAGAAGGTCTTTTCAATGCCTTGGAAAAAGGTATGTTTGCCGATGTTAAACGTCCGCAAAACGGAGGAAAAGGTCTGGATGGCGTAACACTTAAACAAGCACATTATTCCAATCCGTTTATAGGATTGATGAAAGGAAAGCGATAAAAAAAGGTGTGAAAGAAAATAAAAGATAGGAAACAATAATTTCAACTATAAAAAGACAGATCATGAGTGAAGGATTGTATTCAATGGAGGCAAAGGATTACGACAAAACCCTGGACCTGAAAAAAATCAAACCCTATGGTGATACCATGAATGACGGCAAAGTGCAGTTGAGTTTTACATTGCCCGTTCCACAAGGAGACGAAGCCATAGAAGCAGCCAAACAATTGATATTAAAAATGGGCTTTTCCAATCCATTGGTAGTATATAGTAAAGAACTGACACAAGGGTTTACCTTTTTCAATTGTTACGGATCCTGTTCCCATACGGTGGATTATACTTCCATACATGTTCCCAAGGTGGAAACAAATGTGATGGATATGTATGAATGTGATGCATATATCAAAGAACATATCGGAAGAAAGATAGTAGTGGTAGGAGCCAGCACGGGCACCGATGCTCATACCGTCGGAATAGATGCCATTATGAATATGAAAGGATATGCGGGGCATTACGGTATAGAACGTTATGAAATGTTTGAAGCGTTGAATATGGGTAGTCAAATTCCCAATGAAGAATTCATTGCCAAGGCCATAGAGATGAAGGCGGATGCTTTGTTGGTGTCTCAAACCGTTACCCAGAAGGATGTTCATATAAAAAATATGGTCAATTTGGTGGAGCTGTTGGAAGCCGAAGGATTGAGAGACAAGGTGATATTGGTGTGCGGAGGTCCGCGTATCAGTCATGAATTGGCAAAAGAATTAGGATATGATGCCGGATTCGGTATGAATACCTATGCCGATGATGTGGCGTCATATATAGCTCAGGAGTTGGATGCAAGATTGAACGGAAAGTAAAAAATAAGCATAAAATCATATTTAAATCAATAAAAGTAGTATCTTTGCTTTTTTGAAAATAAAGGAGTAGCAAACAAATTAAAAATAAAATTATGGATAAAGTTCAGATAAGAGAAACCATAGCAAAGCGTTGCGCTTTAGAAATTTCTGATGGAGATGTTGTTAATTTGGGTATAGGCTTGCCTACCGAAATTCCTAATTATTTGCCGGAAAATGTACATGTGGTGTTACAATCCGAAAATGGTTTGTTGGGTATGGGTCCCTCGCCGGAAGAAGGTAAGGAAAATCCTTATTTTACCAATGCCGGAGGCGCTTATATGACAGCATTGGAAGGTGCCGCATCGTTTGACAGTGCCACTTCGTTCGGTATTATTCGTGGCGGACATGTGGATGTGACTATTTTGGGTGCCTTGCAGGTAGATGAAAAAGGAAATTTGGCCAATTGGATGATCCCCGGCAAAAAAACACCCGGCATGGGTGGTGCTATGGACCTTATTGTAGGTGCCAAAAAAGTGATATTGGCTATGGAACATACCGCTAAAGGAAATCCTAAAATATTAAAAGCATGTACTTTGCCGTTAACAGCTGCAGGGCAGGTGAATTTGATAGTTACGGAAATGGGGGTTATGGAAATCACTTCCGAAGGCATAGTGTTGAAAGAATTGAATCCTGAATTCACCGTAGAGCAAATACAAGCAGCTACAGAAGCTACTTTGATTATTGCTCCTGATTTGCAACCTATGAAAATATAATTATATGGCAAAATACGAATATATACAGGCGAAATACAGTATCGTTAATGACTACAGGATATGTACGCTTACCATATCCAATCCACAATCGCTCAATTCTCTCAGTACAATGGTATTGGCTGAAATAGGACATTTTATTTCGGAAAGAATAAAAGAAGCGGATATAGCAGTTTTGGTAATCACCGGCGATGGAGATAAATCTTTTGTGGCAGGAGCCGATATCGTTGAAATGAGCAAATTGAACAAAAAAGAAGCTGTTCGCTTTGCTAAAATCGGCTGTCATGTTTTCCAAACTATTGAGGATGCGCCATTTCCTGTTATTGCAGCCGTAAACGGCTATGCTTTGGGAGGAGGGTGTGAATTGGCCATGGCTTGCGACATCAGAATAGCTGCCGATACGGCTAAATTTGCCCAACCGGAAGTCGGTTTGGGTATTATTCCCGGTTTTTTCGGTAATTACCGTCTTTCCCGTTTGGTGGGAATAGGCAGAGCCAAGGAGCTGATATTCACCGGAAGAATAGTCAAAGCCCAGGAAGCATTGGAAATGGGATTGGTGAATATGGTGGTGCCCAAACAGGATTTGATGAAAGCTGTGACTGAATTTCTGGAACAAATGCTCAATAATGATACTCATGCTATTATGAGAGCAAAACTGGTTATTAATAAAGCTTGCAGCGGATTTTCCGGATATGCTGACGATTATTCAGATATTTGCAGTGATGTGGAAGAACAGACAGCTGTTGAAAACGAAATTTTTGCAGACTGTTTTTCAAGGAGTGGCAATGCCAAAAAAAGAATGAAGCAATTCTTGGAAAATCAAACCAAAAAGAATAGTAATAAAGAAAAGAAATAACATAAAAAACTCAGAAAATGAAAATAGGAATTATTGGAACAGGAACCATGGCTAAAGGCATAGTGAAAGCTTTTGCCGCCAAAATGCCCGTTGTGATGAAAAGCAGAACGCAAGCAAGCATAGACAAAGCTTTGGCATCTATTGCTAATGGTTATAAAAAATTGGTGGAAAAAGGTAAAATAAGCCAAGAGGCTATGGATGCCATTATGGGCAATATCACCACCACTACCGATTATGCTGCATTTTCCGATGCCGATCTTGTGATAGAGGCAGCAGTGGAGGATATGCAATTAAAAAAGGATGTGTTTGCACAATTGGATAAAATATGCAAACCCGAAACTGTTTTTGCTACCAATTCATCGTCATTATCCATTACCGAATTGGCAGCATGCACATCCCGTCCTACACAGTTTATAGGTTGTCACTTTTTTAATCCTGCCGATAGAATGGCATTGGTAGAAGTGATTAAAGGACAACTCACATCCGATGACGTGTGCAAAAACATAGTGGAACTTACCACATCCATAGGTAAAACTCCCGTGTTGGTGAATGAAGCACCCGGTTTTGTTGTCAATCGCATACTCATACCTATGATTAACGAAGCGGTGGGCATATTGGCTGACGGTATAGCCAGCGCTGAAGATATAGACAAATGTATGATGTTGGGCGCCAACCATCCCATGGGACCTTTGGCATTGGCCGATTTGATAGGCAATGATGTGAATTTGGCTATTATGGAAGTGTTGTACAAAGAATTCGGAGATCCCAAATATCGTCCTCATCCGTTGTTAAGAAAAATGGTAAGAGCCGGTTTGTTAGGACGTAAAACCGGTGAAGGCTTTTATAAATATTAATACTATCTAATTAATATTATGGATTTTAGTTTGAATAATACGGAAAAACTGTTTTTGCAAATGATCAGGTCGTTTGCAGAAAACGAAGTAAAACCCTTGGCAGCAGAAGTGGATGAACAAGAACGTTTCCCGATGGAGACGGTTGAAAAAATGAGAAAAATAGGTTTGTTTGGTATTCCCGTACCTAAAGAATACGGAGGACAAGGCGGAACCAACCAAATGTATTCCATGGCTGTAGAGGAATTGTCAAGAGTATGTGCCACCACAGGTGTAATCGTATCGGCACACACCTCCTTATGCGTGGCTCCTATCTTGGAAAACGGTACGGAAGAGCAAAAACAATATTATTTACCCAAATTGGCTTCCGGAGAATGGCTGGGTGCTTTTGGCTTAACCGAGCCCAATGCCGGAACCGATGCCGCAATGCAACAGACAACAGCGGTTCTTGATGGTGATGAATGGGTGTTGAACGGTAATAAAATATTTATTACCAATGCGGGATATGCTCATGTGTATGTAATTTTTGCCATGACGGATAAATCATTGGGCACTAAAGGAATATCCGCATTTATAGTGGAAAAAGATACGCCCGGATTCACTTTTGGTAAAAAAGAGAAAAAAATGGGTATAAGAGGATCCGCCACCTGTGAACTTATTTTCGAAAATTGTCGTATTCCCAAAGCCAATCTCTTGGGTAAAGAAGGTAAAGGCTTTACCATAGCCATGAAAACACTGGATGGCGGTAGAATAGGTATAGCTTCCCAAGCATTGGGTATAGCTCAGGGTGCTATGGATGAAACCATACGATATACCAAAGAACGCAAACAATTCGGAAAAGCGATAGCAGCCTTCCAAAATACACAATTCCAAATGGCGGATTTGGAAACAAAAGTACAAGCCGCCCGCCTGTTGGTACGAAGCGCTTCTTATAAAAAAGATATGGGAATACCTTATTCTGCCGATGCGGCCATGTGCAAACTCTTCGCTGCCGAAACGGCAATGGAAGTAACTACCAAAGCGGTACAATTCCACGGAGGTTACGGCTATACAAGGGAATATCCTGTAGAAAGAATGATGCGGGATGCCAAAATTACCGAAATTTACGAAGGCACTTCCGAAGTGCAACGTATGGTAATAGCAGGCAAATTGTTTAAATAATGCCGGAATGGAAATCAATAAGGATGTGCGGCGGAAAAAGCACATCCTTTTTTTTATCATTAACAAGGAAAAATAAAGGTGTATGAATTGTTTTCGGGGTGACAATAAATGGAAAATAATAGGTGTAATATGTCTTCTATGGCTGTTTGCCGCATGTAACAAAACGGCCGAAATTACGGGGCATATCAGTCAAAATCCGCAAAAATACGCGATGCTGTATAAAATGTTGCCTTATGAATTGGAATTTATGGATACTATACTGCTGGTAAAAGGTAAATTTTCATACCTGTTGCATCCCGATGAAATGACAATATATGTTCTGCGGTTCAATGACACCTGTTTTGCTTCTTTCGCCATGAAAGACGGGGATAAGATACATATAGAAGCCGAATATCCCGATATGAATCGCAGTATGGATATTCAAGGTAATGAAGAAACACGGCTGATGCTCCAAACGCGCCGGCAATTGTTCCTTTTGGATGACCGGGTGAAAATATTATCCGAACAGTTCATACAAAACTCCGGCTCCTTATCTCCTGACAGCCTTAATCAATATTTGATGTTACAATACGATACTTTATATCACCAACACAAATTATGGTTGAAAGAATTTATATTGTCGCATCCTCAATATCTGGCTTCATTAACGGCATATTATCAAACATTAGGCCGTAATGCCTTTTTTTCCTGGTCCGAAGACAGGTATTTGTTGGATACATTGTATCAATATTTATCCCAAACATACCCTAATTCAATGTATGTGTGTGATTTAGCTGAAAAACTGGGTAACGATGACTAAAAAAGAACGGTATAATTTTGTTATCAATTATTTTAAAGAGCATAATCCACAAGCTGCCAGTGAATTGCAATATAAAAATGCATACGAATTGCTGGTGGCTGTAATTTTATCGGCACAATGTACCGATAAAAGAGTGAATGAAGAAACCCCCAAATTATTCCAATCCTATCCCACACCTTATCATTTGAAACAGGCAAGCACGGAGGAGATATTTGAACATATCAAACGTATATCCTATCCCAACAGTAAAGCCAAATATCTGAAAGGTATGGCTGTGATGCTATGCGAACAATTCAACGGGGAAGTGCCCGATACGGTGGAAAAACTTCAGCAATTACCGGGCGTGGGACGAAAAACAGCCAATGTGATAGCGTCCGTTATATATCAGCAACCGACTATGGCTGTGGATACTCATGTGTTTCGGGTGGCAGCCCGCATAGGATTGTCCAATCATGCCAAAACCCCTTTGGAAACCGAAAAACAATTGGTGCAAAATATTCCTGAAAAATATATTCCCATAGCACATCATTGGCTGATATTGCATGGCCGTTATGTGTGTATTGCCCGCAAACCGAAATGTGACACTTGCGGCATTACCGCTGTGTGTAAATTTTATAATCAAAAGAAAAAACAATATACGGTATGAGGTATTTTGTCCATTTGGCTTATAACGGTGCTAATTATTACGGATGGCAACGGCAGCCTCACAATATGAGTGTACAAGAGAAACTGGAGTACGCCTTTTCCATGCTGTTAAAAGAAAATATAACGGTAACAGGGGCTGGCAGAACCGATACGGGTGTGCATGCACGCAATTTTTACGCTCATTTTGACAGTGTGCAAACCTTGAATCCGGCACAGAGCGAAGAGTTGGCATTCAGAATAAATGCTTTTTTGCCCGCCGATATTGTCGTGTACAAGATATTCGGGGTAAAACCGGAAGCACATGCCCGCTTTGATGCCCTCAGCCGTACTTATTGTTATTATGTATCCACCTGTAAAAATCCTTTTAATACTTCCACGGCATTTCATTTTTACAAATCTTTGGATGTCAATATGATGAATGCTTGCTGCAAGCAATTGCCAAAATATGAGGATTTTACTTCTTTTTCCAAATTGCATACGCAAACCAAGACCAATTTATGCAACATACAATACGCACAATGGATACCTCAGGATAAAGGTGTGCTTGTGTTTGAAATAAAGGCCAACCGTTTTTTGCGTAATATGGTACGCGCCATAGTGGGAACCCTTTTGGATGTGGGAACAGGCAAAATTAACGGGGAGCAATTTTGCGCCGTTATAGAGAAAAAAGACCGCTGTCAAGCAGGCGTTTCCGTACCTGCCCATGCTTTGTTTTTGGATAATATTGAATACAATTTTCAGCAATTGCTGCTGTGATATTATCCAAATGTAGAGACGCATAGCGTCTCTACATGTTTATCCTATCTTTTGTTCAATGTAATTGACCACGTCACCTACGGTTTTAAAGGGATTGGTGATGGTATCGAATTGAAATTTAAATTCATCTTCTATGCACATGGCCAAAAGCATTAAAGAAAGGGAATCCACGCCCAAATCTTCCAGCAGGCGGGTGTCGTTAGTGATGTTTTCTACATCTATGTTGGGTTTAACATTTTTAAAAACTTTTTTCAGTCGTTCCAGTGTTGTCATAATTAATTGTTTTTTCTGTCCACTTTTAAACTGCCGGTGCGTTTGAAATCTTCTGTACGGATGATAAGTTTGGATATTTGTGCAAAAGAAGGCAGTTGAGCATTGGCTTGATCAACATATTTTTGCATAAAGGCTTGTATATCTTCCGGAGTTTTTCCTGCGAAATATTCCATACGGGGCAAAATTTCCACTCCTATAACGGTTTCTCCGTTGTGTTCCATTTCTTTGGCCAAACAATCTCTGACTTCCAATTTTTGATAGAACAATTCTTCTATGGATTCGGGGGAGATGTTTTCACCGTTTTTGAGCAATATCAGGTTTTTGATACGGCCCACAATATAGATATATCCGTCTTTATCTATTTGTGCTAAATCGCCGGTTTTCAGCCATCCGTTTTCCATGGTGTCGGCTGTGGCTTGAGGATCATTGTAATAGCCTTGCATAATATTGTCACCTTTAATCCACAATTCGCCGTTTACCAATTTGAGTTCTTGACCTGGATACGCTTTTCCCACCGATTCGGGATGGGTGATTATATCCGCATTGCCGGAAGTAAGGTTGGCACCTTCTGTTAATCCGTATCCGCCCAACAGTTTGATATTCAGTTTGCCGAATTCTTCAATGAGTTTGGGAGGCACATTGGCGGCACCGCTGATAACTATTTCCAAACATCCGCCCAGGAAACCTATTCCTTTCATTTTGGCAATGCTCAGCAGCATTTCCGCCAAACCGGGTACCAACACAAGGCAGGTGGGTTTTATCATCGGTATTTTGCCGAACATGGCTTTTATATCTTCGCAGCTGTATATTAGCGCACCGGTGTATATGCAGGATAAAAATCCTCTTACTATACCGAAAATATGGGAAAACGGCAGCATTGCTATATAGCGGTGTTCTTTCAATACGCTTGTCGGCATGAAAATACCGTTAAAAGCTCCTCTCATTAAGGCTCCGTGGCTAAGCATAACGCCTTTGGGCATGCCGGTGGTGCCTCCTGTGAAATAGATGGCTGCCAGGGTGTCTTTTTCTACCGCTGCCATTGGTGCAAATTCATCGGCTATGGCATTGGTGTCAAGCACGGGTATGTCTGCTTTTTGGCATAGCGGCTTGAATTCTTCACGTACAAATATGGCCGATATGTTGAATTTTTTGATAGAACCCGTTACTGCAGGCTCAGGTAATCCCGCCGGCATCATCATAACGGTGTATCCTGCCGTGGTAACGGCAAAAAACAATTCCATCGCATCGATACTGTTACGGTCAAAAACGGCAATGTGTGCATTTTTGGGCAAATTCAAACTGTTGATATAAGCTCTTCTGCGACCTATACGTTGATAAAAATCGTGATAGGAATAAGTGATTTCGGTATTTGATACGGCCGGCCTTTGTGCATAATCACGGTTGACTTTTTCCAATAGTTCGGGTAGAGTGGGTAAATAAGGCAATTGTGCTAATTCCTCTTGGGGAATCATGTTAAAAAAATAATTATCCATATCTTGGTTTTTTTAAGTTTAACTGTTGTTGTTTTCTTTAGCAATTAAGGTGTGCAAATGTTGTTGTAATTCCACCATTTGTTCCCTGAGATAATCGGTTTCGCTTTGTAAATAGTCTGCGGTAAGACCATTTTGGGAGGGTCTTAAATGGCAAGGCGGGGCAATTATCATTTTAAGGCGTTTGCGCCAAAATGAGTAGGGCCCGTCTATATATACCAATACTATAGGTGCCTGCGAAATGGCAGCAATGGCGGTGATGCCGGCATGAAACGGAAGTATTTCTCCTGTTTTGCTGTGTTGTCCTTCAGGGAAAATGGCTATATTGTGTTGATATTGCTTGAGCAAACGCACCGATTGGTGTATCCATGATGTGTCCAAACTTTTTCTGTCTATGGGTATGCATCCCGTGTGGCGTAACAAAAAAGCAAGATGTCTGTTTTCAAATCTGTCTTTGGCAGCCAAGCAGTGTATGGTGTTTTTTCGGAATACGGTGCACAGGGTAACACCGTCCAAATGGTGGATGTGATTGCAGACCAATATCGATGGCTGTTTCAAATAAGCGGCTTGTAAACTTTTGTCTACATAATACACCTTGGGCCTGAATGAAAAATGCTCTAAAAAAATAATGATAACACGTAAAATTTTATCGAATATTTTTGTCATTGTTCTTCCTGTTAAAAAAAGCAAAGATATACAAAAAAATTGAATTAATGATTAAACTGCATCTTTAAATAGGCCTGCGGCAAAAAATATTCGTTCAAATGGTAAAATTTGCATTTTTTTTTGTACTTTTGCTTTTTATACCAAATAGAATTTATGCAAACAAAATATACTGTCATTACTTCGCAAAAGCGTATATGGGATGTGAATTTTAAAGAAGTTTGGGCATACAAAGATTTGATATACATGTATGTAAAACGGGATATAGTCGTTTTTTACAAACAAACCATATTGGGTCCTTTGTGGTTTATCATACAGCCGGTGCTCACTACCATCATGTTTTTATTCGTTTTTGGCAATCTGGCAGGCATTTCCACCGACGGCATTCCCGGTCCGTTATTCTATTTTGCCGGAATTATGTTATGGAATTATTTTGCCGATTGTTTGAATAGAAATTCCAAAACGTTTATTGAAAATCAAAATGTTTTCGGTAAAGTGTATTTCCCCCGCTTGGTGGTGCCCTTGTCGGTTACTATATCCAATTTGGTGAAACTGGCTATTCAATTTTTGGTGTTTGTGGTTATATATATTTATTATATAGTTACAGGTGCGAATGTTCATCCCAATATATATGCGTGTTTGTTTCCTTTGCTGGTGGTTATGGTAGGAGGGCTTAGTTTGGGATTCGGTATTATTTTTTCATCGCTTACCACCAAATACAGGGATTTGACATTTTTATTGCAATTCGGCGTGCAATTGTGGATGTATGCCACTCCGGTAATATATCCTTTAAGTACAATGCCTGCCGGTAAAAGATGGATATTTTATCTTAACCCCATGACATCCGTTATTGAAACGTTTAAATACGGATCGGTAGGTTCCGGTATATTTTCATGGGGATGGCTGTTGTATAGCCTTGTTTTTATGATAGCGGTATTGTTTGTGGGAATTATCATTTTCAACAGGGTGGAAAAAAGTTTTATGGATACAGTATAAAAGAATGCTGAAAGGAAACAGATTATGAAATACGATAAATTACCGTCCCGTATTTTTCAAACACATCGTCAACAATTAGCGGAGATGATGGAAGACGATGCTGTGTTGTTGTTGTTTTCCAACGATATCATGCCCCGTAGCGGAGATCAGAGCTATCCTTATTGTCAGCAGGCGGATATGTTTTATCTCACCGGCATTGAGCAGGCGGAAACAGTGTTGATGCTTTGCCCCCGGCATGCGAACGCGCAGTTGAGAGAAGTATTGTTCGTACAAGCTCCCGAGGCATCAAAACAAATGTGGAACGGAGACACGCTTACCATATCGCAGGCACAAGCCATATCGGGTATCAACCATGTCCGTTATATCAGCGATATGAATCAGATAACCAGAGAGACTCTACTTTCTACCGACAAGATATATTTTGATATTCCCGAAAATGTGCGTCAAACCTGTGTTGTAGAAGATGCCAATATGCGCAATGCCAAGCATTATATGTCGCTATATCCTTTGCATCCTGTGCTACGTTTGGCTCCGTTGATGCAATATTTGCGTGCCCGCAAAAGTGATGATGAGATATCTCTTATTTCTCAAGCATGCCAAATTACAGCCGAAACCTATATGGATATGTTGGCGTGTGTAAAACCGGATGTGCCTGAATATGTATTGGAAGGTGAGATAATAAAAGGTTTTTTGTCCAGAAGAGCTACAGGGTGTAGTTTCGCTCCCATAGTGGCAACCGGTAAAAATGCGTGTACGCTTCATTATACTGCCAACAATTCCACATGTAAGGACGGCGAATTGCTTTTGGTGGATATGGGCGCGGAATATGCTCATTATGCCGGAGATTTGAGCCGTACGGTACCTGTAAACGCCAAATTCACCCCCAGGCAAAAAGAAGTATATACCGCATGCGAACGGGTGTTCCGGTACGCACGCACACTATATGTTCCGGGCATGAGCATCAATAAAATTCATCAAAGGGTGTGCATACGCATGCAACAGGAATTGATTAATTTGGGATTGTTTACCGAACAGGATGTGCATAATGAAACATATCCTTTTGAATGCGTGCATCGCTATTTTATGCATGGCGTGGCTCATTTTGTGGGTTTGGATGTACATGATGCGGGCAATAAAGATATGACATTGGATTACGGAATGGTGTTGTCGTGTGAACCGGGGATATATATTCCGGAAGAAAATACGGGCATAAGAATAGAAACAGTAATGCAAGTAAATGACGAACCTATAGATTTAATGCCACAAGTGCCTTTGTCGGCAGATGAAATAGAAACATATATGAATCAATAAAATGCCATTGGATGAAAAAATTGATATTGACATATTTAAAAGGCGTGGCAATGGGGGCATCCGACGTTGTGCCGGGCGTGTCCGGCGGAACCATTGCTTTGATTACCGGAATATATGAGCGTTTGCTTTCTGCCATTAAAAGTATTAATATCAGCAATCTTAAATTGTTTTTCACAGGACAGTTTAAATTGTTTTGGCGCAATATAGACGGTAATTTCTTACTCACCTTGTTTGCCGGCATAGCCACCAGTTTTTTGCTGTTGGCAAAATTGATTACCTATTTGATTATCACCTATCCGGCATTGGTATGGGCCTTTTTC
>JAFZXM010000006.1 GCA_017616775.1 Bacteroidales bacterium
ATTTTGTTTAACTTTGCAAGTTGAAAAAAACTTTTGTTGTGGTTTGGATAGTTCTAATGCAGCCTCTGCTGTCAAAAACTACAATGAAAGGAAAAATTAGTAAAAATTAGAGGTTGCCTGAAATTTTTTAGGCGTTTAATAGTATCCTTGGTATAGGTTTCCCACCATTTAAGAATAGAAAATAAGGGTTTGCACATTTTACCATGTTTATGACAATAATAAGTTGTCGTTACTGGTTCCACTAATGTTGCTAAATCAGCATGAGTAGTGGCTCTGCAACTTCTAATTGTGCGGCTCAATATAACGCTAATAATTTTTTTCGTGTCTGAATTTTGTATTTTCTGTATTTCATCATACACACAATTTATCTCTGAACGAACATTGGGAAGATACCATTTGTCAAGAAATGTTTTATAATTGTCTTGTTTCAATTTTATGCCATATTTTGAAACCAATTCTTGATATATTGGCAAAAATTCTTTTTCGTATTTTGCAGAATATTCTTTCTCGTTTATTTCCTTGTGATGTAAACGGTATTTGTATTCTGGAACAGGGAAATACAAATTGTTGAATTCATAAAGTTTTTGAGTCAGTTCTTCGTCAAACTCTCTAATATGAGAATTATATACGAATTGTTTTAATTTTTTTGTAATTCTATTTGTTTCGATTATGATATTGGTAATGTCATATTTCATTACCTTGCAATTTCCAATTAGAGCATTAAAGGCAGAAACATCTATTCCTATTGCGTGCATGCCCATTTCACAGGCTTGAACCATAGTTGTTCCACTTCCAGAAAATGGATCTAAAACAATATCTCCCTTTTGAAAATAGACATCTTTTTTAAAATTATCTATGTGATTATCAAGAAAATATTCTACTAATTGTGGAATATATTTACCTTTATAAGGATGTAGTCTATGAACATGTTTCGTTGTATCCGCTTCTTTAAGATTATCAAATGAAAGTGTCCAATTCAAATCACTTCCTAATTTTTCTTTCCACTCAATTTCTCGCTTTCCATTTGCAGATTCATAATATGTTACTAAATCTGATTTGCAAATCAAAGTAGAGCCATTTTCTCCATATTTTTTTACTTTACCATATTGAACAAGATACAATATGTTAGCCGTAGTAACATTTTTGCCTATATATTTTGTAGCAAACAATGAGGCTTCTTTGATAGTGATTAAATCCTTCTTTTCACTTGTCATCATAGATGTTTATGATTCTTTTTTTGAATAATACGAAATAGTATCTTGTAAGTATTTTCTCTTATCGTTCTTTATCTATATTTTAAGTCTATCTTTTCTAATTTAATATTATTCTGCAAAAATACAATAAAAAATCGGAAAATTTTTATTTTTGTAGAAAAAAACTCAAGGGGTCTATAATATAAGCCTCCATTTACCTAAACACCTATCGGGTATATTGCAGGTAGCGTTTCACAGCCATTAGATAGGCGATTTTTTGATCGTTTTGCTGGTCAAGCGACTGCTGATAAATGGTTTGTGCCTCTAACAAATCACTCAAGCTGACCAGTCCCGCCTGATAATTTTTTTGGGAGAGAGCAAGGTTTTCCCGTGCATTTTCCACGGCAGCGTTTGCCAATAGGAGCTGGGCGTGGCTTTCTTGCAGTTGGTTCCATGCCTGCCGGGTTTGCAGTTGCAATTTTTGGGTCAAATCCCTGCGGTTGTTTTCCGCCATTTGCAAGGCAATAGACTGTTGTTTGATTTTATGACTGTTCTCCCACCAATCCGTTATGGGTACTTGAAGGGTGGCGAACAGCAATCCGTTGAAGGTGTTTTTTTCAAACAAATTGCCATAGCCATAACTGGCGCCCAAGGCAATTTGAGGCAAGGTTTTCCCCACGGTCATTTTCTTTTGCAGCTTTTCCGCTTCCACACTCAAATTCAGCAGTTTTGCTTCCGAGCGGTTATCGGCAGCCCGCTCTTCCGGCCGGAAATATTGCGAAGGCTCCATAAAAATTGTCGGCAAAGTATCCGCCAACAAAAGCGTATCGGAATAATGCAGACCTGTCAATTGGCACAAAGCCATGGTTGCCAAACGAATGCCGTTTTCCACCTTTAGGCTGTTGCTGTTCAATTCATTTTGTTTAAGTTGCACTTTCAATATATTGTTGGAAGTGGTCAACCCCGCATGCACCGCCCCGCAAACATCCCTGTAGAGGGTATCCAACAATTCTTTGGCCGTTTGTATGGTTTTGCGTTTTTCCTGCAGCGACACCACCAGCCAATAACTTTCTTCCACTTGCAACAGCAAATCCCGTTCTACAATTTCCGCCTTATATTGAGAGGCTTCCACCCCCATTTGTGCCAGACGGTTGCCGTTGACGATTTGTCCGCCGGCAAAAAGCGGCTGCACAGCCGTCACTCCCGCCACCGTGCCGTAATGAAACAGTGACATGCTCTTATCCAAGCCGAGGGCTTCACCGTATTCCGCATACAGAACGTTGAGCAGATCACGGGCATGGGCGTTGCCGATATCGTCTATGGAAAACTCCACCAGGGGACGAAGGGCATGAAACGATGCCGCCTCGGCGGATATTTTGGGAAAATATTTTGTCAGAGCTTGTTTTTTCACCTGCTGTGCGGACTGTATCTCCAATTGGGCATTCTGCAAGGCCGCATTGTTTTGCATGGCCAATGCCAAACACGAATCCAAAGTGACGGTTTGTGCCGATATGCGGCAAAACAGAAATACTACAATGGTTGCCAACAGATTGTACCGTTTCATTCTTCCCCCTTTCTTCTATATATCTGCCAATATGTAACCGGCATCACACTCAACACTATCACCAGCGACAGCACCACACCGAAGCAGATAACCACACCCATCGGCATCCAGAGAGGATTGTGGCTGATTATCATCGGCAAAACTCCCAAGGCGGTGGTGGCGGATGTCAAAAATATGGGCCGCATACGCCTGCTGCCGGCTTCCATGGCGGCGGCTTTGGCGGTAAAACCTTTTTTGAACCGCAATTCTTCCGCATATTCATACATAATAATGCCGTTACGGACAATAATGCCTATCAAACTGACCACTCCCAACACCGATGTCATACCAAAATCCAAACCGAACAGCCATTCCCCGAAAAATGCCCCGAACAAACATAGCATACTTGCTGCCAATGTCAAGGTGGCAATATCTAACTTTTTGAAATACAATACTAAAAAGAAAAACAACACAACCACGGCAGCAATAAAACTCAATAGAATTTGCGGCACAACACCCGCATTCAAGCTGTCCAAACCGCCATATTGTATTTCTATTCCTTTGGGCAAATCCGGTTCGATTTCCTTTTGAATAAAGGTTTTTATTTCTTTCATGGCCACTGTTTGCGGCTTCCAAAATTTCATGTCAGCACTCACAGTGATACAATTTCTATCAAACCGGTGGACAAGCTGTGCAGGATTCCATTCCGGCTCTATGCCGGCCACTTGCCGCAAGGGCACCCAAACACCCGGTATGGTTGTCGGAATAAGTTGATTGCCGATATCTTGATAATTTTCCGCATGGAAATTGTCATAATACAAAGTAACAGGGATTTTCCTGTCGTTTTCCATGATAGAAGTAAGTGGTTGTCCGTTGAGAGTGGTAGCCATATTCAACGACAAAGTTGTTTTACTGATACCCAATCTTGCACTTTCTTCCGGATCTAAAGCAATATTGATGGTGGGCAAAAATTCGTCATCACTGCTGTGCACCCATCGCAATTGGCGATCCATGGCAAGCATTTTTTGTTTTATCTTTGCCGCCACAGACTTCATTTGTTCCTGGTCGTTGCCCAAAACATGTATCTCTACAGGATTAGTTGCGGCCTGATAATCCAACTGACGGAAGCGGACGTGTGCTTCAGGGAAATAGTTGGAATAGGTTTTGTCCAGCAGGGGCAGCAATTCTTCCGTGGCTTTCACGGAGCGGGTGTTGACGATCAGCTGGGCCAAATTTTTGGCAGGCATACTCGGTGCATAAGTAACATGAAAACGAGGTGCGGATTCGCCGATAAAGGCAGTTACTCCGGTAATTCGCTCATCTTGCAGCAACATTTTTTGCAAGGAATCGCTCACCACAGTTGTTTCATTCAAACTGCTGCCTTCAGGCAGACGTATTTCTATGGCAAAGCAATCGCGTTCCGCCATGGGCATCATTTGTACATTTAATGCCAAAAACATCAATATCCCCACCGCAATGGAAGCCAGACCTGCCATGATGGTAATATAGGGATGCTTGAAACAAATGTCTTGCAATTGATTATAGGCATTTTGCAAGACGGAGAAAAATTTTATTTGTCCTCGTTCGAACCGGCTGATTTGTCGGGCGTCGGTATCCAGATGAATAAATTTTATTTCCATGGCAGGTATCACCAACATGGCATATACCAATGATGCTGTTAAGGAAAACAAAACCGTCCAAGGAAACAACTGCACAAAATCGCCCAAAGGACCGGTAATAATTTTTATCATCGGCAGAAACATCATGCTGATACCCATAGTGGCTATCAACATGGGCATGAACAATTCTTTGGCACTTGTTACCGCCGCTTCAAAGGGCTCATAACCTTTCTGCAATTTGTCAATATAGCCGTCTATGTTGATAATGGAATCGTCTACTATCATTCCCAACACCACAATCATGGCTGCCAATGTGACAGTATTCAATTCTATATTAAACAAATACATCAACGCCACACAACAAGCCGTACAAATAGGCAAGCCTGTGCTTGCCACAAGAGCCGTCCGGATAGGAAACAGCATCATCATCACCAATATCACCACCGCCATGGAGATGAACAAATCCCGCAGGAATGAGGTAACCGACTTGGATACCACCTGCGGTTGGTCGGTAATACGATACATGTGCACACTTTCCGGCAAATCTTCACTGAATTTTTGCAGCACTTTTTCCACTTTTTTGCCGAAAGAGACAATATTGTTGCCTTTTCGCATTTCTACCGATATCACTATGGCGTTTTTGCCGTTGTAGTTAACATTTTTGTTAGCCTTTTGATATTGCCGTTCCACAGTGGCCACATCTTTCAACCGCACCACATTGCCGTTGGGGAATGCATAAATAATATGGTCTTCTATCTCTTTTTCCGACACCAAGGCATTGTGAATGTGAATGGGCATGTCAAAATTGAAGTTGTTGTACGAACCGCTCATTACCAGCATGTTTTGAGCGGCATAGTTGACAAACAAAGTCTTAGGATTGATATTGTACGATGCCAACTTCTCCTGATCGATTTTTACGGCAATTTCTTCGTTTAATTCTCCCAATATTTTTACATTTCCCATTTCTGGAATGGCACGCAGTTGCTTGGACAACAAGTCGGTATATTCGTGCAGTTCCCTATAGGTTTTGTCATCCGATTCCATGGCTATCAGCAAAGAAGACGTATTGCCGAAATCGTCTATCACCACCAAGGCCAACACACCCGGAGGAAACGACAAATTCTTTTGTTCGTTGAGTTTATGGCGGATTTTGCTCCATGCAGCGTCTTTGTCTTTCACCGACAAATCCAAATCAACATAGATATATGCCATTCCGTCTTTGGATACGGAATAAGTACCTTTTCTATTGACTTCCGGCATGGCAAACAGCAATTGTTCCAAAGGTTTTGTCAACTGTTGCTCCACTTCTTGAGCAGTAGCCCCCGGATATACACCCGCCACTATACCTTGACGGATAGTAAAGGCGGGAAATTCATCCTTGTTCATCACCACCAAGGCGTAAATGCCAAAGGCAAATACAGCGGTCACCACCACCCACACCAATTTGGCATGCGTGATAAATCCCTCTATGATTCCCGATGGTTTTTGAATGCTCATGCTATTTTACCTTATTCCAGTGTACTGTCCTGCCTAATGCGGGAACACCAATATATCCCCTAACTTTCAATTTGTTCTCTGCTTCAAATTTGGCAAATGCCTTGTAGGTTTTTCCTTCTGTAGGATTATAAATAAGCCCTTGCCATTCGCCGTTTTTTTCGTTGTATTTAAATTCTTTCAATATCACTATTTTGTCAGCAGGTGTCTGACGAAGTTTTTCATCAGGATTGAGCAAATCGGTTTTGGGTGTGCCGTCTTTGAAATTCGGATTTTTCATCCATATCACCCTGCCTTCGTAGTTACCATTGGCTTTTTTGTAGATTTGTACTTTGGAAACCTCCCCTTTTTCGGTTACATCGTAAACGCCGATAATTTTATCGGCTTGTGCAAACAAATCCAACATGCATATTAAAAGTATGCTTATCAACAAAATTCTTTTCATATTACTTATTTTCAACAATTTGACTTTTTATTTTCATACCTGTACTTATTTTTTGATAGCCTTTTACTATCACTTTGTCGCCTGCAGAAAGGCCTTCGGACACCAAGACACCATTTCCGCTATAGCCACCTATTGAGATATTGCGTTTTCGGGCTTCGCCAAGGCTGTCTGTCCAGACGAATTTGCTGTTGTCGTTGTTCAACAAGACGGCGCTTGCCGGCACCACGCATTCGCTCACCACGGTGCTGTCCGACAAATTCACCTTCCCTATCATGCCCGGCAACAAAGCTTTGTCGGCATTGTCGATGGCAATTTTTACATCATAACTATGGGAGATGATATTGGCGGAAATACCTTTGTCGAACACCTTGCCTGTGAATGTTTTGCCATCCAGGGCGGTGATACTGACAGTAGCCGTTTGGCCGATTTTGATGGAAGAAATTTCTTTCTCGGGGACGGTAAAATTAACGTTTACTTTACTGATATCCAATATGACAATTGCCGGCTGCATGGGAGCAATATTGGATCCGACTTGAGCATTGATAGTGCCGATATAACCGTTTTGCGGAGCATATAAATCGCAATCCTGCAGATTTTTTTTAGCTATTTCATACATGGATTTAGCTTTTTCCAAATTGGTTTGCATTTCCACCCATTTCACCTCTGCCACACTGCCTTGGTCATACACTTGTTTCAAGCGACGATAAGCATCTTGAGCTTGTTCGTAAGTTGCCTTGGCGGTATTGCAGGCATTTTGTGCAAGTTCTCGGTTGACAACTACCAATTTTTGTCCTTTACGGACAAAATCACCTTCTTTTACCAACACCTGCTCCACCGTTCCTCCGACAGAAAAACTCAACGACACCGATGAATTTTCTTCCACCATGCCGACGTAATTGTTGGGCAAGTGAACCACTTCGTCTCCGATGATTTGCACACCTACAGTTATCGGTTCCCGCTCCTGCTGCCGGTCCGGCCGGGGTTGGCAGGACAAACATATCCCAGCCAACAGGCATATTAAGACTGATAATTTGTTTTCCATGCTAATTTCTTTCCAATACCGTCAAAATGTTTTCTCCTCTAATTGTCAGGGTAGTATCCTCGTTTGCCCCTTGATAGTCTTCCACATAAGTGACAGTATTTTTGTCAAACATTCTCCCTCTTCCGTTGAAGATACGGACTGTCAAATCGTTGCCGGCAAAATGTCCGGTGTCACTTTTGGGCAGACTCATTTGTTTTACACAGGAACTGATAAAAATGGAATCCCCGACCACTTTGGCAGGCAAGGTCTGCACCTCGCCCATCATTTCATTTTTTATTATCAGCACGCTGTCTTTGCTTAACTCCACTATGCTGATATGCCCTATTTTGTCCGGAAGCTTGCATGTATATGCCACGCCGCCGCTGTCAACAAGAACCACTCCGGAGGTTTTGTAACTGTAATCTCCCAAAAACAATTTTACGCCTTCTTTTTGGCAACCCGCCAAAGCCAAAACCATCAGCGGAACTAACAACCCGATGCTGATATTACTGATTTTTCTTTTCATGAAATTATTTTAAATTTGCTGTCAATCTGTAAACCAAACTTTCCACTATCAAATTCACCATATACTGATAGGTTTGATGATATTCGTTGTAGCGGTTTTGAACAAAAAACGACACATCCAGACTTTTCACTATCATCTGCACCATATCGGCAAATGCTTCGGGATCAAAACCGCTTTGCCGGTCCATCACCACAGAAATGTCTTTGGCAATGGACAAAAAATTCTGTTTTTCCCATTGGTCAAAATCGGCACATGCGGCTTTCAAGTCAACAAACCGCGTGCTGACATCATTGTTGAATTCATTTTGTAAAAACACCTTATACGACAACGACTGGCTCAACAGCTCCATGCGTTTGATCATGTAGGAAGTGAACTTTACCGACGGCAACAGGCCGGTATGGTCAAAAATACGCTGCAAAGTATTTCTTGCCATCTGCAATTCCTGTTTGATAACCGATTCAAACAATTCTTCCTTGCCGGAAAAATGGTTGTAGAGCGAACGTTTTGCCCGATGGGAACTTTTGGCAATATCGTCCATCGATGTCTTGTGATAGCCGTATTTATTAAACAATTTGGTTGCCACAGACAAAAATTCCGACTTTAAATCCTTTTCTTTTGACACTTGATTGCACTTTTTTTGTTTCAAAGTGCAAAATTACAACATTTTTTTATCATGGAAAGAAAAAACAGAAAAAATAATATTAATGAAACTTGAATTTTTTTCATTTTTTGCAAAATGAAAAAAGTCTTGATAACACTGATTGTATTATTTTCCCCAGTTGTCCCTGTCTAAACTTCTAAAATTGATGGCTTCGCTTAAATGTTGAATGGTAATATCGGTGCTGTTGTCCAAATCGGCAATGGTACGGCTTACTTTCAATATTCTGTCGTAGGCTCTGGCAGAAAGACCTAAAGTTTTCATGGCAGTTTTTAATCTTTCCGTGCATTGTTCATCCAATTGGCAATATTGATTGACCATTTTGGTATTCATTTGTGCGTTGCAATAAATACCTTCCACATCTTTAAATCTTTCACTTTGAATTTTGCGGGCTTTGATAACCCTTTCCCTAATTACGGCACTTTTTTCTCCTTTTCGTTTTTCCGACAACTGTTTGAAATCCACAGGAATCACTTCTACGTGCAGGTCTATTCTATCCATGAGCGGTCCGGATATTTTGTTAAGATATCGTTGTACAGCCCCGTTTTGACAGGTGCAATCTATAGTTGGATGATTATAATATCCGCAAGGGCATGGATTCATGGCCGCTATAAACATAAAGGAAGTGGGGTATTCTACACTCATTTTGGAGCGGGAAATGGTTACCACTCTGTCTTCCAATGGTTGACGCATTACCTCTAAAACCGAGCGTTTGAATTCCGGCAATTCATCCAAAAACAATACTCCATTATGGGCTAAAGATATTTCTCCCGGCTGGGGATTGGAGCCACCTCCGACGAGAGCGACATCGGATATGGTGTGGTGCGGAGCTCTGAAAGGGCGAATGGTGATAAGAGAGGTGTTTTTTAATATTTTTCCTGCAACAGAATGTATTTTGGTGGTTTCTAACGATTCATGCAAGGTGAGAGGAGGCAAAATAGATGGTATTCGTTTGGCTAACATAGTTTTACCGCTTCCGGGGGGACCTATCAAAATGGCATTATGTCCGCCAGCAGCAGCTATTTCTAAAGCTCTTTTGGTATTTTCTTGTCCTTTAACGTCTTCAAAATCAAATTCATATTCATTCACCGAATTGTAAAATTCTTCCCGGGTATTCACTACTGTTTCTTTTATGGGCTTGCCTTCGTTGAAAAAATCTATTACCTGTTTGATGTTTTCTGCTCCATATACTTTTAAATCGTTTACTATAGCGGCTTCTTTGGCATTTTCTTCTGGCAGAATGATGCCTTTGAATCCTTTTGCTCTGGATTCTATGGCAATAGGCAATACGCCTTTAATGGGTTTTAAGCAGCCGTCCAGCGACAATTCTCCCATGATAATATATTCGTCCAAACGGGGTGCTTTTATTTGTTCCGATGCCACTAAAATGCCGATGGCAATGGTTAAATCGTAGGCTGAACCTTCTTTTCTGAGGTCCGCGGGAGCCATATTGACAATAATTTTTTTGCCGGGAATGCGGTAACCATAATATTTCAGTGCAGAATCTATACGCTGTTCACTTTCTTTAACGGCATTGTCGGGCAATCCCACCAAATAAAAATTAACTCCGGCGTCAACGTTTACTTCTACCGTGATTGTTGTGGCATTAATGCCATATATGCAACTTCCATAAGATTTTGCTATCATGTGTTTGTATGTTTTTTTGCAAAGATAGCATAAATTTCATTATAAAACGGCTTTCAATAAAATTAAATAAAAAATAGTACCTTTGCTCCATAAAAAATATTTGAACTCATGAAACAATTTAATGAATTACACCATTTTTTCACTTACCTTAATCATGTAGTGCCCGCACATTGGGATGAACCCGCATTAACGGATTATCAGGGGAAATATGATTATACCTACGGGCAGGCGGCGGAGCAGGTGGCAAAAATAAGATTATTGCTCAACAAGGCAGGTGTTCAGGAAGGAGATCATGTAGCCATTTGCAGTAACAATTGTGCCAATTGGGCTGTTGCAGCCATGGCTATTACTATCAATCACAGTGTGATAGTGTCGCTTATGGATGCTTTTGTTCCCGAAGATATTGAAAAATTGGTGCGTCATTCCAACGCAAAGGCCATGTTTGTGAGTTCAGCCGTGTGGGAACATATTCATATAGAATCATTGCCCGGTGTGGATTTGATTATCAATACGGAATCGTTTCAATTGCTTTATGCCCGCACTCCTCAAATAGAAGAAGTTTATCGAAATTCAGAACAATTGTTTTCAGAACAATATCCGAACGGCTTCGGAAAGGAAGATATCCATTTGCCGAATGACAGAATGGAGGATTTAATGATTATCAATTATACTTCCGGAACCACCAGTTCGCCTAAAGGGGTGATGTTGTCATATCGCAATATTTCAGCCAATATTCAATATAGTCAGGAAACCATTCCCAATAAGGCGGGATGGTCGGAAATATGCATGCTTCCCCTTGCGCACATGTTCGGTTTTACAATAGAATTTTTATATCAGGTGTGTGGCGGTTGTCATGTATATTTTCTTAACAAAAAGCCTTCCCCCACCATTTTGATGCAGGCTTATTCAGAAGTGAAGCCGTATATGATATTAACGGTGCCTTTGGTATTGGAAAAAATATTCCGCAAGAAAATATTTCCGGCCTTGCAGAAGCCCATGGTTAAATTGATGTGGAATACTCCGGTATTGTGCAAGGTGGTGGAAAAAAAGATTTATAGTGAGCTCATGAATGCTTTTGGCGGACAGTTGATATGGCTTATCACAGGCGGTGCTGCTGTTCATCCGGAAGTGGAACGCATATTCAGGCGTATTAAATTTCCGTTTGTGGTAGGATACGGGCTTACCGAAACAGGTCCTTTGGCTTGCTATGCCCACTGGTACAATGAAGTACAAGGATGTTGCGGTACGGTAGTGGACCGTTGTGAATTAAAAATAGATTCTGAAGATCCTTATAAAATTGTGGGGGAAATATTTTTCCGCGGACCACACGTAATGATGGGCTATTATAACAACGAAGAGGCCACAAAAGAAATATTGGACGACCAGGGATGGTTGCACACCGGCGATTTGGGAGTGGTGGACAAACAAGGCAGATTGTTTATCAAAGGCAGAAAAAAGGCGATGATACTCTCTTCTAACGGTCAGAATATATATCCCGAAGAAGTGGAAGAAAAGGTAAACAGTTTGCCCATGGTGGAAGAATCGCTGGTAGTGGACAGAAACGGAAAACTGGTGGCTTTGGTAGTGCCTGAACACCACATAGAACGCGAAATAATAGAAGAACAAATGGTGAAGAATCTGGCGCTCCTTAACGAACAGTTACCCAAACATTCCCAAATACAGTCAATAGAAATTATGGATACGGAGTTTGAAAAAACACCCAAACAGTCTATCAAAAGATTTTTATACCAATAAAAGATGCGGTTGCAATGATAAATGATTGAATTTTATCATCACACAATCTTAAAAAACACTCATCGGCAAAAAAACGGTATTTTCCTTTAACCAAAGGAAAACTTTGTACGGTCTCCGCCCGGGAGAAAATATTTTTGTTCCGGATTGTTAAAGAAAATTCAGACAAACAATAGCTGTTCTTCACCTTACTGCAAAACAGGATTGCTGTCATCCCTGCTGCGTTCTTCACTATTGGTTACAATCACAAGGTTGCCTCATTTCAGTTCTCCGGCGCGTCAAATAAGGACGCGACAATAATTCATCCCCTTCCCGCCGTTGGTTAAATATCGTTGTCTTTATCCGCCTTCTTTTTTTACAAATGCAAAAGCAGCGCTTTGTCTTCAATTCGCAACTCATATTGCATAAAAAGTTACTATTTTATGCAGTACAGCGTATTTATTGCATATTTTTCACCGTTTTTGGACGAGTCACCCCATTCCGCAAAATTTATTCCACTCTTATCCTGATGCCGTTGCTATGGGAGGTGAATTCGGGGGCATACATGCATTGTATGGTGGTGATGCCGTTGGAGAACTGTCCTTTTTGCGAAGCGACAAGGGTGTATTCAAAAACAAAGGTGCCTTTGGGCAGATATTCTATAAAGAAATTGGTGGAGGCATCGCGGGTGGACTGATAATATACCAATCCGTTTTGGTACTTATAGCCCGAAAGCACATTCACAGGCTCCAATGCCGACGCCCTCATGTCTTTGAGGTGCAGATATTGCATGTCTCTGTCGGAATGCAATACTATTCTCACCCTTATTTTATCACCGACATGTATAGCATTTTTTTCCGTAACAGGTTCCAACACTTCCCCTCTGTCGCCGATAGTTACTTTATAGATTTCTTTTTCTAATTTTAAAGGTGTTTGTGAGAAGGTGATTTTGTCCAGATTTTCAAAATACTGCCAGTAGGCGGCACCCCACGAACTTCCTTTGCCTTGTTTTTGCAAAGTGATGGTGCCCATATCGGATTTTATTTCTTTTTGATTCCAATATTTTTTGAAATAGCCCGTGCCTTTTTCCGCTTGGACGATGGTATCTGTCTGGAAAGTGTCATCTCCGATGGAAACAAGGGTGTTGTTGGTGTTGTCCAAGAGATTGTCGCCACGCATCAGCAAGGCATAGCAGGCATCGGAGGTGGAACGTGTGGACGACCAGTGTTGGGTTTGTTTTTGCTTCAGCAGCCACAACTGCATTTTGCTTACACTCTCCGAATCATGGTTGATGACGGCAAAGGCTTCTATCATCAAAGCCTGCCTTTCTATAGGAGCTTCGTACCAGTTCCAACCGTAGCCTTCTTTTCTCCACCACATGCCCGTTTCTTCGGAATATTGTGCTTTGGATTGCAGGGATGCGACAATCTTTTTGGCGGTGGCAACATCCTGATTTCTGTACAATGCCAAGGCTGTCAGAGCCTGCCCGTAAAGATTCTGGCTGCCCCAATATTTTTGCATTTGATCTATGCAATAGTCATACATGGCTTTATATTTCGGGGCAATGGGATAAGCGGATATAAAATAGGTTCTGGCGTAGATATATTGCAAAGCGATATAAGATACATTGTTGCTTTTCAACAAATTTTCTTTCTTCAAATCATCATACCATTTTTGCATTTCCCCATCCAAGTAGGCGATGGCTTTTTGCAGGCAGTTTTTGCTCAAAGGAGCGTCTATTTGCATAGTCATTAAATGTCCTGTACCGCTTATTATCAAAGAAGTGATATAAGGGCTGGAATAGTTGCCACCCTTAAACCACGACCAGCCTCCGTCGGAGCGTTGGGCATTTTCCAATTTACGCTTGGCGTTTTGTATGGAGGCATTTATTTTTGATGTCTGGAACAGGGTGGCAATTTTTTGCTTGTCGGCTTTCTCGTTTTTAGCATCTGTCAGCCATGGTGTTTCCTCCAAAGCGATGGTTTTGAGTTCGGCATTTTTCTCCAAGGCGGACAACAAGGCAGAACTGTCTTGGTGCAGCCAGGCGGCAAACACTTCTTTTATCTTCGGTGAAGACTTCACTATTTTATCGGCTATGGAATTGGCATACAAGCGACTGAATATTTGTTCATTGCATTCATACGGATATTCCATCAAATAGGGCAGTGCCTGCACGGCATACCATGCCGGAGATGGAGTATATTCAAAAGTGAATTTATAGTGTTGCAAAGTATTGTTAGCGGAGCTGTAATTGGAGCATGCCTGCTGGAATTTCTTAAAGGTGAAGGTTTTGGTTTGCATGCCGTTGACATATACGGGCATGGTTTCAGTTACCAGCATGCGGTTGGTGAGAACGGGCACCGCTTTTTCTTCTCCGTCGCTGAAGCGGTGGTCAGCAGCGGTAATGCGGCAGGTGAGCAAGGAAATATCATGCGGTACAGCCAAGGTAAATACCGCTACGCCGCTCTGCCCTTTTTCTATTTTAAAAGCATTGTCTTGCTTGAGTATCATGCTGTTGGCAGAAAGTCCTGTTTCCGCATCGGTGAGTTCCAAATTGACTTTTCCTGCTATGGCAGACGAATCCAAGTTGACAATTTTCACAGTAAAGGCAATGGTGTCGCCCTGGCGGAAAAACCGCGGATAATTCGGCACCACCATTAAAGGTTTTTGTGTGACTATCGTCTTTTCAAAATAGCCGGTGAAGCCGTTTTGGGTGTGGGCTATGCCCTGCATTTTCCATTTGGTGAGCGATTCCGGCATCACTGCCGAAAAATTGACTATCCCCTCTTCATTGGTACGCAGATGCGGCAAGAAAAAGGCCGTCTCTTCAAAATTGGTGCGGACTTCTGTTAACGATGCTTCCGTAGCCGATTCCTCTGTTTCCTCATCTGCCTCTGCATCCACCATAGCATCCTCTAATACCATGTCCTCTGCCGCGGCATTCTTGGCTGCCCCCATGCACATGACAGGTGCTGATTCTGCTTCTGCTGACAAAGTTAAACTACTTCTTCTTTTTATATTTCCTCTTGCCTTGAAATAATAGCGACCATATCCTGAACTTGGCAACATCTCCCAGTAAGGATAATTAATACCATAACAAGTACCTTGTATAGGAAGAGAAAAAGAAAGAAAGGAGAAATATCTGTCAATATTATACGATAAAGTATATGAATGATAATATTTTAGACGTGTATTCATATGAAAATTATTGCCGGCAAAAGCATCCAAGGATGCATCGTACATATTGCAAAGCAGTTCCGCCTGCACGGGTTGCCCTTTGGCATTGCACAATTGTATGCTCCATTGTTCTTTTTGTCCGGGAAGCAGACTGTTTCTAAAGCTGATAAATTTAAATTGAATATCCGTGTTTTCCTTCTGTACCACCACTGTTTTTTCTTGATGATAAGTAACATTGTGCTGTGTGACGTATGCCGATATTTTCCAATTTCCCATTTGTTTTGCCGTAGGAATGTAGTACAAAGTTTGAACGTTTTTATTAAGGTTGAGCACTTTGCTTTCCACTATTTTGTCGTTGCAGGCAACATCCAGCAACACGCTTGCATTTTCCAAATAGGTGCTCAATTCTATTTTTATGGTATCGCCTAGATACACAATGTTTTCGTTCGCCTTCATCGACAGAGCGGAGTATTCGGGGAAGGGGTTGTTGGCTGATTGGAGTATAAAATATTCTTCCGCCTGCACGGTTTGCTGAAAGGTATCTGCGGAAGAGAGTATGACTTTGTAATATCCGTCGGGCCAATTGGCAGTTTTTGCCAATACCAGAACGGAACTGTCGTTGGTACGGATATCCCCTTCCGCCATCTTTTTGCTGACAGTCCAATAGTTGACATAATTTTCCTTATGATAGGCCAGGAAAGGAATTTGTTTGACAAAATCCGCCGAGTCTATGGCTTTTACATTGATATTTGTGTCTGCGGCATGCAGAAAATGCGGGGGTATGTTCAGGGCAACTATTGTATAGTGCACTTTCGCCTGTTGGTTTTGTCCCGACATATTGCGGCACACCAAAGGCAGGCGGATGTTTTGTTTGGTTTTCTGCAGTTTGGACGGCATGTCCAGACAGATATTCATGGCGGTGCGGCCGACTCTTACGGAGGTATTGCAAGAATGGGTTTCTCCCGACATATCGGTGATATCGGCAGAGATAACATATTCATAATAATCATAATCCTTACCGCCTGCGGCCAAAAATTGAATGGTGAAAGTCCCGTCTGCATCGGTCTGTGTTTCTCCGGAAGCTATTTCTTTGGTTTCCATGGGTCTGAACCACCAACGGTAAAAATATCCGCTGCGGCGGGTGATATGGTATTTCACCGTGGCATGGTCTATGCCATAGCCGGCATAAGCCATACAGCTGCCTGTCATGCTGATGCTGTCGTTGAGTTTGTAGGCTGCCTCCGGCACCGCTATACTTGCATAAAACGACGGCCGTTTGTATTCTTCCACACGAATGTCGTGATAATAATTTTTATCTTTTTCGGTGGAGAAACGCATGTAATAACTGCCGGTGTTGCCGTTGTCGGGGATGGTAAAGTTGCCTGAAAAACTGCCGTATTCATTGCTGATACCATGCAACGCTGACACCAATTCGCCGTTGGTATTGTAAAGCTCGACCATGCATTTTTCATTCGGCAACACCTGAAAGGCGGTGTCGTAAGCATAAGAAACGGTTTTAAAATACAGCATTTGCCCCGGACGATAGATAGCCCTGTCGGTGAAAACAGCTCCCCCGTAATTTATTTTCTCCCTCCAAGAGGTGTTGTAGGAATATAAATATACATTTCTTTGCAGGGTGTCTCCGTTGGTATATACTTTTAAGTCATAATCGTTCCGGCCGGACTTAAAAGTGAACAAAACTTTTCCCGTGGCATCGGTCAGCAGCGTTTTGACATTGTTTTTTTGTGAAAAACTTACGTTGACATTTTTCATGGGTTTGCCGCTTTTGCGGTTGAACACCTCCACTTCCACGGTTTGTCCGTTGCGACGATATCCGTATTGTAAGTTGGAAGTTTGAACAGGCATAAAATCAAACAATAATGTGTCTTTTTGTTCAAAGGGGCGGAGAGAAGAACACAGCACATAGTTGCCGGCAGGAAGTGCAGGGAAATAGGCTATAAATCTTTTTTCACTATAATCTTGGGTGTTGTGTGCCGGAATAGTCCATGTTTTTACCGCTGGCTTTTTCAGCAAAGTGTTGAAAACCTTGAGTTTGTTTCTGTAATAATTTTTAGTGATTTGTCCATAAAAGTCGGCACTACAAGGTATCAAACGAAAATATATGCTGTCGGCGTTGCAACATTTTATATTCATGATATCGGTTTCATCGGCGGTATAACAACGCCCGGCGTTGATAGTTAAAGCCGGCTTTTTTATTTCATTCATCTCAAACTCTGCACATTGTGCTTCTATGGTATTGGGTTCCTGCTCTATAGCTTGTTGGTACCAATACACTGCCCTCACCCTATCATAGGTTTGATAATATTGTCCCAAATGCAGGCAGATATTGGCATATCCCGCCTGGCCATAGAAATTTTGCTCCATCTGTTGCAGTGCCTGCAGATACAAAGTGTCGGCATCTTTTACAACAGCATGATTGTAAACGTAATCCAAACGCAGCAACTGTATATATATCTGCATGCGGGTGCCTCGCTGCCGGTACATTTTGGTCATGGCCTGCAAAGTCTGCAAAGACAGATACTGGAACGACAAAGTGTCCACTGCCGGCAGAACATAAGCGACAAAAGCGGAATTGTCTGCAAAATAGACGGAAGAATTGATGGAAAATTCTTGTATGGGAACAGGCATTTTATAAATGGTGTTGCTATAATAATCCAAAGCCAAATGGGCAAGCACATCGTAAAGATTATTACAGTATATCAATGTGTTGGAATCTGTTTTTGTGAATAACTTTTTGCACGATTCCATGCTTACGTTTTTCAAATCTTCTCCGTAAGCCAAAGCGGCACTATGGTGTTCCACCGTCCGGCTTACTATTGTCCGGATGTCCCATTGGTCAAACGGCAAACTTTCCGCAGGAACGTTGACAGGGGTGATGGAAACGATTTTATATTGATTGGCATTGTAATAATCTTGCAGAAAACCGGCCATATAGCTGTGCCATATTGCTTTTGCGAAGCCGTCGGATTGTTTAATTTCCGCTGCAATAAGGGAATATACGGTATCGTAATAATTGTCCTGCCACTCCAGATTGAGCAATTCCTTTTGCCTGTTGTAAATTTTGTCAATGTCTGTCTGTTGGGCAAATATCTGACAACCGGACAAGACTACACAAAGAGCGATGTATATTTTTTTCATACAATTTAAGAATTTATTGTCAATAAACTTTCATTTTGCAAAAATATACAAAAAAAATATATGATTGGCAGACGGACGGATATTTTGTGTTTCCCCTGTGCCGTTGCGGAAAAATTTTTCCTGCAAAACACGGAAAAATCACCCTTTCCGCCATCTCTTCCGGACACTTCGACAGGCTCAGTGCCCGGAAAATACCGCAAATATTTTGTTCAGCGGCTGTCAAGCAAGGTTTACCGTCCGTTTGGCGGACAGAAAAAACAAGACCGCTTGAGAGTGAATTTTTCTTTACAACTTATTGAAAATGTTGTATTAACTGATTATCGGCATTTTACCTGCCGGCGATGCACGAAAATTGCTATTTTTTGCACGAAAAGTGCTATTTCGTTTGAAAAATTTGTTGTATTTTTGCATTTTCAAATATATGTATTATGGCGAAACAGATTCCGATTGTAAAATTCAAAAAAGAAAAATATGGCAACGGGTTGCTTATAGACGTAGTGACTATTGAAATGATTCGCGGCAGCAAGAACTTTTCCAAGGTGATGCGGCATACCTTTTATGGCATTATGCTCACTACCGGCGGTGTGGGAGATGTGGAAGTGGACGGAGTTCCCTGCAAGGTTCGCAAAGGACTGGTGGCATTCTCCCGCCCGGGGGGTGTATGCACCGTCTTGAAGGACAAAGGCCTCACCTCCATTGAACTGATATTTGAACGGGACTTTGTTCTCTCTTTTTTACACGACCGGCATTTCCTTGATGACCTGCCTTATTTTGCTTCCAACCGGCCTTCTCCCTATGTGCAACTTGATGTTACATTATATAATAAGATAAAAGACCTTTACAAGAAAATACAGCTGGAATTAACCCTTTCCCGCAACATCCATTTGATCCGTGCCATGCTGTATGAAGTGTTGGCTTTGTTGCTGAATGCCAATCCTGTCAGGTCATGGCAACGCGACAGTAGCGAGCCGCGTATAACGCGTTTTTGCGAATTGGTCAACGAGCATTTCAAAACGGAAACCGGTGTGGAGTTTTACGCCAAACAGCTTAAAGTGAGCACCAACTATCTCAACCGCATGGTCAGGGAGACATTGGGGCAATCCTCCAAGGGCTATATCTTGTCCCGCAGCATGGAAGAAGCCTGCCGGATGCTCCGCTACACCACACTGACCGTAAAAGAGGTCGCCCATTGTCTGGGATTTGACAACACTTCTTATTTTATTAGAATTTTTACCAAAATTATCGGGAAAACTCCGCAAAAATTTCGCACCATGCACGAAAAGTGACGCATTTTGCACGAAAAGTGCTATCTTTTTTTGAAAAATTTGTTGTAATTTTGCAGCCGTAAAATTCAATGTTTTTTTACATTGAATATAAAGGCAAATAAAATGAGATCAAATATAAGAGAAAACAGCATGAAAATTTGGCAAAGGATATATTGGAAAATCCTTGCTGCTTTCGGTATCGTTGTTGTTTGGCTGCAAGCCGGTACATGTTTGTTTCTCTCTTATCATGATGCAGAACCGCAAAACAATACAATTTTTGCCGGTTTGTTTCGTCACAGAAATCATATTTGGTATTTGTGCAAAACGAACTTGGGCGAATGTCCGCCGCTATTGTCCGGCCACGGTGGCAGTAGCGGCATGATTCACAAAACCTGATTTTCTTTTATGTAGCAAAGGGATTTTTCTTTTCCGTTCCTTGTGCCAAAAGCAGTTTGAACTGCATGTGAAAGAAAAAGGAGGCTG
>JAFZXM010000007.1 GCA_017616775.1 Bacteroidales bacterium
AAAATTTCCTTGCAAAGCAAGCTTTGCAGCTAAATTTTCACTCACTTCCACTTTAGTTCATCCTCTGACAAGAAAACCGCTTCGCGAAAAAACCGCCACCAAAGGTGGCAGAAAACGTCGGATTCGCATTGGCTAACCTGTTACGATTATTTAATGGAGCACCGTCGGCATACCACAGGGGCATTCGATGAAAAAGCGTTAAAAAACTGACGGAACGCCAAGCTCCCCCTTTTAAGGGGGCAGGGGGGATTCTAATTATTTTCCAAAGAACAATACATTCAAAATAATCCCGAACATGTAGTCAAATGCTTGCTAAATAATTTTACAAAAAAAACTATCAACTAATCAAATTTCCTTGCCACAATAGAATTACAAAGCCCGTGATTTCTTTTAATAAAAATTTTAAAAAAACTGTCAGAGGATGACAGAAAACATCTGCGGGATAAGGCAAAAATCCCCCTGCCCCCCTTAGAAGGGGGAATGTTTTCTGACTGTCTTACTGGGGAATGAGAATCCCCCCGGCCACCTTGGAAGGGGGAAGATCCGTCATTGCAGTGTTTTCTTTTATTTCTTCAGCTAGATGGCAGTTATCGGCATCAAAGAAGAATATTTTTCATTATTTTCATTAATGGTAACAAACAAAATGTTACCTTTGCAAACGGAAAACTTGAGCAGGCATTGTATGGTTGCAAGAGTGTACATTCCCCCTGATTCAAAAGTATTACACTGATGGAGAAGAAAATAGGAATAATAAGTATAGTCATATTCAATAGAAATATAGTGGAAGAGGTGAATGCCTTGCTGTCGATGTATGCCGATATGATACTTTCACGTAACGGCATGCCTTTGCGTGAGGAGCAGCTTTCACTTATTTCCGTGGCAGTAAAAAGTGATGCCGACACCATCAACGCGCTCACCGGTAAATTGGGGAAAATAAAAGGTGTGAAAGTAAAATCGTTATTAATAAAAACATCATAATATTATGCAAGATAAAAAGTTTGAGAATTTCATCGACAGAGATAAACTATACGGTCTGCTTCAGGGCGGAGAGCCCACAGAAGAGGATGTAAGCAAGGTGTTGGAGAAGGCTAAAAAACTAAAAGGTTTGTCTTTGGAAGATGTGGCTGTATTGTTACGTGTCACCAATCATGACCAAATATACTCCATTATGGAGGTGGCCAAATATGCAAAAGAGCAGATATATGGCAAACGTTTGGTATTGTTTGCCCCTATTTACACCGGCAATGTATGTGTAAACAATTGCGTATATTGTGCTTTCCGTCGTGACAACAAGGTGATCAAGCGCAAGGTGCTGACTATGGATGAGATAGAGCGTGAAACGGTAAGTCTGTTGCACGAAGGGCACAAGCGGGTGTTGTTAATATGCGGAGAATCGCCGCGTAATGATATCAACTACTATTGCGAAGCCATCCGCAGAACCTATGCTGCTCGGGATAATGGTAATTACATCCGTCGTATCAATGTGGAATTGGCACCTCTCAGCATAGAGGAATTCCAACGGCTCAAAGCGGAGAAAATAGGCACCTACGTATGCTTCCAAGAAACATACGACCCTATAGCATATAAGGAATTTCATCCGGCAGGCACACCCAAAGCCGATTATCTCAATCGTTTGTTGGTGATGGACAGGGCCATGGAAGGCGGCATTAACGATGTGGGCTTGGGCGTATTGTTCGGTTTGGTGGACTATAGGTTTGAGATATTGGCTATTATGGAACATGCAGCCCATTTGGAAAGGGTATTCGGATGCGGTCCGCACACAGTAAGCTTCCCTCGTATAGAACCTGCTGAAGGTGTGGAGTTTACCAATCATATTCCGCATCCCGTATCGGATGACGATTTTAAAAAGATAATAGCCATTATCCGTATAGCCATGCCTTATACGGGTATCATACTCAGCACAAGAGAGAATGATACTATGCGTAAGGAGCTGATTAAATACGGTGTAAGCCAAATTTCGGCAGGTTCACGCACCAATCCCGGAGCCTATAGCGAAGAAGAAGAGGGAACAGGCAGCCAATTTTCATTGGGAGACCACCGTACCATGGACGATGTGATATCCAATATGATAGACGGCGGTTATATTCCTTCTTTCTGCACAGGCTGTTATAGAAAGGGCAGGGTAGGAGCTGATTTTATGGATTTGGCCAAACCCGGCCTTATCAAACAATTTTGTTTGCCTAACGGATTGTTTACTTTCAATGAATATCTCAATGATTTTGCTTCCGCCGACACCAAAAAGAAAGGCAAAGCTCTTATACGGAAAATAGTGGAACAAGATGTGGAAGATGAAAATCTTCGCAAAGTGATACTCTCCAATTTGGAAAAAATTGATAAGGGTCAAAGGGATATTTATTTATAAATTTTCACGGATTGATTGAATGTTACAAAAAAGTTTCTTTCCAAGGAACTTTTTTGTTTGTATACCTGCGGGAAGGTTTTCTGCCTTTCTTGCAGGGGAAAGAGAATCCCCCCAGCCCCCTTGGAAGGGGGAAGATCTGCCATTGACGAGTTTTCTTTTAATAAATTTTTAAAAAAACTGTCAGAGGATGTTTCTCGTTGCACGACAAGGGAAGCGAGCAAAATTTCCTTGCAAAGCAAGCTTTGCAGCTAAATTTTCACTCACTTCCACTTTAGTCCATCCTCTGACAAGAAAACCGCTTTGCGAGAAAACCGCCACCAAAGGTGGCAGAAAACGGCGGATTCGCATTGGCTAACCTGTTACGATTATTTCATGGCACAACGTCGGCATACCACAGGGGCATTCGATGAATCTGTAGGGACGTTTCATGAAACGTCCTTGTATCAAGACAAAAGTAAATAATACATCTGCGGGATAAGGGTAAAATCCCCCTGGCCCCCTTAGAAGGGGGAAAGGTTTTCTGCCTGTCTTGCTGGGGAATGAGAATCCCCCTGACCCTCTTAGAAGGGGGAAAGGTAGAGACGTTTTACGTTGGTGTTACCATATACGAAACGGCTTGCAGAACGGTAAAACCTTTTTTGATGTAATACCGTTTTCAGCACCTATAAATGATGACAAGTTTTTTTTGAAAAAACGTGAGAGGATTTTTTTCGGCAATCATCACTTTTTTCGCTTTTTTTTAGTAATTTTGTATTTTGTAAAATTTTTTAACACCAATATAAAATGACATTAGATTTAACACGTTACGGAATAGTAGGAGTAGAAAAAATCTACCACAATCTGTCATACGAAGAATTGTACCAACACGAAATGGATCCCGCTCTCACCGGTTACGACAAAGGTCAGTTAACGGAATTGGGTGCGGTAAATGTGATGACAGGTATTTTCACCGGTCGTTCTCCCAAAGACAAATACATTGTTGACGACAGTCTTTCCCATGACAAAGTGTGGTGGACTAGCGATGCATACAAAAATGACAATCACCCCATGAATGAACAGGTGTGGTCGGAAGTGAAAAAGATTGCCGTAAACGCATTGTGCAACAAGACATTATATGTTGTCGATGCTTTTTGCGGTGCCAACAAGGATACCCGCATGGCAGTGCGTTTTATCATGGAAGTGGCATGGCAGGCACATTTTATCAAAAATATGTTCATCCAACCGACAGCAGAAGAGTTGGCATCTTTCACTCCGGACTTTGTTGTTTACAATGCTTCCAAGGCAAAAGTGGACAATTACAAGGAATTGGGATTGAATTCCGAAACCTGTGTTGCCTTCAACACCACCTCTCGCGAGCAGGTGATTATCAACACATGGTATGGCGGGGAAATGAAAAAAGGCATGTTTTCCATGATGAACTATTATCTTCCTTTGCAAGGAATAGCATCCATGCATTGCTCTGCCAACACGGATATGGAAGGCAAAAACACCGCCATATTCTTCGGTCTTTCCGGCACCGGCAAAACAACGCTTTCCACCGATCCCAAACGTTTGTTGATAGGGGATGATGAACACGGCTGGGACGACAATGGCGTGTTTAATTTTGAAGGCGGCTGCTATGCCAAGGTGATCAATCTGGACAAAGAATCCGAACCCGACATCTACAATGCCATCAAAAGAAACGCATTGTTGGAGAATGTGACTGTTGACAAAACGGTAAGATAGATTTTGCGGATAAGAGCGTTACCGAAAACACCCGTGTATCTTATCCTATCAATCATATTCAAAATATAGTAAAACCTGTATCCGCCGCACCGGATGCCAACAATGTGATATTCCTGTCGGCAGATGCATTCGGAGTGCTTCCTCCTGTATCTATTCTTACGCCGGAACAAACCCAATATTATTTCTTGAGCGGTTTTACAGCCAAGTTGGCAGGCACAGAACGCGGCATCACCGAGCCTACACCCACATTTTCAGCATGTTTCGGTCAGGCCTTTTTGGAACTGCATCCGACCAAATACGGTGAAGAGTTGGTGAAGAAAATGAAGAAATCCGGTGCCAAGGCATATTTGGTCAATACCGGTTGGAACGGCACGGGCAAACGTATTTCCATTAAAGATACCAGAGGAATTATTGATACCATTTTGGATGGTTCTATCAATCAAGCACCAACCAAAACTATTCCTTTGTTCAATTTAGAGGTGCCGACAGCATTGCACGGCGTAGATCCTAACATTCTTGACCCGAGAGACACTTATGCCCAAGCTTCACAATGGGAAGAGAAAGCAAGAGATTTGGCAGGCCGCTTTATAAAGAATTTTGAAAAATACACCTCCAACGAAGCCGGCAAGGCATTAGTGGCAGCAGGACCAAAATTATAGTCTATGCTTACACGCATTTTGATATATTGCATTCTCTATCCCTTGTCACTATTGCCGTTAAGCATCTTGTATAAGTTGTCGGTATTGGTGAAAATAGTGGTTTGTGATTGGATTGGATATAGAAAAGATGTGGTGAAAACCAATTTGCACAATTCCTTTCCCGAGAAATCGGAAGAGGAATTGCTGCTTATTGAAAAACAATATCGCACACACCTTTGCCACCAATTTGTGGAAGGAGTGAAAATGTTGACATTATCCAAAGAAAAAGTGTTGGAACACTATCACTGCAAAAATCCGGAGCTTGTCAATCAATATTTTGACCAAGGGCAAAGTGTGGTGCTCATGTCAAGTCATTACAACAACTGGGAGTGGATGGTTTTGTCGCTGGCATTGCAATTCCGGCACCATGGAGTAGGCGTGGGCAAAGCCAATACGAACAAGGTGTTTGAAAAGCTGGTCAACCGCGCCAGAACGCGTTACGGTACCGAAGTGGTGTTTGCCGACACGGTAAGGGAGACATTTGAAAAATATGAGCAAGAACATCAACCTTGTGCCTATATGATGTTGTGCGACCAGTCGCCCGCCAACGTGAACAAATCGTATGTTACCATGTTTTTGCACCAGCCGTCAGCCATTATTTACGGAGCGGAATATTTTGCCAGAAAATATCATTATCCGGTGCTTTATTATGTGGTAAGGCAGCCCCGGACAGGCTACTATGAAATAGAATTAGAGCCGATATGTGACAATGCCTCTGACATTCCCTACGGGAAGGTGATAGAAGAATATGTAGCCCGTCTGGAACGGGATATTACCTCTCAGCCTCCGTATTGGTTGTGGAGCCACAGAAGATGGAAACTGCACATTCCGGAGGAAATGATGCCCCAACGGCAACAAACATGTTAAAAGAATTAAGGAAAAATGAAATATATAGCGGTTTTATCATTGGTTTTATCAACGCTTTTTATGTCAGGAAATAGGTATATATACAAAAACAACAGCAAATATTCTTCCGACATTATCTTCTCTTGGGACGGCAAATATCTCTATAAGGGCAAAAGCAACTATAGCAGCGATATAGTGTGCGGATATGACGGAAAACAGGTGTATAAAGGCAAAAGCAGCTATAGTTCCGACATCCTTTTTACCTGGGACGGCAAACATTTGTACAGGGGCAACAGCAAATATAGTTCCGATATTTTGTTCACCTGGGACGGAAAATATGTTTACAAGGGCAACAGTACCTATACCTCAGATATACTTTATACTTACAACGGAACGCATGTGTACAAAGGAAAAAGCAACTATACTTCGGATATATTATATACCACCGACGGCATTATACCTGTTCCGATATTGTTGACCATGATTATGTAATAATAGAAACAATTGAAATTCAGTAATATTTAAACAAGATGTTATACACCGACAAAAAATATAAAAGACATACCATTACATCGGCATTGCCATACGCCAACGGACCCGTGCACATAGGTCATTTGGCAGGGGTGTATGTGCCTGCCGACATTTATGCACGTTATCTGCGCTTGTGCGGAGAAGAGGTGCTGTTTATAGGCGGCAGTGACGAACACGGCGTACCTATCACCATCAAAGCCAGAAAAGAAGGGGTAAGTCCGCAAGACATAGTGGACCGGTATCACCATATCATAAAACAGTCGTTTGAAGATTTCGGCATCAGTTTTGATATCTATTCCCGCACATCATCGGAGGTGCATCACCAAACAGCGGCAGCGTATTTCAAAAAGTTGTACGATGCGGGCAAATTTATAGAACGCACCACAGAGCAATATTACGATGAAGAGGCTCAACAATTTCTGGCAGACCGATATATCACAGGCACCTGTCCTCATTGCGGCAACGAAAAAGCCTACGGAGACCAATGTGAAGCATGCGGCACCAGCCTTAACGCCATGGATTTGATTCATCCCAAATCCACTTTGAGCGGTTCCACACCGGTGAAAAAGAATACCAGACATTGGTTTTTGCCGTTAAACGATTACGAACCGTTTTTGAGGGATTGGATATTGGAACAACATAAAAATGATTGGCGTTCAACAGTATATGGACAATGCAAATCGTGGATAGACATGGGCTTGCAGCCCAGAGCGGTGACGAGGGATTTGGACTGGGGCGTGAAACTGCCTGTTGCCGATACGGAAGGCAAGGTGCTGTATGTATGGTTCGACGCCCCCATAGGATACATCTCTTTTACCAAGCAATATACCGAAGATTGGGAAAAATGGTGGAAAGACAAAGATACGGAACTCATCCATTTTATCGGCAAAGACAACATCGTGTTCCATTGCATCATTTTCCCCTGCATGCTGAAGGCGGAAGGCAGCTATATATTGCCGCAAAATGTGCCCGCCAACGAATTTTTGAATTTGGAAAACGACAAAATATCCACTTCCAGAAATTGGGCGGTGTGGCTGCATGAATATCTGAGCGACTTCCCGCAAAAGCAGGATGTTTTGCGTTATGTGCTCACTGCCAACGCTCCCGAAACCAAAGACAATGACTTTACATGGAAAGACTTCCAAGCCAAAAACAACAATGAATTGGTGGCCATATTGGGCAATTTTGTCAACAGGAGTGTGGTGTTGACACACAAATATTACAATGGGAAGGTGCCCTCCCGCGGTGAATTGAACGAAGCCGACAGGCTGATGGCGGAACAAATGGCGCAATTTCCGGAATTGATAGGCAGGAATATTGAAAAATTCCATTTCAGGGAAGCCTTGGGCGAACTGATGAATTTGGCACGTTTGGGCAACAAATATCTTACCGACAACGAGCCGTGGAAGTTAATCAAAACCGACCCTGCAAGAACGGCCACCGTCATGAACCTGTCTTTGCAGTTGGCTGCTAACCTGGCCATATTGAGCGAGCCGTTTTTGCCTTTTACGGCAAAAAAAATGCAGGCCATGCTGCATACTTCAGCATGTGCATGGCAGCAGGCGGGCGGCATAGACTTGTTGCCGGCAGACAGCGCGATAGCGGAAGCCGCCTTGCTGTTTGAAAAAATAGAAGACGCCGCCATTGAGCAGCAGATGCAGCGTTTGGCGGATATTAAAAAAGCCAACGAATCGGCATCGTTTATGCCTAAAGCGGTAAAACCGCTGTGTTCCTTTGACGATTTCGGCAAAATAGATATCCGCGTAGGCACAGTGGAAGAGTGCTTTAAAGTGCCCAAGGCGGACAAACTGTTGCAATTCCGTATCAACGACGGGGTGAAATCCCGTACGATAGTGAGCGGTATTGCCAAATATTATCCGCATCCGGAAGAATTGGTGGGCAGGCAGGTGTGCTTTATCGCCAACTTTGCCCCCAAAAAACTGAAAGGAGTGGAAAGTGAAGGCATGATACTTTCCGCAGAAGACAGCGACGGCCGCTTGGTGCTGATAACACCCGGCGACGTGGTGAAAAACGGTGTAAACATAGGATAACATGCAGTTATTACAACGGGGTGATAAAATTCAGATAGTGGCTCCTGCCAGAAAAATTTCTTTAGAGGAATTGCAACCTTCCATTGATTACTTTAAAAATCAAGGTGTCGATTGCTATTGTTCGGACTTGCTCTTCGGTGAATGTCACCAATTTTCCGGCACGGATGAACTAAGGGCAAAAGATTTCCAACAAGCCCTTGACAATCCTGAAATCAAAGCCATCCTTTGCGCCAGAGGCGGATACGGAGGCATACGTATTATCGATAAACTGAATTTTTCCGCTTTTGCCAAGCATCCCAAATGGTTGTGCGGATATAGCGATACTACCGTTTTTCATGCCCATATCAATCAGGTGTTGAATTTGCCGTCTTTACATTGCACCATGCCCGTCAATATAGATGCCGAAAGCTATGCTTCCGCCGCCGTGAACACCATGTGGCAGGCACTCACTACAGGCTCTTTGCATTATTCCGTTCCCGCTGCGGAAGGAAACAGACAAGGCAGGGCGCAGGCAAAAATAGTGGGCGGCAATTTATCCATATTATACGCCGTCAACGGGTCGGTTTCGGATATAAACACCGATGGCAAGATATTGTTTATAGAAGATTTGGACGAATATCTGTATCATATCGACCGCATGATGCTATGCATGAAACGCAGCGGCAAACTCAGCAGGCTTAAAGGATTGATAGTCGGTGGCATGAGCGACATGCACGACAACACCGTTCCTTTCGGAAAAACCGCCAAAGAAATTATCTATGATTGCGTAAAAGAATACGATTATCCTGTTTGTTTTGATTTTCCCGCAGGACATATCAAAGACAACAGAGCGCTTATCTTCAATGCACCTGCCATATTCAACGTAAACGACACATCTGTAACGCTTTCAATATCAATATAATGTACTCCGGTTATCGTAAAACGGCATTGTGGTTGCAATTTGTTTACATATTTGTTTTATTAGGCACCATTGTGATAAAAATATTACTGATGCCTGCCGGCCAAATGACGGAATCATTGCAATTGTTACCGCAATCATGGGTCCACATGCCGATAGGGGTGTATCGCTTGTTATTGTTGCTGATGCTGACGGTAAACGGCATATATTTGCATTATATGCTCTTATATCACAATTTGATAGAGCTGAGAGATTATAGAACGGTGATATATTATGCACTCATGCATGTGGTTTTGCCTACCTCTGTAGCCTTGTCCAATATGATAGTGGAAAGCATATTTCTTTATTTTATCTTGCCCCGCATATTGGTCAGCAGCACCGAAGGCAAGCACGACAATGAATTTATGTATGGTTTTGTCTGCGGTTTTTTGTCACTGATATATCCGCCATTGTTTTTATTATTGTTTTTGTTGTATTTTATCTATTTAATCAACAGGGATTTAACATTCAAGCGCATCATCATTCCCATTTTAGGATGGGGCTTGTTATTGGTATATCAGTGGGCTTATGCTTTTTTGACGGATACTTCTGCAGGCTATGCTGCATGGAATTGGCGTTGGGAAGGGGCTATGATGCACACGCGTTTGGTAGAAGTGATAAGCATTGCGGCAAGTGTGGTGATGGTGAGTGTTTTTACCGTACAAATGTACACCAAATCGAGCAAGGTGGTGGTGAATCGCAGAAAAAAATGGTATGTACTCATGATCAGTTATGTGCTTTTAATGTTATTGATGATATTGTTCAAAGATGAACATCATCTTTATTTATCCTTATGGGGCATGGTATCGGTAACATTAATGTCGGTGGGGATATTCCATTTCAAAACCAAGGTGTGGAATTATGCTCTGGTATTGTTATATATTTTGGCATTGTATGTGAATTTTGTTTGATATGAAAAAAATATTGTTTATAGCACCGCACAGAAAAGGCCGTTCACCGGGTCAGCGTTTTAGATTTGAGCAATATATGAATTATTTGCAAAACAACGGTTATACCTGTGATTTGTCGTATCTGATCAGCGAAAATGATGATAAATATTTTTACAAAAAAAAGCATATTCTGCGTAAATTGTACATCTTTGTCAAATGTATATTCATACGCATCAAAGATGTTGTCAAAGCCAAACAATATGATATCATCTTTATCTACAGGGAAGCCTTGTTCACACGGTCCACTGTCTTTGAATATTTGTTTTCCCGCCGTTGCAAGCATGTGTTTTTCGATTTTGACGACGCCATCTTTTTATTGGATGTGTCAGAAGCCAACAGAAGTTGGCGGTGGTTAAAGTCGCCGGCAAAAATCAACAGGATAATGCATTATGCCGAAATGACCATAGTAGGCAACAAATATTTGTACGATTATGCCGTTCAATATGCGCAGCAGGTGGAGATTTTTCCCACCACCTTGGATTTGGACACCATCCAAGTGTATCCGCACGGGCAACATTCAAAAATATGCATAGGATGGATAGGCAGTACCACCACTATCAAGCACATACGGTGGGCATTGCCTATTTTACGGGCCATCTATCGCAAATACGGCGACAGGGTGTATTTTAAAATCATTGCCGATGTGGAACTTCATGCCGATGATTTGCCCATAGAAAATGTAAAATGGCAGCAAGACACGGAATCCCGTCAGCTGTCCAGCTTTGACATAGGCATTATGCCTTTGCCCGATGACCAGTGGTCAAGAGGAAAATGCGGCTTTAAAGGGCTGCAATGCATGGCCTATAACATTCCTGTTATCATGTCGCCTGTGGGAGTGAACGCACAAATCATACAAGACGGTGTCAACGGATATTTAGCCGATACGGAACAGGCGTGGCTGGAAAAAATAAGTTTGCTCATTGATCATCCCGATTTGAGAGAACACATAGGAAAGCAGGGCAGGCTTACCGTAGAGCAAAAATATTCATTTCAGGCCCTCAAGGATGTGTATTTGAACTATTTTAACACCGCCTGCACCCATGCTTAAGCCTTATATGCAAAAAGGAAGAACAGAAGCCGGATGCGACGAAGCGGGAAGAGGCTGTTTGGCTGGTCCCGTTTGCGCTGCCGCAGTGATACTCCCTCCCGATTTCACCAATGAAGACATTAACGACAGCAAACAACTGTCCGCCCGCAAACGCCAACAATTGCGAATGCTGATAGAAGAAAACGCTTTGGCTTGGGCGGTAGTGATGATACCTCCGCAAATTATAGATAAAATCAATATCTTGCAGGCATCGGTGTTAGGCATGAACAGGGCAGTGGAACAATTGAAAATACAGCCGGAATATTTATTGATAGACGGTAATAAATTTCAAAGTCACCGTCACTTGCCTTATTCATGTGTTGTTAAAGGAGACGCCACCTATCTTAGCATAGCCGCGGCATCGATATTGGCCAAAACACACCGGGACGAATATATGGAACATCTGGCCCTGGAATTTCCACAATACGGCTGGGACAACAATAAAGGATATCCCACCGCCGCCCACAGACAGGCTATACAACAATACGGCATTACCGTACATCACCGGAAATCGTTTACATTGATACCGCAACAATTAAAATTATCTTTTTAAACCATGCAATTCAAAACCAAGGAAATCAAATGGATAGCGGCATGTATTGTTACCGTGGCGGTAGCAGTCGCCATTATTGTCACTTTGATTAAGTTTTATGCCTATCTGAACCAACCGCAAACGGACCCTTACGCCGTAATACCCGAAAACAGTATGATAATAGTGCATTCCGACAGCATCACAGGATGTGATATCCCATGGATGCTCAACGATATTATTTTGCAGGAAGATGCTATTCGTAAAATTAAACCGATACTTGAAATAATATACAACAAACATTTAAACAATACATATATAGAAGAATGTAAAATTGCCGTTTTTCCCAAGAACGGCCATTATGATTTTTTATGGATAGCCTCCATGAAAAAAGACGGGCAGCAAGAGGTGGAAAACAGAGTCAAGCATTCCGCTTGTGCCCGCACCGCCTACAAGGGGCATACCATTTATCATGATACGGCACATGGATACAACGGATATTTTTATCTTTATCAAAATTTGTTGACGGCCTCGGTCAGTTACAATTTGTTGAGGTCGTCTATCAACGCTTTGGAAAGCGGAACTAAGAAAGACACCTCTGTTTACGGTCGTCCTGCCGGCACAGGATTGTATGTCAGCTGCCACTTGTCACAAACAACACCGAACACTTCGTGTTCCCAAATATTATACAGTCTGCGGCCGGAAATGTTCGGAAAGATAGATTTGAAAATCAACAAGGACTATGCCGTCACAGCTAATGCCGATGTGGTCTCCGAACCGGCATTGTCATCTCAAACGCACAAGGCGGATATAAGCAAATATACTGCCTTTTTGCCCGACAACACCTCACGGATATTTTTGTTGCAGGAAAGTGCATATGCATGGCTGCGCGTTTCAAATCATTTTTCCATAGAACAGAATAAATGGTTTCAATATTTTCAACCGTCAGCTGTAATGTATTTCACCCTCACGCATGCTTCCGGCAGCACTTACAGCTATGTGATGATATCGCCCAAATATCTGCAGGAAACCATTGAGAATCTGTTTTTTCTCACGCAAAAAGACACCCTTACCACAGAAGGTGCACACGTATATTACGATACTTTTTCCATCAACCGTCAGGAAGTGGGGAGAGCGGATATCCCGAATTTTGTCTGTCTGCGCTGGAATATCGGCGGGGAGATGCCCCGTTTGAAAAATTATATGATCTTGGACGATATGATATTATTTGCCGCCAATGATGAAGCCTGCAGGTTTTACTTGTCGTCAATGAATTCGGGAATAACTAAAGATGAAGATTTTATCCAAAGTGAAGCATATTTCACCGAACAAGCGGATATCATGTATTATAGCAACAGAAATCATATCTACCGTATGCAAATGGAACAACACGACAGGCATTCCTGTTTTTTGAATATTTATTACCAGCAGTAAAAGCAAAGGCTTGTATGTTTGCGCGGGCAACAGCTGTTGCCTTTGACTGCGGAAAGAATATAAAAATTTTGTCCGGCTGTCTTTCTCTTGATTAAAATATGATACCTTTGCAAAAAAAATTATCATGTCGGGAATTTTATTCAATAAAATCATATTCGGTCCCATTCACAGCAGAAGATTGGGCAATTCATTGGGCATCAACCTTATGCCGGAAGAAATCAAATTATGTACTTTCAATTGCATTTATTGTGAATGCGGTTGGGGACGCACATCGGAAGTGCAATATAACAAACTGTTGCATGCCGATAAGATGTTACCCGTATTGGAACAACGCTTTCAACAATTGCACGATAGCGGTGCAATTATTGATTCCATCACCTATTCGGGCAACGGAGAGCCCACTCTTCATCCTGAATTTGAAGAGATTAATGATTATATTATCCGTTTGAGGGATCAATATTTTCCGCACACCATCATAACTTGTTTAAGCAATTCCACCCAATTGTACAGGGATGATGTTTTGCGTGCCTTAAAAAAAACAGACAATCCATTGCTGAAATTGGATGCAGGCACACAATCCATGTTCAATATCATCAACAAGCCTTTCCATCCTATAGATATAGAACATATCACCGACAGATTGTGCTTGTTTGACGGCAAACTCACCATACAGACACTCTTTCTCCGCGGTTATAACGATGATCAAAAGGTGGACAACACCTCCGAAGAGGAAGTGTCGGCATGGCTGCAGAGAATAAAGCGTATTCATCCCCATACGGTGATGTTGTATCCTATAGACAGGGAAACACCGGAAAAAAATCTGACAAAAATAGACAAAGCCGAATTGGAGACAATAGCGGTGAAGGTGCGTGAAATGGGCATAAAAACATTGATATACTGATGACCGCCACCAATATTCCTTTACACATCCAATATCTGGACAACAGGCAGAATATTCAACCGATCATATCGGTAAGCATTGCCCGGAAAGAATATCGTATGATAGTGGACACCGGAGCTTCTCATTCATGCCTTTCCCCGCAGATATTGGGCAACCGGTATCAGCAATCGGCCATCAATGTGGGCGATAAGGTGTTGAGCGCCAGTGAAAATGTAAACACGCCTACTTTGATGTGCAAGTTGCCGGGTATTAGAATAGGGGATATCTATTTACGGCAATATTCTTTTTTAATATTGGATATCAGCCATATCAATGAGATGCTGAAAGAATTGCAACTTCCGCCTGTAGCCGGACTGATAGGCAGTGATATCTTACAAAAATACCATGCCCTTATCGACTATGGACGTCAAAGGCTCACCCTGTATCGCTAACTTTGCGTAAAATAGCGTCTTAACAATGTACTCTCGGCCAGCAGGCAGGCCAAACACAACAATATAAACCATACGGACAGGGAAGTGCCTTCCTGACGGATGTGACGGGTGACGCTTTGTGCGGATTTGTGTTGTATATCCAATATAGAAAAGGAAGACAGATTTGTTTGTTCCAATATCTCTTTTATGCTGCCGGCATCCTCAAATTCCATTTGAGATTCCTTGCGGCTGTAATTGAAAGCCACATCAGCCAGATGTTCATTTTGGCAATTTAAGGCATATATTCCATCTGCATTCACTTGATGATACACCAATAGCTGCATATACGGACGAGTGGTTTTCACTTCCGGAATAAAGGCCATATCGGAATGATACGCTTTTATCTCCGGCAGATGTTTGTCATCAATGTCTTTTTGTATTTTAACGGTTATCAGCTCATTGTTGCCTATGGTATAATACAGGTTGACTTTATCCATGGAAAAAGTCATGTTCCATATTGCGGGCACAAACAGGGCATGCTCCACCATATTGCCGGCATTCAAAGACAGGGGCGACGCCAATGTGTACACCATGCCGGAGCCGTGCTGTTCGGCTGTAAGAAAGCTTTCCCCGTTTTCCAAGGTCATGATATCTTCTTTGGCATTGCCGATATTGCGGTCCAGAACATATCTGAATTTCACCTCCGGCAAGTCAATGTTTTCCGGATATTGCTCAAATACATTTTTAAAAATCACATGTTCCGTATTCAGTTTGTCGATTTTGATCTTGGCTGTGTCGGCTTTTCCAAGCAGAGTGGTCCCCAAAGCCATATTGATATCGTTATGGTATGTTTCTTTGCTTTCAGAAGGGAACAGCAATAAATTGCCGCCTGCGGATACATATTGTTCTATCGCTTGTATCAATCCGTCGGACAAATTATTATCCGTTTCAAGCAAGACCAATTGTTGTTCTTTTAAAATGCTGTAATTAACGTTTTTAACTTCCGTTGTTTGATAGTTAACCGTACTGTCCGCACCGAATAATGTGCTGATATAGGTATTTTCCCGGGAAGTATAGAGCTGTAAAATATTTTTCACCGTTCCCGCATATATGCTGAAATACATTCTGTCATCAAACACGATGGGATTATCTGTAATTTCCACATATCCCGATTGTATGGAGGTGCTGTCTGCCATAAAGTTGACGATAATTTCTGCCGTATTGCCCGCCTCTACAGACAGGGAAGACAATGCTTTCTGTTTGTTGTTGAGCATTATTTTCAGCGGCACGGCCTCCATGGTTTCATCACTGTAGTTTTTTACTCTTACACCCATACTCACCAAGGTGCCCGGCAAATAATCCGGAGACAATATCCACACGGAATCTATGCAGATATTTTTTATATGGGGCGCTTTCAGGGGCACCAAAAATGTATGCACATTCGTATCTGGTGTGATATTTTGCCAGTCGCTTGCAGACAATTGAAAATCGGAGATATAATACAACGCGGGACCAGAACGGGCAGAGGAACGGAGCGTATTTACCGCATAACGGTACACTTGGCTAAAGGAAGGGGATGAAGGTGAGGCTTCCGTTTTTTCAATTTCCTCTTTAATCATCTGCTTGCTTAAAGCCATATTGTATTCGGGCTTGAAATCATTGGTGAGCAAATAAAATTCAACATCATCACCGTAAGCATCCGCAATGGCTTTAGCCTGTTGTTTGGCTTCATGCAATAAATTGCCGTTTTTGCTTTTGTTTTCCATGGAAAACGAATTGTCGATATATATCATCACCTTGGAGGTGGCATAATCGGAGGCGGCAGGAATATAGGGTTTGGCCAAAGCCGTGATTAAGGCTGCAATAGCAAGCATACGGAGGCATAATATAATCCGTTTTTTTATTTCCGATTCGCGTTGGTGTTGCTGCCGTATAGCCCGCAAAAAAGAGGTATTGGAAAAATATTGTATTTTATATCGCTGAAAGTTAAACAGATGTATTATCAGCGGTATCAATAAGGCAAAAAGGAAAAATAATATGTGCGGATAAGCAAATTGCATAAATGCTAATGTTGCGTAAGTTGGTGAAACAATGTTTCCATGCCTTTGCCTCCGGAGCGTTGCATTAAATTGGCGATGGTGTCGTCGGCTTTTATTTTTCCCGCATCTATAATGATGGCACGGTTACACATAGCTTCCACCTCTTGCATAATGTGTGTGGAAAGCAGAACGGTTTTGGTTTTGCCTATTTCCGTTATCAAATTGCGTATTTCCACCAATTGGTTGGGGTCCAATCCCGAGGTGGGTTCATCCAGCACCAGCACTTCAGGATTATGTATCAGAGCGTGGGCCAATCCCAAGCGTTGACGATATCCACGTGACAAAGTGCCCACTTTTTTATGTTGTTCTTTTCCCAAACCTGTCAATTCTATCATTTTGTTCACCTGGGCCTTTAAATCCGAAACGTGATAAACGCCACCGATAAATTCCAGACTTTCTTTGACATACATATCCAAATAGAGCGGATTGTTTTCGGGTAAATAGCCTATACGCCGGGCTATTTCCAGCGGAGCATCCAACACGTTGAAACCGCACACTTTCACATCTCCCGATGTTTGGGTTTGATAGCAGGTGATAATTTTCATCATCGTACTTTTACCCGCACCGTTAGGGCCCAGCAAACCCACAATTTCACCTTTATCTATGTTAAACGACACCTTGTCCAATGCTTTTTGCGTTCCGAATATCTTGGTTACTTCTTTGACTGATATTGACATGTTATAGTATTTTTGGCATTTATTCGAATAAGAAAGAGAAGTTTTCGTTCATTTTGGGTTGGTAACAATTGAATCCCAACTGCATGCCGGCTTCTATGTTGGCAGTACTGTCATCCAGATAAAAACAATGGCGGGGATCTATTGCCGCATCCTCTATCATTTGACGAAATATACGTTCATCCGGTTTGCACACCCCCATTTGGAACGAAAGATATGTTTTATCAAAAAAATCAGACAGGGTATGCCCTTGTGTTTCAAAATATTTTTGGCGACAATAATCAAAAACGAATTGATTGATATTGCTGAAAAGAAATATTCTGTATCTTTGGTGCAAGCGGAGAATAAGCTCCAGCTTTTCCTGCGGCAAATCGGTCAAAAACTGTTTGTATGCCCACATGATATCTTCATCGGTGCAATGTTTGCCCACTATTTTTTTCAATTCGCGGAAAAATTCATCATTGCTTATTTTTCCTTCTTCAAACAATAAGAACAATCCTTTTTGACGATAATTGTCCATATAAGGGGCAATATCGCAACCCAATTCAGCAAAAGCGCTGACACATGCCTGTTTGTTTAAATTGAGCAACACTCCGCCAAAATCAAAAATAATGGTATCGATATGCGACGCTAACATGCTGATTTTATTATATTTTTGTTTTTTTATCCAGTTATGTATCTTTTTTTGCGGTGTTTTTTGTGCTGTTCTTTGTTGACCCTTAACCTCTATTCATCTAGGCGATAGATATGCTTATAGTTACGTCCCAATTGATTGTAATCCATGCCGTGACCCACAACAAATTTGTTGTCCACAGCAATACCTTCGTAATCCACAGGAATATTGCCGTGATAATTGTCGTGTTTGATAGTCATGGCTACTATACGTATATCTTTTACCTGCAGGCTTTGGAAATATTTATACAAATGCTCTATTGTGAGTCCCGAATCCACTATATCTTCCACTATGATGATTCTGCGGTTGGCAACATCGCGGGTGATATCCAAATACTGTTTGATTTCCTGGGTGCTGTCAAGCCCGTTGTATGACGTGCATTTTACACTGCATATCTCAACGGGAATGGTAATATAATTCATCAGGTCGGTCATAAACATGGTGCTGCCTTCCAATATATTGACCAATATGGGTATATCCTGACCGTAGTCTTTGTCAATTGCGCGGGCAATACGTTGCGCTGCAAGCTGTATATCCGAATTGTCTATATATTTGCGGAATACTTTGTCGTGCACCTGTATGGTATCCATTTTGGCGCTTACCGACTTGGTTTCAGAGCCTTCCGAAGGTGAGAACAATCTGCGCATAAATTCCGGCAGGTGCACATCCGTAAGATTGATTTGTTTTATGCTGAAACCGTTGTTCTCATTTTCTTTTCCTTTATTGTATATTTCATTAACAATGGATTCATATTTTTTATACAAGATAGCTCTTTTGGGTTTGAGTGTAGGGGAGAGTTCGCCTGTTTGCACCGACCATACATCTTCCACCATGCGGAAACATTTTATTTTTTCATGCTGGCTTAAGTTTTTATTGTATTTTTCCACTTCTTTCTGCATGTGCTCAACTATAGGAGGCAAAGTGATCAATTCCGCATTGTCCTGGAAATGTACTTTATGTTTGCTTGCCCAAAAATGCAGATGATTGAAATTAGGCGATATGATGGCGGAAGTGAATTTTTCATTTTCACCTATTACCATCAAATTATCTATAAAAGGAGATTCTTTAAATAAGTTTTCCAACATTTGCGGTGCCACATATTTGCCGGCACTGAGTTTGAATATCTCTTTTTTCCTGTCTGTAATTTTCAAATAGCCTTCGTGGGTGAATTCACCTATGTCTCCCGTATGGAAATAGCCTTCCGCATCTATCACTTGAGCCGTATATTCAGGATCTTTGTAATATCCTTTCATCAATCCGGGACCCTTGGTGAGAATTTCACCGTCATCCGCCAATTTTACTTCCACATGCTCCAACACAGGCCCCACCGTGCCTATTTTTACCTTTTTGGCATTAGGATTGTTAACAGCTATCACAGGGGATGTCTCCGTTAAACCATAACCTTCGAACACATATAATTTGGCTGCTGCAAACAAACGTAATATCTTGGTCTGCATGGCGGAACCGCCGGTAACAATAATGTAATAGGGAGCATTTCCCAATTTGGCTCTCCATTTGGAATAAACCAAATTGTCGTATATGCTGTTAAACATTCTGTACCAACAATTCTTCTTATAGTCAAACCGTTGTCCGTGCCTGATAGCGGCAAAATAGATGGTCTTTTTGATACCCCGCAAATCTTTGCCTGCAGAATAGAGTTTGTCGTATATCATTTCCAATACACGGGGTACGGAACAAAAACCCTGTGCCTTCACCTCTGCCAAATCATTAACAATAGTGGCCAAACTTTCCGCATAATAAATGCTTAACCCCAAATATTGATAATGATAATTCAAACTGCGCTCATACATGTGGCACAAAGGCAAAAAACTCAAATTTCTATGATTGCTGTTCAGAGGCTGCACACGGGATGTGGCTATAAAATTGGATATCAAATTTTTATGAGTCAGCATAACACCTTTGGGCATACCGGTGGTGCCGGAGGTATATACTATGGTGGCTATATCGTCTTCCAATATGTTTTGTTTGATATTGTGAATAGTTGCCGCTACCGCCGGCCCTACTTCTATTCCTCTGCGGATAAGGTCACTGATGCCTTTTTCACTTGGAATTTCATCCAAAGTATATACGCCATATTCCAGGTTGCAATCCGCAAACACAGGCTTAACACGGGCGTATATCTGGCGGTTTCCTATAATCAGCATTTTGGCATCGCTGTGATTGATGATATATTTATAGCTGTCTTGACTTAATGTAGGATATATGGGTACATGGATTACTCCAAGCATGGACGAAGCCATATCCACTATATTAAATTCAGGACGATTGTTCATAACGGTAACTATCTTGTCACCCTTGCGCAATCCCAAATCGTAAAATCCGTAACTCAATAATGCCGAATATTTACAATAATCATTTGTACTGAAATGTGTCCATTTGCCGTCACGCTTAGCGTTGAGCATGTCGTCTTTTTGATAGTTTTCAGACAACCAATCTAATAAGTCAAAAATTCTTTTTATTTCCATTTTAATAACTAAAAAAAAACATGCAAAGATACCTAAAAAAGGTATTGTGTAGCCAAAAAAAAGATATTTTTTAAGCATAAAGGGGCAGTGTAATTTATTTTGTATTTTTTCCTGCCAAAATACCGTATTTTTCAAAAAAAAGTGTTACCTTTGCCGCATCAAATCACGGGGCATTAGCTCAGATGGCTAGAGCGTTTGACTGGCAGTCAAAAGGTCATCGGTTCGATTCCGTTATGCTCCACAAATCAGGCGGGAAGGTGTTTCCCGCTTTTTTTATGGCACCGTCACCTGTATAATGTTAGAATAGCATGCCCGGTTGCGATAATCCTGAGTATGCAGCCTGTAATAATATACTCCCGGAGGGAGGGGAGCGGCTTTAAAGCGTTTTTTACTGGTGTACAAATCGTTATAGGGAGATACCGTTTGGGTAAAATTGCTGTCTTGGCTTACTTCGAACCGATATCGGTTGACTTTTAATTTTCTTTTCCATACGGCAACAAAACCTTGGGGAATGATTTTTGCGGGCAAGGCCGAAGGGGGGGTAAGCACCCAATATTGTATTTGCCCGCTATGGGCATTATTTTCAAAAGCATAGGCTCTTATATATACGCTATACACGCATCCCGGCCTGATATTTTCGATAATATGTATTTCTGTATTTCCCACATAATAATTCTGTTGTTTGCCGCCTGTTATGATTACCTCATATCCGTCTGCACCTGCAGAGGCTGTCCATTTCAAAAACAGGGAATAGGGTTCGGCTTTGGTTTGCAACAATTGCGGTGCCGCCAATTGCGACTGTGCATTTAACACCGTCTGCAGGAATAAAAATAGAAATACCAATTTTTTCATAATGCAAAAATAATATTTTTTTTCTTTTGATGCCACAAAAAAAGGAGGAACTATGTCCTCCCTTACTAGAAAAAAATTCGAAAAGAAAAATGAAAAAAAGTGATTCCGAATCTTAGTATCCGAATATAGTTTTAAGTTTCAACACTTTAACTTTACCTATTTTCTTCAAATATTTCATATCCAAAGCTTTGGTATCACCAACTATCATGTAGGTAGTAGGTTGATTGCTTACGTGAGTTTTTTGGAAATTCTTGATATCGTTAAAGGTTAAATTAGGAATGGTGTTAAATATCATTTCACGAGGATCGCTATTCAAGCCCATACGTTTGAGATAGAGATATGTCCATACTTTGGAATCTTTGGTGATTCTTTGTGTACGCAATTCTTTAATAATGGATTCTTTGGCAATGTTGAACGATGCTTCGTTTTCAGGCATTCCGTTATTCAATTCTATAAATGCATCCAACGATTGGGCCACTTTGTCGTTACCGCAACCGATGTATGAAATGTTCATGGCCAAACGGTCCAAACGGCTGGGCTGGCTGTAAGAAGCGAATGCGGTATAAGCCAAAGCACGGGCTTCACGCAATTCTTGGAATACAATAGCATTCATGCTTCCGCCGTAATAGGAATTGTATAATTCAACCACAGGTTCTAAATTCACATCATATTTACCACCGATGGATACACCGTATACCACCATTTGCGGAGCATCATAATGAGTTACATACACTCTGTTTTTGGTCGGTTTTTCTTCAGCAAATTGTAATGGTGCAGGAACGTCTTTCAAATCTTTAGGATTGTGGATTTCATTAATTCTCACCACCACTTCGTTCATTTCCTGCGGTCCGTAATAGATAACATAATGTTTGTATTTTATCCACTCTTGCAATTTGGCTATCATTTGTTCAGGAGTAATGGCCTTTAATTCTTTTTCGCTCAATTGAGTCTTCAAAGAAGGATTTTCAGGACCATAGATACCATAAGACACCAAACGTCCAACTATTGCATTTTGATTGGACAAAGCGTTTTCTCTGTTTTTCATGATATCGGCTATCATATTATCCCAAGCTTCACGATTGGGTTGGGCATTGTTGATGATATGTTCCAACAGGCGCATCAGTTGAGGCATATTTTCACTTAAGCCCTTCATGGTGACATAACTGCGGTCTCCGCTGGCGCTCATACTGAAACTGCATCCCATACGGTATAATTCTTCTTTTATTTGTTCGGGAGTGTATTTGTTGGTGCCCAAATATTCCAGATAACTGGCGGCCAAATTCATATATTTGTCGTTATATGTTCCCAGTTCAAACACATAGCTCATTGTAAACAAATCATTGTCTTCGTTTTTGGTATAATACACATCCACGCCGTTTTGTGCCGATGTGGTTTTAATATCTTTGGCAAAATCCAAAAATACGGGTTCTATTTCTTTAACGGCACGGTTTTCCACGTCGCTTACAAATTGGCTTTTATCTTCACGATTGATTTTGATGGGCGTAACTTTAGGCTTTTTCACTTTATCAATATCCGTGGCTTTGCCTTTGCGTTTATATATGATTACGCAATTGTCTTTGGTAAGATATTTTTTGGCGAAATCCACTATTTGTTGTTTGGTGATTTTAGCCAATTCGTCATATTCAGACACTACATCTTTCCAAGGAATATCCAGATAGAACGATTCTTCCATCATATCCACACGGCCTTCATTACTTTCTATATCCGACATTTCCCGTTTGCGCAATTCATTAATGGAAGCTTCGAGCAACCATTCGGGAAATTCTCCTTTGGCCAATTTTTCTATTTGTTCTATCAACAAGTCTTTAACTTCTTCCAGGGTTTGTCCTGCTTTGGGCGAACCGTACATCATGAGATAGGAATAGTCGTGCAACAAACTGGGTGAACTTCCTGCGCCCAGGCAACGTTGTTTTTGGTTGATATTTAAATCCACCAAACCGGCATAGCCGTTGGTAAGTATCATGTCGGCCATGGTCAACAAAGGTATTTCAGCGCTGTTAGGATTGCCGAAACGCCATGCCAAATACACAAATTCAGCATCTTTTCCAACCACTTCTTTCACTATGGGACTTGTAATGGGCTGTTCCGGAGTGAATGTGAACGGAGGTATTGTCTTGGCTTTCATTTGTCCCATATATTTATCGATAATTTTTATGGCTTCATCGGGATTAAAATCTCCTGCCATAATAATAGCCATATTATTGGGAACATAATATTTGTCAAAAAAGTTTTTCACATTGGTAATGGAAGGATTTCTGAGGTCCTGTTGGGTTCCGATGGTAGTTTGTGTACCATAAGGATGGTGGGGGAACAATGCTTCCATCAAAGCAGTGTTGGCTCTTCTGCTGTCTTTGGTCAAAGTCATGTTCTTTTCTTCATAAATGGTTTCCAATTCGGTATGGAACAAACGCAAAACAGGGTTTTGGAAACGGTCGGCTTGAATATAAAAGAAATTATCCAACTGATTGGAAGGAATTTCTTCATAATAATTGGTAAAATCTATCCATGTGGCCGCATTGGTGCCGGTGGAACCTATAATGGACATTAATTTGTCATATTCATTGGGAATGGCATATTGAGCTGCTATTTGTGAAATGCTGTCTATTTGTTTGTACACGGCTTTTCTTTCTTCCACCTTTGATTCGTCTATCTGACGGTATTTTTCAAACAGCCTTTCTATTTCATTCAACAAAGGTTCTTCCGCTGCATAATCTTTGGTACCGAAATGGGTGGTACCTTTGAACATAAGATGTTCAAAATAGTGGGCCAAACCTGTGGTTTCCGCAGGATCGAGCTTACTGCCGGCTTTGGTGGCAATGGTTATTTTGACAGTCGGCTGATCTTTATATACCGACATGTACACCTTCAAGCCGTTATCTAATGTGTAAATACGGGCCTTGATGGGATCGTTAGGAACTATTTCGTATTTATACTGCTTTTGGGCAGTTATGTTTCCGACTATCACAGTCGCCAAAAACATCATTAAAAACAATTTTTTCATACTTGTGTGTTTTTTGTTTATTTAACTTTTTTATTTTATTTCAATATTAATTAACGGGTGCAAAATTATATTTTTTTTGTCTAAGCTTAATATCGTATATTTAAATTTAACGCAATTTTAAAATCATTGATTTTGGAATTATTCTGAACCATCCATCTATATACCTCGTCCGGATTCGACCAGTCGATATTCACTTGAGCGTCTTGTGCCTGGCGGATGGGTATATCTATTTTAAAATCAATGCCATAAAATTCTTTCAGTTTTTTATGTATCACACTCATCACCTCTTCAACCTGATTGTATAAAAAGTGACTGTTAACAGGTATGGTGATTTGTTCTTTTGCGACTGAAATTTCCGACTCTTTCAAATAGCAGCATACAGGATAATATTTATCATCCGCTTCAGCTATCAACTCAATGATTTTTTCGGCAACATCATTGGTATCCGCATTCGTATTACCGTCGCTGTCCGCAGCCTCGTCTGCCAAAGCGGGGTCTGTGTCTGTTTCGGCGTTTTCACTTGACAGCAGGTCTATTTCCGTTTCGGTAACGGGAGGCATCTCCATATTCAAGCTGGCTTGTTCCCCTTGTGCCTGAGCCGGCATTTCCTCTTCCTGCTCTGTATTTTCTGCCTTTCCGGCAGCCGGCAGGGCAGAGGAGGGGGCTTGCTCCGTTTGCTTTTGCATGGCCACATCTTCGGGTTGCTTATTGAGCACTTCTTTGGTGGACGTGGTTTTTAAATACGGCTGCAAGGCGGGCCTTTTAAAGGTACGGTCCACCTTGTACTCTGATGTAACATTGCCGGAGCTGCTATTGTCCGTTATCCCGGGGGTTATGTCCTCATGATTGCCTGACCTTATTGACGTTGCATGCTCTCATCAACGCTATTTCCACATGCAGACGTTTGTTGTTGGCGGTTTTGTATTTGGCTTCACAATCGGAAAACAAGGTGAGCAAATTCACCAATTGTCGCATTTCCAGCTTATTGGCCTGTTTGCTGTATAGTTCTTTTACATCCTCCGTAACGGAAAGCAAAGGAATGGTAATCACATTTTTGCACACGCACAAATTACGTATATGCTCACTGAGGCCTTCCAAAAAATGGGAGCCCTCAAAACCTTTTTCCATAATGGTGTTGTACAATAATAATGTATCTGCCACATTATCGCTGACAAAATTATCTATCATTCGGAAATAATAGTCCGTATCCAAAATATTCAAATTGTCAATCACACTTGAATAGGTGATATTGCCGTCGGAGAAACTCACCATTTGGTCAAATATGGACAAGGCGTCCCTTAAGCCGCCGTCTGCCTTTTGTGCTATAATATGCAGGGCTTTCTTCTCAAAATTGATATTTTCTTCCCCGGCTATTTTGATTAAATGGTTGACAATGTCATCAACGGTGATACGTTTAAAATCAAATATTTGACAGCGAGACAAAATGGTGGGCAAAATTTTGTGCTTTTCTGTGGTTGCCAATATAAATTTGGCATATGCCGGCGGCTCTTCCAATGTCTTTAAAAAGGCGTTGAACGCTTGTTGCGTCAGCATGTGGACCTCGTCTATAATATATACCTTGTATTTGGCATTGGTAGGGGGAATACGCACCTGATCCACCAATTCTCTCATTTGGTCAACACCATTGTTGGAAGCGGCATCCAATTCAAATATATTAAACGAAGCCGATGCTTGAAACGACTTGCACGATTCGCATTCATTACAAGCTTCCCCTTCGGGTGTGCGGTTGGTACAATTGATAGTTTTGGCAAATATACGGGCACATGTGGTTTTTCCTACTCCGCGGGGACCGCAAAACAAAAAGGCCTGACCTATTTGTTGTTTAAGTATGGAATTCCGTAACGTGGTGGTAATGGCTTCTTGTCCTACAACGCTGCTGAAATTTTGCGGCCGATATTTTCTTGCTGATACTATAAAATTGTCCATGGGAGAATATTTTTTTATTTACCTTGTAATTGATTATTGGCATCCATCACTTTCTTTTTCAGTGATTCTTTAAAATCCATCAAACGGCTGTACAGCTGATTGTCGCCGGTGGCTATCATCTCTGCCGCCAATATAGCGGCATTGCGGGCGTTATTGAGCGCCACCGTAGCTACAGGAATGCCTGAGGGCATTTGCAGAATGGATAATATGGAATCCCAACCGTCTATGGAATTGGAAGATTTGATGGGGACGCCTATCACCGGAATGGCGGTAAAGGCTGCAACCACACCCGGCAGGTGGGCGGCTCCGCCTGCTCCTGCAATAATCACTTTGGTGCCTTTTTGTCTGGCATTTTTGGCAAACTCCATCACCAATTCGGGGGTACGGTGTGCCGATAATGCACAATAATCACAGTCTATGCCTATTTCATTTAAAAATTTTACGGCATCTTCCATAATCGGAAAATCGGAAGTGCTGCCCATAATAATACTTACTGTTGCCATAATTATATGTTTTTTTTTATTCTTGCGGTAAAGATTTAAAGCCGTTGCCCATAATTTCCGAACTTTCTATCACATTGACAAAAGCATTCGGATCGAGAAAACGGAGGTTGGATTTCAATTTCACCAAATCGGAACGGCTCAAGGTTACATAAATCATTTTCCGTTCTACGCCTTGGTAGAGACCGCTACCGGCAAAAACAGTACCGCTTCTGTCCAAGTCTTTGATAATAAAATCCCTCACCTCGTCTATATGGTCCGTAACAATGAACGCCGTTTTATAACTTTTCACACCTTCCACCACCAAGTCTATAATCTTGCTTTCGATGAAGATAAGGATAATGGAATAGATAGGCAGACGAATGTCTTCAAAAGCGACGAGGGTGGTCAAAGAAATAATGCTATCCACTATCAGCACCAGGGTGCCCAAACTGATTTTGGTATATTTATGTGCCACCATGGCGATAATGTCAGAACCTCCCGAAGTGGCACCGGAACGGAAAATAATACCGATGGCCACACCGTATATCAAACCCGAAACCACTGTGTTCAAAAAGAAATCGGGCATAAAGTAACGTTTTACATCACCATCCATGAAAAACAATGACGACTGAAGTTCTGTGTCGAAGAATGCGCCGTCATGAATAACAGGTGCATAGCCCCAAAGCGTTTCCACAACATAGGTGAACACCGGAATCAAAATGACTGATATCACTGTCTTTACACCAAATTTGGGCCCTAATATGAAAGTGCCTATAATCAGCAGGGGAATATCCATACACACGCCGGCCAGAGAGATTTTCCACCCCCATAAGGCATGGAACACGTTGGCCAAACCATATACACCACCCGGAGCCATCAGATAGGGGTTTACAAACATCACATCGCCTACGGCGAACAACATACAACCAACTACCAAATAAGTATAGGCTAAAATAGCATCTTTGGTGAAAATCTTTTTATCTTTCAACATATTTTGTATTGTACTATAATGTATTTATTCCTGTATATGTGCATGATACCGCCCTTTATTAGCGGCGGACCTATTCTGCAAAGATATATTTTTTTTGCTTACCAAAGCGAAGAATAGGGTATAAAAAAGCACAGGGGAAAATTATTCTCCTGTAATGACAGTTTTGCCCTGATTAATCTATTTTCAAAACAGCCAGGAATGCCGATTGGGGCACTTCCACATTGCCGATTTGCCGCATGCGTTTTTTGCCGCGTTTTTGTTTTTCCAACAATTTACGCTTACGGGTGATATCACCGCCGTAACATTTGGCGGTAACATCCTTGCGGACGGCTTTTACCGTTTCGCGTGCTATTATCTTGCCGCCTATGGCAGCCTGTATGGCTATGTCGAACTGATGACGGGGTATCAGTTCCTTTAATTTTTCGCACATCCTGCGTCCGAATTCATAGGCATGGTTCACATGAATTAATGTGGAAAGGGCATCCACCGATTCACCGTTGAGGAGTATATCCAATTTTGCCAATTTTGCTTCTTTGTAACCATTTAAATAATAGTCAAATGAAGCATATCCTTTAGAGCAACTCTTTAACTTGTCGTAAAAATCGAAAACTATTTCACCCAAAGGAAGGTCAAAAGTCAATTCGGTGCGGTTGGAAGCGAGATATACCTGCGATTTCAGCGTACCGCGCTTATCCAGGCACAATTTCATGATATAGCCTATAAATTCCGATTTGGTGATAATTTGCGCGGAAATATATGGTTCTTCTATATGGTCTATATTGTTAACGGGCGGCATGCCGGAGGGATTGTGCACATCCAAAGTTTCTTTTTTGGTGGTAATCACTTTGTAAGATACATTCGGCACGGTGGTAATCACATCCATATCAAATTCTCTGTCCAAACGTTCCTGGATGATTTCCATATGCAGAAGTCCCAAAAATCCGCATCGGAAACCAAAGCCGAGTGCTGCCGACGATTCCGGCTCAAAGGTGAGGGAAGCGTCATTAAGTTGCAATTTCTCCAATGAAGAACGCAATTCTTCATAATCATCGGCTTCTACGGGATAGATACCGGCAAAAAGCATGGGCTTTACTTCCGAAAAACCGGCAATGGCTTCTTGGCACGGATTGTTAACATGGGTGATGGTGTCTCCAACGCTTACTTCTTTGGCATTTTTGATGCCGGAGATAATATAACCCACATCTCCCGCTTTTAACACATTGCGGGGTTGGGGAGTGAGCCCCAAAACACCTATTTCGTCGGCATGATATTCTTTACCGGTAGCGACAAATTTAACAAAGTCGTTGGTGTGTATTTGTCCGTTGAATATTCTAAAATAAGCGTAAATACCTCTGAATGAATTGAACACCGAATCGAATATCAATGCCTGCAAAGGCGCGTCGCTGTCGCCTTGAGGAGGACGTATGCGCTCGATAATGGCCTGCAGCACCTCTTCCACGCCTTCTCCCGTTTTGGCACTCACCGAAAGTATTTCCTCATGATCGCAACCCAAAAGATCCACTATCTGGTCTTTTACCTCTTCGGGCATGGCACTGGGCATATCCATTTTGTTAAGTATGGGTATGATATCCAAATTATGGTCTATGGCCTGATATAAATTGGAAATGGTTTGCGCCTGTATGCCCTGGGTGGCATCCACCACCAACAAAGCACCCTCGCAGGCAGCTATGGAACGGGATACTTCATACGAAAAATCCACATGCCCCGGAGTATCTATCAGGTTTAAGATATATTCCTCATTATTATAATGATATGTCATTTCAATGGCATGGCTCTTGATGGTGATACCTTTTTCACGTTCCAAATCCATGTCATCAAGCAGTTGGTCTTGGAAATTGCGTTCGTTTACAGCACCGGTAAATTGCAAAAGCCTGTCAGCCAAAGTGCTTTTACCGTGATCGATGTGTGCTATAATGCAAAAATTTCTAATATTTTTCATATTCTCAATCAGAATTTGGGATGTATGCCGGTATAATTATGGGGGGTGATATTTTTTAATTCCCGTTTGACATCCTCACTTACATTCAGGGTATCTATAAATTCGTGAATAATCTCCTTGGTGATATGCGTTTTACCGCGTGTAAGTTGTTTTAAAGCTTCGTACGGACTTGGATATTGCTCTCTTCGCAAAATGGTTTGTATGGCTTCCGCCACCACGGCCCAATTTTTTTCCAAATCCTGACAAATGGCTTCCTGATTCAACAAGAGCTTGTTCATGCCACGCGTCAAACTGTGTATGGCTATAATGGAATGTGCCAGCGGTACACCCACATTACGGGTAACCGTGCTGTCGGTTAAATCCCTTTGCATGCGGGATACGGGTAATTTTGCCGACAAAGCCTGCAAAAGGGCATTGGCAATGCAAATATTCCCCTCCGAATTTTCAAAATCTATAGGATTCACTTTGTGCGGCATAGCCGAAGATCCCACTTCGCCGGCTTTCACCTGCTGGCGGAAATATTCCATGGAAATGTATGTCCACATATCCCTGTCCAAATCCAACAATATGGTGTTAATACGTTTGATATTATCAAAATAAGCCGCCATATTATCGTAATGTTCTATTTGGGTGGTGGTATGCAAACGCTTTAAATTCAATCTGTTGCGCAGAAAATTATCACTAAATTCCACCCAATTGACATGAGGATAGGCTACATAATGAGCATTAAAATTACCGGTTGCACCTCCGAACTTGCCGCAAAAATCTATAGTGGACAACAAATTCCGTTGATTTTCCAAACGTTCCGCAAACACATAGATTTCTTTTCCCAAATTGGTAGGAGAAGCCGGTTGCCCATGAGTGTGTGCCAACATGGATACTTCTTGCCATTCCCGTGCTTTGGCTTTCAACATGTCCGACAAACCGTCCAACAAAGGCATGTACACTTGCTCATGATATTGACGCAATAAATAGGGCAGGGCGGTGTTGTTGATATCCTGAGAGGTGAGTCCGAAATGTATAAACTCCTTATATTCCTGCAAATCAAGCACATCAAACTGTTCTTTCAAAAAATATTCAACAGCCTTCACATCGTGATTGGTGGTGCGTTCTATTTCCTTAACGCGCATAGCCTGCGTCTCCGAAAAATTGTCCGCAATGGCCCTCAGCTTGGGAAAACAAGACTTATCGATACGGCTCAATTGAGGTAAAGGCAGCTCGCACAAAGCGATAAAATATTCTGTTTCCACACGTACACGCGCTTTGATAAGGGCATATTCCGAAAAATATTCCGTAAGAACCTCCACCTTGTTGAAATAACGACCATCCAAAGGTGATATAGCTGTTAAAGTATTTAGTTGCATGAGCTTATTTTTTTATTCTATAATATGTACAAATATGCAAAGATAGCATTTTTTTGATTAGTCCGCAGCAATACGGACTATTTTTTTCTCCTAAGCAGACTTTTCGAACGGAACCGGTATTGATACGCATAACGGACAACAAGTCTGTAAAACTATGGGCAAATTAATACCGAATTGCATTGCAAACTTTAAATAAAAAAGGCTTAGCCTTATCCAAAAACCAGAATAGCAAAACCAATTGTGTTAAACATGATTGAAAAGATGCAACAAAAAATATTATAAACACTGAAAACATCAAAAAATAAGATTTTTTTTATTAATAAGTTAATATAATTAATATAAAATTAACATTGGAATAAAAAAATATTGATATTTTTGCAGAATAAAATCCAGAATGTATGAAAAAGGTATTATTTTTGCTCGCCGCTTGTGCCGCTATATTGTCTTGCAGTAAAAAAGAAGTGAGTTGTATAGTAACAGTAAATAACGACTCGAATCACCCTGTAGAATATCAATTAACCAATCAAGATAAAAAAGGCAATATCCTTTCAATATCGTACAACTATATAGCAGCATACTCAAAAAACAGCCATCCTGCAAGGTTACAAAAAGGAACATATACCGGTTTGACCTCACGCGAAAGTTTTAAAATGCAAATATTTGACTACTACGATTGCCAAGAGCATCGGGAGATCAACCTGTATTTGCAAAACAGGTAATTAGCGCTGATTTCAAAAACAGACATTATGCATGAAAATGTTGTGTATCAATGTGTTTCACCAACAATTACATTTGTCCCATAATTTATATTATGTAAAGTAGAAATTTTGAAATACGCCCCGCCGGCATTTATAACTTAAAATTTTTCTGCTGCACATTTTTTTTTGCGGATATGAGCTTTTCACCGCATTTTTGGCGGCATCTCATGTGTTTCACAGTCAAATCTAAGTTAAAATTATCTGTATACGGGCTTATTCTTACGGATGTATAATCCGGATGCAGCGGATTTTTTTCATTATTTCGTTGATCTATTTTTAGCCGGTTTACAAGATGTATGACCGGATTTTTCCGTTTTTTTTCAAATTCCCCCCCCAAAAAAAAACAATCACAAAGCATGATTGCCCATACTTTGTGATTGTCAGCCTGATGTTTATTCAACTCTGTTGGCACTTCCCAACACGTTGATAATCTTATGTTTATAAAGTTCTTTTAATTTTTCTCTGGCGGGACCCAAATATTTTCTCGGGTCAAATTCGCCGGGATTTTCTGCCAGCACCTTTCTCACGGCGGCTGTCATGGCCAAACGTCCGTCAGAGTCAATGTTGATTTTGCATACTGCCGAAGTGGCTGCTCTGCGCAACTGATCTTCGGGGACGCCCGCCGAATTTTCTATTTTGCCGCCATATTGATTGATTTCTGCCACTATATCCTGCGGTACTGAAGAAGAACCATGCAGCACTATAGGAAAACCGGGAATACGCTTCTCCACTTCTTCCAATATGTCAAAACGCAAAGGAGGTATTGCCTCACCCGGCTTTACTTTGAATTTGAAAGCTCCGTGGGAGGTGCCTATGGATATGGCCAATGAATCCACTCCGGTACGTTTTACAAAGTCTTCCACCTCTTCAGGACGGGTGTATGTGTGCTTTTCGGCTGAAACTTCGTCTTCTATACCTGCCAGCACGCCCAATTCACCTTCCACCGTTACATCAAATTGATGGGCATAGTCCACCACCTTTTTGGTTAAGGCGATATTCTCTTCATAACTAAGATGTGAACCGTCTATCATTACGGAGGAAAAACCTGTTTCTATACACGATTTGCACAATTCAAAACTGTCGCCGTGGTCCAAATGCAGAACTATAGGAATGTCACATCCCAATTCGTGTGCATATTCGGTAGCGCCTTTTGCCATGTTTTTCAACAAATTCTGATTGGCATACTTACGGGCGCCGCTTGACACCTGCAATATAACAGGTGATTTGGTTTCCACACATGCCATGATAATGGCTTGCAATTGCTCCAAATTGTTAAAGTTAAAAGCAGGAATGGCATATTTGCCTGCCATGGCTTTTTTGAACATTTCTCTGGTGTTTACTAAACCTAATTCTTTATATGTCATAATTAATAATTTTATTTGCGATATTATTTTGCAAAGTTAACATTTTTATTTGTATCACCTGCCTTATTCTTAAAAAATATGCTTTCCTGTATGTAAAATTTTACGGCAGCCGGCCATTGTATTGATAAAATTAGTACTTTTGCAATTGATATAAAACAAGAAAATATGATACAAAGAATTCAAACATTATTCCTTATTTTGGCTGTTGCCTGTTTGGTGGCAACATGTTTTCTGCCATTAGGCACCATCACCACCGATTTTTCATATTATCAATATAATGCATGGTCGCTGCACGATACCACTGCAGATCAGCAAACAATTCAGAACACCTATATCATCGGTTTGCTGGCAGGTATTTTGGCCGTTTTGGCCTTAGTGGCCGTGTTTTTATACCGGAACAGACCCGTTCAAAGCAAAGTCTGCATGGCCGCCATGTTGCTCAATCTGGTATTGCTGTTGTTTATAAGCGTGATCTATCCTGATTTGATATTCAAAAAGCTGGATGTGATCAATGGCAACGAAGTGGTGTTGTCTATGTGGTGTTTTCTGCCTATCTGCTCTGCACTTTTGTTTTATTTGGCAAGCAAATTCATCAATAAAGATGAAAAAATGGTCAGAGCAGCCGATAGATTACGCTAAATTATGAATTTCAAATTACATGCTCCATTTGCTCCCGCCGGCGACCAACCGGAAGCCATACGTGCTTTGGTGCAAGGCATACAAAATGGAGACCGGCACCAAACGCTTTTGGGGGTGACAGGTTCCGGAAAAACCTATACCATAGCCAACGTATTGGCACAGTTGAACCGCCCCGCTTTGGTTTTGAGTCACAACAAAACCCTCGCCGCCCAATTGTATGCGGAATTCAAAGACTTTTTTCCGGACAATGCCGTTGAATACTTTGTTTCCTATTACGATTATTACCAACCGGAAGCCTATATCCCCACCACCAACACCTATATTGAAAAGGATTTGGCCATTAATGAAGAAATAGACAAAATGCGTCTCAATGCAACATCCATGCTGCTTTCCGGACGCAGAGATGTGATTATAGTGTCTTCCGTATCATGTATTTACGGCATAGGCAATCCTGAAGAGTTCGCCAAAGGAACCCAATACCTGCAAACAGGACAATGCATCTCCAGAAACAAACTGCTCAGAGACTTGGTGGGTTCCCTCTATTCCCGGTCGGAAACCGAGTTGGAAAGAGGCAAATTCAGAGTACAAGGCGATACCTTGGATATTTATCCCGCTTACGGAGAAATAGCCTACCGTATCATCTTTTGGGGCGATGAAATAGAATCCATATCCGCCATTACTCCGCAAGGCGGCTCCGTAATTGAAACGCTGCAAGAAGTATACCTATACCCTGCCAACATTTTTATAACCTCACAAGATATTATCAACCAAGCCGTTCAGGAGATACAAACGGATATGGGAGAACGGGTGGAATATTTTAAGGAAACAGGCCGATTCCAAGAAGCCAAACGATTGGAAGAAAGAGTGATATACGATGTGGAAATGATCAAAGAATTGGGATATTGTTCCGGTATAGAAAATTATTCCCGCTACTTTGACAGACGAAAACCGGGCAGCCGCCCCTTCTGCCTTTTGGATTATTTTCCCAAAGATTTTATCACCGTAATAGACGAAAGTCATGTAACGGTACCTCAAATAGGAGGCATGTACGGCGGCGACCGTTCCCGAAAAATGAATTTGGTGGAATACGGATTCCGCCTGCCTTCTGCTTTGGACAACCGACCGCTGAAATTCAGTGAATTTGAACAAATGGTCGGGCAAACCATCTATATTTCAGCCACACCAGCCGACTGGGAATTGGAAAAAAGCGGAGGCGTGGTGGTAGAACAAGTGGTGCGCCCCACAGGATTGCTTGACCCTGAAATAGAGGTGAGACCCTGCAGCAACCAAGTGGATGATTTATTGGAAGAAATTGACAAAACGGTGTCTAAAAACGAACGTGTATTGGTAACCACTCTTACCAAAAAAATGGCGGAAGACCTCACCCAATATCTTATTCGCCTGGACATCCGCACCCAATACATCCATTCTGATGTGGACACCATGGACAGGGTGGAAATATTACAGCAATTGCGTGAAGGTGTGATAGATGTATTGGTAGGCGTAAATTTGTTACGCGAAGGATTGGACCTTCCCGAAGTTTCTTTAGTGGCCGTTCTGGATGCAGACAAAGAAGGTTTTCTGCGTTCCGAACGCTCATTGACACAAACCGCCGGCCGCGCCGCACGAAATGCCAACGGACATGTGATTTTTTACGCTGACAAAATCACCAAATCCATGCAAGCCACCATGGATACCACCGCCAAAAGAAGAAAAAAACAGATAGCCTACAATCAAGCTCATCATATCATACCCAAAACCATTCAACGGGACAGGTCTAAAAATGTCTTCAGCGCTAATTTGGATAAAAAAATATTGTCCTGTCAAGATAATCAAATCAGTTCTGAAGCTGAACAAAAACTTGAAATAAATGATGCAAAGTTATTGAGCACTAACGATATAAACAAACTTATAAACATCAAAACCAAAGCAATGGAAGCGGCCGCTAAAGAATTGGATTTTATGCTTGCCGCCCGTTTGCGGGATGAAATCAAATATTTGAAAGAACAAAAAAAGCAACCTGTTTAGGCTGCTTTTTCTATAAAAAAAACAACATACATATAACTATGAATTTTTCAGCACTTTGTCTATACTGTCCAATTCATCTTTAAATTTTCTGTCGGTCACCTTTAAATTTTCCACGGTACGGCAGGCGTGCAGCACAGTGGCGTGATCTTTTTTACCGCATTGTATGCCTATTTGAGCCAAGGACAAATCGGTGTATTTTTTGGCAAAATACATGGATACCTGTCTTACCTGCACTATATCCCTTTTACGCGATGATGAAAACAATTCGTTAATAGGCACATTATAGAAATCGCACACCACTTTTTGTATATAATCGATGGAGATTTCATGTGCTGTGTTTCTTACAAATTTATCTATCATCTGTTTGGCCAGTTCCACCGTAATTTGCTTTTTATTTAACGACGACTGCGCCAAAATGGAAATAATAGCACCTTCTATTTCCCTGATATTGGTGACTATTCTGCAGGACAAATATTCCACCACTTCGTCCGGAATGCTGCTGATACCATTGTTATATAACTTATTGCGTATTATTTTCATACGGGTTTCTTTGTCTGGCGGTTGCAAATCAGCCGACAAACCCCATTTGAAACGCGACAACAAGCGTTGTTCAAATCCCAATATTTCCGCCGGTGACTTGTCGGCGGTAATAATAATTTGACGGTGTTTTTGATGAAAATAATTGAATATATGGAAGAATACTTCTTGCGTTTTTTCTTTTCCCGACAAAAATTGGATATCGTCTATAATCAACATATCCAACATTTGATAAAAATGTACAAAATCGTTAATGTTGTTACCGCGTGCAGCCTCTACATATTGCTGCATAAATGTATCTGAATCGACATATAATACCGTTAAATCAGGACGGTTAATTTTGGTTTGTAATCCTATGGCGTGAGCAAGGTGAGTTTTGCCCAATCCCACTCCTGAATACAAAAACAAAGGATTAAAAGTGGTGGTACCCGGATTTTGGGCAATGGCATATCCTGCAGCCCGGGCCAAACGATTGCACTCCCCTTCCACAAAATTGTCAAAATTCAACGCTTTGTTTAATTGCGACTGTATGTTAAGCTTTTTCAAACCGGGCAATACAAACGGATTGGGTATTTCTTTTTGAGAGGTGTTTTCATCAATATTAATGTTGATGTTCTTAGTCTGCGCCTCTATATTACCGACACCCGAAGGCGGCAATACCATGGTGTTGTCACTGGTAACCAAAATTTGATACTCCACTTTGCCGTCTTTACCCAATACCCTGCGAATGGCACTCTTAAGTATTTGCCAATAATTACCCTCTATCCATTCGTAATAATACAAACTGGGCGTTTGAATTGTAAGCACATTGTTCTTCAAACTTATAGGCTTTATGGGGAGAAACCATGTGTTAAAACTGTTCTCCTCAATATTGTCCTTAATAATGCTTAAGCATTTATCCCATACCGCCGTATAATCTTGAACTGGCTCGTTATTCATGATGGTTCATTTTATAGATGTTTTAAAATTACGCTCTTACAAATATATGTTACTACATATCAAATATTTAGTAATAATTTTCGCTTTCACGTCCAAAGTGCAAAGATAGACAAAAAAAAGTTTAGAAAAAATTTTTTTTACCAGCTTTTTTTCAAAATAAAAATGTATATAGGAAAGCCGTTGATTTGATTAACGAATTTATTTTTAGAATTTTAGCAAAAACAAATCATAGGAAATTAACAAGAAGCATTGTCTGCCAAACGAAAGAGCTTGTTCGATATTTTGTTAATATTATTGTTGAAGCAGACAATAAAAAAAATGGTATATTTGCAATATGGAACATGCATTTGAATTGTATATAGCAAAACACCGTCTCCTGCAGGCTCACCACAAAGTGCTTTTAGCCGTTAGCGGAGGTGCGGATTCCATGGTTATGCTCCATTTGTTCCATCACCAATCTTACCCTATCGCAATAGCTCATTGCAATTTTCAATTGCGCGGAGAAGATTCCTTAAAAGATGAGAACATGGTGCTGCAATATGCACACACACATCACATTCAGGTGTTCCACACCCGGTTCGACATCCGGGCATATTGCCAATCAAAAGGCATTTCCATAGAGATGGGCGCACGGGAATTGCGTTACCAATGGTTCGAACAGATATGCAACACGCATCATTTTGATTACATAGCCACCGCCCATCATATGGACGATTCCATAGAAACATTTTTTTTAAATGCCGCCAGAAAAACCGGAATCGGCGGTCTGCACGGCATATTACCCGTATCAGGACGGGTTATCCACCCCATGCTTTTTTGTACCAAAAAAGAGATCATTGCCTACGCAGACAAGCACCATATCCCCTATCGGGAAGATATCACCAACAAGGAAGATGACGTACAGCGGAATTTCATACGCCTGAACATCATCCCTTTGTTTGAACAATTACGCCCCGATTTCAAGCAAAACCTGAATGCCACCATACAAATATTGCAACAACAGGAAATAATTTACCGGCAGCACATATCGGAAATCAAATCCGGGCTTGTACATGCCTCTCAGAATACCCTTAATATTGACATAGACCAATTGTCCTCCTGCTATCCGCTTGCCACATATCTGTACGAGTGTATCCGCGATTATGGATTTAACATCAGCCAGGTAGAAAATATTATCGCCACCTTAAACGATAAAGAAGAAAAACAATTTTTTTCCCGCACCCATCTGCTCACAAAAACCCGCACTACCCTGTCTGTCACTTCATTGGAGAACAACGCCGTTTCCAATCCTATCTTTCAAGCCGACAGCTGGCAAGCCCTGAAAACTATAGGCATACAATACGAAATACGTGATTTCACCCCTGATTTTCAATTTCAGAATCAGCCTCACACTGCCTATTTCGACCTGGACAAAATCACCTTTCCGCTAAGCGTTCGATATTGGAACAAAGGGGATTATTTTTATCCCGTTCACGGAAAAGGAAAAAAGAAACTAAGCGATTATTTCACCAATATCAAACTGGGCGGTCAGGAAAAAAAACAAATCCGTTTGCTTGTCAATGCCAACAATGACATATTGTGGATTATAGCACATCGCAGCGACAATCGCTATGCCGTTACCAAAAACACAAAAAAAGTGTTAATCCTCAATGTGATATAACTTTTCAACGGTATAATTGAATTTGCTGTTGAATTTGTGTTTATAGCGGGACAATATCAAATAATATATCACCAAAACTCCCAATGCCGCCAATGCTTGCCACAATTCGTTGGAAGTAAAACAATAACACACGGCAAATGCCAAGGCCATCAATATAAGGGGTATAATATAGGCATACCATATGGCTTTCAAACCCGCATGAGCACCTATTCCCACTTTGACAGTCTCTCCCACGGAAAAGGTGCCGGCTTCGGCGGTATTGATGACATATATCATGGAAGATGTGCCGGCGGATATATTACATGCCGATTTGTTATAACAGGTATCGCAGGCCGTTCCCCGCTCTATGCGCACCTTTACGCTTTTGGGCATAATTTCCGTAACTATGGCATTATGATAAATCACTTCACTCATGGCTTAACAGCTTATCCAATTGTAAACGCAACTGCTCTTCATTTTGGTATCCCAAAAGCATTTCTTTGCCATTATCATTGCAAAACAGCAAAGTAGGCATACCCGAAATTCCCCAATGCAGGGACAATTCCTTTAACTGATCCACATTCACTTTGTAAAAGATAATTTTACCGCTATATTCTTTAGCCAAAGCATCATATATGGGAGCCATTTCCGAACAGGGACGGCACCATGTGGCGAAAAAATCTATCACACAAGGCTTTTCCCCTTTATAACGCCATGTCTGCACCGCATCAGGCTCCGCTATCAAAGTGCTGAACATCTGTTCTGAAGTAATCAAAACAGGCTCTTCTGAATGAGTTACGTCATAATCCGGGGCCTCATTGTTCTCCGCAGACAGCACCTGCTCCTGCTGAAAGTCAGTTTCATTGTTCTTGCCTGCATTACATGCGCACAGCAATACGGCTATGCAATATAAAGTGATGTTTTTAACTGTTTTTACCATAAAATAAGCATTTATTAATTATGCAAAGATACTATTTTTTATTCAAATTTTCCATACCGCATGCCGGAAACAAAAAAAATATCATAATATAGTATATAAATATGAAAAAAATGTATTTTTGCAGAATTAAAAGCAGGCATTCGTTTAGCTTTTACACCATTATCAACTAACAAACCGATATTATGAATTTCAAGAGCACCATATCTTACCTTCTGGCAGGATTTTTTCTTGCATGCACAGGTTCCGCCTGTGCCCAGATATCCGATGATTTTTCTTCCGGTTCACTTTCGGGTGGTTTGCCGTGGCAGGGGGACACGCAAAGTTTTACCGTCAACGGCAAATCTCAATTACAGCTCAATGCAGCACAAGCCGGCACCTGCTATTTATCCGTCCCCACCCGGTGTTATCCCGACGGCATGGAATGGGAATTTTTTATTCAAATGAATTTCTCCCCTTCCGACAATAATTATTGCAGATTTTACCTGCAAGCCGATACGGCATCGTTGAACGACACCGCCCTTACAGGATATTATCTTCGTTTTGGAGAAAACGGAAGTAACGACGCCGTCAAACTTTATTTCCAGCAGCACAATCAGCACACCCTGTTGGCTGCGGGGAATACCGGTAGCATTGCCTCCGCATTTGAAATGAAAATAAAAGTCATCTACTCGCCCGCTTCAGACTCCCTCACCGTATTGAGCGCTCCGGCACAAAGCAACACATGGCAGCAAGAGTTGGCCTATACGGATTATTCACCCGTCAACATTCACTATTTGGGCATGCTTTGCACCTTTACCGTTTCCAACGCTTCCAAATTCTTTTTTGACGACATATATCACGGTCCGCTTAGAATAGACACCATCCCCCCTTATATTGCAGCTCACGATTTTCAAAATGAAAATGGCATTGTTGCCCTGCAATTTTCCGAACCTGTTGACATTGAATCCGTTGACACTTCCTGCTTTGTATTGGACAACAGTTTGCATCCCGTATCGGTAGAGTTGGATTCCGAAGGTGTATCATGCCGTCTGCATTTTAACACCTCTTTGGATGATAACACTCCTTATACATTATATATATATCATATACGCGACCTGTCGGGAAACAGCATTTGTGACACATTGCTGCATTTGTTCCGCTACCGGTCTCGTGTATTTGATGTGGTGATCAATGAAATAATGCCTTCCCCTTCGCCGAGTATAGGGTTGCCTGCAGTGGAATATATAGAGTTATACAACAGAAACCGCTATGCCGTACCCGTTAACGGTTGGCGTATCAAAACAGGCAATACATTCAAATATTTACCCGACACCGCAATACCTCCTTTATCGTATGCCCTGATAGTGGCAGAACAAAACAATACCTTGCTGACACCCTATGGTTTAACCTTACCGGTGTCCGGAATGAGCATTAACGATATGGAACAGACGCTCACCTTATACGATAACCGTAATCAAGTGATACATCATGTCAAATATTCCTCTGCCTGGTATGGGGAAAAAGCCAATAATCACGGAGGCTTGTCTTTGGAGATGACAGATGCGTTCAATCCGTGCGCGGAAGAAGACAACTGGTCACTGTCCACCCATCCCCAAGGCGGCACACCGGGAAGCAAAAACAGCATAAGCGCTGCCAATCCCGATATGGTCCATCCTTACATCAAACATATAGCCGTTATCAACGACACTTGCATCAGCGTCTATTTTTCAGAAAGAATGTCAGCCCGCAATATCACCGGAACGAACACCTATCATTTCTCCCGTCAACTGCAGGCTTTAAACATATTTCAAGACGATTCTCTACCCTTGAGTGTCAACATAATTCTGTCCGCTTCGTTAGAATACGATACCGAATACACCTTAACCGTGTCCGATTCGCTTGCCGATTGCGCGGGAAATCTCTTGTTGTTACAGGACAGTTATCGTTTTTGCAGAGCCAAGCATGCACAATACGGGGATGTTGTCCTCAATGAAATCTTATTCAATCCGCATTACGGAGGTGTAGATTTTGTGGAAATATACAATATATCCGACACGCCTGTGTTTCTGCACTCGCTTAAATTATCCACCCGCAATAAATACGGACAACTGGATTCGGGCAAAATCATTACTCCGCAAGCATTGTATTTGTATCCCAAGCAATATATGGCCTTTTCCGTTAACGGTAAAATATTGGAACAACAATATCATTGTCCTTATCCCGAAAATCTTGTCACCATTCCCGCCATGCCTGCTTACGCGAACGAAAACGGGACAGTTTGCCTGCTTTGCCAAGGCAATGTGATTGACGAATTCGCTTACGATGCCTCTATGCACTATTCCATGCTCACATCGGTGGAAGGGGTGAGCTTGGAGCGCATTAATCCTTATCAAGCCACACAAAATAAATTCAACTGGCATTCAGCGGCTTCAACTGTCGGATATGCAACGCCGGGCTATCAGAATTCCGCCTATTCCGCCGACAATGACCATAACAGCACTTTCCATGTGCAGCCCCTCATTTTTTCACCCGACGACGATGCTTATAACGATGTGCTGGAAATATATTATCGTTTTGACGCACCCGGATATCGTGTCAGCATAGATATTTACAATTCGGCAGGATTGAAAATACGCTCACTTGTCAACAATGAGCCGGCAGATACCGAAGGCTTGTACACCTGGGACGGCTGCATGGAAGAACACGTTAAAGCCGCTGTGGGCAATTATGTGATAATGATAAAATACTGGAATTTGCATGGCGAATGCAAAAAAATAAAAAAAATATGTGCCTTGGCAATGAAAAAATAATTGCCGACCATGTTTTTCTAAAAAAAAATATATACATTTGCAGTTTGAATAATAATAATTATTAATAACTAAATTAATTTCATATGAAACGTTTTATATTCATAAGTCTTGCTTTGATAGGCATGATGACTGTTAGCATGGCACAGCCTTTTGCTGACCTTACCCAAGAAAAGGCATCCGATGGTGTTACCGCAACAAAAGCTCACAAAAGCAATGGAACATGGAATATTTTGTATTCAGGTTCCATTTCGGGAAAAATGACAAGCCCTATAGGTATGACCAAATTCGGAGATTACTTATATACCGGTAGCGTCGGCTCTGCTAAAATCTACAAAATTCAAAACACTACGGCTATAGATTCCTTTGTGGTTGCCGGTTTGTCCAAAAGTTCAACCACAAGTGCCTTTTTCGTAGGATTTGCCCATGATGACAACTACATGTATATCACTAACGGAAACAAAGCCATATACCGTTTGAATGCAACCATGGATACTGTGGCAGAAACCATCAACATATCCACCAATGCACTTGGATTGGCATATAATCCTAAAGGCAACAACGGAAACGGATGCTTTTATGTTTCCTCCACTGACGGCGGTATATACACTTACTCCAAAACAGGCTCCGCTTTAAGCACCATCACCAAGGCGGATCTCGGCGTAAACACCTTCTTTTGGAATATAGCTTGTGATACCAACAGTTATATTTATGCATTGGAAAGATATCCCCAATATATTTCAAGAATCAATCCTGCCACAAAAAAGATTAATGCGCCCATACACAATGTAGCGGACGACAAACCGGATTGGGAAGATTATTATGCCTATGGATTGTATATCGACGGCAATGTTTTGGGCGTGTTCTATATGGCCAAATATATTATCCAATATGACATGTCCACCGTTAACATATTACCCGACAACGGTATTCACGTGGCAGAAGCCAATATGCCGATGTTTCATAAAGTGAACACTCCGCTGACCATATCGGCAATCTGCATGACAGCAGGTAAAAATCCGTTAACTTCATTCATATTCAATTATGAAATAGACAATACCGTATATAGCGATACTGTAACGGGCACCAATTATTTTGATTTTGTAAACGGCTTTACGCTGAACCACCATATCACTTACACTCCCACTGTCAACAATCAAAAATACACTGTAAAAATGTGGTTGTCTGAGATAAATGGTATTAAAGACAATACCGGAAACTCCGATACGCTCAGTTATACATTTGAAACCTTCTCCCAAGCCGTTCAACGTCAGGTATTGCACGAAGCATTCTCTTCAGCTACTTGTTCACCATGCAAAAGCGGCAATGCCAATCTTAAAAATATATTGGACGCCAATGACAATTGGGTATGTATCAAATACCAAATGAGTTGGCCCGGAAACGGTGACCCTTATTATACTACCGAAGGCAATACAAGAAGAAATTACTATAGTGTTTCATCGGTTCCCCAAATGTTTTCCGACGGTAATTATTGGTCGGGCAATTCCGGCAATTACACCACATCTTTGTTGAAAAACAGAAGTGATATTCCTTCCTTTATCGATTTTGACGCCACACTCAATTACGACGGCAACAAAAAATTCTCCACCACAATCACCATCAATCCTTTGAAAGATATCAGCGGAGACAACCGTTTGTTTGTAGCCTTGGTGGAAAAGAAAACCGTTAAGAATTTCGCCGATGAATATTTGAATTACTACGGTGCAGTTACTTTCTACGCTAATTTTGACACCGTATTCCACCATGTGATGAAAAAATTCATGACTTCCGTAAGCGGACAATCTGTTACTTTGGCAGAAAACACTCCTGTAACCGTTAACCTGGAATATGAATTCAAAGGAGAATACCGTTTGCCTGCAGATGCTACATCTCCTATCAACAATGCAACGGAAAACTCTGTAGAAAACTTCAACAATATTTATTTGGTTTATTGGATACAAAATTACACCACCAAAGAAGTGCTTCAAGCAGGTAAAGCAGGTAAAGCTTCCGCTATAAACGATTTAAAAGGCAATAACAATCATGTTATCCTCTTCCCCAATCCCGCTCAAAACAATTTGAACATAATAAGCGAAGAAGAAATAGAAGAAGTGACTATTTTCAACATACTTGGTCAAAAAGTAATCAATGTTCAAAACACGAATCAAATAGACATCACCTCTTTGAGCAAAGGTATGTATATTATCAATATCCACACCGCAAAAGGCATGTCAACCGAAAAATTCGTAAAAAAATAGCCGGATACTTATTGCAATGCAAAAAAAGAGAAGAAGTTTTTCTTCTCTTTTTTTTATGTCCTTTGCGGGTGATATAATAAAAAATGTTACCTTTGTAACATGATATCAAACCTATTTCAACGATTAAAATTTGCAGGGCTGGTAATATGTTTGGCCTTTTTAATCACTTCATGTGAACAAGAAACGCCTGTACCTTATACCCCTGTAGATTTTACGGTAAGCATCTATTCCAACAATCTGGTGCATGTGGGTAACTATGAATATTTCAGCGGCGGAATCAGAGGCATAGTGGTATACAGGCTGGATTTAACCACCTTTTACGCATACGACAGAGCCTGTCCGTACGACTGGGAATACGGTTCGTATGTGGAAGTGGACAGCGTTGACAATATCACTTTGATTGACTACGATTGCGGCTCCACTTTTAACATCCTCAACGGATATCCCATGAACGGGAAAGCCACACAACCGCTCAGAAGTTACAATGCAGTAATGGTGGACAATGTCAATTTAAGAGTTTACAATTAATACCATACAACTTGTTTACAGTGTATAATAAAAAATAAACGATATGCATAGAAAAACATACTATTCAAGCATAGGACTGTTCCTGATATTGATGTTTGTAATCAATTGTACGCAAGCACAAAAAGGATATCCTTGCGAAATAGAACTCAATAAAAAAGCACAAAAATTATGCAATCAGGCCAAAGCTGCTCAAAATAAAGGAGACAACAGCAAAGCTGCCGCCTTATACAAACAATGCATATCCGAACAAGACGATTGGGCTGAGCCCTATTACCGTTTAGGAATGCAAACTATCCGTAAATTGGAACGGAGTGACGACAAACCTGAAGACTTATACACCACGGCTATCTATTATTTTGAAAAAACCATATCCTGCTGTGCCGACTATAAGATGGACGCCTATTTACATCTGGGCAAACTATATTACAGTATAGGTCAATACGACAAAGCGGTGGAATATTTAAAATATTTTGTTGAAGACCCTGACAGAATCACTCCCCGTCAACATGAAGAAGCGGATTGGTTTCTCACCTATTCGGAAGAATACGCAAAATTATACGGCAATCCCGTCGCCTATGATCCACATCCCGTGCCGGGCATGTCCACCGGTGAAGATGAATATTTGGGCCGTATATCACCGGATGAGGAATATATGTTTTTTACTCGTAGAAAATATGTCACCAAAGAACAATACGGGCAAAAAAAGTCTTCCATACAGGAAATTTTCACCCAAAGCACAAGGCAGGCTGACGGGCGTTTTTCGGTGGGAGAAGCTTTGCCGGCACCTTTTAACCGCACGCAAAATGAAGGAAGTCCCACCATTACACTGGATAACTCATATATGGTATTTACCCGTTGCGCCAATATTCCGGTAGGAGGCACCGGAGAAACCTATTATAATTGCGATCTTTTTTATTCTGAATATATTGATGGTGAATGGACTCCCATTAAAAATTTAGGGCCGGCCATCAACCGTGAAGATTCATGGGAAGCTCAAGCCAGCATCAGTCCTGACGGAAAAATATTGTTTTTCGCCAGCAACCGCCCCGGAGGGCACGGTGACGGCGATATAGACATCTATTATTCTTTGCGCGATGCCAATGGCAATTGGACCAAAGCCGTCAATGCGGGCAACGTTATCAACAGCGAAGGTAATGAAAAATCACCGTTTTTACACGCAGACGGCCGCACCTTATATTTTTCTTCCAACGGTTATACCGGCTTGGGCGGATACGATGTTTACTATTCCCGCCTGTCGGACAAAGGCGTGTGGCAAAAACCCGTCAATTTGGGATATCCCATTAATTCCGAAGGTGACGAGGTGGGATTTTTTGTCAACACCCTCGGTGATAAAGCCTATTTTGCAAGTAATGCCTTAAGCGGTAACTTTGATATATGCCAATTTGATTTATACGAAGACGCACGTCCAGAAAAAGTGATACTGATAAAAGGCACTATAGACAACTTATCCCCCAATGAAGACGGCACAAGTGCCAAAGTGGAACTTAAAAATATATCCACCAAGCAAATAACCGACGTAAAAGTCAACAACAACGGCAAATATGCCGCTATTGTCAATAATGTTAATGACGATTATTTACTCACTGTCAAACAACCCAACTATGCCTACGAAGCCCGCTATATCTCCGCCGATTCCATCGCCAAAGACGGCAGCGTGGAATATACCGGCGTAAATTTCCAAATGCAAGAAATAGAACAAGGCAAATCTTATAAAATCAACGACATCCACTACACCACCAATTCTGCCGAACTCACCCCTGAATCAAAAGTGGTGCTGGATGTGTTAATAGATTTTTTAAATGATAATCCCAATATCAAAATAGAAATACAAGGCCATACCGATAATATAGGAAAATATGATGATAATTTAACCTTGTCCAACAATAGGGCCCACTCGGTTTATCAATATTTGATCGACAACTATATTCATCCTGACAGACTCACCTACAAAGGCTATGCCGACAAAAAACCCGTTGCCGACAATAAAACGGAACAAGGCAGAGCTCTTAACCGTAGAACCGTATTTGTAATTACAGACAAATAAACCAGTCTTAAATTTATCTGGTAGTTTTGGTGGACTTTTATGCCCTATTTTTCTCATTTTTTTGATGATAAAAAAAACAAACCGGCATATCTCATTGTTTATGAAATAGATAAAATTTTGATAAAAAGATAATTTTTATCGGAAAATAATCTAACTTTGCACAATCAAAAAGCATAAAATAAACATAATCATAATTTAAAATAACAAGAAATGAAAACAGCTTATAACTTTAACGCAGGTCCATGCGTTTTACCGAAACAAGCCATTGAAAACACTATCAAGGCTCTTTACGATTTTGACAACACCGGTATCGGTATCGCTGAAATCAGCCACCGCACACCCGGTTGGGAAAAACTGATGGCCGACACCCGTCAATTATGGCGTGATTTGCTGAACATTCCTGCCGAATACGAAGTTCTTTTCCTCGGTGGTGGTGCCAGCACACAATTTTTCACCGTTCCGGCCAACCTTTTGAACAAAAAAGCCGCTTATTTGCAAACCGGTGTTTGGGCAAAAAAAGCTGCCAAAGAAGCAAAATTGTTCGGAGAAACCGTTATAGTAGCCTCCAGTGAAGACAAAACCTATACTTACATTCCTAAAGGATGGACAGTTCCTGCCGATGCTGACTATTTCCACATCACCACCAACAACACCATTTACGGTACCGAAATCCGTCGTGATATGGATGCCGGCGAAATCAACAACGTAATGTTGGTGGCAGACATGAGCTCCGACATCATGAGCCGTCCTGTAGATGTTAAAAAATATGGTTTGATTTACGCAGGTGCACAAAAGAACGTAGGTCCTGCCGGTGTTACCGTAGTTATTGTCAAGAAAGATATCCTGGGCAAAATTACCGACCGTCAATATATGAACCCGCTTCCGACCATGGTTGACTATCGCACCCACGCTGCAGAAGAAGCCAAGAATATCAGTATGTTCAACACTCCTCCTGTACTCAACATTTATATGATGTACGAAACATTGAAATGGGTGAAAGAAACGATAGGTGGCGTTGAAGCAATGAATAAAATCAATGTCAAGAAGTCCAACCTGCTTTATGAAGAAATTGAACGTAACAGCATGTTCATAGGCACTGCTGAAAAAGACAGCCGCTCTATCATGAACCACTGCTTTGTGATGGCTCCGGGTTACGAAGACAAACAAGATGCATTCATGGCATTTGCCAAAGAACGCGGTATGGTCGGCATCAAAGGTCACCGTTCTGTCGGCGGTTTCCGTGCTTCTTTATACAATGCTTGCCCGATAGAAGCTGTTGAAGCTCTTGTTCAATGTATGCAAGATTTCGAAAAAGCTAACAAATAAGATGAATCGGTTTTATGGATTTCCTTATTGATTGTATCGGATATGCAATCGGAGATTTTTTCTCAGAAGGTATCCATAAACTATTAAACAAAAAAACAATAAAAAGTAAAACAATGAAAGTATTAATAGCAACAGAAAAACCTTTCGCCAAAGTAGCCGTTGACGGCATTCGTGAAGTGGTTGAAAAAAACGGTTATCAACTCGCTCTTTTAGAGAAATACACCGATGTAAACGAATTGTATGCCGCCGTAGCGGACGCTGACGCACTTATAGTTCGTTCCGACAAAGTGACTAAAGAAGTGATTGAACATGCCAAAAACTTAAAAATAGTGGTTCGCGCAGGTGCCGGTTTTGACAATTTGGACCTTGAAGCATGCACCGCCCGCAATATCGTTGCCATGAACACTCCGGGACAAAACTCCAACGCTGTGGCAGAATTGGTAATGGGTATGTTGGTATATGCCGTTCGTAATTTCTACAATGGCAAATCCGGCAGTGAATTGATGGGTAAAAAATTAGGTTTGTTGGCTTTTGGCAATGTAGGTCGCAATGTGGCCCGTATTGCTAAAGGTTTCGGCATGGAAGTGTATGCATTTGACGAATTCCTAAGCAAAGAACAAATAGAAAACGGCGGTTTGGCAAAAGCCGTTGCCAATCGTGATGCCTTATTTGAAACATGCGATATTGTTTCATTACATATTCCTGCAACAGCAGAAACAAAAAACAGCATCAACTACGATGTGGTCGGTAAAATGAGAAAAGGCGGCATTTTAGTCAATACTGCCAGAAAAGAAGTGATAGACGAAGCCGGTTTGTTGAAACTTATGGCAGAACGTACCGATTTGAAATATGTTACCGACATCATGCCGGATGCCGATGCCGATTTCAAAGCATTTGAAGGCCGCTACTTCGCAACACCCAAGAAAATGGGTGCCCAAACCGAAGAAGCCAATATCAATGCAGGTATTGCTGCCGCCAACCAAATTGCTGATTTCTTCAAAACAGGAAACAAAAAATTCCAAGTCAACAAATAACAGTTGCCGGATTTTAACTTAAAAGAGCATTCTTACGAATGCTCTTTTTTATTTTCTGCTCTCCGGCAAAAACGGTTTTGATGCTATTTTCTTTGTCTGTATCCCCGTTACTTTATAAGCAATGTGATAAGGATTTAAAAATTTCCCCTCTTTTATCAAATTATAAAAATCCTTCCTCAAAAAACAGCGAAAAATGTAGAACGAAGCACACTGTATATTGAAAAAAATTGTATTTTTGCAGCGTAGTTCTGACGAATTATGTTTAACGGACTTCGGCAGATTCGGAGGAATTGCTAATAAATGGTAAAACTAGAAGTCTATTTAACAAAAAATCATACCTTATGAAACGTATTCTCACAATTTTAGCAGTGTTTTTTGTAGCGGGAATTTTCACCGCCAAGGCACAAAGCCCGAGCGACTCATCGTATGTCCGCGACTTGAATTACGTATTTTTCAACATGAGCAGTCTGCCCAACTCGATTACGGACAGCCTTGCCAACGGCAGCAAAATCCTCAAGGACCTGCGTCCGGACATGCGAGGTAAAGGCTACGCCATCACAATGACGACCAATACCTATTTGGACATACAGTTAGTGTCCGGCAATTGGGACGCCTTCCTCTATCTGCTTGACGCTAATTTTGAAAAAATAGATTCCAATGATGATTGGAAAGGGTCATCCTATGGTAGCCGTGTTACACACGAGGTAGCCGCAGGACAATACTATATAATTGTTTCCGAGTACAGCAGTTCTACCAACAACCGCCCGTACACCCTTACTGTGGACACTATCTCCATAATCCACTTTAACCAACTTACATATACACCTGTATCGTTGCCTGTTTTTATACAAGACACCTTTAGAACCGAAGATCCCGACATACTTATCCCCAACTATTCGTATTCGTTAAAAGCCAAGGGATACTCTTTCCAAGGAACTCAGGGCAAATTATTCACCATTGACGAAGACAGCACATATGGCATTTATCATCGCGTTCTTGTTGACAACAACTACAATGAAATACAATTTAGTGAAGCTGCGAAACTGCCCTATACCGGCACCTATTATCTTGTGCTATTCACCCTAGAAACTCCGAAACCTTTCACCATAAAGGCAGAACAGATAGACCTGCCCACCATATATGTGGACGGCGTTAACGGGGACGACAGCCGCAATGGTCTCACCGCCGGCACGGCAATAAAAACCCTCGACACCGCCATGGCCCGCACCAATGGTATTGGTAAATACCTCCTCACGGACGACTACACGTTCAACAACCAATATACATTGTATGTAACTTATGCCGAGATTTACCCCTACGGAAAAGACATTAACCTGAAAATAGCTTGCAACAACTATCATGATATCTTAGGGGCATGGCCGGGCACACTGATTTTTGGAGAACAAGGAAGTGACTACTATTTTATTTTGGATAGCAACAGCAACCAAAAATTTGATGATTTCTTCGATGCCGATGATTATGGTTCCATACTTGAGGTGAACAACCTGAAAGTGCGTAACAGCTACATCCCCTCGGAATTTATTTATGGCGACGAGGTGGTACTTCGCAACTGCGAATTCACCAACGACACAATAGAAGGATATTTTATAGGGATATATGAAGACGCATACAACTCAGTAAAATTTATCAACTGTACAATATCGCAAAATATATTCTATGATAAGTTCATCTACCAAGATTACGAATCGATGAAAGTAACCATGGAAAACACCATCATTTCGGGCAACACTTTCCATTATTATGATCCGGTTGAATTCAATAGAGCAACCATCAACCTTACCAGCGGCAACTGGCGTAACAACACTCTTTCAGCTAACTTTTACTACAATGGCAATCCTAACCTAAGCGCACAAAATTGCGCAGGTATATGGGCCAACAACGGCACCGTCATCAACATCGGAGCAGGATTCACCATGGATGTAAACAACTATCTCTGCCTTGACTCCTCTTCAATCATCAACGTCACCAGTAAACTCACCGCTTCTGTTGTGGCACAAGTTTACCCCTGCAAACACGATGGAAGTGACGATAAATTCTACGGCGACTACTATGAAGGTCGTGCCTTGCTCACCGGATCGGCAGTAGCCTCTAACTTCCGTAAATTCACCGTGGCACAGGCAGACAACAGCTCCTTGTGGTACCTGCACCGCGACGGCAAAATATACACAGAACCTGTTGGCATTGCTCAAACCGAAATCTCCGAAATACGTATGTATCCTAATCCTGCTGCAGACAGGGTTACCATTGACCTACAAAACACTAATGCAGACATCATCCGCATGGTGGACGTGACCGGCAGAACTGTGCTAATGAAAGCTGTGGAAAGTCAATATGAGATGATAGACTTAAGCAATCTTGCCAATGGCATGTACTTTGTTCAGATATGCAACAACGGCAAAGTAACAGCCACACGGAAACTGATGAAGAATTAATAGAGAATTCGGGCTAGGGTTTCGGGGCTTCAACAAAATCGGCTTCGACAAGCTCAGCCGCAAGGTTTCGATAATTGGATACGGGCTGCGAAAAAATCGCAGCCCGTATTTTTATTGCCTGAAACACCTCACCTACTTGGTCTGCTACGTCTCTATAGTTTGAAAATCAGACTATTGTTTTTTTATCACACATCAACAATTACACAAGTTTTACCCAATTGTTGACACTTCACAAGTATAAGCTTTTATTTAGTGTTGGTATCGCTATATCGTTTTACAATCGTTTTAACACGATAATTTTTTCGCCTGTATTAATTACAATATTATTAAATTGCATTTTGCAACCGCTCAAAAAAAAAGCGGGCGGCGATGCCGCCCGTTTTTTTTTGTTTGCTACGGAATGACTATCATTTTGTTCATGCATACGCCTATAGCAGAAGCATGTCTAAGCCGAACAAAGCAGCGGAAAAAACGCCCTTACCGTTTGCCCAATTCGGCCAAACAAGCTCTCACATTGTCCTCCACCCGTTTCAACACATTCGAAGTGTCTTCTTTGATGAAGGTTTCGCCTGTAATATGTTCGTACAATTCTATATACCGGTCGGAAATACTATTCACCTTTTCTTCGGTCATTTCAGGCACCTGCTGTCCTTCTTTGCCTTGGAATCCGTTTTCCATCAACCATTCACGCACAAATTCTTTGGAGAGCTGTTTTTGGGCTTCGCCTTTGTCAAAACGCTCCTGATATCCGTCAGCATAAAAATAACGGGAAGAATCGGGTGTGTGTATCTCATCTATCAGATATATCTTGCCGTCTTTTTTACCGAATTCATATTTGGTATCCACTAAAATAAGTCCTTGACGGGCGGCTATTTCCGTTCCTCTTTGGAATAATTGCATGGCATATTGTTCCAATATTGCATAATCCTCTGCCGAAACTATACCGCGGCTGATGATTTCCTCTTTGGAAATATCTTCATCATGCCCTTCTGCAGCTTTGGTGGTAGGTGTAATAATGGGTTGAGGAAACTTTTGATGCTCACGCATGCCTTCGGGTATGGTAACTCCGCATATCACATGCTGTCCGCTTTTATATGTGCGCCATGAACTGCCGGTAAGATATCCCCTCACTATCATTTCAACGGCAAAAGGCTCGCATTTATGACCTACGGTAACCATGGGATCCGGAGTAGCTATCTTCCAATTGGGACATATGTCTGCCGTCAAATCCAAAAATCGGGAAGCAATTTGATTCAACACCTGCCCTTTATAAGGTATGGCTTTGGGTAAAACCACATCAAATGCCGATATCCTGTCGGTAGCCACCATTACCAATATGTTATCGTTGATACTATACACATCTCTGACCTTACCTTTATAAAATCCGGTCTGTCCTGAAAAATTGAATGCTGTTTTTAAAATTACATTATCCATCATTATATGTATTTTCTTTAAATTATTTCTTTAAAATCCAACCTTTAATTCCTTCGTTTACAATCTTTTGTTGAGCCTCCTGCTGACTATACGGACCTATACCCACCATATACAAATTACTTGATTTGCCTTGACCCAAATGACATATATCCGCATATTGTCCGCTTTTATTTTTCAAAAACGATTCAGCATTGCTTTCACTTTTGAAACTGCCCAAAACTATATAATATCCTTCCGTGGATGCTGTAGCATCAGCCTTCACTTTTTCGCTTGCATTATCCTTGGAAGTGCTCTCCCCTGCTTTTTGAGCGGCATTTATCTGATTTTCTTTATTTGATGCTATTTTATCCGTTTGAGCAGACGATGCGGACAACTCGGTGTTGATGGTTTGAACTGTTTGGTATTGACTGACGGGCTCCAATTGTAAATTTTGCGTTTCCTGAGCCGTTTGTTTGGAAATATCATCATGATTATCAGATATATATACCGTTGTATTTTCTATAAAATTTTCATCCACCATACTCGGTTCATCCGATATGTTGCTTTCCGAACCTGTTTCTGCAAATATGGACGGCAGCAATTCTTCCTCTTCCTGATGGGAAGACGGCAATATCCGCTCTATGGTTCTTTCTATTTTTTGCTTGTATTTCAATATTGTTTGGGGAGATTGAATATATAATACCCCCATAAGCAGCACCAATAATGTCAATATGGCCAAAATTATCAGCAAGGCTGACAAGTAATGCGATTTTTTCCCTTTGTTTTCGAGTGCTTTGTTTGTATCTGCAGCCAAATGTTCTTTGGGTGAATCTGTTTGTGTATCTGTTTTTGATTGAGGAATTTCAAAATTTTCCATACCGAAACTCTCGGGAGAAAAATCAGGGTCGAGCATAGGTTCAAATTCCATTTTTCCTATGCCGTTGTTAATAAATTGTCCTATGCTTCCGAATGTATATGTTTTCCCTTGTGCCAATGTTGCTTTCACTTCCCCTACAAATGCATCTATGCGTTGTTGTGTTTCTTTTTCATCCGCCTGCCATTCTTGCATTGCATAAGCAATGAAATCAGAAGTGGTTTCAACATCTTCATTGACAGTTAAATTAACATAATATCCCGGCACGGTAAATGTACGCAGTACAGGATGCAATTGAGAGGGTTGATATTCCACTTTCCAATTTCCCATACCGTGTATGGCCAATTCGGAATGTGTCAACAAGTAGGTTTTTATGATATTATACATATTATTGTATTTATATTACAAATTCATGGTCCGTAAATATTCCAAAGCTTTTTCCATGTCGGCGGGAGTGTCTATCCCTATCGATTGGCATGACGACACTTCGGTATGAATGGTAAAAGCGTTTTCCAACCAACGCAGTTGCTCCAGACTTTCTGCTTGTTCCAACGATGAGCTTGGCAATGATACTATTTGTTTCAAGGTGGACACCCTATATGCGTAAATGCCTATATGCTGATAAAACACAGGGGCTTCAATGGCGGTATTCCTTATATATGGTATAGGATACCGACTGAAATACAATGCATTGTTATTAATATCCTTCACTACTTTCACCACATTGGGATTGTTGATGTCATCCTGATTGTCCAAGGGCTTTATCAAAGTGGCTATTTGAATGTCGGGATTGTCAAAACAAGTTGTCAAAGTTGCTATCTGCCGGGGTTGAATAAAAGGTTCGTCCCCTTGAATGTTGATGATTACATCATCCGGAGACAAATCCCGGATATGTTGTAATGCATCGGCGCATCTATCTGTTCCAGAGCGGTTTTCCGTGGAAGTCATCACCACATTGCCGCCAAATTGTTTTACCGCATTGTAAATGCGTTCGTCATCAGTGGCCACACAAATATAGTGCAAAGCTTTTACCTTGCTTACCTGCCTGTACACCCGCTCTATCATGGTCATATCGCCAAGCATACACAAAGGCTTGCCCGGAAAACGGGTGGATGCATATCGTGCAGGTATGATGCCTATGAAATTCATATGTTATTTTTTGCTTTTACGTTTGCCTTTTTGCGGTTCCGGCAATGTGATTTCTTTTCCCTGGAACAATCCGAAAAGTTCTGCATTCACTTGTTCCAGCACATGCCCGAAATCATCCTGATTTTCGGCAAAACGACATTCGTCAGTATTAATAATCAACAATTTGCCTTTATATCCGGATATCCATTTTTCATAACGCTCATTTAAATTTTGCAGATAATCCAAACGGATGGTATTTTCATATTTACGACCTCTTTTTTGTATTTGGGACACCAAAGTGGAGGTGGATGCCCGCAGATATATCAACAAATCGGGTGGAGCTATCAAAGAATTGATAAGCTCAAACAATGAGATATAGTTTTCGTAATCACGGGAAGCCATCAGCCCCATATCGTGCAGGTTTGGTGCAAAAATATAGGCATCTTCAAATATGGTTCTGTCTTGTATCACATTTTTGTTTTGCTTTTGAATTTCCACCAATTGGCGGAACCTTGCATTCAAAAAGAATATCTGGATATTGAACGACCAGCGTTGCATATCTTCGTAAAAACTCACTAAATACGGATTGTTCTCCGCACTTTCGTATTCAGCTGCCCAATTATAGTGTTTTGAGAGCATTTTGGTTAAAGTAGTTTTACCCGATCCTATATTTCCTGCTATGGCTATATGCATTTGTTTTATTTTTTATCATTAATATACAAACATACAAAGGTATTATTTTTTTAGGAATATTCCTATTCCATTGCCATATTTTTTTCTTATTGTCCGCAAAAATACACAAACAATCATTTTGCTGCCCCCCGCCGACCTTTTCTTTTTTACAAGCCCCAAGGTGATATAAAACACAAAATACCTTGGGAATAGTATCCTTCCCCTTATACACCGGCGGCTTATGTTCCTGTAAAGCTCTATCCTTTTTTTATGATACTTTACGGCAATGATTGACTATTCCTTGCCGATTATCCCTATTTGTTCAAACAAATGTACGTAATAAGCTGTTTTTTGCTTTAACGGCATGGGATAGGCCCGCGATGTGGACGGCATTCTCCATATTCGCAGCTTGCGGCCCGCTATCGGGCACTCATAGTATTTTCCCATTGCAGGAACGGCCACACCGTAATCTTCACTTAAAACGGAAAAACTTTTTTGACCCGTGCAGACAATGTCGCCACAGAGAGGAATACGGGACAATAAAGCGGGAATATCGGTTTTCTCCACTATTTCCAAATCCTTGTCCGAGGCATTGCCAGACAACCGCCTTACAGCGGTAGCAGTGTCGTAAAGACCTATCCCTTTTTCATGCAACAATGCCTCTATCTCTTTTTGATAAAACGATTTGTTTTTCTTGTCCACCAAACGTTGGCTGTCTGCAAAAAAGATGTCACCGAAAATAAGCCACATCTGGTTCGTTCTGTTGGGATAAAAAAAATCCATACTCCATCTTTTCCGCTGAGGGGGAAAACTGCCGAGCATCAGCAATCGCGTTCCCGAAGGAAGGAAAGGCGGCCATGGATGCCGCTCTGTTTCAATTGTATTTTCATTTTGCATAATACCATAACGCATAAAACCGTTTTTTATTGTATCTCCTGAATCCAACAAATAGATACAACTTTACTCCGGACAAAAACAGGATAATCACAATCATTTTTTATGTATCTTTGCGGATTGGAAGCCAAACCTTTTTTTTGGGAACAAACTGATAACACGGACCTGATTTATGATACACCTCATCACCGACACCGCCCACTACTCCGCCGTGCTTAACCTCGCCATGAAGGCCAAACGCGATTTATGGATAGGCACTGCCGATATCAAAGACCTGTACGTGCTGCAGGGCTCAACCGAGAAGCCGTTTCTCGGCGTGCTGTCAGAGCTGCTCGGCAAGGGCGTGAATATCCGCCTGCTGCATGCCAAAGAACCGGGTCCGAACTTCCAAGCCGATTTCGACCGCTATCCCCGCCTTGTCCAAAGGCTGGAACGTTCCATGTGTCCGCGGGTGCATTTTAAAATTATCGTCATCGACCAAACTGTCTGCTATGTCGGCAGCGCCAACCTCACCGGTGCCGGCATGGGCATGAAGTCACCCCGCCGCCGCAACTTTGAAGCCGGCATCCTCACCGACGAACCCGCCCTTGTCGCCGCCGCCATGGAAGAATTCGACAAAGTGTGGCGTGGAAGCGAATGCGATACCTGCCAACGCAAAAACCTTTGTCCTGACCCGATTTCATGATAAAATCTGAAGCGTTACTTTAAATTTGTATTATAAAATAGAATTTTTTTCCGACTGTGCCACGTTTTGGCACAGGTGTGTCCTATTTTTGCCGAAAATTTTAATTATTCACCGATAAAACAAAAAAAATGGAAACAAGAATATGGCAAGATTCACTGCAGGAAAAACAAATTCACATTAAAACAGACGATATCAACAATTTCAAAACCTTGCATGACGTTTGGCAATATTGCCGGCATATTGAAAAACTACCTCTTGACGAAATCAGGGAAATCCCTGTATCTGTAATGACACGGTTGTTTTTTCAAGCTGCAAAATTGCTGGAGCAGGAAACACAAATCTTGGCAGGGCAACTTGACCAGAGTTCTGCTTTTTGCGCAGATGCCCGACTGGTTGATTTCAAATGGCATGCACCCATGGGAAGATGCGAAGGTTCAGGCATAGAAATCGGATTTCACGCCCTGTTCCATTACAAGGATTTTAAAATGCTACAGGCTTTAATCATTCACGAGCTATGTCACACCCAGTATAAGCATCATGGCCGCCGTTTCAGGAAACTTTTTGAACAAAGTGTCCGAAAAGCCGGAATAGTCCCGCCTGACCATGGTCTGTGGAAACTAAAATTGCAGCATTTTGCCGGGCGGTTTTCTTTCCTTCATTATTTAAAAAACAAAAAATACAATCTCATTCGCAGCCATTTTATCTGGAACTGCCTTGTGTATGTAAGACAACCCGGAAACAAATACCTGCGGAGATACAAAACCGTTCCTTATTATCAATATTTTCTTTCCAAAAAACATCAGGGCGTCAATTCCGTCGCTTCCTACTCTTATGCTTTCATTCAAGACCTGTTGCATCAATCCGCATTTATAGCCTGTCCGGATGCAAAGAAAAAACTTGAATGGAAAGACTTAAAATACCTGTCGGGAGAACAAGAAATATTCGGTTGGCATTTTGATTCAAAGCTTATCAAAGACGAAAATTCTATCATGGATGAGTATATTGAACAGATAAAAGCAGATGGCAGATACGACTTTTCTGACTGCACTTCTTGTATTATCAATTGGAAAACCGGTAAAAAACATTCGTTAAATTTGCAGGCAAACCTTGAAAAACTCAAGGAAATACTGATCAACAAGAATACAAACCCATTGATGACATACATTGTCACCCCCCACGGAAAATACAGAAATAAAAGCGAAATGACAATAGTGCTGAGCAAATAATAATGAAACAAAAATTTCGGAACATTGTCTTGTTTTCTTTTACAAAGTATATGCAAAAAAAATGTCACAATCATTTTTTATGTATCTTTGCTGATTGAAAGTCAAACTTATTTTGGAAACAAACAGATAATATAGACCTGATTTATGTTACATCTCATCACCGACACCGACCACTACTCCGCCGTGCTTGACCTCGCCATGAATGCCAAACGCAATTTGTGGATAGGCACCGCCGATATCAAAGACTTGTATGTTTTGCAGGGCAAGACCGAAAAACCGTTTCTCGGGGTGCTGGCAGAGCTGCTCGGCAGGGGCGTAGAAATCCGCCTGCTGCATGCCAAAGAACCGGGGCCGAACTTCCAAGCCGATTTCGACCGCTACCCCCGCCTTGCCCAAAGGCTGGAACGTTCCATGTGTCCGCGGGTGCATTTTAAAATCATCGTCATTGACCAAACTGTTTGCTATGTCGGCAGTGCCAACCTCACCGGTGCCGGCATGGGCATGAAGTCATTCCGCCGCCGCAACTTTGAAGCCGGCATCCTCACCGACGACCCCGCCATCGCAGCCGCCGCCATGGAAGAATTCGACAAGGTATGGCGTGGCAGCGAATGCGAAAAGTGCCAAAGAAAAGACTTTTGTCCCGACCCGATAGTATGACAAAACCCAGAACAATTATTAAGTGCAAAAAAATTCATAAAATGAGAACGATACCTGATCACAATGTAAAAATATTTACCGACAATATAGAAGATTCGGCTGTTGAGCAAATACAGCGTCTGCTTTCCTTAGATGTGTTTTCTGCCTGCAAAATCCGTATCATGCCTGATGTGCATGCAGGTGCGGGTTGTGTAATCGGCTTTACCGGTAACCTTGGCGACAAGGTGATTCCCAATATCGTAGGCGTGGATATCGGTTGCGGAATATTGGTGCAGCCGCTCAAAATGCGGAAAGACATTGACTTTCACGCACTCAATACATTTATTCTGAATGCAATACCATCAGGTCGAGAATGCCGAAGCGAGCAATATTTGCCGCTGCCGCAAAAATATATGAATACATATACCGAAGCTAAGGAAATTATTAGGGAATTGTACTGCTACCGAATGCTCAAAGACAGCAAACGCCTGTACAAATCCATCGGTTCTTTAGGCGGAGGCAACCACTTTATAGAATTGGACCGTGACGGACAAGGAAACATTTATTTGGTAATTCACACGGGAAGCCGGAATTTGGGCAAACAAGTGGCGGAACTTTACCAGAAAGAAGCAAGGAAACTGCTCTCCGGATGGGACAAAGTAATGGAAGAACAAAAACGGATTATTGAGGAATACAAAAGTCAGGGCCGGAGAAAGGAATTGCAGGCTGTTATTGCCAAGCTGCATTCTGATTTCAAATTGCAAGTGCCTCCTGTTCCGAACGACCTTTGCTATTTGGAAGGCGAATCCCGCAGTGAATACCTGCACGATATGCGGCTTTGCCAGCGTTGGGCCTGTCTCAACCGCAGGCTGATAACCGACCTTGTCACCGATTTTCTTACAGACCGACAATTTATCCACGGGGCTGCCGACGGTACTTTTGAAAGCGTACACAATTATATCAGCGATGACAACCTGATTCGAAAAGGTGCCATTTCCGCCCAAAAAGGTGAAAAATGCATTATTCCGATGAATATGCGTGACGGTTCGCTTATTTGCACCGGCAAAGGCAATGAAGATTGGAACTGCTCTGCACCGCATGGGGCAGGACGGGTGATGAGTCGCTCAAAGGCATTCCAAGAACTCAGTATGGAAGATTTTGAAAACTCCATGAAAGGAATTTATAGCGAAACCATATCAACCGATACCCTTGACGAATCTCCTATGGTGTATAAACCCATGGAAGAAATTCTTGCCAATATTCAAGATACTGTAAGCGTGGAGAATATTATCAAACCGATATTTAATTTCAAAGCCGCCGAATAAATTGTGAAATCACACCTCCTCTGCTCCGCTATTTTGCATAACCTAGATATTCACAATATGTTGTGATATTTGCAATTGAAATGTATTGCTTCTTTATAAAGCAAATCCTTTCATATTTACATAAATGGTTATCAAAATAAAACACCACTATGCCACGTTTTGGCATAGTGGTGTTTTATTTTTGCAGCGAAAAATGCAAAAGATGATTGTCATAATCATTTTTTATGTATCTTTGCGGATTGAAAATATTGCAGTTTCAGTTTTAAATGCGACCTCGGCTGTCCAAAACTGCGATGAAAGGAAAATTAGTAAAAATTAGAGGTTGCCAGTATTAAAATGACAACAAAAGAAGAACTAACAGAAAAACAAAAGAAAATTGTAAAAGAAATTTATAAACATGCAGAAAAAATGGGCCTTAGCAATGACGACGTCGCTCCTATCACAGATGGTGTATGTTCTATAGATGGATACTTAAAATCTAATCCCAAAGTTATGTGGATATTAAAGGAACCTTATGATTATTTTGAAAACGGGAAACCCGTTGGAGGGGGGTGGTCTATTACAGAAGATTGTTTTGGTATAAAAGATGACGTATGGTCTTCACGGACTTGGCAACCTATAATCTATATTATGTATGGCTATATTCACGGACTAATGTGGCAAGATATGGACTATATAAGAGACAATAAGAAAATGGCAGATGTTTTGAATGATATCGCATACATAAATATTAGCAAAATGCCTGGAAGCACACGTTCCTCTTGGCACAACATAAATCAATGTTATGCGTTATGGAAGCCTATTCTTGATAAGCAACTAAACATTTACAATCCTAATGCTATTATTTGTGCAGGTACATTTTCCCATTTTAAAGAAGAATTTGAAAAAAATGATATGAGAAAAGTTGATTCGTTTCATGAATCAATAAACGTGTACCAGACATATAATAAAATAATAATAGATGCATATCACCCCATGCAAACACAAATAGATAGAGGTACCTATGTAGATTCAATAATTGAAATTCTAAATAAGTACTTTCCTCAATCTTTAAAATCAATGTAAAATGGTAAAGCAAGAATTATTCATTGGAAACCATTATTATAATGGTATATATGGCAAAAAAGTAATGGTCGTCGGCCACCAAAAACATGCTACAGATAAGGAAAGAGTTCTGTATAAGGACAATCCTATGGCATATAATGTATCAACCGATAATACAGACATGTTAAAAGAGCTCATTAGTGGAGAGTGTATGGAATGGGAACCTAGAGACCGTAAAGCTTGGTTGCAGTTTGGAAAAATGCTCTCAAGGAATCTCAACTTTAATTTAGGAACAGAACAAAGTTCTAAACTGTTTGATTCTATAGCTTTCTGTAATTATCTTCAAATTCCAGATATTGCATTAGACAATAGGCAAGGTAAAGATGAGGATTGCTTATATGTATATTCAGAGAATATTTTTAAAGAATACTTAGAGGAAGCAAAACCAGACAAAATCATAGTATGGGGTGAACCATACAAATATATCAAAAAGATAGGCACAGAACTTGATGATGGAAATTGTAGAATTGTATCGCCTTTGTATGGGAAAATTGATGTCTTAAAGATCAATCATCCATGCAGAGTTGAAAGAGGTGGTTATGATGAAATGATTAAAAGAATAAAAGCTTTTATTCAGAAGAATTAGGTTTTATTTCTATGCCCACCACCTTCATCTCCAACTCCTCCCACTACACCACCCTGATAATCCCGCGTTTTCCACAGACTGAAAACCTTAATCTCTTTTTTGCTTGCATTCAAAAAAATACGCATTTTGCGTAATTCTGAAAAAACCTTACTGCCTATGCCACGTTTTGGCATAGTCGTGTTCTATTTTTGCCGAAAATTTAACACGAAATAACATGAGACATTCAAATGAAGAAAAGAAGGCGAAAAAACCGGAAGCACTTCCTCGCGGGAAAAGCTCTGAAAATAAGCAAGATAAAAAAGCAAGAACGAAGAACTTGGACTTGCTTTCAGCTGTTGATGGCATAGTGGGTTTGGCTGACGGGTCGCAATTGACTCCGGAATTTTACAAAAAAGCCCATCCTTATACCCAATATATGGAATCCAAACTGAAACTCACAAAAGAGCAATGTGTTATGCTGGCTTTGTTTATCAACTTAAATGACTGCAATGAAATTCATTCCGGAGACATTGCACGACATACAGGTTGCAGCAACACACATATCATACGATGCATGAATGATATTGATGAATTGGTCAGGCGGAACCTGATTATTCGCAGCCGTTCTTCAAAAGACATTTCCTATCGGGTTCCTTTTGATGTGCTGGATATTTTCAGACTGAACAAGGATTTCTCCCCCAAAGATTATTCCAAGTTTACCTGCCAGGAATTGTTCAACGAACTTGCCTACGTGGTTGACAGAGTGGAAAACAAAGAATTGGAAAAAGAAATGGCGGCAGACCATTTCAAAATGCTCCTTGACAATACCAAACATTTGCGTTTTACACAAAAGATACAGGAATTCATCAAGGCAGACAATCCCGATGAGGAAGACTGGGTGCTGCTTATCATGTTCTGCCACTTGTTCGTATCTGAAAATTATGACATGGTGGGTTACCACCATTTCAAATTTATGTACAATACAAATATCTTTCGCTACACCAAAATACAATTGGAATGCGGGATTCATATCCTGCAACTGAAAAAATTTATAGAATTCAACAATGACAACGGAATCAGGGATTCGGAATACTACAGACTCACCATGAATGCCAAGCGGGAACTGCTTGACGAACTGCAACTGCCGTCGCTTGAAGGGAAAAAAACATTACGCGATATCATTAAAGCTACCGACATCACTCCGCGGCCGTTGTTCTACTCCCCTGAAATTAACGAAAGCATCCGCAACCTTGCCCAACTTCTGGAAGAAAACAACTATCAAAACATCCGCAGCCGTTTGCAAGAAAAAGGATTTAGCTGCGGATTCACCTGCCTTTTCTACGGCGTCCCAGGAACAGGAAAAACAGAAACTGTTATGCAACTCGCCAGACAGACCGGTCGCGACATCCTGCAGGTGAACATATCCGAAATAAAAAGTATGTGGGTGGGTGAAACAGAAAAAAACGTGAAAGCCATTTTCGACACCTACCGGTGGCGTGTAAACGACAGCGACACAGCACCCATACTCCTTTTCAATGAAGCCGATGCCATCTTCGGCACACGTCACGAGGGTGCCAAGTATGCAGTGGATAAAATGGAAAACTCCATACAAAACATCATCCTGCAAGAATTGGAGACGCTCGACGGCATCCTGATTGCCACCACCAACCTCGTACAAAATATGGACCAAGCTTTTGAACGGCGTTTTCTTTATAAAATCAAATTCGACAAACCTTCCATGGATGCCCGCAAGCATATTTGGCATGAAATGCTTCCCGACCTGAATGACAAGGACATCTCCACGCTTGCCGAACGTTATGACTTCAGCGGCGGACAGATAGAAAACATTGCCCGCCACTACTCCATTGACGTCATCCTGCAGGGAAAAGAAAAACTCACCCTTGACACCCTGTTGTCACACTGCAACAATGAACGTCTGGAACACCACGACAAACGCAGAATAGGATTTTAAAAATAAGTGAAAAAAACCATAAAAGATTGATTGACAATAAAAATTTTTATATCTTTGCGGATTGAAAAAACAAAATGTTAAAACAACAACAATACTATAAACAAAAAGTTTATTATGACAAAACAAGAAAATAAAACAAGTGAGGCTTTAAAATTCTGTAAAGCTATCATTGAAGGGGAATACCCCAAAAACAAGGAATACTCTGATTTGCTTGATTTGAGTGAAAAGTTTAGAAAAAAACACAAGGAAGTAGAGGAAAATCGTCCCTATCATATGAATGTTCTCGATGAAGTCCGCGAAAAAGATTCAGAAACAGGACGGAAGATTTTGGATGAAAATTTCCATAGTAGAGTTTTGTGTAAATTATTGCAATACAATAAAGATGGCAAATATGTTTTTCTTGAATCTCTTTTGAAATTCATTTCGGGTAAATGTAAATCATTCGGAGAGATTAAAATTAATCAACCAATAATTACTCAGGAAAAAAAACGTATTGATTTATGGGTGAGGGAAAATCGTAAATATGCAATAATATTTGAAAATAAGATATATAATGCGAAAGATCAGGAAGCACAAATTGCTAGATATATACAAAAAACAATAGAAGAAGGGTTTAAAAAAAATCAAATATTTGTTGTCTATTTATCTTATAGAGGAGAAGAACCAGACTCGGATTCTTGGCGTAAATACAAAAGAGAATTTAATAAACACTATATTAATATTTCTTATTATTATGATATAATAGAATGGTTGCAAAATGAGAAAAATAATGAATATGATTGTTTACTGAATTCTGCTTTGATTCAGTATGAGGATTATTTGACTGGTCTTTTCAATATTAGAGATATTGATAATGAAATAAAAATAAATGAGTTTTTAATAGAACATGAAAAATTAAATTTTAAAGATATGGAAGCATCATTGGATAAATTAACAGAAAGATTTAATGCAATTGAGAAAAAAAAGAATGAATTGGAAGACCTTAAACAAGGTTTTGAAGGATGTAA
>JAFZXM010000008.1 GCA_017616775.1 Bacteroidales bacterium
AAACGCAGCGTAGAAAATAAAAATTATAACATAAAAAGGAAATGAAAGAAAAAGAATGTAATTTTGCAATGTTAAACCAGCAAAGAATGGTCACCTTAACTCGGAACACAAATGGTCTAAAGAATGGGACGCACTATAATATGTTTTAAGGATTCGTATGAAAAAACTTATGGAAAACGAAACTTTTTTGCGTTTTTGGACATATTAGAGATAACGATGCTAACAACTGATTCGGAAGGGAATTCACAATCATGTATAGATGGAAAGAATCGTGGAATGTATGAAGCCATATCAGATTGGAAGAAAGGACTAATTAATAGAGTCAACCCTTCATCATCTTTTAAAAATAATAATCCATTAATAAAATTATTCTAAATTATGAAATTTTCTTGTTCAAAAAAAAATGAAAATATTGATTTGTACAAAGGAATTATTTTTTGCTTGATTTATGGATATATATGTTCTATTATTAGCAAATTACTTGTTTTTATTATTGTATATTTTCAGTTTAATGTATATATATTGCCAATAATTTTATTATTGATTTCAATAACATTACCATTTTTATTATTCCGCATAAAAAAGAATACACCAATCATTATCTTTATACTTGTTTATTTTATAAAAATATTTATTAATTTGTTTGGTATACCATATAACATGGATAATTATGCTTTGTATGATGATATTCAAATGAAGGTACTCACTTTGGTTCCTTCGTATTTTGTTTCTATCACTTATTTGATACTTATTGTTATAACAATATATAAACTAAAAATACTCCAACATCAAAACTGATTCATAGTTTACAATGGACACAAAAATTTAGACAACATAAATATGAAATCAGGTAGTAACATATTAGTTGTCAACTCCCTCTACGACGAAAGCGGCGTTATGTGCTATGAGTACGGCAATATGGGGGAAGAGACCAAGGAATATCTCTAAAAACAAAAAAGATTCACCAAAAAGCGCCGTTGAAAATTCGATTGGCGGTCATAAACAAAAAAATGCTATCTTTGCTTTTTATTCATATACTTTATGAGCGAAAATTTATTCAACACTTTATTGTTTTTCGGAACAGTTCTCCTTTATTGCGGAGGGGTGGGTGCTGCTTATTGGTTTTTCGGCAAAATCGGTCTTTATATATGGACGGCTTTAAGTGCCGTTATTGCCAATATTGAGGCTTTGGTTCAATGCAATATGTTCGGATTGGAGCTCACTTTGGGCAACGCCATTTATGCCAGTTCGTTTTTGGTTACCGATATACTGAGTGAAAAATATGATAAAAAATCAGCTCAAAAAGCGGTATATATCGGCTTATTTACCGCTTTTATATGGGTGGCGGCCACTCAAATGATAACATTGTTTACACCCAATGCCAATGATTTTATTATGCCTCATTTGCAAAAAGTGTTTCATGTGCTTCCCCGCATCGCTTTGGCAAGTGTATTCACCTATGCCGTTTCCCAAACATTGGACATACACCTTTATCATCTGTGGTGGAAACTTACAGGGAAAACCGAACGTTTTTTATGGTTACGCAACAACGGCTCCACCCTTATCAGCCAATTGACAGACACCATAGTTTTTACCCTCATTGCCTTTGCGGGTTTATTCCCCTGGCAATATATATTTACCCTTTGTTGGACAACCTACATGGTAAAAGCCCTGGTAGCATTGTTTGACACTCCTTTTTTATATTTAACACGAAAAATCACCCCTTTAGAACAAAAACAGATTGCCCGGTATGAATAAAAAATTTCTTTTGCCATTGACAATATTAATATCTTCTGTGATATATGCCCAACATCCCATAGCTGTAGGAACGTGGCAAACACATTTCAACTACTCTGCAGGCAAAGATGTGGAATTAATAGGCAACACCCTGTTTTACATTACCGAAAACACCATACTGAAATTGGATTTAAAAGAAAATGTACTGCTCCATTTGGATAAAACCAACGGATTGAGTGATGTGGGCATTAACTGTACCTCTGCCGATTCCGCCAATGCCGCTTTGATTATCGCATATAATAATACCAATATTGACATTTATCAAAAAGGTCGGATATACAATTTACCGGATATTCTAAACAAACAAATATCCGGAGAAAAAACAATTAACAAAATACTTTGCCACAACAATATTGCATACCTGGCCTGTGGGTTTGGAATAGTCTGCATAGATATTAAACAAAAAACCGTTAAAGATACTTGGTTTTTTCAAGCAGAAAACCGTCAATATGCCGTAACGGATATCTGCATCAACGGAGACAGCATCTATGCTCTTACTGAAAACGCGCTGTATTTCAATACATTGAACAGCAATCAAATCAATAATTTTTTATCATGGCAAATTGATACCGCATTAGAATGCACCGGTATACTCCAACATATTACCTATTATAACCACTATTTACTTTGTGCCAAACAAGATGTTACCGGTGACGCCCTTCATCCGCTTAAAAACAATATCTATTATCACGACAATAACACCTGGAAAATACATCCCGCCTTATCTCAAAGCGAATATACCGATATGGAGTGCAAATATGACAAGCTCCTGCTCACCAATGACACATGTGCAGAAGCATGGACCATACAATCCGACGGAACATTAAACAAATATTCCGCCACCTATTGTTCTGCAGCCGTGGGTGCTGTGTGCACGCGTGAAGGATATATTTATGCCGCTTCTGCCGATGACGGACTGATAAGAGGACGTTGGGAGGAATATTTTCCTTACCGTATTTCATCTCCCTGCAGCGATGCCGGCTGGAAAATGGATTGGAAAGGAGGAAAACTGGCCATGGTTTTCGGAGGACACTCCAATTGGACACCCCGCTGGATACCGGCACGAACATCCATACTTACCGACAGGCACTGGAGAAATATAGCTTACGATTTTAATTATAAATACTATTATTCTCTCATAGACATCAAAATAGCTCCTTACGATACCTCTGTCATCTATGCAGCTTCTTTGGTGCAAGGATTGATAAAAATAAAAGACAATGCCATCTGCCAAGTATACAATCAAAACAATTCTTCGCTACACGCATTGGAAATCGACACCGGCACCACAAGGGTTTTGGCATTGGATTTTGATGCTAAAAACAATTTATGGATGACCAATTTTTCTTCCACCACCCAACTGTCGGTACTCACCAAAGACGGCCAATGGCAAGCTTACAACATTCCTTTCAGCGGAGAATATATCACCGGCAACATATTGTGTGATTCCCGGGGTTTAATATGGCTTACCAATGACAGAAATAGAAATTTGATACTTTTTAATCCCAACAAAACACCGTTGAATCAGGCAGACGACGAATGGGTAAAACTCAATACCGCTTTGACCGAAGAGAACGGTCCGTTTGAATATATCTATTCTATAGTTGAAGATAAAGACGGAAAAATATGGTTGGGCACCAATGCGGGATTAAAGGTTTATCATTCCCCGTCCCGTTTACTCAGCAATTCCGACACCCCGCCTTCTCCTATTGCCGTTCAAACCATTAGCGGCACCGACACCTTGGTGGAATTGGTGCTCAAATCGGAAATGGTACGCGATATTTGCATAGACGGCGGCAACAGAAAATGGATAGCCACCGACAATGCGGGTGTGTTTTTGCTATCTGCCGATGCAAAACAGGAGTTAATCCATTTTACGGCAGAAAACAGTCCTTTATTATCCAACACCGTAATGGATATCTGTATTGACGGCTATAGCGGAGAAGTCTATTTTTCCACCGATAAAGGCTTGATATCGTTTCGCTATACCGCTACCGACGGAAACGAAACCCAAGACAGTTTGAAAATATTTCCCAATCCCGTGCGGGGTAATTTTGAAGGATACATCACCATTAGCGGGCTGGTGGAGGATTCTGAGGTAAAAATCACCGATGCATCAGGCCGCCTGGTATATCGCACCACTTCCAACGGCGGTACTGCCGTATGGGACGGCCGCCGTTTTGACGGAAGCAAAGTCGCTACCGGCGTATATTATGTCTTCGCATCGGGAGGCAATAAAATGAAACTTAAAAAAACAGGAAAAATTTTGTTTATCAAATAAAATAAATACATTATGCGTACAGAAAAAGACACGATGGGCTCAATAGAAGTGAACGACAATGTATATTGGGGTGCTCAAACACAACGTTCCGTCAATAATTTTAAAATCGGAGATATACACATGCCTCACGCTATCATCAGGGCTTTGGCCATTGTCAAAAAAGCTGCCGCATGTGCCAATGCGGAATTAGGCGTTTTGTCCAATGATAAAAAAGACTTGATAGTGCAAGTGTGCAACGAAATACTTCAAAACCAACTGAACGAGCATTTTCCTCTATTGGTGTGGCAAACGGGATCGGGAACGCAAACCAATATGAATGTCAATGAAGTGATAGCCAATCGTGCCGAAATATTGCATGGAGGAAATTTACAGTCAGACAGCCGATACATATCGGCCAACGATGATGTGAACAAATCCCAATCCACCAATGATGTATTCCCCACAGCCATGAGAATAGCACTGTGCGATTGCATAGAACATCACACTTTACCGGCCTTGGAGGCTTTAAAAACAGCTTTTAAACACAAACATCAAGCTTTTGCGGACATAGTAAAAATAGGCCGCACCCATCTCATGGATGCCACACCGCTTTCACTGGGCAGCGAATTTTCGGCTTATGAATACCAAATGGACTTTGGCATAAAAGCCCTTAACAACAGTCTGCACCATCTGCGACATCTGCCCGTAGGCGGCACAGCCGTAGGCACGGGCTTGAACACTCCCAAAGGATACGATACTCTCACCACCAAATATATCAACAGCCTTACCAACGGCCAATATATAGCCGCCGACAACAAATATGAAGCCATGGCCAGCCATGACGCAATAGTGGAATGTTCTTCCGCAATGAAACAATTAGCGATAAGCCTTACCAAAATAGCCAATGATATCCGCTTATTGGCTTCAGGTCCCCGTTGCGGATTGGGCGAAATAAATATTCCGCAAAACGAACCGGGGTCCTCCATTATGCCCGGCAAAGTGAATCCGACACAATGCGAGGCCATGACCATGGTTTGTGCTCAAATTATGGGCAACGACACCGCCATCTCCATTGCCGCCATGCAAGGACACCTGCAATTAAATGTATTCATGCCCGTAATTGCCTACAACAGTTTGCAATCAGCATCCCTTTTGGCCGATGCTTGCCTGAATTTCAAAGAAAAATGCATAGACGGCATTACCGCCAATCATGAAAATATAGCCAGAAATTTGCATAATTCGCTTATGCTTGTAACCGCACTTAACCCGCATATAGGATATTATAATGCTGCAAAAATTGCACAAAATGCCTATAATAAAGGGATTACTCTTAAACAATCGGCTTTGGAACTGCACCTTGTCACCGAAGAAGAATTTAACGCCTGGGTGAAACCGGAAAATATGATATAAGAATAAAAAACGGCGTGAATTACGCATCGTGTTTTTCCCTTTTCCGCTTTTAAACGGAATTCTACAGGTTCTGCTGCCCAGAGTATGTATTTTAACCGCAAGCCTGCATGTTGCCTCAGCCTGTTCACAAGCATATCCGCTGCAGTCCATACAAATTGCCGCTGATTCATAATCAGGTCATTTTTCCCATATTTGCACAGCAAAAATGATATTCCTGCAAACACAACACCCTCCCCGGAACCAAAGCCCGGTTAAGATGTATTTTATCGACTTCAATAATGACTATTTTAACAAACTTACAAGCATTATCAGCACTATCACCAATGGTGCGACAAACCTCACGATAAAACGTAAAACGTTTAAAAACAATGGTTTGAACTTTAAATTGCCATCATTGGTAATTTCATCAAAATATTCTTTATCCGACATTTTCCAGCCGGCAAACAATACGAACAGCAAACCTCCTACCGGCAATAAAATATTGGCAGACAATTTATCCATAAAATCAAAAATATTACTGCCCAACACCGATACATTTTTCAGCACTCCCAAAGAAAGGGAGCACAATACCGACAATATGGTGACCAAAGCCGTAGAAAGTGCGACGGCCGTTTTTCTTGACCAGTGAATTTCTTCTATCATATATGCCACCATCACTTCCAGCAAAGATATGGAAGAAGACAATGCTGCAAAAAACAGCACTACAAAAAACAATATGGCGAAAATGCCGCCCATGGGCAATTGGGAAAATATTTGGGGAATGATAACAAACACCAAGCCCGGCCCTTCTTCCGGAGTGAGCCCGAAAGCGAACACAGCAGGCATAATGGCTATGCCCGCCAACAAGGCGAATAAGGTATCCATCAATGCCGTTTCGGTGGAAAGTCTGACAATATTTTCATTCCTTTTAACATAAGATGCATAGGTGATGATGGTGCCACAACCTATCGACAATGAGAAAAAAGATTGTCCAAGGGCTGCCAATACGGTATCTATAGTGAATTTTGACCAATCGGGACGGAATAAAAATTTCACGCCTTCGTTCGAGCCTTGCAAGGTGAGCGACCTGACGGCTATCAAGATTACCATCACAAACAACAAAGGCATCATCACTTTGGTATATTTTTCTATACCTTTATTCACACCCATAATCACCACCAACGCTGTCAACAATAAAAATACAAGCGTAAATATCAAAGGACGAAAAGCGTTTTCCGAAGAATAACGGAACATTTGCTCGTAATCCAAGCCCTCTTTAAAATTAAAACACAGCGATTGTGTGATATAATCCACTGTCCAGCCGCCCACCACACTATAGAACGACAATATCACCAATGCGCTCAAAACCGATATGAATCCGATTTTTCCCCATGCTTTGCCTTTTTTTCCTTGGGAAAGTATTTTAAAAGCACCAAATACATTGGATTGGCTGCGCCTTCCTATTGTAAATTCGGTAATCATCATCGGCAAACATATCACTATCAAAAACAATAAATATAAAATAATAAACACTGCTCCGCCGTTATTCCCCACCAAATAAGGGAACCGCCATAAGTTCCCAAGGCCCACCGCCGAACCGGCCAATGCCACCAATATACCGAATTTACTGCTAAAAGAATCTCTATTACTCATGATTTATCTCAAAATTAAAATGCAAAAATAGCATTTTATCCGCTCTTTTTCAATAAAAATTGACCAAAATTTACATTGCCTCCATCCTGTCCGCTTATTTGCCCCCCGTTTCCGTTCTTTTTGCAAATGACATGTAAATTTTATTGACTCCGATATTATCTCATAAAAAAATTGTATCTTTGTGCCTATGGAAGACATGATTTTGATTTTAGATTTCGGATCACAATACACCCAATTGATAGCTCGCCGTATCAGAGAGCTTAACGTATATTGTGAAATACACCCTTATAATGCAAATTATCCGTTAACACCCAATGTAAAAGGAGTGATATTATCAGGCAGTCCTTTTTCGGTTTACGATTCCAAAGCTCCTATTCCCAATTTGGATTTATACAGGCACCAACGGCCTTTGTTAGGAATATGCTTCGGCGCCCAATATTTGGTGTTCCACGATGGTGGTAAAGTTCAATCTTCTCCTTCCCGGGAATACGGAAGGGCACGTTTGGTAAATATCAACAGGCAAAACACGCTCATGCAAAATGTGGATTTAAACACACAGGTATGGATGTCTCACGGAGATACCATTACAGACATCCCCGCTAATTTTGAGCCTGTTTGCAGCACTGCAGATGTTAAATTTGCCGGTTTTAAAATTCAGGGGGAAGATACTTACGGCATACAATTCCACCCAGAGGTACATCATAGTGAGCAAGGAAAAACCATTATCAAAAATTTTGTGGTGGATATCTGTCACTGCCAACAATCATGGACGCCGGCATCGTTTATAGAATCCAGTGTTTCCGCATTGCAGAAACAACTGCAAAACGACAAGGTGATATTGGGCATCTCCGGCGGTGTGGATTCTTCCGTGGCCGCCTATCTTTTGCACAAAGCAATCGGCACTAACATGATAGGTATATTCGTTAACAACGGATTGCTTCGCAAAAATGAATTTGAAACCGTTTTATCCAATTACAAGCTCACCGGTCTCAATGTGATAGGAGTAGATGCTTCCCAACAATTTTATGCCAATTTGCGCGGTGTAACCGACCCTGAACAAAAACGAAAAATTATCGGCAAAACATTTATAGACGTTTTTGATGCCGAGGCAAAAAAAATAAATGATGTCAAATGGTTGGCCCAAGGCACCATCTATCCCGATGTGATTGAATCCATGTCGGTAAAAGGTCCGTCGGCTACCATAAAATCACACCATAATGTAGGAGGATTGCCCGATTTTATGAAATTAAAAGTGGTGGAACCTCTGCGTTTATTGTTTAAAGATGAAGTCCGCAATATAGGAAGAAATTTGAATATTCCCGAAATATTGTTAAACCGCCATCCTTTCCCCGGTCCGGGATTAGGTATAAGAATATTAGGGGATATTACAGAAGAAAAAGTGCGCATATTGCAAGAAGTGGACCATATCTTTATCACCAATCTGCTCGAATCGGGATGGTATAACAAAGTATGGCAGGCCGGCGCCATTTTATTGCCCGTTCGCTCCGTGGGCGTAATGGGTGATGAACGCACCTATGAAAATTGTGTGGCTCTCAGAGCCGTTCATTCCACCGATGGAATGACCGCCGACTGGGTTCACCTTCCTTATGAACTTTTGGCCAAAATATCCAACGAAATCATCAACAAAGTAAGAGGCGTTAACAGAGTGGTTTATGACATCAGTTCCAAACCGCCCGCTACTATAGAATGGGAATAAAAAAATTGATTATGACACGTAAATTTATATGCTTATTGTTTTATTTGTGCATTTTTACAACAAGTATATGGGCACAAGCGGTAAAATCAAGTAAAACTACCATTATAGACCAACATTTATTCTACGTTCATCAAGTGGTACAAGGGCAAACCCTGTCCCGACTGTCTGCCTTGTACAATGTTCCGGTAAATACAATTGTCAAACAGAATCCCAAAGCGGAAAAAATGCTTTCCATCGGTCAAATATTGTATATACCCGTATCGGACGCCTCCGTTGAATATTATATAGTCCAAGCCGGAGATTCCTGGTATAAAATAGCCCGGAACAGAGGCATTACTGAAATAGAATTGCACCGTTTGAATGCTCATAAAATAAACACATTGCTATCCATAGGCGATACCTTGGTGGTTCCCTATATCGCTATGGAAGATACACCTATAGCCACTTCTATCAGCAATAATAGTAATATCAACAACAACAGCAAAAATAATCAAAACAAGAACAATAACGGCAATAATAAAGTCACTGTCCAAAAAGAAAATATCCGGCACACTGTAGCACAAGGAGAAACGCTATATGCCATAGCCCGTAAATATAATACTTCTTACAATGACATCAAAGCCGCCAATCCCGGATTAAACGATGACATAGTACCCGGGCAAATTATCAATATTCCCGATATTGCAGGCACGGTTCCGGCATCGCAGACAGAACCTGTCATCACAATAACACATGAAAACACAGCCAAACCTTCCTTGTTGAATATAGGAGAAAAGAAAAGCCATTATACCGTATATATGTTTATTCCCTTATATCTCAGCCAAGGAACAGACATCAACACTTCCAAAATTAAAACTTTGGACGCTTATAATAATATCAAGCCATTTTCTTTTATCCAATTTTATGAAGCCATGCTGCTGGCTGCCGAAGATATCAGCAAACAATATCCCGATATACGGATAGACCTGAAAGTGGAAGATGTCAACAACCTGTCATCTGTTAAAATGGATAAACTCATCAGCAGCGGGGAACTGAAAAATGCCGATTTGATTATAGGTCCGTTTTTCGGCAAAGAATTTACAAAATTGTGCCAATATGCACAAAATCAAAAAATATGTTTGGTAAATCCTTTTTCTGTAACCTACGAAGGAACAGGCTCAAATGCTTATGTATACAAAGCAGCGGCATCGTATAACGCCCAAGCCGTTAAATTTGCCAAATACCTTGTTGACATGCACCAAACGGCTAACATAATAATTGTCAACAACCCATCTTCAAAAGAAAAAGCAAAAGCCGTTGCTTATACCAATACTTTTCAATCGATTTTTGCCAACAGCAATATCAATATTCAAGAAATTAATATACAATCGGCAGGTATAGCAGGTGTTAAATCGGCTATTAACCCGAATTGTGAAAATTATATCTTCACCTTTTTTGAAGGAGAAATTACCGTTACCAATTTCATGCAGACCATGCACGCCCAAAAATACGAAAACGTAACCTTAATAGCTCCCGAATCGTGGTTGGAATACGATAACATAGAATCGGAATATTTCATGGAATTCAAAACACATTATATCAGCCAATATTTTGTAGATTATTCCAAACCTGCCGTTATCAATTTTCTGGACCGGTTCCGCATGAAATACAATATAGAACCCACCTTGGACCATTTTGCTTTTCAAGGATATGACATCACCTATTATTTTTTGAGCAGCCTGTGTGAAAAAGGAACCGCTTTTGCTCCTTATGATGCTCCCAACAAAGCCTTACTTTCCACACAATTCAAATTTATTCCCAACGGAGATTTTTTACAAGAAAACACTTTTACCAATATATTCAAAATCAGCGATTACCATTTTTATGAAGCAACACGGAATATATCGGAAAAGAATAACGGACAATAGATGAAATCAAGATATACAAACTGTCTTTTATGTCTGTTGCTCATCCTGCTTGCAGGATGCGGTTTGCACCGGCAAGAGGAGCACCGTACCGTATTCCGTTACAATGAATCGGCAGGGATAACATCTCTTGACCCGGCCTTTGCCAAAGACCAAGCCAACATATGGCCCTGCAATCAATTATACAATAGTTTGGTCCAATTGGACAGCAATTTGAACATATTGCCCTGTTTGGCTAAATCGTGGACCGTTTCACCCGATGGACAAACATATACTTTTATCCTCAGAAACGATGTATATTTTCATCAAACCGATTTCTATCGTTTTCCCGACAAACGGCGCATGACAGCCTCCGATGTGGCTTATAGTTTTAACCGCTTGGTTGACCCCCGGGTGGCTTCTCCGGGAGCGTGGGTCTTTGCCAACGTAAAACGCAATGCCGACAATACATTGTCTATCTCCACACCTGATGATACCACCGTTGTTATTCATCTAAAAAACCCCTTTCCTCCTTTTCTGGGTTTGCTGTCTATGCAATATTGCTCCATAGTACCCCATGAGGTGGTGGAAAAATACGGAAAAGATTTCCGCAAATATCCTGTAGGAACAGGTCCTTTTATGTTTAAAACATGGAAAGAAGGGGTAAAATTAATAATGGTGAAAAATCCCCTCTATTTTGAACGTGACAGTCAAAATATTGCTTTACCCTACATAGATGCCGTCGCCGTTTCGTTTATCATAGACAAACAATCGGTGTTTATGGAGTTTGTAAAAGGCAATTTGGACTTTATGTCCGGCTTGGATGCCTCTTACAAAGACGAATTGCTAACGCGAAACGGAGAACTTAACCCTGTTTATAATAAAAAGATACGCATGCTTTCCATGCCCTATCTTAATACCGAATATTTGGGATTTTTGATGGAAAAAAATGACCGGAACAATCCTTTACTGATTAAAGAAGTAAGACAAGCTATCAATTACGGCTTTGACAGAAAAAAAATGTTGCGTTTTTTGCGTAGCAATATAGGTATAGCCGGTACACACGGCATAATACCCTACGGAATGCCGCCATATTGCGATAGCGCGAACTACGGCTATGACTACGACCCGCAAAAAGCCCGTATGCTATTGGCAAAAGCAGGTTTTCCAGACGGAAAAAACATGCCTCCGATAAAATTATACGTTACCGAAAGCTATATGGATATCACCCAATATATTGCCCATGAATTGGAACAAATAGGCATTCATGTAGAAATGGTAAAAATTCAACCGGCCATGTTAAGACAATTTATTTCCAAATCGGAAATACCTTTTTTCAGAGGATCATGGATTGCCGATTACCCCGATGCAGAAAATTATCTTTCTTTATTCTATTCTAAGAATTTTTGTCCTAACGGACCCAATTATACACACTATCACAATCCGTCTTTTGACCGTTTGTACCAATTGTCACAAGCCACTGTCAACGATAGTCTTCGTAATCAATACTATCGCCAAATGGACAGTTTAATCACTTGCGATGCCCCCGTTGTTGTTCTGTATTACGACAGGGTGCTTCGTTTTGTCGGCAACAATGTTCAAGGAATGGAAAACAACAGTATGAATCTATTGACTTTGAAAAATATAAAAATTATAAACAAATAAAAATACTATAACCCATGCCGGTGTGGTCGAAGCACCCCCTGTTCCGCCTGTTGTGTGCATTTATAACAGGCATTTTAGCGGCATATTATGCCATAGATATCATTTTGCCTTTTTATATAGCCCTTCCGGCTATTGTAATAATAATTATTACAGGGTACTACATTGTATCCAAACACAAACAACATACCTACCGGTTTTCCGCTATTTTGCTAATATGCTTTGTTCTGTTGGGTATTATCCACACCCAAACTTTTCGTTATCTGCGGCAACAGGTGCCGGACGACATCCACACCTCTTCTTCGCAAAATTTTATACTGCTTGTAAATGAAATACCTATAGAAAAAGAAAAAAGTATAAAAATTATAGGTAAAATCACCCAAATGGAAAACCAAAACAAGTGGATGAATGCCAACACAAAAATATTGCTTTATCTGCAAAAAGACAGCGCCTCCATGAATCTTCAATATGGCGACAAACTGTTAATCAGCACTAAGATAAATGAAATTGAAGAACCCAAAAATCCCCATGAATTCAATTATAAACAATACCTTAACCTCAAAAACATTTATTATCAAGCCTATTGTTCTACCCGGCAATGGCATCTGCTGGCACACCGCCAAGGAAATGCAATATTAAGTCTTTCCGCCCGTTTGCGCAATGTATTTTTAAACATCTTTCGCCAAAGCAAACTTAATGTAAACGAATATAGCGTTATTGCAGCTATGCTGCTCGGATTTGACGACAATATGGATGCCGACCTGTCCCGGCAATATGCCTCGGCGGGAGCCAGCCATATATTATGCGTTTCGGGTATGCATGTGGGTATTATTTATTTAATCATCAACTTTTTATTATCTTTCCTCAACGGAAAAAAATACGGAAATCAATTAAAAAGCATTCTTACCCTCACAGGCATTTGGTTATATGCTTGCATCACAGGATTGTCCCCTTCGGTGATGAGAGCCGCCACCATGTTTACATTCGTAAGTACAGGGCAATTGTTACAACAACAAAACAATACCTATAACAGCCTGTTGGCTTCCATGCTTTTTCTTTTGATAATAAATCCCCTGCTGTTATTCAACATAGGTTTCCAATTCTCCTATTTGGCTGTGTTCGGTATCTTATGGATAGCCAACTTGATGCAAGAATATGTCCATATAGATAATTCCATAGCGGAATATTTGGTGGGGATAATATGTGTGTCTGTTGTGGCACAAATGTTTACCGCTCCTCTTTCCATGTATTATTTTCACCGCTTTCCCAATTATTTTATATTAACCAATATTTTAGTGGTCGGCCTGGCTCCCTTTATTATAGGCTGCGGTATTGCTGTATTGTGCACTTATTGGATATCTCCTTTGTTCACCCTGTTTTCTTATCTGCTGTCGCGGATGATACGAATAGTAAACGCATGCATCGCCGGTATCAATTCCCTGCCTTATTCCTCTACTGAGGGCATCTCTTTTTCTTTTGTGCAAACCTTGTTGTTATACATCACTCTCTTTTGTACGCTTATATTTTTTATTTACAAATACAAACATTACATTTGGCCGGCACTGGTATCTCTTGTTCTATTTTTCGGTTTGGAACTTCAATGCCAGATCAACCTGTTACATCATAAGGAAATAGTGTTTTATCACACGTCTTCCCCGGTAGTGATAGACTATTTTTACGGTAAAAATTGTTATACCTACAGCACCGGCAACTCCAATGCGGCATATTGTGATTTCGCGTACAACAATCATCGGTGCAAGAACAGAACAAAAACCGTTTACCCCGCACACCACCGGCATTATTTTCAAGCGGGGGGGTATAGTTGTCTCGTTTTGGACACCTTATTGATACCATTGGATACGCCCTTTTTGAAGGTGGATTTTTTGGTGTTGGGCAACAATCAAAACTATGATATGGATGCAATATGCCAAAGCATACATTTTGATATGCTGATTATAGACAACAGTTTTTCACCCTATCGCAGAAAAAAGATAGTGCAGCAATGCGACAAGCTTCACATTGCATATCATGATTTAAGCAGGCAAGCTTTATCTCTGCTCCTGCCTTAATAAGTTATTTCTCCATCAGCTTTTTATAATGGAAACGGTGTATTTCTGTTCCAAGGCGTTTTTTACGGTTTTCTTCATACTCGGTATAAGTGCCTTCAAAGAAATATAACTGAGCATCCCCTTCAAAAGCAAGAATATGAGTACACACTCTGTCTAAAAACCATCTGTCGTGAGAGATAATCACAGCACAACCCGCAAAATTTTCCAAAGCTTCTTCCAAAGCTCTCAATGTGTTAATGTCTATATCGTTCGTCGGCTCATCCAATAACAATACATTGGCTTCCGATTTGAGAGTCATGGCCAAATGCAAGCGGTTACGCTCTCCTCCTGACAGCACCCCTGTTTTTTTCCCTTGATCGGCTCCGCTGAAATTAAAGCGGGCGATATAAGCCCGGGAGTTGATAAGTCTGCCTCCCAACATCATTTGCTCCGCTCCGCCCGATATGGTTTCATATACCGTTTTTTCCGGGTCTATTTCCGTATGCTGTTGATCCACATAGCCTAATTTCACCGTATCTCCTATTACAAATTCCCCTTTATCGGGCTTGTCCAGACCCATTATAAGACGGAACAGGGTGGTTTTGCCCGCACCGTTGGGACCTATAATGCCTATAATTGCATTGGGAGGCAGAGAAAAACTCAGATTTTCATATAAAACCCTGTCGCCAAATATTTTAGTGACATTTTTAGCTTCTATTACATTATTACCCAAACGGGGACCGTTGGGGATGTATATTTCTAATTTTTCCTCTTTTTCTTTTACATCTTCGTTGAGCAATTTGTCGTAAGCATTCAAACGGGCTTTTGATTTAGCCTGACGGGCTTTGGGGGACATGCGCACCCATTCCAACTCGCGTTCCAAAGTCTTTTGCCGTTTGGATTCTTGTTTTTGTTCCATTTGCAAGCGTTTGGATTTTTGATCCAACCAAGAAGAGTAATTTCCTTGCCATGGAATGCCTTCACCCCTGTCCAATTCCAATATCCATCCTGCCACATTATCCAGAAAATATCTGTCATGCGTAACCGCTATCACCGTGCCTTTATATTGTCGTAAATGAACTTCAAGCCATTGCACCGATTCTGCATCCAAATGATTGGTAGGCTCATCCAACAGCAATACATCAGGCTCTTGCAACAACAAACGACACAATGCCACTCTGCGGCGCTCCCCTCCCGAAAGGGTGGCAACGGAAGCATTCGCATCGGGACAATTGAGCGCATCCATGGCGCGATTTAATTTAGCATCCAATTCCCAGGCATCATATTGGTCTATCAATTCGGTGAGTTCCCCTTGACGATTAATCAAACGCTCCATCTCTTCATCACTCATGGGCTCGGCAAATTTATTATTCACCTCATCGTATTCTTTGAGTATGGCAACTATTTCCCCCACTCCTTCCATCACCACTTCTTTTACCGTTTTGTTTTTATCCAACAAAGGCTCCTGCGGTAAATAGCCCACCGAATAGCCCGGCGAAAACACCACTTCTCCGGTAAAAGATTTATCCTCTCCCACTATAATTTTCAAAAGTGAAGATTTTCCTGCACCATTCAAACCCAGCACCCCTATTTTGGCACCATAATAAAACGATAGATAGATATTTTTCAACACTTGTTTTCCCGGATTATAAGTCTTGCTTACATTCACCATGGAAAAAATAATTTTTTTGTCGTCAGCCATAGCATATATGTTTTATGAATATTTTACAAAAATACAATATTTTTCTTTATAAAGCCCACTGACGAAAAAAAAGCTGATGCCACCTTCTTTGCTTGCAACAGTTTTTATGACGGTATTTTTTTCCTTTATTGTCCCCATTCTTGTATAACACGCAAAAAAATGTTATCTTTGCATTGTATAAAAATATGAATATATATGAATAACAATAAAGTCATTATATCCGGTATACAACAAACCGGTATCGGTGTTCCCGATGTATATCCAGCTTGGGAATGGTATAAAACACATTTCGGTGTAAAAGTAAAAATGTTCGACGAAGAAGCCGTTGCAGATATTATGGCTCCGTATATGGGCGGTGCCGAAAGGCCTCGTCATGCCGTGTTAGCGCTCAATTTGCAAGGAGGCGGAGGCTTTGAAATATGGCAACACACCAGTCACGCCCCGCATCCTGCCCCATTTGACATATTGCCGGGCGATTTGGGTATATTCGCTTGCAAAATAAAAAGTAAGAACGTGGACGAAAGCCATCGCTTCCTGTCTGAGAAAAAAGCTGAAATAAGTCCTGTTTTTACGGATAAAGACGGCAAAAAAACTTTTTTTGTACGCGATCCTTACAAAAATCTGTTTCAAATAGTGCCAAGTGACAATTGGTATATGAACCGTCATTTTCACTGCGGAGGTGTATATGGAGTAATGATAGGCACTCAAGACATGGAAAAATCCATCGCTTTTTATAAAAATATTTTGGAATATGATGTCATATTGAGTGACCAAAGCGGTACATTTGACGATTTCACCTGTTTAGGCACACCCGGTCAATTCAGAAGAGTAGTCCTCACCCACAGTCAGGCCCGTAAAGGCTCTTTTTCCAAAGTGCTCGGTACCTCCCAAATAGAATTGGTGCAATCGTTTGACCGCACCGATATCCATAAAATATTTGACGGCCGCATGTGGGGCGATATGGGTTTTATACAATTGTGCTTTGATGTGGCCAATATGGACGCCATGGAGAAACGATGCGAAGAATACGGATATCCTTTCACTATAGACAGTCGCAAAAAATCCGGACGATTCGATATGGGTGAAGCCACCGGACATTTCACCTATAATGAAGACCCTTCCGGTACTTTGGTAGAATATGTGGAAACAGAAAAAATACCTTTAATCAAAAAATTGGGCATTTATCTTAACCTTAAAAACAAAAACAGGGAAAAGCCCTTGTGCGACACATTATTACACATGCTACGACTGATGGAACAATAATGGAACAAAAGCAATCATGGGCTTTGGTAACCGGAGGAAGCTCGGGAATAGGTTATGAATATGCATGCCAACTGGCTTTACGCTCCTATCCTGTATTTATTGTCAGCAATCAGGAGCCCGAATGCATACAAGCCGCCAACCATATCAACCGGCAATACGGTGTAGCCGCCCGTTATTTGGTTACAGATTTGTCTTTAAGCAATGCCGCCGAAGAGGTATATAATTTTTGCAGGCAAAATAATATGGAAATAGAGGTGTTGGTTAATAATGCAGGTATGTTTTTTTGGAGCCTGCTCCATGAAGCCTCTCCTGAAAAAATATTGACCATCACCCAATTACACGTCACCACCCCCACCATGTTATGCCGTTTGTTCGGAAATGAGATGAGAAAAAAACAAAAAGGCTATATCCTCAATGTAGCCTCTATTGCGGCATGGATGTCTTTTCCGACATTGGCAACTTATGCCAACAGTAAAATGTATATCAAAAACTTTACACTATCGCTTCATTATGAATTGAAAGACTATAATGTGAAGGTATGTTACATAGCCCCCGGCGCCGTGGATACTTCTCTTTATCAATTATCCCCAAAAATGCGGAATATTCTGCGTAAATTACATATCATGCTATCGCCCCAAGAAGTGGCGCGCAAGGGTATCAACGCTTTAATGAAAGGAAAAAAAAGAGTTATCCCCGGCTGCATCAATTATTTATTTATCGGATTGGTAAAAATATGCCCGCTAGGCCTGATTAATATTGCCAAACGCCTGATTTATAAAAAAAATGACCTATAAGTCAAAAAATGTTATCTTTGCATGTATTATTAACACTTAATATGTATGAAAATTGAATTTTTAGGTGCCATAGAAGAAGTGACAGGCAGCAAATGCCTCATTACCACCGACAACGATATCAAAATACTCTTGGATTGCGGTATGTATCAAGGCAAGGGTTTGGAAACGGATTCTATGAATAGAGACCTCGGTTTTAATCCTGAAGATATTGATATACTGTTGCTTTCTCATGCACATATAGACCATTCCGGATTAATACCATATATATGCACACACGGATTTACGGGTAAAATTTATTGTACGCATGCCACCAGGGATTTGTGCTCCATTATGTTGCCCGACTCGGGTAATATACAAGAAAGCGATACCATAGATTTCAATAAAAAACGAGACCGCATGGGGCTGCCCCCGGTAGGACCGCTATACACGGCCAGAGAAGCTTTTGCCTCGCTGCGATATTTTGTAAGTATGCCTACCGATTTGGAAATCACCATTGCCGAAGGAGTAAGGGTGATGTTCACCAATACGGGACATATATTGGGAGGGTCGGCTATCAGCCTTATCATTAACGAAAACGGAAAAGAAAAAAAAGTTTGCTACACAGGAGATATCGGCAGATATAACAAGCATTTGCTTTTAGACCCCTCACCGTTTCCGCAAGCCGACTATATTATTACAGAATCCACTTACGGCAACCGCAAACATGAATCGGTGAATTTGGCAGAAGAGGAATTAGCCATGGTGGTACAAGAAACATGTATCAAAAAATTGGGCAAACTGCTCATCCCTTCTTTTGCCATCGGCAGATGCCAGGAAATCATCTATTCGCTCAATAATCTGAAAAAACGAAAAACTTTGCCCGACGTACCCATATTTATAGATAGTCCTTTGGCTGTATCGGCTACCGACATATTTCGTTTGCACACCGAATGCTTCAAAGACGATATCTTAGACCTTATGCGTACACAAAAAGATCCTTTCGGATTTGACAATTTATTCTATGTGCGCACCAAAGAAGATTCCAAAACACTGAATACCTACACCCGCCCCTGCATTATTATTTCCGCATCGGGAATGATGGAAGCAGGCCGTATCAAACATCATTTGGCCAACAATATAGAAAACAGCAAAAACACCATATTGGTGGTGGGCTATTGTGCCCCAAAAACTTTGGGACGCAAAATCGCCGATGGCGAACCAGTGGTTTCCATTTACGGCAACAAATACAAGGTAAATGCCGATGTCAAACAAATTGATGCATTGTCCGGTCACGGTGATTATGAAGAAATGTATCGCTATCTATCCTGCCAGGACAAAAATAAGGTGAAAAAAATATTTTTGGTTCACGGAGAATCGGAATCCGCACAATTCTATCGTAATTATCTGATGGACAACGGATTCGACAATGTTGAAATTCCCACTTTCCGTCAATGCGTTATTGTGTAAAAAAAAATCACCTGTTCCGGGCAACAAAAAAGTGCAATCAAGTATCTTTCTACCAAAATGCATATAGCTGATGAACGAAGCTCAATTGGTGAAAGAATGTATTAAAGGCAATGAACAATGCCGTACTATGCTGTATAATCAATATAGCAAAGTGCTATATGGCATTGCCTTACGATATACCTCCGGCCAAGAAGACGCCAAAGACGTGTTACAGGAAGCGTTTATCAGCATTTTTAACCATTTGCATCAATTCAACGGCACAGGCTCATTACAGGCATGGATGTCGCGTATAGTCATCAATCAGGCACTTAAACTTTACCAAGTCAACAAAAAGGCTTTCCCCGTGGAAAATTACGAAGACTACCAAGAACAAATATCCGATATTTCCATTACCGATTCGGATAAACTGTCTTATAATGTTTTGCTTGGTTTTATTCGTGAACTTCCCGACGGATACCGCATGGTGTTTAACTTGTGTGAAATAGAAGGCTATTCTTACGACGAGGTATCCGGAATATTGCACTGTTCCAATGCTACATGCCGTTCACAATTGTTCAAAGCCAAAAATGCATTACGAAAAAAAGTTGTAGAATTTACCAAAAAAGAATCTTTGCTATGAAAACATATCAGGATATCGGAGAATTGTATAAAGACAAATTTGAGAATTTTGCCCCGGAAGTTCCGGCAGAATGGTGGAATGATATTCAAACGCGCATTGTTACTCATCAAAGCAATCAATTGCTCTATTGGGTAGGAGGTGCCGCCGCTCTGTGTACTATGGCTTTGTGTGTGTGGCTTGGGCTTTCCGACATAAAGCCCGCCGTTTCCCATGCCGCCCCTGCATCATTGACAGACACCGCAGCGTCTTATATGGCCGATAATATAATCTCCCCGGAAGAGCTCTTTGCAGAGCCTGCCGCCGCTATCCATTCCCCTTCCGAACCCGTGGCTGCACCTGCTACCGGCACAAAAACAATGGAATGTAAATCTGAGACGATGGCTATAACAGTAATTCCCGAATCCGATTCCCGACCGACACCACCTGCCAATAATACAGTCTCTACCCAGAATAACAGCGCTCCCGAACACCCTGTTGCAAATCAGAATACCGGCATAACACCCTCTACCCGTACAAAAGCTGCCGCCAAAAGCATTTTCAGCAACGATACCACCATTTACAGCGGTGATACCGTCACTTTATACGTGTACAACGCCACCCATATTTTATGGAGCACAGGGCAAACGGGAAACACCATAAAAGTAAGCCCGTCTTATACGGAACAATATGATGTTTCTTTTGTTAATGAAAAAAATACGGATACAACAATAAGCATACAGGTGCATTGTGTGGAACCTGTCAAAATATATGTACCCGATGCATTTACCCCTAACGGGGACGGGCTGAACGATGTGTTTGAAATCAAAGCATCCCAAGTCCCCGCCACCTATTCCATTACCATCACCAATGCCTCTTCGCAAAAATTGTTCAGCACCAATAATATCACCACCTCTTGGGACGGAACCTTCTACGGTCAGGACCTGCCACACGGAGTGTATTATTATCATATCAGTTATACCGACAATTTAAACAAAACACATCATCTGAAAGGTGATATATTACTCATACGCCAATAAATCACATATGACCGACAGAACAACAGCTCCCCGGGTTTTTCCTTTTCCGCCCTTACCGGCGGTGAACCTCACCGTTCAAACATTAAGCAACGGCATACCTTGCTATTGCATCAGCAACACACAAATCAATTTATTGCGTATGGATATACGCATACAGGCCGGCTCTTATTATCAAACACGCACGTCTGTGGCACGGGCCTGCATTAAATTACTGACGGAAGGAACCGAAAAACACTCTTCGGAGGAAATATCCGAAATAATAGACTATTCCGGAGGCTATTTTGAAACACGCTGCGAACGCGATTTCGCCGTCATATCCATCTATTTCCCCTCATCGTCGGCACATGGCATATTCCCTTTATTGCAAGAAATGCTTACGCAAGCCACCTTTCAGGAAGACAAGATTAAAATATTGAAGCAAAAGATAAAAAACAATTTGGCTATCAATTTAGAAAAAACATCTTATGTGGGATATTGCCACCTTACTCAACACATATTCGGAGAAAAACACCCCTATGGCGCTACAGCCACCATGGAAAATATTGACACTTTCTCCCGTGAAGACATCGTACAATTCTATCACAAATACTATCACGCAGGCAATATGCGTATATTTTTGGCAGGCAATATCAATGATGACATCCTTGACATGATGGACCACACATTGGGCAAAATTAACCACACCGCTTCACCTCTGTCAGAGTACAAGGCACCTCCTTCGGCAGATACTTCACCCATACATGTTTCCAAACAAACATCCATGCAGGCGAGTATCTATTTAGGAAAAAAATTCCATACCCTCACCCATCCCCGGTGGAATGAATATGCTGTATTAAACACGCTTTTGGGCGGTTATTTCGGTTCGCGCCTCATGACCAACATCAGAGAAGACAAAGGGTTGGCATATAATATATATTCCCGCATTGTACCTTTAGTACACGACGGCATGTTTTATATTCATGCCGATGTAAACAAACAACAGGTTGCCCTTGCCATCCAAGAAATTTATTCTGAAATGAATGTATTGAAAGAACAATTGGTTGATCAACACGAACTTACAACACTTAAAAATTATATGTATGGCAGCCTGCTACGCAATTTTGACGGAGTGTTCTCCCAAATAGAGCAATTGATGGATGTTAATGATTTTAAATTGTCTATGAATCATTTTGAACAAAAAACAAACATCATTAAATCCATCCAAGCCTCTACTTTACGCGATTTGGCCCAAATGATGTTTACCCCCGGTTTTGTAGAAGTGGTTGTAGGATAATTGATTTATCAGCGCTCTCCTAATATCCATTTGCCGATAGCATACATTACATCTTCATCCAATGTTTCACTGATAAATGCATACTCCCGGGGCAATCCCGTGGTACACGTTTGAAACAGATGATTTTTATCGACATATACTATTACTCTTAGTTTTTGTTTCTTTTTAAGCAACACATCTTCCGGCAGATATTGATAAAGTAAATCGGCGTTTTTGGCTGCAGGCACCTGCACATCTTTATCCCCGCCCATGAACAATATGTCACATTGCGATTGTTTAATGTATTTTTCAGGGTTGATATTGACAAATGAGCACAACCACGGATAGGCAGGAAGCAATGCTTTCCACTTGTTAAAATCTTTCCACAATTGCCATTCTTTGCCGTTGGTATCCAATTGATTTTTATATTGCTCCCATTCCGTATCAAAGAAATCCAATGTTTTTTCCCCGTATTTTTGCAACATATTTATTACAAATTGCTGCTGGCTGACAGCGGCTTTTACTTCTTCTTCGGATTTGCCCGACGCTTGCATTATCAAGCCTACCTGATCCGTCAATAGTTCGCCGCATTGCTGTACCGGTGCCGCCATTAACACAATATAATCGGGAGCGGCCTGCTTGTCGGCGGCCAATATTTCGGCTATAAGCCCTCCTTCACTATGGCCGATTAACCCTATGGGCAATCCTTTAAACCGCTTGTCTTTTTTTGCTTGCAAAAGCACTCTTTTTGCATCGGCGGCAAAGTCAAAAGTAGTGGCTGCTGCATATTCGCCTTTTGATTCGCCCACCCCGCGCTTGTCATAACGAATGACGGCTATCCCGCTTTTGGTAAGTCTGTCGGCCAACACCTTAAATACCTCGTGACGCATAATCACCTCATTACGGGCATTGGGACCCGAACCGGCTATCAACACCGCCACAGCCCTGCACTTTTGGGAAGGAATGGTAAGCGTGCCTTTTAACTCCGGCATATTTTTTGTGGCGCTTACCGTCCATTCCTCTTCCTGATATCCGTACGGAGGATATGGTGTTTGCGGTCTTTCCACCACAGGCAAAGAAGTCAAGCGGCGGAATTTTGTCTTAAAAGTATCCCCCTGTTTAAATATGCCGCTGATTTCATCTGCAGAATCATTATATACTCCTTTGAATTTTGCATTGATGGCAGTATAATTGATATAAACGCTGTCACCGGTTAGCTTTATTTTGTCGGCGGCAATCGGAATATCTGTTTGGTCCACACTATACAAATCGGCATGATACAGATTCTCTTGTTCTGTGATATGTATCACCAAACGCAATTGATAATAGCCCATTTGCAAAGTATCTATCCAATAACCGCCGATTCCCTGTGCTTGCAAACCAAAAGGAAAACTGCATATTGCGAATAATATGCAGTTTCTTATTGTTGTAACTATTTTTCTGTGTTGCATATGTTTTTTTAAACAACAGATTTTAAATAACTTCCGCGAAAATTTGGCAATCCCGCAACCTATTTGTACCAATCTATCTTTCGCGAAACTATCATTATCAGTGCCAATATAACGAACAGACCGATGCTTCCGACCAAAAGAGAAAGTGTTTCCAAACGCAATAATATAAAAATATAAATATACAAGGCACTCAACAATGCTCCGACGGCTATTGCCGTTTTTTTGATTTTCAAAATGGCGGCAATATATGCCGTTATCATTCCGATAATCATAATGGCAGCTATAAGGTAAGCCCAACTGAAGGAGATGAATTCGCTAAACGACAGCAACAAACAATAAAACAACACCAAGGCTACCCCTATCAGCATATATTGAATGATGTGTATGGGTGTGCTTTTGAGTATTTCCACTATAAACACAGTAATAAAAGTCAATATGATAATCAGATAAGCATATTTCACGGCCCTTGTGTTTTGTTGATATTGGTTAACACCGGTTTTTAAAGAAATACCGATAAAATGTTCCAGTTCATTCAGTGCTTTTACTTTGGTGTAATCATAAAACCCTTGGGAGAGTATACGGCTTGTAAAATCAGAATAATACATATACTGTGCATAACTCTTATTCAAAGCTATTATTTGCCAGTCGGCGGTAAACCCGTTTTCGCTGACATTCCTGTTATTGGGTAAAAATCCGCCTGTAAAGCTGGGGGAGCTGCTATTGGAGTTGATCTTAACGGAAGTTGTGCCTGCACAAGGCAATATATACAATCCCTCCGAACCTTTCAAATCCAACTCCACGGCATAAGAAACGGTATCCCCGTTGATATAATTCTGCACATCTGCATCACACACTATAAATCCTGCCCCTTTGGATTGAAAAATCCCTTTTTGCTGGTTGGCGGTTATTTCCACATTTTTGCTCAATCCCCGCAAATCGCGAATATAAAACATGTATTTGGCATGATCCAACTGGAACTTGTCAAGTAACAAATTATCCTTTACATATTTGGACATACAAAAAACACCCTCCATCGAAAGCGGGGCATCATAAACAGCAATATCATAAATGCTTCTATGCAGATTTTGACTGTTGATGTTACCGTTTAAATTCAATGTTTCCGGAAATAATATCAAGTCATCCGAAGCTTTGTTTTTTCCTTCATTTTTTGCCGGTATATAAATAAAAGGACCGGCAATACACTGAGCTTTACCCCATTTTTTAGCTATTTCATCTGTTACCCCCTGTGCGGTGTCTTCCCTTTCGTCTATCAAATTGTTTATCATCATTTTGGGAATTAACAACAATAAACTTAAAATTACAATGACGAATATTTTAAGCATTATTTTCATAGAAAAAGACAAATTGAATTTGTTTCTGTTTTGAGGCTCTTTTGACGATGCAGATGTTGACCTGACGGCGTTTTCCACTATATAATTATCGTTTTCCATATTATTGTTTTTTGCTGTTTATTACTGTTTTATATTTTTATTGACTGTTATTTCAGGGTTTTGACAGCCTGCGGCGTCCATTGTGACAAAAATTCTTTTACCTTTTGTGCGTTATAGCTGTTGCCTTCTTCCAAATAGGCGGAATTTTGAATGTGTATCACTTGGCCCCGCTCGTCAAGTATTACCAATACGGGAAATCCAAAACGGGCAGGATTACCCAAATATTGCATCGCTTGCGGATTTTTGTTGTTTTTGGAATAATTGACATGAATATACACGTAATTGTCTTCCAATATCTGACGGATAGCAGTATCACTCTGTGTAAAATAAGCGAACCGCACACACCAGGGACACCAGTTGCCCCCCACCTGACACAATACATATTTATTGCTCTGTGCCGCCGTTTGCACAGCCTGCGTTATTTGCTGCATGGCATCCGCCGACTCGCTGTATAATGCGGACTGCGCCCACAGGGCAGAACACCACAAAGAAACAAACATCAAAACCAACTGCTTTTTCATCTCTTTTTTTTTGAAAGCCACATTCAAGTCACAAATGCAAATTTGTTAAACTAATATTTTTTGCAAAATTACTAAAAAAATTTAAGAATCCTTATTCCCCGCTTTTTTTTATTTGTAACAAAAGAGTGTCAATTACTGTTGAAATTAAATAAAAAATGATACTTTTGCAAAAGGATATTTTAAATAAACATATATGGCTTTTTACGATGTATTAGTAGTTGGTTGTGGCCTGAGCGGAGCAACATCGGCACGTTTGCTTGCCGAAAAAGGATATAAAGTGCTTATTATTGAACAGAAAAAACACATCGGCGGACAAATCTACGATTATAAAAACGATGCCGGCATTACTGTTCACAAATACGGACCGCACATTTTCCACACCAAAATAGAAGAAGTATGGAAATTTGTCAACCGTTTTACCACGTTTTCCAACTTCCAGCACCGGGTATTGAGTTTTGCTGACGGAGACTTTATCAATTTCCCCATCAACCGGCTCACTGTCAACAAAGTGTTCGGTGTAAACCTGACATCGGAAGAAGTGCCGGCCTTTTTACAACAGGAAGTGGAGAAATCCCGTTTCAACAATCCTCCGCAATCTTTTCGTGACAAAGTTGTTTCACAAGTCGGAGAACGTTTGTACGGCCTCTTTTTTGAAAAATATACCGAAAAACAATGGAATTGCGACCCTGACAAATTGTCCCCGGACCTCGCCGGCAGAATTCCCGTCAGAAGCAACAACGACTGCCGCTATTTTGCCGACAAATACCAAGGCATGCCTACTCACGGCTACACCAAGATGATAGAAAATATGATCAATCATGAAAACATTTCCGTTCTTTTAGGCGTTGACTATCAGGATATTAAAAACGAATTGCAACCTAAACTCTTGGTTTATACAGGTGAATTGGACAAATTCTTTGACTGCAAATATGGCAAACTCACCTATCGTTCCGTAAAATTGGATTTTCAAACCTTGGACCAAGAACAATTCCAGCCTGCTCCGGTGGTAAATTATCCCAACGACTACGATTATACCCGTATTACCGAGTTTAAACAGATGACAGGGGAAAAATCTTCCAAAACAACCATTTGCTATGAATATCCTTCCGCAGAAGGGTTGCCGTTTTACACCATGCCGAACAAAGAAAACGAATTGCTGCGAGAAAAATATATGCAAGATGTCCATAGCTTGGAAGCCCAAGGCAAGCATTTGTTTATAGGTCGTTTGGCAGAATATAAATATTACAATATGGATATGGCTATCGATTCAGCCATCAAACGTATCAACGCATGGACTTTATAAAACAACTATACTACAAATACCGGAATTTCATTCTTTACGGAATCATAGGCGGATTGTGTGCCACGTTAGACTTTGTTATCTATTCCGGATTGTGTTATGTGAATATGAACCACTTGTGGGCCAATATCATCAGCACACATTGCGGTATATTTTGCAGCTTTTTGCTCAACCGGTCTTACAATTTTAAGGTAAAAGACAAGACAGGTCTGCGTTTTTTGTCATTCTATATTATCGGTTTGATAGGATTGGCACTGAGCGAGGGTTTGCTATTCTTAATGGTCAATATGGCCGGATGGAACAAATACATTGCCAAATTTATCACTGTATTTGTAGTGGCTGTATTCCAATTTGTACTCAATAAATTTGTAACTTTTAATACTTCTAAAAATGAACGATAAACTATACATTGTAATGCCTGCTTACAACGAAGAGGCAAATATTGAAGCGGTAATAGCACAATGGCATCCTGTAGTGGAAAAAATCGGCAATGACTCCCGTTTGATGATTGTCAATGACGGCAGCAAAGACCATACTTACGATATCATGCAGTCGCTGCAAGAAAAATATCCGTATCTGTTGCCTGTCAACAAGGCTAATTCCGGCCACGGCGCCACCGTATTGTTTGCCTACCGCAAAGCCATAGCCGAAGGCGCAGACTATGTGTTCCAAACCGACTCCGACGGACAAACCGACCCCGGTGAATTTTGGAAATTTTGGGATAACAAAGAACAATATCATTTCATCATCGGTGCCCGCAACAACCGGCAAGACGGCTTCGGAAGAATTGTCGTAACCAGAGTGTTGCGTTTGTTGGTATGGATCATTTTCGGCGAATGGGTAAAAGATGCCAACACCCCCTTCCGCCTGATGAAAGCCGACAGACTGCAGGAAGTGATGAAAGTGATACCCGAAGATTTTTTCCTGTGCAATGTGGTTATCAGCACCATCGCCAAACAATGGGGCGAATCCTGCATTTGGTATCCTATCACTTTCAAACCCCGCCAAGGCGGCGTCAATTCCATCAATCTGAAACGTATCATCAAAATAGGATTCCAAGCCATCAGCGACTTTAGAATGATTAAGAAGAACCTGAAAAACTATAAAAAATAGCCGAAAGGGCATGGCAACATATATTAATTATATGTAGAACCTGAAATAGCAAAAAAAGTCAAACTAATATTCACCATAAGGTTTGCTATTTGATACGATGATGAAAGACATAGAAAAAACGACAACAAGAAATGCTTTGTTTACAGATGTTTGCGGCATTATCGACAATGCACGCAAACGTGTGGCGGTATATGTCAATTCTGAAATATGTCTTACAAAATGGCATGTAGGCAAACGCATTAAGGAAGATGTGCTGTACAATCGCCGTGCCGAATATGGCAAGCAGGTGGTGAAACATCTGGCGGAACAACTTACCGCAAAATACGGTAGCGGTTGGGGTGACAAATCTTTACTGCATTGTCTCCGCGCAGCGGAGACTTTTACTGAAGATGAAATTGTCTATGCTGTGCGGAGACAATTTTCATGGACTCACATTAAAACTCTTTGTTATATAAAAGACCCTCTCGCACGCCAATTCTACATGGAGATGTGCCGCATAGAACATTGGGACACGCGGACACTTGATGCCAGAATTGATGCACAATTATACGAACGAACAGCCATCAGCCGTAAACCAGAAGATATTATAAAGCAAGAACTTGCTCAACTAAAAGACGACAATACGCTTAATCCCGACCTTGTATTTCGCAGCAGTTATTTCCTTGATATGCTCGGTTTGCCCGATATGTTTTCTGAAAAAGATTTGGAGTCGGCAATCGTAACACAACTACAAAGTTTTATTTGCGAAATGGGTACAGACTTCGCATTTTTAGGCAGACAAAAACGCATTACCATTGACGCTGTTGACTATTATATTGACTTGCTCTTTTATCACCGTTCATTACAACGTTTGGTTGCCATTGACCTCAAACTTGGCAAGTTTAAACCGGAATATGAAGGACAAATGTTGCTTTATTTGCGATACTTGAACCAAAATGAACGGAGAAATGGCGAAAATACCCCTATAGGGTTGATTTTGTGTAGCGAAGGAAATACGGAACATATAGAATACCTGATGCTTGATGAAGACAGCCCGATAAAGGTTGCACAATATTACACACAATTACCCGATAAGAAATTGCTTGCTGAAAAACTGCAACGAGCCATAGCAATAGCTCGAGAACATTTTATAGAACAAAATTTAAACCACAAATAACTGAACGAAAAGAGAAATATAAACTAAAAAAACACTAAAAAAACTGATATAATAAACAACTGACATATTATAAACCATAGCGTTTGCTATTTATTCAGCACTGCTCTGAAACCTGAGAAATTTCAAAAAGCAACAGTCGCGAATAAGTCTGTAAACGTCTGCGTTACGACGTGGACGGCGACTTATTGACTGTTGCGGGCAATCTCAGGGCCTCAGAGCGTGGATAAGACAAAGTCCACGCTTCTTTTATGCTCCGAAGTGATTGCCCGTATGCTGAAGCGATAAGCCAAACGCCCGTAAACGCAAAACAAATGCAAATACATATAGGCAAACTGATACGTGAAGAACTGCGGCGGCAGGGGCATACCAACGCATGGCTGGCAGAGCGGATAGGCATCACTCCGCGGGCACTGCAGAAAATCTACAACAAACACTCCTTGGACACCCAGCAACTGCTACGGATAAGCCGTGTCCTGCACCATGATTTTTTCCGTTACTATTCTTCGCAGGTGAGGGGCTGAACAACAATAGATAACAACTAACAATATGCCCAATATGGACACGGTGAACATATTGGACATAGCAAAGATGGGATATATCGGTATATTTGAATTACCTTTGCTCTTTAAAATATATGTAGAACAATAAAAGATAAGAAGATGTATAACGAACAATTGGAACAACTGATAGATGCCGCATTGGCAGACGGTGAATTGACCGAAAAAGAAAAACAGATTTTGTTTAAAAAAGCCCAGGCCATGGGTGTGGACTTGGACGAGTTTGAAATGGTATTGGATGCCCGCTTGGTAAAGCTGAAAAAAGCCGAAGCCGAAAAAGCAGCCTCATCTGCCCCAAAAAGCAATAAATTGGGTGATGTGAAGAAATGCCCTGCCTGTGGTGCTATGGTGCAAAGTTATCAAGGTGTTTGCCCAGAATGCGGTTATGCGTTTGAGGGAGTGGATGCGAATTTATCTTCAAAAAAACTCGCAGAAGCTATTCTCAAAATGGAAGAAAAAAGAGACTATAGTCAAGTCAAAGCTCTAATTGAACATTTTCCCATTCCGAATACAAAAAGCGATATGATAGAATTTATAACCTCATTGAGTAGCAAAAAAGAAGGTGATTATTATTATTCTGTATATAAAACGAAGCTTGACGAATGTATTATAAGAGCAAAACTTTTGTTTCCCAATGATCCATTGCTACAACCTTTAATAAATAGCATAGAAGAAAAATTAAATACAAAAAAGAAAAAACTCGTACAACAGCGTAATATACTAATTATTAGCATGGTTATTTGCATAATTATATTATGCTGTCTCCTTTTTTTAATATGGGGAATAACAGATTGGAATAAGATAGTTAAGTATCTTGCATCAATTATACCTATAGCAATCTGCTCGATTCCAATTATAAAACTTACGGAAATTAATGATAAAATAAAAGATTTATATTAAAAATATCTAAATGAGATAATTATTTATATAAGGTAACC
>JAFZXM010000056.1 GCA_017616775.1 Bacteroidales bacterium
CCCATCAGTTCAAAATTATCCAACACCCATCCATAGGAAATTTGTGTGCCGGTAACATTTCCTTTTTTGATAACAAAACGGAATTGCACTTCTGAATAGGACACATCGTTGGAAAGGTCGAATATTTCTTCTTTCCACCATGTGTTGGAAGGAACTGTCAGGCTGTCATCTGCATCCCAGATGGCGTAACTGGCGGCGTTGAAACCTGATGTGCCGTAATTGGCGGCATTTCCCTGATAGGATTTAACAGGCAATACCTGCCATTGGGCGCCCACATGGTTCAGGCGGTATTCCACCCTTACTTCATCGCAGGGGGACACCTTACAAATGTGGTTAAACCGCAAGGTGATGTAGCCGTAGGAGCTGCAGTCATACACCGGAGAGGTAAGCATTACCGAGTCTCCTGTGCTGAACGGCACTTCCGCATATATGGACTTGGTGCCGCTTACGGCTAAATTGTTGGGGTTGTAAGATGTGGTCCATGCTGTGCCGGGAGCGGAAGTGAAAGAGTGGGTGGTCCCGTCAAAATTTTCACTGCCCACCACAACGGCCTGAGCATTTGCCATCTGCAGCAGAACTATCAAACTGCAAAAAAGCATAAAAAATTTTTTCATATCTTTGATATTTTATTGCGCCTACTCACTTAAGGGCATTTCGGCATACTCCACGCAAAAGTTAAATTGGAACGCAAAGATAGCATTTTTTAGCAATGAAACGCTGTATGTGAAAAATATTTGTAAGTGTTTAATTACAAAAATAATATATTTAATATTTGTATGGCAAATGATTTTTTTGATATGGTTTCTTGAAAAAAAAATGATGAAAAACCTGTTTTTTTATGATACATTTGCTCAATCAGGGAATAAGCAGCGGGCAATTTTTACAGACGTCAATAATAAATAAAATAAGATAGTGGTATTAATATATGTAAAAGTGTTATCTTTGCATAATAAAAACAAAAGAGTAAGTGCGATGGTATAAAATATCATTCTAAACATATATGTTTTAATTAATTATGCAAGAGCGTTCACACTTATATCGTAGTATACAGCAGAGTTTGACGGTTGTATTGGTGCTTATGCTTGGAATATGCCAAAGCAGGGCGCAAGCGGTATTGGTGTCGGAAGAAGATTTCAGTACGGGTCCGCATATGTTTTCTTCTGTTCCTGCATCCGCATGGCAATGGGGAAATACATCTTTTATCAGTAATACGGCATATATGTGGGCGGAAGTCCCCGGGTTGAATCAAGATTCGGTGATGTTGATTTCACCCATGTATGATTTAACCCAATATGCCCACGTGATGGTGCGGTTCAGGCATATATGCAAGATTTCGCCTATGGATGAAGTCAGATTCGAGTACAGGCTTAACGCCGTGGGAAGTGCAGGCATGTGGAAAACCGTACCCTTATCTGCATATCGTGGAACGGCGGCAGATTATCTTTCCGGCTTTAGCGCCGATTCTTATTCCGTATGGATGGTTTCGGATAGTTTGGCCGAGCCTAACGCCTCTTGGTGGGCGGAAGAATGTTTTGACCTTAGCAATGAGGTTTCGTTTGATCAGGCCCAATTTCGTTTTGTTGTCAAAAAGAAAGAGGTGCTTGGCACTAACATTTCATACGGATGGTTAATTGATAATTTTCAGGTGTGGGCATCGTCTTTGCCTATACACCATCCTGTAGTACAGTGGGTGCAGCCTCTGTTAAAAGATACGGTATATTCAACAGGGCCTCATACCATATATGCTAAGATAACAACAGATAACGGATTGGCAACAGACACTCCTTATTTGGTGTATACGGCTATAGGTAATCATGTATCAATAACCGATTCCGTCCGTATGGTATCCTATAGCGGGGATTCTTTGTGGAAAGCCGATATTCCTGCATTGCGCGAGGGCACTCAAGTAGTGTATTCTGTTACAGGCAGGGATAATACGGGCAATTTCACGCAAGCGGTATCGGGTTATCATATTCAGCATACCAATCCTGTTGCTTCCTATGCGGAACAATTGGTGATAGGCGATACCGCCGGTGCCGGCAAAGTGTGGAATGTGCCTGTGGGAGACGGCGAAGGCGCATACCAATGGTGCCGCATGTTGTATAAATCGCAGGAATTGCCGAAAACGGCATGCGAAATTACCGATATGGCTTTTAAAATATCCCAAGATTATCGTACGCAACCTTTATCAGGGCAAACGGTTTATTTGGCAATGGTAACAGACACGGTATTATCGTTTGCATCTTATGAAAATCCGTTATTGAAAAATGCCGACTTGGTGTGGACGGATACAATTGCGGTAATGCATAGTGAAGATTGGCTGGTAATGCACTTAAAGCAAGCTTTTGTATATCAGCCGGGCAAATCTTTGGTGGTGTATTTTGAAAGTCGCAGCCCGCATTCCGTGGATTTGAAAGGTATGGAATTTTATGAAGATAGCGATTGCCCGTACACTATGCATATGTGTGCTTATCTTGGAGATAACGCTTCATTTCCTGTAGCGGGGCAAGGTATGTGGAGCTCCAGACCAAGCATCAGGTTTACCTATAATACCTTAATGTACGGAAATCATTCTGCTGCTTTGGTCCGAATCAATTCACCTGTTCAAGACAGTGTTTTGGCGGGCAACCCCGTTCCAGTCATAATTACATTAAGAAACACAGGAAGTGATTTATTGGATTCGGTACAAATAAATTGGAGTGTTAACGGAGTCGTCAGGGCACCGTATATTTATAAGGCAAAACAACCGTTGCCATGGGATTTTACCGATGTGGTGCAAGTGGGGTCTTATATTCCCGCAATGTCTGCTTTCGATACTGTAAAAATATGGCTGTCCATGCCTAACGGACAGCAGGATAATGTTACATCAGACGACACATTGACATCGTATGTCTATGGGTGCCGGGCACCTTTGTCGGGAATATATAAAATAGGCGAAAATCAATATTTTAGCACTTTGACACAAGCCATAGCTATCAGCAATATGTGCGGTGCTTCAGGAGACGTAAAATTTTTGCTTTCGGCAGATACTTATTCCGAACCCTTGGATTTGAGTAATTTAGGAAGCAATTACGGACCTTATGGTTTAACCATTACCACCGATAGCGGTCGAGCCGATTTCCGGCTTGCTCAAACCGTACATATTAACAATGTGCGTAATGTGAGCATCAAAAATATTGATTTTTATATATCCGGAGCTACGGCATTAAGGGTAAATGATGCGGAAAATTTGGAGATATATCACTGTGGCATACTGTCGGATACTCTTACTAAACGGGCTGATGTGACAGGTATCAGGCTGGAAGGATATTTAAAAAATGTGCATCTTGTCGGCAACACCATACAAGGAGGATATGCAGGCATACAATTGGAAGGAATAAGTTCTGACATCAGAGCGGAAGTGGTGATAGACAGCAATAGTATAGAAAATTTTTATTATTCCGGCATACATCTCACCTATGCCGATGCTCAGGTAAAAGCGAACAGACTGTATTCCAGGGAATTCTCAAACGGTTCCTCGTTGTTGATGCTTTATGCTTATGATGTCAACGGAAATATAGAAGAAAATAGAATATGGCAGCGAAACCGTTCCTTTGTTTATTCTTACGGTATGTATGTATATGGAATGAATGTAAACAACGGCGGAAAAAAAGGCAATATAGTCAATAATGAAATAGCTACATATACCAACGGTGCTTATAGCGGCATATATATAACCAATGCGCAATGTTATATTTTACATAATTCCGTCCACGTGGAATCCGCGGGTAGCGGGCGGGCTTTGTATATAGCGGATGCTGCCGCTAACAATATGGAAATAAGCGGAAACGATTTGGTGTGCACAAACGGTTTTCCCGTTTATATCACCAATATAGCACATATTTCCAATTTGCATATATACGGCAACAATTTATATGGTGCCTGTGCCGGTTATGCGGGAGGCATTATAGAACACTTGACGGAATGGTCTGCCATGATGAATGATACCGCCTCGGTGAGTGTGCCGCCCTGTTATGCGGATTCCTGTGAAAGTTTGCAGTGGCAAAGTTATAAAAATGCCGGATGTGTTTTTCATTATAACGCGCCTGCGGATATCCAGGGAAAAGCACGCGGCGCACTGACCTCCATTGGGGCATATGGCGGAGTGGATGTGCCGGAAACGGATGCCATGCTTTATGCCATCGCGGGAATCCGCGAAGGACATGTGTACGCATTGGAAGATACGGTGAAAGCAGTATTGGTCAACGGCGGTTCCGGCATATTGGATACAGCGGTGTTAAATTGGGCCGTCAACGGCATACAACAAGGTGCGGTTAATTGGACAGGCCGTTTACAATTGCTGGAAAGAGATACCATTATATTGGGTACACTTCAGCATGGTCAGGGAAATTTAAGGGTGTGTGCCTATCTCACCTCCTTAGGAAACCATCAGGAAGATGCGAACAGGTGCAATGATACCGTAGGCGGCTCTTATTATGAATGTCCGTCGGGAGGAATGTCCGGCGTTTATGTGATAGGCAACGGCGGTGATTTTGAATCTGTAAGCGAAGCTGTTGAGAATATATCCATGTGTGGCATGAGTGCTGATGTCACTTTAAATATATTACCGGGAACCTATGCGGGCACTGTTCATTTGGAAGGGTCAAAATATTATACCAACGGATATCGGTTGAGGATTACATCATCAACGCAAAATGCCGATGATGTGGTGCTTGTTGCCGGAGGTTCTGTAATCAACATGGGACTGTCGGAACATATAGTCTTGGATTATCTTACCGTTGATGGTGGTAACACTTACGGCATATTCATGAATGACAGTTGCCGGAATATACGGATATCGCATTGCAATGTTAAGTGCAGTGATATTGCCGGCGTTGCCTCAAGTTGTCCGATATATCGCCCCATAGCAGCAGATTGGGCCGACAGTATAGCCATAGTGCACAATAATATTATCGGAGGCTATTATGGTGTGTATTTTTACGGCAGCAAACAAAACAGCACTTACGGCACCCGCATATTTTTTGACAGCAACCATGTGGTTGATCAATATTACTATGCTGCTTATTTTTCTTATTGTCAATTGGCTTCGTGCAATGGCAATAGGATAGAGTGCCGTAAGGACAAGGCAGATAACTATTGGTATGGAATCAGAATGAATTATTGTAATATAAAACTGATTAACAATAGTATATCTGTCAATAATGCATCTGTTAATTATGCTTACGGAATATATGGCACTTATATCAACACCCATGACAACGTATTAAAAGACAGTGCCCTTATTGCCAACAATGTGATAGATTTTCATCCGTGCGGAACTTATGGCACAGCCGTATATTTGAATAATTTCAATGGAGAAATATTGCATAACAGTTTGCACAAAATAAGTTCACAAGGCGGTAATTATGGCATATATGTGTTCGGGGGCAGTGAAATACTCAGAATAAAAAATAATAATATAGATGGCAATTGGGTGTATTGTATCTATTTGGGCAGACAATTCAACATGGTTACGGATGATATAGATGCCAATAATATGCGCAGCGGTAACGGCAGCGTGGTGGGCTATGCAAACGGAGGCTCTCGTACGCTTATTACATGGAAAAATATAGTATTAAGCGACAAACATGCTGTGCTTACCCGTCCGCATTATCTGCGGGAACATTATCTGTATTTAAGCGATAGTGTAAATATGGGAGCACCGGTGATTGCACAAATGCCATTGGATAAAGACGGAAGGAGCCGGGGAAATTATACTTGCATGGGGGCTTATCATTATTGCGTGCATGCTTGTGATGCCAATTTAAAGTCTTTTGTGCAGTTGGACTCCGAATATGCGGCCAATACTGTAGTTCCTGTCAAGGTGGTGTTGCATAATAGCGGAAGCAGTACCCTGCATAATGTGATTATTCGGTGGAGAATCAATGATATGGAACAAACACCTTATTATTGGCAAGGCTCTTTGTTTTACAATGGCTTGGATACAGTTACCCTGGGTTCGGTAAATATCCTCCGGGGAGAATACCGCATATCGGCATACACCGCTATGCCGAATAATATGGCAGATATACAAACTGTCAATGATACCGTTGAACAATCATTGATGACCTGTAGCGGTGCTTTGGACGGTGTGTACAGTATAGGAAAGGGTAAAGATTTTGATGATATTTCAATAGCGTGGAAAACCCTCTCCCGGTGTGGTGTAAAAGGTAATGTAACATTGCTGCTGTATGAAGATGCCGATATGGAGAATTTTTCATTTTCTGCCGTATCGGGAACTTCGCCTTCGTGCAGAATAGAAATCGAATCGGCATATCCGCAATATGTTACGCTTTATTCCCAATCTTCACCGGCGGTGCTGTTGCAGGATGCATGTTATATTTCTTTCCGTCATTTGAATATAGGCAATGCGGAGCAGGGAGTGGTGATAAAATTCGCCGGGGTGTGCAAGTATATCACAATAGACAGTTGTTGTATCTACGGCAAACCTTATTCCGTTAATAAAGAAGATAATACCATAGAAGCCGATTTCGCATCCGGCAACAGCAATTCATTACAGAATGTAATCATATCGCATAATTATATTAAAGGCGGGTATGCCAATATATATTTCAGTTACGCGGCAGGTGTGGGCTCCAATATGAAACACGATTCCGGCAATGAAATAGTTAACAATTATATGACCGACGCTTATTGTTACGGGCTCTATTCTTATTATTACAGTTATTATCGCAAGGTAAGCGGTAATACTGTTGTGTCCCGCAATAATGCCGGTCAATATTACGGCATCACCATGTATTATTTTAATACATGTGAGCAGCTGAATGCCAATAAAATTCATATTCGGGCAGATGGCAATGCGTATGGAATATATCCTTACGGATATCATAATTACAGCTCCTCATATGGAGCAAACGAGTCCGACAGAATCACCAATAATGAGGTGATTATACATTCTGCATACGGCGATGCATATGGTATATATATAGATAATAACACCAATGCGGATATTTGTCATAATTCGGTATACACACAAGGCAACAATAGTTATGCATTGTATAAATCCATGACGGAGCCGGGCTATACCTGCACGGTAAAAAACAATAATTTGGCGGCAAAAAAGAACCATGAATCTGACCCTTCCTGTCATGCTTATGCCATGAGTGTGCTTATTCCTGAATATGCCACCGCCACACATGGTTGTACCGATTACAACAATTATTATACCTATGGGTCAGAAGAATTGGCTTATATAGGATTGTCCTGTGCAGGATTGCAAGATATGAAAATATATCAGGATGTTCATTCTTGCAGTGTTGATCCTTGTTTTTTCAGCGAGGATTCTTGTCTGCAGATGCCTGCATGTGTGCAGGCATCGTGTCCTGTGTCAGACAGCGTACGGTTGGATATCAACGGAATGGTGCGGTCGGGAGTTACACGAATGGGCGCCTATGATTATCCCCCCGATACATTAAATATGGCCTTGTTAAAAATAGTTGTTCCTGCAGCATCAATAGGAGTAAGCATGCATCCGGTACTGCATTATGTGAATGTCGGAAGTGACAGTATCGCTTATTTTACTTGCGATGTGTGGTACAATGGTGTTCTTTGTGCAACTTCGCATGTGGTGAATTGTAAAGTTCCTTTTTTGTGTCAAGGTGTGGATACTTTGCCTTCTTTATTGCCCGTTGCAGGGAAAAACAGCATTCAAGTGTATATTACATCCGTCAACGGCACAGGCGGAGATGTCATGCAAAATAACGATACCGTCAATATGTCGTTTTATACTTGCACCCGGCCTATGGGCGGTAATTATACTATAGGAGCCGCCGGTGCCGACTATGCAAATATAGGCGAATTCGCTGCAGCATTGCGTGCCTGTTCGGCGGATACGGATATTGTGCTTGATATGCAAAACGGCATTTATGATGAAATGATAGATTTCAGAACATGGAATACTTATCTGGGAAATCATCATCTCACTATACAATCTGTCAGCAGGGATTCTTCCCAAGTAATCATAGGAACGCATGATGGCGCGGTAATCCTTTGCAACAACAGCAATATAGAATTCCGATATATTACTTTACAAGCGGATATAGGAGCTGCAGTGCAGATAAACGAAACATGTGCCAATATTGTATTTTATCATTGTCAAATAGTGCATGCGGATACCTCGCCCGTAATAAGTTATGGTATATATAAGCCGATAGGCGGAATTGTTAATAACATGTCTGTTATCGCTTGTATGATAAAGGGTGCCCGTTACGGATTGTATTTGTATGGAGGGGTAAGCAATTCCCGCATGGGTTCCGATATCCGTATAGACAGTAATATATTTTTAAATCAGCGTACATGTGCCGTGTATGTATTTTATGCTTCATCCGTTTCCGTATCGTACAACACGCTGATGAATAATTTGCAGGATAGCATATATCAATGGAGCGGTGTTTATGCCAATAGTGCAGACGGCCCTGTTGTAGGCAATTCCGTTTGCCAGCAAAACGGAAAAATAAATAATGTTACGGGATTTGATTTGAATTATTACGGATATTATCGCACTTCGGACATGCAGTTGGTGGCCAACAATACCATATCCCTGTGCGGGGCGGAAAATGTATGTGGCATGCATAGCGATTTTTCCCGTAATAAAATCTGTCACAATACTATTAAAGTGGGCCGTGACGACAAAGCCGTTGCGTTAAAAATAACGAATCATGTGTGGATAGAGGTAAAGAACAATATTTTGGATGCGGGAAAGGGTTGCCCTATTTGGTTGTCAGCACCGGTATTCAGTGATTATAACAATTATTATTCAACAGCATGTATAGGTTATCTTTCCATCGTGCACACATCCATGCGCCAATGGCAGCAAAGTGTAAACGGGGATCAACATTCGGTTCATATACCACCGCAGTATCTGGATACACTATGGCTGGAGTTGGATACCAATGAGGAATATGTATGCGGCTTGTTGCCGGATGTGAGTCACGATAAAAAGGGACAATTACGGAACGCTTACACCTGTATGGGGGCATATGAGGGCAGAACACCTTCTGTCGCCGCTCATATTTTGGAATGGGTGGATTTTCCCGAATATGTTGTCGAAAATCAGTCTGTTCCTGTCAATTTATGTATCGTCAATACGGGAATAGCGGATATTTCCGGCATTAGTATAGGATGGAGCGTGAACGGTATAGTCCAAACACCATATATCTGGACGGCTAATGTTCCTTTGGGCTCCCATCAGGCAGATACCGTTTCCGTGGGTGTGTTTACAATTACCGGAAGCGGAAATATAGAGGTAAATGTATGGATAGACAGTGTCAATAGCATGTCTTATGTCCATAAAGGGAACGATACGCTTAAGGTAAAAACGGAAGTGTGTCCTTTGGCCTGTTTTGTGGAGCCTTTGGTATGGGATACCGTTTACGGTTTGTCTTTTCCCGTGCATGTGAGAATAATGGAAGGAACGGGAGCTCTTATCAATATGCCTTTTTTGCATGTGGAAACCTATGTCAACGATAAGTCCGTATGGCAAGAAGATATACCGATGACGCAAGAAAAAGAATATGAGTGGTTTGCCATTATTCCGCAACAATGTTATGGGAGCAAGGTGATATTTTCTTTATTGGTAACAGATACGGTAAACAATCATGTGATGTTGCAAGACAGCACCTGTTTGCAATATAGCAGAGGTGTCGGTGATGTGCAGGCGGGAAATGGCAAGCTCGCCAATCAAACGCTACCGTTCAATACTTGTTATAATTACGGGTGGTCAAGAAGCGTGTATAGTGCGTGGGAGTTGGATAAAGAAAGCAAAGGAGGCGTTATTTCCAAAATAGCCCTGCAATATGTGGGAGGAGGGTCTGTCAGTAGAAATAATGTCAACTTATATATGCTGGCCGTGGATGACACCGTGGAGGTGACATCAAATTACAGACATCCCGTGGTTAACGACGGCGCCACATTGGTATGGAGCGGAAATATTCCGTTCAATACGGGAGGGTGGTATGAAATCAATTTGTACACATGGTTCACATTGCCTGCAGGAAAGCATCTTCGCGTTTATTGGGAAGATAATACAGGGCATTACAATTGTACTTATTATTGTTATAATCACGCTACGGAGGTGCCTCGCAGCGCAAGAGGATACTCGGATGAGAGTTTTGCCGCATCACAGTCCGACAATCTTTCTTTATTGTGTTATCGTCCCAATATGCGGTTTACCATAGGCTATGCCTTTGAAGCCTACATGCAGGCCGATTTGGCGATAACAGAGATATTGTCTCCCAATAACGATGCTATGTTATGTAGTCCGGATTCCTCATCGGTGAACATAGTGTTGTCAAATTTGAGCGAAAGAGCTTATTCGTACAATACCGACAGCGTGATTATACATGCGGAAGTGCTGTCCCCCGTAACCATGCACCATAGCGTCCGTATTGATACCGGCATGCTGGGCGCCGGCAAAAGTGACACTATAGAGTTGTGGTCTGCCATGCCGACAGCCATGCAGGGAAGATATGACATAAAAGTGTGGTTGGAGCAAACCGACCAAATTCCGTATGATGATACCCTGTGTACCTCCTATTGGTCATCGCGTAAAACATTGCCGATAGATGAAAATTTTGCAAACGGGCTGCCTGTATTTTTATACAATGTCAATAACAATACCAATCAAAATTGGCATGTGTTGTACGATTCCAATAGCACGGCAACGGTGTATCCTGTTACGGGCAATGCCATGTTGACATTCAACGGAGACAGGGGAGCTATGAGCCAACTGTATTCCCAGCAATTGGATTTTAGCAATACCGTTCATCCTGTATTGGATTTTTGGTATTATCACGATACGGCTGCCGATGCAAAGGATTACACCGATGTGCGGCTTACCACAGACGGGGGAGAAAATTTTGTTACGCTGTTTCATCTGCAAAAAAACAACGGCCAAGATATGGGATGGACGTATTATAATTATGCTCTTGATAGTTTTGTCAATCAAACCTGTGTGATATTGGTGCTGGAAGCCATGCGCAAATCTTCTGCGGAATATGACGGTTCACAATATATAGATTGTTTGCGTTTGTTGTCCGCGCAGGATATGGCTGTAATAGCCGTGCAGACATCACCCGTTTCCGTGTGTGATTATTCCGATAAACAATTGCAGGTGGTATTGTCTGCACTTACAGGACAAGCCGTAGATTTCAGCCGTACTCCTACCGCTTTGTATGTGGACATATCGGGTGCGGATACCGGCATGTATTATATTCCGTTGAACCAAGGTGCGGTTCCTGCCATGGGATATGATACCATAGTGGTGGACAGCCATTATAATTTTGTGTCCGGCGTGTATTATGTCACTGTATGGCTTGCCTCTCCCATAGATGATAACGGCGCCAACGATACGCTGTCGTCGGTTTTGGATGAAAGCGCCCGAATGGATGTGCATGCATGGAAAATTACCGATGAAAATAATAACGAAAATTGTCTGGGAGTCGGAACTGAAGTTAATCAGCATATTACCTTGGTCAATAACGGGAATATAGATATGGAAAACATAGTGTTGACTATGAATATGTATGATGTCGGCGGGGAACTGCTGCACTCTTATTATGATACTTTGCCGGGTGTAATAAAGAGGAACGACACCTTGGAGCATACTTTTACACAAGCATATATTGTGCCCAACAGCGAGATGTATATTATAGAAGTCAAGGCTGTGTCCATGTGTGATACCGCGTTGGATTTTTCGGATATAATTGTGGAGTGTGTCAATTTGAGCGATATAGAGGTGGCGGAAATACTCAGTCCCATACAGGGACAAATTCAGGGAAGCCTGCAAAAAGCAAAGGTAAGAGTGTATAATCACAGTGCGTATCAAGATGCCAAAGGTGTGGTGTTGCACTTGGAGCTGAGGGATACCGTCGGAACCACCATGGTGCATTATGTGGAAACCATGAACGATATATCTGCGGATACATATACCGATTTTGAATTTCCGCAAGCGGTAACAATTCCTAAAATGCCGCAATATGCGGTGTTGTCTTATGTGGACAACAGGGATGCCAATGCATCCAATGATACTGTGTATATGCTGCTTACCGCCAATGTGCATGTAAAAGAGATGCAAGACAATAGTTTTTGTGTTCGCCAGAATGTTCCCAATCCCGCACAAAGAAGTACCACCATCACTTATATAGTGTCTTCAGCATCAGAAATCCGGTTTTCTTTGGCCGGTGTAGAAGGACAAGAACTATATTCTCAAAATATTTGTGCAGTGGCAGGAGAAAATATCCTGACCTTGGATTTAATGAACTATGCTTCGGGTGTTTATTTTTATAGTTTTGAATATCAAGGCAAACGTATTACCAAAAAGTTGGTGATTGAGAAATAACCGCTATCCGTGCAGTTAAATATCGCTTGTGAATATTCCAATAAAAAATGCTACCTTTGCACCATCATAAATAATAGCAGCAAATAGTTCATGGATTCATTATTAGACAAATTAGATATTATACATCAGCGTTGGTTGGAAATAGGCGATCAGATATCGCAACCGGATATCATGAACGACATGAAGCGGTATGTAAAATTGAATAAGGATTATAAGGATTTACAGCCGGTGGTAGAGGCCTATAAGCAATATAAAAACATATTGGGCAATATAGAAAATGCCAAAGAAGTTCTTGCCAATGAAAAAGATGAGGAATTTCGCAATATGGCTAAAGAAGAGCTTGCCCAACTTACCACCGATTGTGAAGAAATGGAAAATAAAATCCGCTTGTTGCTTATTCCTTCCGACCCGCAAGACAGTAAAAATGCCGTAGTGGAAATCCGTGCCGGCACCGGCGGCGATGAAGCCAGTATTTTTGCCGGTGATTTGTATAGAATGTACACGCATTATTGCGAAGCCAAAGGCTGGAAAATTGATGTGGTATCGGCTACGGAAGGAACCATGGGCGGTTTTAAGGAAATAGTCTTCAATGTGATAGGCGAAGGTGTGTACGGACTGTTAAAATATGAATCGGGAGTGCACCGTGTGCAACGTGTGCCGCAAACAGAAACACAAGGGCGGGTGCATACCTCGGCAGCTTCGGTGGTGGTGCTGCCCGAAGCCGATGAATTTGACGTTGACCTTAAACAAAGTGATATCAGAAAAGATACCTATTGCGCTTCAGGTCCCGGCGGCCAATGTGTAAACACCACCTATTCCGCCGTTCGTCTTACACATATTCCCACAGGTATAGTGGTGGCTATACAAGATGAAAAATCCCAAATTAAAAATTTGGAAAAAGCAATGAAAGTGTTGCGCACACGTATATTTGAACGGGAATACCAAAAATATTTGGACGAAATATCCTCCAAACGGAAAACCATGGTGTCAACAGGAGACCGCTCCGCTAAAATCCGCACCTACAATTATCCGCAGAATAGAGTTACCGACCATCGAATCAATCTTACAATGTATAATCTTACGGGATTTATGGATGGTGACATACAAGATACCATAGAAGCTTTGCAGGTGGCGGAAAATGCCGAAAGGCTGAAAGCTGCTGTTGAAGCACAATAAAACAATTCTCTTTTGAAAACAAGTGAGCATATAGAGCATATATTGCAATTATTGCCATCCCAAAGTGGTGTCTATCGTTATTATAATAATGAAGGCACCATTATTTATGTAGGTAAAGCCAAAAATTTAAAAAACAGGGTGTCGTCGTATTTTAATAAAGAGCATACCAATCGTAAACTTAGAGCATTGGTGGCACATATAGCCGATATAGCATATACCGTGGTAGATACCGAAACAGACGCTCTGCTGTTGGAAAACAGTTTGATAAAAAAATACCAGCCGCGATATAACATTATGCTTAAAGACGATAAAACCTATCCGTGGCTTTGCATCACACATGAATATTTTCCCAGACTGTTTCCTACCCGCAAAAAGAATATGGAGCAAGCACAATATTTCGGACCTTACCCTTCCGGTAAAATATTGCGTAATATTCTGCTTACTCTGCAGGAAATGTATCCCTTGCGGAGTTGTAAATTATCCCTGACCCCCGAAGCGGTGTCGCAAAAAAAATATCGTCCTTGTTTGGATTATCATATCAAAAAATGTCGCGGGGCATGTATAGGCAAACAGTCAGAAGAGGAATATAATAGCAATATAAAGCAGATAGTTCGCATTTTGCAGGGCAATATAGGGTCCGTGTTGCATGAACTGAAAGCAAAAATGTATGATTATGCGCAAATGCAGGAATATGAGCAGGCACAAACGGTGAAAGAGCAGATAGACCTTCTGGAAAAATACCAGGCAAAATCCACGGTGCTCAGCAACAGTATAGGCAGTGTGGAGGTGTATGGTATTGCAGGTGATGCCGTTGCCGCTTATTTGTGCTATTTTAATGTGGTAAACGGGGCCATAGTGCAGACACAGAATTATATCCTCAAACAAAATCTGGATGAAACCCTGCAGGATTTATTGTTGTATGCCATAGTGGAAATACGCAGCCAGCAGGAACACCCCGCAGGTGAAATATTGGTGCAATATGCACTTGATTATCCCATCTCCGATGCCAGGGTGGTGATTCCCAAACAGGGGGAAAAGCTAAAATTGTTGAATCTGGCGGTGCATAATGCCACCAATTATATGTATGACCAACAAAAACAAAAGGAGATGAGCAATCCTGAGTTGCATCGGGTGCAATTGCTGGAAAATATGCAGAAAGACTTGCAATTACCGAAAATGCCCGCTTATATAGAATGCTTTGACAATTCCAATATACAAGGAAAATATCCGGTGTCTGCCATGGTGTGTTTCCGCAACGGCAAGCCGTCCAAGAGGGAATACCGGATTTTTAACGTTAAAACGGTTGACCAACCGGATGATTATTCCACCATGATAGAGGCAATCACACGGCGTTACACCCGTTTGTTGGAAGAAAATCTTCCTTTGCCCGATTTGTTGGTGGTGGATGGGGGCAAAGGACAAATATCATCGGCTTATGAGGCTCTCAAAGCCCTGCATTTGGAAAACACCATTCCTCTGCTCGGCATAGCCGAACGAATGGAAGATATATACCGCCCCTTTGATCCTATCCCTTTGTATGTGGATAAAAAGTCGGAAACACAAAGAATTATACAGCATATGCGGGATGAAGCCCATAGGTTCGGGATTACTCATTATAGAAAATTACATGAAAAAGCATTGATACAAACAGAATTAACCAATATCCCGGGTATAGGCGAACAATATGCCGCCAAATTATTGAAAGCTTTTCGCTCCATAAGAGTGATTAAACATACAGCTTTGCCGGAACTGGAAAAAGTGATAGGAAAACAAAGAGCGGAAAATGTGTACAATTATTTTCACGAAATTTCCAAAGAATGATATGAAATAATCAGGGGAAATGATTCAAAAAATCACTTGTAAACACATTTTTGTTAAAATTTATCTTTATAATACATTGATATACAATAATAAATTATAAATGCAAGTTTTTTTGTCATAATATAGCCTTGGTATTGAAAAAAATTGTACCTTTGCACTTTGAATTTGAAGAGTAAGTATATCGCATATAAAAAGGAAAGACATGTCAAGAATTTGTATAATCACAGGAAAGAAAGCCTTGAAAGGAAATAATGTTTCTCACTCTAATATAAAAACCAAACGTAGATTTTATCCCAATCTTCAGGAGAAAAAATTCTACATTCCGGAAACAGACGAGTGGGTGGTATTAAAAGTTTCTGCAAAAGGTATCAAACACATCAACAAGAACGGTGTGCTTAATTCTTTGCAAAAAGCATACGATAAAGGTATCATCTATTAAGCAGATGCTTTTGTTGCAACAAAAAGAGTCAGATGTGAATCTGACTCTTTTTATTTTGTTTCCGAACAGCTTGCCTTTTAAAGTTTTTCTATCATCATTATGCCGTCACGAAAGGGGAGTATCATGTTTTTAACGGAAGGGTCGGCTTGTACATAATCGTTGAATTCCATGATAGCTTGGGTGTCTTTGTCGTGAGGATGGATTTGTTCCACTATTTTTCCGCTCCACAATACATTATCCGCCAATATTATGCCTTTGTCAGACAGATGAGGCAACAGCATTTTGTAATAATTGAGGTAGTTGGTTTTGTCTGCATCTATAAAGATGATATCCCATGTTTCGTTAAGAGTGGGGATGATATCCAACGCATTGCCGAACAATACTTTTGTGCGGTCTTCTATATGTGCCGCCCGTAAATATTTTCGTATAATATCTTCCAGCTCTATGTTTTTTTCTATGGTGTATATCCATCCGTTTGTTTGCAAGCCTTCGGCCAAACAAATGGTGGAGTATGCGGTATAGGTGCCCAATTCAAGTATGCGTTTGGGCTGTATCATGCGGCTGATTATCTGTAAAAATGTCCCTTGATTTTTGCAGGAAAGCATTCTGGGACGCATCACCCGCAAATTCGTTTCGCGATAAAGCCGGTATAATACCGGATCTTCTGGTGAAGTATGGGCTTCGCAGTATTGTTGTATGGAAGGGTCTGTTAACTCAAACGTTTCATCCATGATGCTATTTCATGTGGAGGTCGTGCCCCATTTTGTCTTGTTTGGTTTTTAAATATCGTGCGTTCTCCGTGTTGGGAGCGATAATAATGGGAATGGTTTTTACTATTTCTATTCCATGACCGAGCAATCCTGCTCTTTTGGTAGGATTATTGGTGATGAGTTGTATTTTGGTGGCATGTAAGTGCTTGAGTATTTGTGCACCTATGCCATAGTCTCTTTCGTCGGCGCGAAAACCCAACTCCAAATTGGCTTCCACCGTATCTCTGCCCAATTCTTGCAAGTGATAGGCTTTGAGTTTGTTAATAAGTCCGATACCTCTTCCTTCTTGGCTCATATACAATACCAAACCTTTTCCGGCCCGGTCTATCATTTGCATGGCGGTATGGAGTTGGTCTCCGCAATCGCATTTGCAGGAGCCGAAAATATCGCCTGTGGCACAGGATGAGTGAACCCTTACCATTATTTCTTCACCTTCTTCCCATTCGCCTTTTTTGAGCGCCAGATGGGTGCTTCCGTTATTGAGTTGGGTGTAGGCTATCAATTTGAAAGTTCCCCATTTGGTAGGAAGGTTTACTTCTTCTTCTTTTCGTATAAGTGTTTCTGTTTTAATGCGGTAAGCTATTAAATCTTGTATGGAGATAAGTTTGATATGATGAGTTTCAGCCACTTTTATTAATTGGGGCAGGCGGGCCATGGTACCGTCCGGATTGATAATTTCTATCAGGGCCCCTGCGGGTTGTAATCCGGCTAAGCGGCATAAATCTATGGTGGCTTCGGTGTGTCCTGCTCTTTCCAATACCCCTCCGTCTTTGGCTTTCAAAGGATTGATGTGTCCCGGGCGGCCTAATTGTTCAGGCCGGGTATCGGGTTGGGAAAGAGCGTAAATGGTTTTGGCCCTGTCGGACATGGATACGCCGGTAGTGCAACCGTTGCCGAGCAAATCCACCGAAATGGTAAACGGAGTACCCAAAAGGGAGGTGTTGTTGTTGACTTGCATATCCAAGTCCAGTTGTTTGCAACGTTCGGCACTTAAAGGAGAACACAATACCCCTCTGCCGTAACTGAGCATAAAATTGACTTTCTCTGCGGTGATTTTTTCGGCGGCAATAATAAAATCCCCTTCATTTTCACGGTCTTCATCGTCAACCACTATTACAAATTTACCCGCCTTAAAATCTTCTATAGCTTCCTTTATGGTGTTGAATTTGAATTCTTGATTCATGTTTGCACAATGTTATTGTTCCGTATGCTCTTGCTTAGGGTCAATAGTGAGAGCAATATTTATTCTATTGAGTATTTGCATGTTTTCAGGAAAAGAGGGATAGTATTCTGCAATATAATTGGCCAATTGTTCTTTGTTGATAACAATATGCCTGCATTTCTTTTGGGTGGGCGTACAGATGGCGTCGTAATCCACTTCCAGCACTTTTTTGCGAAATTCCAACGGAAGCAGATATACCCCTTGACTTTCAAAATTAATGGAAATCATGGTGTCCGATTGGGAAGTGATCTCCTTGCCGTTGGGAAGATTGGTGAATTCTATAGCGAAATCATAGGTCTGTTGATAGTTTTTTGACATTTTTACGGCAAACCATGCCAAAAAGGATATAAACAAGCATATTAAGAACAATCGTCTTTTTCCCCATCCCGAGTTTTTGGCCATTTTCCTTTAGTTTTTTGCGTGCTTGACTCTTAATTTTCCTTCTTTTCAGAGGTTTCAAATTGTGCTATGGCACTTTTTTCCACCACAATTTTTCCACCGTCTTCTATTTCAAGACATACTGTGGTATCTTGTATGCTGCTGATTTTTCCGTGCAAACCGCCTATTGTTACCACCTTATTGCCTTTTTGCAAACTGTCTCTGAACTTTTTAGCTTCTTTTTCTTTTTTTGTTTGCGGACGAATAAGGAAAAAGTAAAATATAAAAATGATTAACGCAAAGAAAATAAGTGTTGAGGACCAACTTCCGTTGCCTTGTTGCGCATTGTTGCCGGCAAAAAGTATAATGTTCGTTAAATTCATGGTGATTGTTATTTGGTTTCTACTATTGCTGTAAATGTTAGTCTGGTTTCTGAAGGATAGGTGTTAGCCTGTACGGTAACGCCACTGCTTATCATGCCGTGTTTGGTTTCGGTATTGAAATTAATGCTTACATCGCCTTTGTCTCCCGGCATGACAGGAGTTTTGGTAAATTGAGCAACCGTGCAACCACAGGAAGGTACCACAGATGATATTACCAGGGGAGATTTTCCCGTATTGGTAAAATGGTAGGTATAACTTACCTTTTCTCCCTGCATCAAATTGCCGAAATCATGGCTGAGCTTGTCAAAACTGATCACAGGCATTTTACTGTTGTCTGTTTCCCCTTCGGCGCTGACGGGAATATTCACAATGGCGGCATCTATTTCTTTAGGCCCGTTATGGCAAGCCGTCAGTGAAATAGCCATCCATAATAACATTCCTAAATAGATAATGTGTTTACTCATTTGCTTTTTATGTTTTACTAAAACTGCAAAGATAACATTTTTTTTCAAATCATGTCATCCTGTTTGGCAGGTTAATTTTTTTTGTCAATCCTGCAGACAATTGCATTGAAGAATACCCTGCCGGTGGCTGTTGCTTTATTTTTTTATGGTGTTTGTATTGTCTGTTAAATGTTGGCAGGGTTGAAAATAATTCCGGCCAGCGGATAATCAAAAAAAATGATACATTTGCATATTGGATAAAGTAAGTCCGAAAAGATTTGCTTTCTTTATTTTTTTTAACGGTAATAACTCAATATGGACAATAATTTTAAAATCAAAATAGACGAACTCATCCAGGAGGTGAGCAAAATTAATGATTTGAACATCAAAGTGGATATTTTAAATTATATGGAGCAGCAAGCGGGTTTTCTATTGTGGCAATTGGAAGACGAATGCCATATAGATGAAGATGTCCATAATTATTAGCCGTATATTTTCCTTATTGCAGTCTTAAGGGAGCATCCGCATGAAAATTTTACGGAATATTGTTTTTTTTCTTTTGCAAATAACATGGTGCCTGTTTCAAAACATAGCGGGGGCATTGCTTTTTTTGTGTATTCCCGGGCGTAAGCCGTGTTTGAGGTATCACAGGGCTTTTGTCCGATATTGGTCCTTGCAGTATAGTATGTGCATGGGTCTTTTTGTGTTTTTAACCGGTCATCACGGCCGGTATGCCCGAAAAGAGGATATGAATAGAGAATCATTTTCAATATTGCGGCATGAATATGGTCACACCCGTCAATCTTTATTGTTGGGCCCCTTTTATTTTTTGCTTGTCGCATTGCCTTCGGCAATATGGTGTGGCTTGCCTTGGTGCAAACGCTATCGTCAAAACAAAAAAATACCGTATTATCACTTTTACACCGAAAGTTGGGCCAACCGCTTAAGTGACAAATATTTCAAAACACGGCTACAGGAAACCGCACACGGGAAAAAATAATGCCGGCATGGCGGATTTCCGTTTGTCGGGGGGTAAAAGAATGAAAATAGCGGCCATTGTTTTGCGACAGTGGCATATTATAATTTCCTTCTACATTTTACTGATAGTTGAAAATCCTATTTTCAGCGCTGTTTGTCCACCTTAAGTTTAAAGGTATAAAGGAGTGGAAAAATAGCGTTCACCGGTATCGGGCAGTATGGTTACCACTGTTTTGCCCGGACCTAATTGAAGTGCCAATTGCAGTGCGGCAGCTACATTGGTGCCTCCGGATATGCCGCAGACTATCCCTTCTTTGCGGGCCAAATCCCTTGCGGTGGCAAGAGCCGTTTCGTCACTTATTATACAAATATGATTGTATATATTCTGATTCAAATTACCGGGTATCAATCCGTCTCCTATGCCCATTTGCAGATGGCTGCCAATGGTGCCTCCGGACAATATGGCGGCTTTTTCAGGCTCCACGGCCCATATTTGGATATCGGGATTATGCTTTTTTAAGCTTTCTCCCACACCCGAAAGAGTGCCTCCTGTGCCTATGCCGGCACAAAAACCGTGTATGGGCGCATTCACCTGACGGATGATCTCCATGCCTGTTTGATTTTTGTGCGTTTGAGGATTGACTTTGTTTTCAAATTGTTGCGGCAGATACACATTGGGATTTTCTTCCGCCATTTCATTCATTATTTGTACGCACTGGTCTATACATTCGCCTATATCACCGCAGTCATGTACCAATTGTACTTCAGCACCGTAGTGCTGCATGAGTTTTCTGCGTTCCATGCTCACCGAATCGGGCATGATAATGATGGTTTTATAACCCAAAACCGCACCTACCAGCGCAAGCCCTATACCTTGATTTCCACTGGAAGTTTCTACTATAATGCTGTCTTTATTGATTTTACCTTCTTTTTCGGCTTGAAGGATAATATTGTAAGCTACACGGGTTTTGATGGAGCCACCTACATTCAAACCTTCATATTTTACCAATATTTCGGCATGACGGTCGGTAGTCATGTGTTGTAAGCGAATAATAGGTGTATTGCCTATACATTCCAAGATATTGTTGTAGATCATTTATTATTGTTGTTAAGATACGGAATAAATTCCACAAAATTAAGTCGGGGCAAAATTACACAAAAAATCGGTTGTCACATGTTTTTGATCAGCGGTTTTGATGTAATAATATGCAAAAAACATGTAATAATTTAATGTAATAAATTGAATATTAGTAATATTTACAATAAAAAAAAGAGAATGCATGCATTCTCTTTTATGATAAAATGGATGTTTTGGAGGCTTATTTTTTCTGTTTCGGGCAGCAATTGTGTTCTTCATTGCATGTTTTTTTGGCATTTTTTTCACCGCAGGCATCGTTTTTCGCCGTTTTTTCACCGGCACAGGCATGTCCTTGGCCGCAAGCGGCATTCGGTGTATTGCCGCATTGGGCATGACAATTTTTGTTGCATTGCTGCCGGCATGAAGAAGGAAGTGTTTCTTCCGCGGAGAATCCCAATTTGTTAATGGCTTTACACAAATTCACCACCGTGTTTTTAGCAGGATTATAAATGATGGTGACTTTGGCGCTTGCCAAATCATACATCACATCCTTCACCCCTTTTTCATAGGCGATATTGTTTTCTATCGTGTTTTTGCATTTCTCGCAGGTACCGTTGGTCTGTATGGTAGTTTGCACATATTTGTTGTTTTTGCCGTTGCCGGCTTTTTGCGCCTGTGCCGTATTCAAGCACATCAAAATGCACAATGTTAAGGTTAAATTGATGATTTTCATATTATATGTTTTAAATGTTATTGTATTTCAAAGTGAATCTCAAACCGATATAACCCATAATTCCCATGATGGGACCCCATATCATGGAAGCATCAAAATCGGTGCCAAAAGGATCCGGCGCATCCAAAATAGGTGTTTGTTGGCGGTAATTGGTCAGATTTTCACCGCCGAGATATAATTCTATGTATTTGAATTTTCTGGTTATTTGGGCGCTCAGCCCGATATATGCGGGTGTTTTCATGTTGGATGTCAACTCTTCGGGTATAAGTTCAGGGTGTGTGTCAAAAAATGTCATATAGGCATCCGGCAGGCAGGAACGACTATGGAATTGCATGGTTACGGCAAATTTCCACCGTTCGTATTTGGTGGCATAGTTGAGGCTTAATAATGCTTTGTGGGGTGGCATCAAAGCTTTGGTGTGAGCGGTGTTGTTGATATTTTCTTTGGTCAGAGTATATCTGTATGCCGCCGTTATTTCCATTCCTTTGCAGGGGTATAGTTGCAATTCTGCTTGCACGGCATGCGAATAAGCTTTTTTATGGGTGTTTCGGAAATATACATAATAATAATCACAGTCAATATCGGCAACGGTTTGATGCATAAAATAGGTGAAGTAGTAGTCTATCATAAAAGAGCATTGTCGTTGGCCGATGGTAAAAAGTCGGGTGAAATTGATGCCTGCGTTATAGGCTTCTTCCGCATGTAGGGAATCGCTGATCACCAATGTTTTGCCGCTGGCCATCAAGCCGGTGTTTTCCATCAAAGGGTGGGGTGTTCTATATCCTTTGCCTGCAGTTATACGGATGGCACTCTTAGGTGTAAATTGCCATTTCAAATGCATGCGGGGTGTCCAAAACAAACCGTATAAATTGTTATAATCCAATCGGAAGCCGGCAATAACCGCCAATTTGTCTTTTAGAATATAACAATATTGTGCAAAAGTGCCAGGCACTATTTCCGTGTTTTTAAACCGATAATCGGCTTCCGGTATGTGAATGCACAGTAATCTGTACCATTCTGAAAAATAATCTATGTTACAGCTCAGTCCGGCGTCTATTTTATGCCGGTTGCGTTTGTCCAGATAATTTTCGTAGAATACGTTGATATAGCCGCTCAATTGTCTGGCTTGGTATGCTTTTAGTCCGTAGCAGGCATCGTAATCGTGAAAGGTGAATGAAACAATGGAGCCTATACTTTCGTTATCGCCTTTGAGAAATATTCCGTTTTTGTCTATGAGGTTAAACCTGTGGTTTACTATGCCTATGCAATAACGGTCGGCACTTCCTTTGTCGGTTCTGCGCACATCTTTTTCCCCGCCGAGGCGGTTGTCGTACAGATAGCTGTAGAGCAGATGTCCCGATAGTTTGTTAGGAACGGTATAGTCCCAGCGGTTCATCAGGTTCACGTGGGTGTTCAATGGTGCATCCAAAAAGCCGTCATGATTGTGGTCCATTCTCAGAGGTGTGTTTTCCACGTGTCCCAATATCATGGTGCTGACATTTTCTTTGACGGGAATGCGGGTGTTGAAATTGAATTCATTGCGCAGTTGGGTATTTAAAAACGCGTTGATAAACACTTTTTCTTTGTTGGTTTCGGGCTTTTTATAGATGATGGAAATTTGTCCCGTAATGGATTCATATCCGTTGACAACCGAAGCGGTGCCCTTGGATATGCTGATGCTTTCCATCCACGTTCCGGGAACGTACAAAAGTCCCAAAGAGGTGGCCACACCGCGTATATAGGGTGTGTTTCCCAGCATGATTTGGGTATATTTGCCGTCCAGGCCCAGCATCTGTATTTGTTTGGCTCCGGATACGGCGTCGGAATAGGAAACATCCACCGAGGTATTGCTTTCAAAGCTTTCCGCCAAATTGCAGCAGGCGGCTTTGCGCAAACCGTCGGAAGTGATTACTTGCGTAAATACGGGTTGTATGGATATATAGCTGGTTTCACCGGAACTGACAGTGACTTCTTGTAAGGTGTTGATACCTGTAAGGGTAATATGAACGCTTTGGTCGGAGTCCTTAATAAAAATGGTATCAGACAGGTAACCTACATAATGAACTATCAAACGGTTGTAACCGGAAATTTTTTTTATGGAAAAATTACCGGCAGAATCACTGACAACGCCTGTGTTGCTGCCTTGCCAATAAATATTTGCTCCTTCCAGCACCTGTATGTTGCCCGAAGCATCTTTGCCGTCAACCGTTCCGTTGACATATTGGGCCATGCAGGAAATAACGGTTGAACCGGTTAATAGTAAAATGCTTAGGATGATTTTTACACAAAACTTTTTCATAGGGATTTATTCGTGGGCGCCTATTGAAGGAGGATTGTTACGGGGCATGTTTTTTTTGTCTGTTGTAATTTGCGGCATATACACTCCCGCCGATTTGCAGGGAGAGGAGGCCGACAAGGACAAATCCAAGTCGTCTTTTGCCGTTTTGACGAATAACGGATTTTTGTTTTGCAATATATTGTTACCATGCGGAATGGTATCTAATGAGGTTGTTTTGATTTTAAGCAGGCAATAGTCCAATTGCAAATCCATTACGGCATCGTTGAGACAGGTGGTGTACAATTCATTGTCGGCTGTTCCGTAGATAATATTGTTTGTAAATCGGGTATAGCAATCGCCGTAGCCGGCTGTTCCGTTTACATCGGTGGTAATATCGTAGTTGCTTACTATCACTGCCGGCATGGTGCGTTGTGTAGAGATGGCATTGTAAATGGTATTGTGAAAGAAATCATACACTCCGCCGGCACTCAAGCATACGCAAGCCTGTTTGGAATTGATAATTTCATTGTTATATGCTTGTATATGATAACTTCGGGCATATATTCCGTACAGTTCCGTTTTTTTGATGGTGGTGTTTTGCAACAGCAAGGTATTGCCAAGCATGGTGTTGCCAATGGTTTCTGCCTGTATGCCTATGTAGGCATTGGAAATGACGGCATGGGAAATTTCATGGTTGCGGTCACTTTCGCACAGCCAAATTCTATCCCATTGGGAATAGTCATCTTGATACCAGGGTTCAATACGGTCTCCTTGGAAGGTTACCACTTGGTCAAGGGTGCCTTTTACTTGTAATGAAGAGCCTGTATATGCCCATATTCCGCTATTTTTGTGCAGATATATTTTTGTTCCGGGGTCTATGATTAAGGTGGCGGAGGAATCTATGATGGCATAACCGTAAACAACGTAAGGCTTGTCGGCTGTCCAATGTACGGTTTCTCCTTCATGTGCTACTATATTGCCCGCCACACCTCCTTGTCCGTCAGGGGTGGCGTAAATGGCTTGGGGCAATATAAAATGAGCATCTTGTCCGAAAGCCAGCAAATCCACATTCTGTCTGTTTCCGTTAGTATAAAATGCCAAAGTATCGGCCACCAGCATCGGTATGTCGGATTGGTTGGGCGGAATATTGATTTTGATAAAAATAAATATGCTGTCTTTTGCGGCTATTTCCACCTCCCGGGCTTGTCGGCAAGCTACGCCGTCTATATTGATGCTGTAGTATGAAGAGGAGCCTCCTACCAAGGCAATATCGGTTTTGACGGCGGCATTGTAAGGGTTGAATACTTTCAGGGTGCGGGTGATAGAACTTACCGAGGTGAAAATAGTGTCAAAAGTAACCGCTTGGGTGGAAAAACGCAAGCGTGCATTCTTGTCGGTGTTATAATTTGTATGCTTGCACGAAAAAAACACCGACAGCCATAATATCAGCATTACATTAGCTTGGTAATAAAAACAGCATCTTTTATTCATCTTCATATTAACGGTGTCGGGTGCATTTTATTGTGCGGGTTTAAGTTTTGCCCTTTATTTTATCAATTGATATACCAATTCATCTTCCCATTTGTTGTTGCGGTAGAACCATTCCTTGCGGGTGGAGGTGTGAACGAATCCGGCTTTCTCGAACAAACGCCGGCTGATGGTGTTTTCAGCGGTAAGCGTGCAAGACAATTGATGCACGTGCAGTGTGTTAAAAGCATAATCCACCAATAAAGCCAGCGCTTCACCGGCAAAACCCTTATTACGGCTGCCACGTTCTATCAGCACACCCACTTCAGCGCGGAAATCTCGCGGACTGAAATTGAACAAGTCTATAAATCCCACGGCTTTGCCGTTGGCACAATCGCACACCACCAAACGTAATTGCCGGGAGCTGTAAATATCACTGCGGGCGGCTTCCATCACATATTGCTCCAAAGCAAAGGAAGAGTAGGGCATTACAGTATCGCTTACCGCCCATACTTCCACATCGTTTTCAAATACATATAAGGTTTGAACATCGTTAAGTTCCAATGGCCTGAGAAATACTTTTTTTCCTATCATAATACTCGTTTTATGCTATGCAGTTGATGTGAATATTCATTTCTTTCTATACAAAAAATACCTTTTTCGTCTATATTGTCTATTCTGACTTTTCCGCTTGCATGAATGATTTTTCCTTCATTCAGCAAAAGGCCTACATGGGTGATGCGGCCGTTGTTATTGGAGAAAAAAGCCAAATCGCCTGTTTTTGCCTGCGCAAGCGGGATGCCGGTTCCGCAGCTGTTTTGTTGGGAAGCGTCTCTGGGTATGGCTTTGCCCATGATTTTATATACTGCTTGTGTAAATCCGGAGCAATCTATGCCGAAAATAGTTCTCCCCCCCCATAAATAAGGAGCATTGAGAAACGAAAGGGCTACTGATTCCATCTGTTGGTTAAAAGAGCCGTCTATAAGCGTTTGTTCTTTGGTTTCCATATTGCTATAAAAGGAGGTGGTGGAAATAATCGGCACTTTAAAGAGTTCCGTTCCCAAGCAGATGGTATGGTCGTCCATGGAGGTAAAGGGCAAAGTGGAGCCTTGCGGGATGATAAAAGCATAATTCCTTATCTTGTCATGCACTTCGGTGAGCGTGTTTACTATAAGAGGTTGAGAATCTACATAGTACTTTTGATAGGCGCTGGTGTGCATTAAGGCTATTTGCTTAGTGTCAATATATCCTTCGTAGTTATCAAAAAGGGTGAGAATTTTAGCCCAGCCGTTAGACTCATAATTGATGATTTTATAGGCTTCGCCAAACAACAATTGGGTTACCATTTCCGCTTGGTGCGATGCAGTTTCCCTTACAGGCATCACCGCTATATTACAAAATGCTATTGCTTCCATTATTTTATGCTGAAATTTTGGTGGTACAATCCGTCAGAAGTGTATATTTTGATGATATACATTCCTTTAGGTAGATGAGCAACGTTGATAACGGCATGGGTATGGTTGATATGTGGAGCAGTGCTGATTTTTTGCCCCAATATATTAAATATCTCCACCCGTTGTATGGGTGTTTGCTCTGTTTGTATGTTCAATATTTGATGTGCCGGATTGGGATACACCTTACATTCTTTCCGTGCTGTTTCCGCTATGCTTGTAGATGAGCTTTTTTGTTTGATAACAATAAAATTGGTATCGGTTTGATTGTAAAAATATATGGTTTCTTCTCTTTCCGTGTTGCCGAAGTTGGTGCGTTTAGGCCATACGGTTACCATTTGTGTACCGATATTAGTATCGTATTGTAATACAAAATGTCTACTTGTTCCCATAGTCCATTCATTACCGGAGGCGGTAATAATTTTGAAGCTATCCGATGCATTTTGCATATAATCCAGTTCCACCACGGCTTTGTCGGCGTATATGGATAAAGGATTACGCGTTATTTTGATCATTCTCACATGGCTTTCGGCACGCAGGCAGATGGTGTCTTTTTGTATGCCCGTGTTGTTGTGAGTGGTGGTGGTGAGTACCAACGAGGCATCTCCATTGCCATTGGTAGCGGAGACGGTAAGCCATGAGGGCACTTTGCACACTTGCCAAGCCATGTTGGAAGTGATGTGGATGGTGTCGGTGGCATTTTTTCGGCTACTTACGGACAACGATTCGGGATATACATTCAGATAATTGTCGGAGGATGTTTTGGAACATAAATATATGCTTATCGGGGCGGTGGCGGTATGTTTGCCGTTAAGCATGGCTTCTGCTGATGTTTTCCATATATTGTCTATTTTTTGCAATAGCGAGCCGTGAATAGCGAGTTTACCTGTATGGTCGGCGGTAATCAGCGGCAAGGCTTGTCCTTCGGCGGTGTCGCCGGTGGTGTAGGTATAATATGTTATTGCAAACGATTTGGAAAATACTATCGGTATATCAAAATGTATGGTGTTCCATGCGTTGTTTTTAATTGTTTTTGCAGGCAGGAGCAGAGTGCGGATAACGGATGCCGGTTTTTTGCTATTGTTGGCATTGCATATTTCCACTTTTATATAGTCGTTGTCGCTCATGAGGTTCATGTTGCCGAAATATATAGACATGGAGTCGGAGACCATGGTGTCGTTCAAAGCGAAAAATTCACCTACGGCCTGTAAATTATCCGGCAGCAGCACTTCTTCTAAAAGGTCGTTTTTATCCATGTTATGGTAGGCATTGCATATATCTATAGGAGCGGCGTTTTGGGTAATGCTCACTTGGACGGTATTGTATGGCGTGGCAAATGAAACGGAGCTGCTGAGGGTATTGTGTATATGGTTTTCATATTTGGTGGATACATATACATAACTGGTGCCGCTATTGCCCGAAAGGGTGCTGAAATGCAGCCATGAAGTATCGGCGTTTTGTATCACCCAAGAACCCGTAGCCGTTACTTGCAGGGTATCGATGTCGGAAGCCGAATGAGAAAATTTTATATTGGTCTTGTTCACCGAAACATTAGTAACCACTGTGGAGTAGGTAAATTGTATGCTGTCGCCGGCATTGGTGATATTGGAAATGGTGATTCCGTTGATAATGGTGCCGTCACAGAGAAACAGGTAGGGGTTAGATTGATTGGAAATGGTAGTTCTGCCTGTGGCGGAACTAAAATGGGCTAAGCTGAGGCTGCCGTCGGTAGTGGTGGTGCCGTTAGGCCGGTAAACATATATCTCATCAAAAGTGGTGGAGCCGTCGTAACCGCTGTTACCGTGGAAATTCGGGTTGATGCGATAAACGATGATGCCGGAACCGTTTAGCGGGGAGTCAAAACTATTGGTGAGAGTTCTGCGATATTCCAAAACCAGATATTCATTGCTGTTGTAAACGGGTATTTTATAGGCAATTTTATTGGTATCGGAGCCATTGGCAGGATATAAGGTATAGGTGCCGGGTTGGGTGATGGTGATGGGAGCGCTTACCCATTTGCCGTATTTATATTTCATATATGCTCCCAATCCTTGCGGTTTGCCTCTGTTAGTGGAAGCCATCAAATCCCATCGTCCTACGGGGGTAAAGGTGTTATCGGAATAATGATACAAATCGGGGGCGCCCAAAGTGTGCATGAGTTCATGGGTGATAACGCCCACGGTGTTGTCGCTCTCTATCAAAAAGTTGTAATCATACACCCTTAGGTTGTTGATATAGGTGGTGGCACCGGAGGAGTACAGCGACCAGCGGTGGGGCCACAATAGTTCGTTCCATCCGTCGGTGGCACCGCAAATAATAAATGCCACATTATCCACTTTTCCGTCGTTGTCGTAGTCCAAATTGAGATTAGAAGGAATTTGACCCTTTACCGCTTCCACTGCTCTGTGCAAAAGCATGTGTTCTCTTGTTGTGCGTTCGTTGGAAGAGGTGTATCCTTGCGGATTGGTAGAGGCATCATAAGGCGAATAGTAAGCCCGATTGTAAATATCGTGGTACGATATGATAGTAGTGTCGGATTGAAGGGGGAAAAAGTGGGTGCGTAAATAAAATTGTCCGTAGGAAACCGTACGATAATAATTATATACCGATACGGCAGTGGCGGAGGAAGAATCATTAAATTTTGCGCATTCTGTAGGGTAATCGGTGTAGGCAAAAGTGGTGTCGTCGGCAAAAGAAATGAATATCACCAAATTGTTTATCATCCCTTTGTTACTGCCTGCTACCGCTTTTTGTTCTTTATAGTGAGCATATTCAGCTTCCCATGCTTTGCGTTTTGCCAATATCTTTTCTGCCGACCATCTTGTCCTAACGGGTAAATTCAAAGAAGTCGGGTCGGCATCTCCTACCACATACGAGGAGTAGGTGAGGCTGTCAGCCACAGGTAGTGCATATACATAATAGCCCGTGTTGGGGTTTTTTACAATGGTGTATCCTAAGGAATCATGAACATAACGATAAAATTCATCGCCTGTGATAAAACAATTGATTGTTTTGCCGTCAGGCTGTGTTATGCGGGTGGGAACATCTTGCAAATAAGCCGCATTACAATATACGATTATTAATGAAAAGATAAATGTCAAATTCCATTTTTTCATTTTCTGTCTTGTTGCTTTTGGTTATACAAAAATGCAAAAATATCATTTTTTTTCTTTCTGTGTTTATCCGATTCGGTTTATCTTACATTTTTATATATGCCGGATGTTGTTTGTCCTCTTTTTTGTCATTTAAATGGAATTTGTAGTACCAACAATCAAAAAAATATGTTATCTTTGCATCGCATAAGAAAAGGTTGACATGCTTTTGTCGGATATGTCAACAGTTTGTTGGATTTTATAATAAGAAACATTTAATTAATCTTAAACTTTAACCGATATGCGAAAATATTTTATTTCTATCAGTTCTATGATTATGGCAGTAGTGCTGTGTTTGAGTTGTAGTCACAAGCAGCAAGAAGAAGTTGCGGAAGAAGCATCCGATATGCAAAAGAAAGTAGAGGCGTTTGCCGATTATGAACTTACCGCTGATTTAAGTCAACTAACTGAAAATGAGCGCCAAATATTGAGTATTTTTATAGACATAGCCGATATTATGGACAATCTGTATTGGCAGCAAGCTTTTGGCGATAAATCCGTATTGGACACCATTACCGACGAATGGACAAAACGGTATGTGGGAATCAATTACGGTGTGTGGGATCGTTTGGACAATTGGAAACCGTTTGTTGCCAATTGGCCGGAAAGGGCTCCGGGTGCACAATTTTATCCTGCCGACATGACCAAAGAAGAATTTGAAGCTTTTGCCGATACCAATAAAAACAGTTTGTATACCATGATAGTTCGCAATCAAGAAGGTAAATTACAGTCGGTATGGTATAAAGATTATTTTAAAACCCAATTGGACAAGGTGTGTGAATTGATGCAAAAAGCTGCCGATTTGGCCGAAGACGAAGGTTTGAAAAATTATCTTACCGAACGTATCAAAGCATTCCAAACAGACGATTATTTTTCAAGTGATACTGCTTGGATGAATATGAAAAACAGTAATATAGACTTTGTAGTAGGTCCTATTGAAAATTATGAAGACCAGCTTTACGGACACAAAGCCGCCTACGAAGCGTTTATATTGTTAAAAGATGCTGAAGCCAGCAAGAATTTAGCCAAATTTATATCTATGTTACCAGCTTTGCAAACCGAATTGCCTTGTGATCCTAAATATAAAAAAGAAGTTCCCGGTACAGAATCGGATTTGAATGTGTATGACGCATTGTATTATGCCGGCGATTGTAATTCAGGCAGCAAAACCATTGCCATTAATTTGCCTAATGATGAAAGAGTTCATTTGGAAAAAGGCACGCGCCGTTTGCAGTTAAGAAATGCCATGCAGGCAAAATTTGACAAAATATTAATGCCTATCGCTAATATTTTAATAGACGAAGAACAAATTCAAAACATCAAATTCGATGCTTTCTTCTGGAATGTAACCTTTCATGAGGTAGCACACGGTTTGGGTATAAAAAATACCGTTACGGGCAAAGGTGCCGTAAGAGAAGCTCTTCAAGTGCAATATAGCAATTGGGAAGAAGCCAAAGCCGACATTTTGGGATTGTATATGGTACAAAAATTAATAGAAAAAGGTGAAATCACCAATATTACGGTAGAAGAAGCTTACACTACCTTTATAGCAGGATTGTTCCGTTCCGTCCGTTTTGGTAGCGCCGATGCACACGGACAAGCCAATATGATGTGCTTTAATTTCTTTGAAAAAGAAGGTGCATTCATTCGCGGGAATAACGGAAAATATCATGTGGATATTGACAAAGCCAAAATGGCTATGGCTAATTGGGCAGCATTGATATTAAAAGTGGAAGGAGAAGGCGATTTGAACTATGCGACTTCGTATAATAAAGAAAATTCAATAATATCCAACACCTTGGCTGCAGATTTGGAAACTATCGCCAACAGCAATATTCCTGTGGATATCAATTTTATTCAAGGAAAAAAATCTTTGAAATTGAAATAAACGGATGTTTATCCTTAACAAAAACAGGCTGCTAATGCAGCCTGTTTTTGTTTTGCGGGCACGGAAAATGCAGGCAAAATGTCTGCTGATAAACTATAAAATACAAGCAGGTGCTTTAACGGAATGGTCAGCGGATGCAAGCGTCGGCTATATCCTCTCCAAAGCCGTTTGTATCAATTGTTCCATGGCAGGATGATAATCGCTGCTGAAAGTTTTGGTTGCCCTGTTGGCTATCACTACGCAGACGGTAAGAGCTTTGTGACCCATAATGCGGCTCAATCCGTACAATGCCGAGGTTTCCATTTCCATATTGGTAAAATGCAAATTGCGGCAGGATATGTTTTGTATTTTTTCACAAAAATTATCCATACCCAAATGGTGTCGCAATATTCTGCACTGGGGGGCATAAAATCCGGATGCGGTAAGGGTGATCCCCTGAGGAAGATCGTGTGCCATACGTTGGAACAAGTCGGAATCGCACGCTATGGAATAAGGTTTTGGAAATTCCGGTTTCCACTCTGTTGCTTGCAAAAAAGCGTTTTCAATATCATATTCGTGTATGTCGGAAGAATGTTGATAATAATGTATCAAACCATCCATTCCCAAACAATACCGGGAAGCAATAAAACTGTTTACTTCCATATCGGGATGCAAACCGCCGCAAGTGCCTAAACGGACCATCTCCAATGTGGTGTGCTCGGGTTTGACCGTTCTTTGTTGCAGGTCGATATTCACCAAAGCATCTAATTCATTGACAACTATGTCTATATTATCCGTTCCCATGCCTGTGGATAATATGGATATACGTTTGCCACGGTAGCAACCTGTGTGCACCACTATTTCCCTGTTTTGTCTTTTGACTTCTATAGTATCCAGATGTGCTGATATTACAGGTACACGTCCGGGGTCTCCGACTAATATTATTTTATGTGCCAATTCCTGTGGCTGTATGTTCAGATGATATACGCTTCCATCTGCGTTGACGGGCATTTCCGATGCTTTTATCATAATCTTATTCCATTTTTTTGTAATACATGGCGTACAATCCTATAAATATCATAGTAAGAAGAACGCTCAAAAGGTTGATATTCATACTTTGGCTTAATATGGCAGGCAATATCAGCAATACCAATTGTGAGGCAACGTACAGGTGAAAGCCTATTCTGCGCATTTTCATCATTGCACCGGCTCCTACCAACACGAGAATGGCAGTGCATGCCAATACCAAATAGACATATTGCGGTATAGAAGTGTATATATCGGCAACTTGTGAATAGTCAATAGGGAACAAAGAGGGAAGGGAGTTTTTTGCTTGTTCAAAAATATCAGGCAGTTGGTGATATAACAGGAACACTGTCATATAGGAGATAAAACCGATGATATTGTTGATAAAGGTAAGTATGCAAAGGGTGATTAGTCCTGCGGGCCGGCTGGATATGGTTTCATTGTTATCTTGATAATCGTAATCGTCGTCTATGTAGCTCATTATTGATATTTTATATGTTAGTTATATATTGTTTTCCATATATGCACTGCCTTGCCACCAGCGGAGATAATTGCTGTGGCTTACCGATTGCCAGGTGTGGCAGGGTTCTCCTAAGCAATGCGTTAAATTTAAAATAGTGCGTTTATAAGATGTGCATTGGAACAAAATTTTTTGTTGCATCTGTTCCAAACGTTGCAGTTTCCATTCATTGTTGTAATGTATCCATGAGTAATCCCAACGGGATGGATGTGCCGCGCATTCCGCGGTGCCGTAGGCTGTGAATACGGGCTTTAGCATGTTGAATATGGATAGGCGTAATGGGGTGAAATCGAAAAATGCCCGATATATAAACGGGAATTTTAATTGTATGATATGTTTTTGTATGTTGACTTGTATATCCAAATAGCTGAATCTGCAATCCGATTCTCCTTTGGGCCATATTGCTTCTGTATTTTCCACCTGTTGATTGGTAAGCTGCGTGTAGCGCAGGCAATACTCATGTATTTCCGACGCGAACAGGCGTACATCGGGAAGCACCGGCCCGGTTGCAGCAGTGCTTGTTAATGCGTGATTGGCTATCAATACCAATTGGGGTTGCATGAAAATACGGTTTTAAAAAATAAAGGGAAGAATTATTCTTCCCTTTATTTTAAAATAAGGGAATATTAATCCAAAACATGGATGGCCAAACCCGAACGCAGTTTGGGTTCGAACCAAGTGGTTTTTGGAGGCATTATATTGCCCGAATCGGCAATGTTGATCAATTGGGACATAGATACAGGATACAAAGCAAAGGCCACCGCCATTTCACCTGAATCCACTCTGCGTTTAAGCTCGCCCAAACCGCGTATACCGCCTACAAAGTCAATACGGTTGCTGGTTCTTAAATCGGCTATGCCCAAAATTTGGTCCAATACATGTTTGGAAAGCACGTTAACATCCAATATTTCTAATGGATCGTTATTGTTGTAGGTGCCTTCTTTGGCATTCATTTTATACCAATGTCCGTCCAAATACATGCTGAATTCATGCAAACGGGAGGGCTTGAATATATCGGTACCCATATCTTGTATATCAAATTTTTGGGCTATTTTATTGATGAATTCATCTTTATTTAAGCCGTTCAAATCTTTCACCACACGGTTGTAGTCAATTATTTTCAATTGATTGTCGGGGAAATGTACGGCCATAAAGAAATTATATTCTTCTTTTCCGGTGTGATTCGGATTTTGACCTTTGCGTTCCAAACCTATACGGCTGGCAGCGGCAGTACGGTGGTGTCCGTCGGCTACATAGGTGTAAGGCACCTTGGTGGCAAACAACTCTTCTATGCGTTGGTTGGTGGCATCGTCATTGATAACCCAAAAATGGTGACCAAAGCCGTCTTCTGCAACAAAGTCATATTCAGGAGCTTGGTTCTTGACAATATTTTCCACTATGGCATCTATTTCGGGAACGGCCTTATAGGAGAAAAATACAGGCTCTATATTGGCATTGGTATATCGGGTGAGTACCATGCGGTCTTCCTCTTTTTCAATACGGGTGAGTTCGTGTTTTTTGATTACACCGTTAAAATAATCTTCCGAAGAGGCGCATCCTACTATACCATATTGGGTTCTGCCGTCCATAGTTTGTGCGTAAATATAAAATTTAGGCTTGTCATCTTGAACGAGCCAGCCGTTGGCTTGCATTTTTTTGAAATTTTCCACAGCCTTGTTGTACACCACTTCACTATGCAGGTCCACTCCTTGCGGCAAGTCTATTTCCGCACGGGTTACATGCAACAATGATTCTTTTTTGCCTTCAGCCATTTGTGCAGCTTCGGCTGAATTCATAACATCGTAAGGTAAACATGATACCTTTTCTACCAAATCCTTGGGAGGACGTAGTCCTTTAAATGGTTTTACTATTGCCATATCGTTTTATTTTAAGTTAAAAATAATGTATTTCAAAGTTATTTTTATAAAATTTTGAATTTGCAAATATACACCAAATTATCGTGAGATAAGATTTTTTTGCTCAAAATATTTTTTTTATTTTTTTAATGCTTGCCGTGTAACTTTTTTTAACGAAAAAGCGGGCGGATAATAAAATAAATGTTATTTTTGCCTTTTTATACAAAAAAAGATGAAAGCAGATAAATTCGCCGTGATAGGCATAGGTCATTTTGGCAGAGCCATAGCATTGAGTTTGGCCCGTAACGGGGCGGAAGTGATGGCCATAGATACTAATTATGAGCGTATAGATCAAATAAGCGATGAGGTATCGTATGCCGTAACCTTGGATGCAACCGATAAAAGGGCTCTGTTGTCGCAAGATATTCGTAGTTTTGATGTGGTAATAGTCGCAATAGGTTCTAATTTTGAACAGCGCTTGTTGTGTACAGCCTTGTTGATGGATTTGGGTATTAAAAGAATAGTATGCAGGGCCATGGGGCGAAACCAGCGTATCATATTGGAAAAAATGGGGCTTACCGAAATACTTTCCCCCGAAGATGAAGTAGGGCGCTCTTTAGCCCGCAGATTGATGAATCCGAGTATGGTGTCGTATTTGGATTTGTCGGACGATTATTGCATCATGGAGGTGGTAGCGCCTCAATATATATGCGGGGAAGATTTGAAAAGAATAGACTTACGGGACAAATACAAATTGAGTTTGATCACCATCAAGCGGGAATTTCCCGAAAAGCAAGGCGATTTGATGGTGCAGAAAAAACATGTGATAGGTGTTCCCGATACCAAAACCATCGTACAGGAAAGAGATACCCTGGTGCTTTTTGGCAAAAGCCGCGATATAGAAAAATTTGTGGAGATAAACAATTAGCATGAGATTTTTTCATCGTATAAGGGAATATATCAAATTAGGCCTGTGGGATTACATTGAGCCGGTACAGAATATATTGCGGACATTGGGAGTGGTGGTCGCTTTGTTCACCATGGGTGTGATCATTTGCTTTTACGGTTTTGAACAAACGGAATTCTCCACCCGGTTTTGCAATATAGTGGTGCGGTGCAGTCTGGCATTTTATGTGTTAAAATATTGTTGCAACTATATTTTCAATAAGCATCCGCTCAATTTTTTGCGGCGCAATTGGACAGAAGGTCTGGTGATATTATTGTTGGTAATATGGTTTGTGCTGCGTAAAATATTGCATTTCAACTTTTTAGGCGTAATCTTCGGCGATGATTTATCCATGAGCAGCGGCTTGATGTTGCTGTTGCAATGCTATTTTTTCTTGTTGATGTTGATGGAAATGTCCGGTCTTGGACAGGTGTTGAGCAAATTAAAGGTGGGTCCCGCCGGCATGATGATAGCTTCGTTTTTTGTTTTGATATCGGTGGGAACGCTATTGTTGATGCTGCCCGAAATGACTACCCGTGGCATTTCTTTCATTGATGCTTTGTTTATGGCCACTTCGGCAAGTTGTATTACAGGCTTGTCCACCTTGAATTTGTTTGCCGATTTTACCCTTAAGGGGCAAATAGTGATGTTGCTTCTGATACAATTGGGAGGAATGAATATCATCTGTTTTGCCACATTTTTCATGTCGTTTTACAAAGGGGGCAATTTGCGTTACCAGTCTATTATTAAGGAAATGTTGAATACCAATATGCAGAATTCGCGAAGCCTCACCCGTGAAATTATGCTCTACACCTTTTTGATAGAAATGATAGGATTCATATTCCTGTTTGTATATGTTTCGGTTACAAATATTTATTCGGAAAGCACATTTAAAAATGTGTTCTTTTCTTTGTTCCATGCCGTATCGGCATTCAACAATGCGGGCTTTAGTATTTTGGACGGAGGCATGCAGAATCCTTTGCTGATACACAATTATTATATACAAACCGTCACCATCCTCATGGTGTTTTTCGGCGGTATAGGCTTCCTTACCCTGCACGATGTGGTAAATGTGCGTAAAACGCAAGGCCGTCGTCATTATTGGGATCGCTTGCAGGTAGCTACCCGTATGGTGCTGAAAATGTCCGTAATGTTGCTCGTGTTTGGAGCTATCATGTTTTTATTGTTGGAACACAATCATTTAAAAGGGCATTCGGCTATAGATAATATTTATGCTGCCTTTTTCACTTCCATGTCTTGCCGTTCTTCCGGATTTACAACGGTGGATATTTCTTTTTTGAACACGTCCACTATTGTGGTAATGATGGTGTTGATGATGATAGGTACATCGTCGGGTTCTACGGGCGGCGGTATTAAATTGTCAACATTCTATGTGCTGATAAAAACAGTGTGGGCTTCTGTTACCAATCGCAGACAAGTGACCATAGGCAACAGGGCTGTTTCGTTTGATACCGTCAACAAGTCATTTATAGTGTTGCAAATCACAATATCATTAATCCTGTTAGGCATATTTACCCTGTCTATTACCGATCCGCAGTTTCCGTTTCTCAAAATAGTGTTTGAAGTTATATCGGCATGCGGCACGGTGGGCTCGTCCATGGGTATCACCCCTTATTTGTCCGTATCGGGAAAATTTGCCATAGTGGTGCTTATGTTTATAGGACGTGTAACGGTGCTTACATTAACAGTTTCTATTTCCCGAAAAGCATTCAATAAATTCATGATAGCCAAAACTAACATCAGTATATAATATGGGAGGTTGTTTGCTTGTTTTGCTCTTCGGTTGTATAGGCTATTTCCTGACAGGTAGTGTCGGGGGGGCTTTTTTGGGCATGGTGCTGGGTAGCTTTTTTAATACCGATAAAAAAACATATAACACCCATAGTGCCCGCAGCCAAAATATTGCCGGCGAGATGACGGAAATATTGCTTCATGCCATAGTGCAGTTATCGGTGGTGGTGATAAAGGCCGATAATAAAATGATGCGTTCGGAATTGTATTTATTTAGAGATTTTATATTACAGAATTTCGGGCAGGAAGTGGCTTCCGATGCCATTACCTATTTGCAGGAGATAAAAGATGAAAATATTAGCGCCGAAGAGGCTTGCGAAGTGCTCAACGAGAACTTGAACTATACGGAAAAAATGCAGATATTGCGTTTTTTGTTCCAGTTGGCTTACGTAGATGAGTCAATTAATAATAATGAGACGGCTTATTTATCGCATATCGCATCGTTGCTGCAAATACGGCAGCACGACTATATCTATATGAGGGCCACATTCGAATATACGCAAAAAAACCGTTATCAATCTTATCAGCAAAACAACGGAGGATATGTCCACGAGTCAAAATTAGACCGAGCCTATGCCGTGTTGGGAGTAAAAAGCACCGATGATAATGAAACCATAAAAAAAGCCTATCGCAGTTTGGCCGTAGCCAATCACCCCGATAAAGTGCAACATTTGGGAGAAACGGCCCGCAAAGCGGCGGAAAAACGCTTCAGCGAAATATCCGAAGCATATAATGAAATTAAAAAAGCTCGAAACTTATAACAGCAAAGCAAGCGTATTTTAAACAATAACATAATTTTTTTTGTTGAATATCGTTATAAAATAATACCGGTTGTACAGCATTGGGCAAAAAAAATATAATATGGTTAGTCGTCTTGATTGCAGCATGCTTCTCCGCTTACGGACAAGAAAGTGCTGCTAAAAAAACAAAAACAATTATTATAGAAAACGATACAAATATTATAGATAACAATTCTTTAGTATGGGGAAGCGTTAATATATCCGGTATAGAGAGTTATGAATATTCAATAGATTATCTGCAGGCTTTATTAATAGTGCGAAATCCTGCCATTAAAGGAAGGAGTGTGCGCATAGAATATAGAACCTATCCGTATTTATTCGGGAAAAAAGAGCAAAAATTGCCGATATCTGATATAGAGAGTAATATATATGCCCCTATTTCTTCTTTTGACAAAGAATCAAATATGTCCGGCAGCTTCAACGAAGTGTTTTCCGATGCCATGCTCAACAGCAGCGGCAGTTTGTCCAGAGGCATATCTTTGGGAAACACCCAGGATATGATAGTGAATTCGAATTTAAATTTGCAGTTGTCAGGCAAATTGAGTGAAGATGTGGAGATATTGGCCAATATTACCGATGAGAACATTCCTGTCCAGCCTGACGGCAATACGGCGCAATTGCAAGAATTCGATAAGGTGTTTATACAGTTGAAATATAAAAATACAGCTACCGTTTTAGCCGGCGATATAGAAAAAACGGTGTCGGATAACTATTTTATGAAATTTTCCAAAAAGGGGCAGGGTTTAATGGCCGATACGCGCTTTCTTTCCAATACAAGGAAAGGCGATACCATACATTACGGGGTGAATTTTATGGGAGCGGTGGCAAAAGGTATTTATGTAAAGCAGACCATTGTTGCCATAGAATCGAATCAGGGGCCATACAAATTACAGGGCAAAAGCAATGAAACCTACATTACGGTGCTGGCGGGCAGCGAAAGGGTGTATATCGACGAGCAACTGCTCACCCGGGGGGAGGAAAACGATTATGTGATTAATTATAATTCAGGTGAAATTACATTTACAGCCCGTTGTCCCATTACGGTAAACAAGAGGATAATAGTGGAATTTGAGTATGTCAATCAGGATTATTTGAAATCAACCATGCATTTGAACACTTCCGTGGAAGGCAAAAAATGGAAAGTGGGATTTAATTTTTTCAATCATCAGGATCATAAAAACCAGCCTAATGCCATAGATTTGACCGATGCTCAAAAGTGGATGCTTTCACAGATGAAAAGCGGCAGCGGGGATGTGTATGTCTTGAATATGACACGGGCGGAACCCAATACCAACGAGGTGTTGTACACGCTTGTCGACACCATGGTCAACGGAATATTGTACGATAGTGTTTTTGTGTATAATCCTGCCGGCGACAGCAATGTGTACCGGTTGGGGTTTATGCTGGTGGGTGCGCATCAGGGAGATTATGTTTTACAGGAAGGAACGGTCAACGGAAGGGTGTATGTATGGGTAGCCCCCCAAAACGGCGTTCCGCAAGGAAATTATGCTCCCCTGCAGCGCCTTGCCACTCCCCAAAGGGAGCAAATGTATTCGCTGGGAGTGGAATACAAGGTGCATCCCACTACCACATTAAGCGTAAACACGGCGCTTTCAAACAATGATAACAATACTTTTTCCCGATACGATAATGCCGACAATGTAGGGGCGGCCGTACAGCTGAAAATGGATAATTGCACACCGTTGAAATATAAAACCAAGCCCTTGCTGTGGAAAATGATGCTCAATGCGGCATATGAGTTTAAAAACAATCATTTTAAATATATTGAAGATTATAGAGATTTGGATTTCAAACGAAATTACAACGTATCGGACAGTTTTGCCCGGAAAACGGACCATTATGCGGGAATGAATATCAACTTTGTCCATCCTTCGGGTCAAATAGGAGTTTCTTCTTTTGCCTATATTATCCCCGAAGAGCGGTACATAGCGGATAAAAGCGCTTTGTGGGCACAGTTTTTATGGAAAGGTTATCATGTTAATGTACAGGCTTCTTTCATGAATCACAAGCAGGCGGGTTTTAATAGCAATTATATAAAGCATGGGGAAATATTGGAAAAAGCATGCAAAAAAATTGTTGCGGGAGTTAAAAACGATATGGAGGTGAATATATACCGTGAGTTGAACGGGGTGTTGATGCGGGAAAGCTTCGCCTTTAACGAAATAACAGGATATCTGCGTAATGGAGACAGTTTGAAGAAAGTGGATTTCGGATTGTATTATACCAACAGGATAGATGCGGCGGAGCGCAATGGGGCTTTGGCGACAAACAGAATAGCTCATCAGGCGAAAGCCGACGTGAAGATGTTGCCGGTCAAAGGGCAACAGTTAAATGCTGTGATATCCTATCGGAATGTGCATGTGCGTGATAGCATAGGGGAAAATACATTGTTGTCAAGCATTGATTATCAGGGCCGGTGGTGCAAAGGGGCTGTACAATTGGGGCTGTTTTACGAAGTGGGAAGCGGCATGGAGCAAAAAAACGAATATACTTATTTAAAAGTAGCGGCCGGCCAGGGGGTGTATCAATGGATAGATTACAACGGCAACGGAGTGGAGGAATTGGATGAATTTGAAATAGCCAAATACAAAGATGAAGCTGACTATATACGCTTGTGGCGTTCGTCCGATACTTATGTAAAAACTTTCAACAACCAATTTGTCGGAAGTTTGGTGTTGCGTCCGTCGGTAGTGTGGCGTAACCAAAGCGGGTGGAAAAAGTTTTTGGCACGTTTTGCCAATACATGCACCTATCGTTCGCTGTATAAAAACACCCTTGCCGATATAGCGGGCATGTTCAATCCTTTTTATATCAACGATAACGATACCAATGTGGTAACGGCGTCAAGTACGTTCAGAAATGTTTTTTCTTTTAATCAAATCAGCCAAATATGGGGAATGGATGTGATATACCATGATTATCAAGTAAAAAGTCTGACCGTCAACGGGTTCGAATCTTCCGACATTTATTCCTGTTCGGTATCGGAACGGTTAAATATCAAGCAGATGTTCACTCTGAATGCAAGTTATGAAAACGGGTGGAATATTCGCAGAAGCGATTATATGAGCAAAAATTATAAAATAGACTGTAACAAGGTGAATGCCATGCTGGTGTATCAATATAAAAACAGCTTTAAAATGAGCGTCAGTTATTCTTATGCCGATAAAGCCAACAACAAAGGAGAAGAAACGTCAGTTTCGCATACTGCCGGCATAGAAGCCGATTATCGTATTTTGCACAGGGGTAATATTATGCTCAAAGCCAACTATTGTAATATCAAATTCAAAGGCAATACCAACACTTCGGCAGCGTATGAAATGTTAGAGGCCTTGCAGCCGGGACACAATATGATATTGGATGCAGTGTTTCAAATCACTTTGTGGCAGAATATGCAACTCAACGCCACCTATCAGGGCCGTATAAGCGAGGGTGTGAAAATGAAACATGTTGCGGGGGTGGAGATAAGGGCCTTTTTTTAGCGGGCAGCAAAATTTTGTATCAATTCTTTATAATGGTCGCCTCTTTGCTCAAAATTTTTGAAACTGTCGTAACTGGAGGCTGCGGGAGAAAGCAGGCATATTTTTCCTTTTTGTGTCAGCTGCATGGCTAAAGTGATGATTTCCGAATAGGTGTTGCAGAAGTGCAAATGCTGGATATGGCGGTTTTCAAACATTTGCATCATTCTTTTTCCTGCCATGCCCGTAAAAATAAAATTACGCACATCGGCGTGGCTGATATATTCGGCCAAAGGAGAGTAATCAATGCCGCGGTCCATGCCGCCGAGAATAAGGGTGTCTACGTTGCCAAGGGCTTTGACAGCGGCAATGGTGGCTTGAGGAATGGTAGATATGCTGTCGTTATAAAAGAGGATGCCGTTATAGGTGCCTACATATTCCATGCGGTGACGGAGAGGGGAGAAACTATCCGCAAGGCAGGATACGCGTTCCCAATCCGTATGTGCGTTCAAGCAGGCCAATGCGGCTATGGCCGCCGCTGCGTTGGTATAATTGTGGGTGCCTTTGAGAGGGAATGTGTCGGTAATGTTTTTCACGGGCAGGAACTTGCCGTTGATATTGAGAAATAATTGCCGGCGGTCGTAATAGCTGAATGCATTGTTGTCTGCATGCCCTGCAAATGGAACGGAATGCGATATGACGGGCTGTTCCCGTATAAGGGCTTGTATGAGAACATCGTCGTGATGATAGATAAAATAGTCATCCGCATTTTGATGCAGGGCAATATTGTATTTGGCTCTTTGGTAGTCTTTAAAAGAATTATAATGGTCCAAATGCTCTTCAAACAAATTGAGCAATATGCCGATATGCGGTGATTGGTGTAAGAATTCCAATTGATGCGACGATAATTCCAATACAATATGGGTATCGGGATTGATTTTATCGATAAGTTCAAACAAAGGCAGGCCTATATTGCCTCCGTAAACGGTATTGTTGTCCAATTGGTGCAGAATGTGGTATATCAGACTTGAGGTGGTGCTTTTTCCTTTGGTGCCCGTAACGCCGATACATTGTGCATGAAAGGCTTGGAGGAATAAATCGGTTTGGGATGTGATAATGTCAGTGTCAATATCCGTCAATATGTTTTTCAAACTCACCCCGGGAGACTTTATCACCATATCGTATTGGCGGATGGCATCAAGGTAGGTATCTCCCAAATGAAAGCGGAGACGGATGTCTGGAGCCATGGTGGAGGGAATATTGGTGTTTTGGTCAGCAATGCCTATTTCTGCTTGAGGAAAATACCGGCGGATAAAGCGATAACAAGATTGACCCTCCCTGCCGAATCCGAGCAGCAGTATTTTTTTTCCTTCCAATTGTTTGAGTAGGATATCTGTCATGATTATTCCAGCTGGTTTTTGATATTTTGTAAAAACAATTTGATATTTTCCAACGATGCCAGTATTTGAGCATTGGCGTCAACCTTTTTTTGGGCGGAGGCCAATTTTGTCCGAGCCCCTTCCAGGGTGTAGCCTTTTTGTTTTACCAAATAACGGATACTGCGGATAAGGTTGATGTCCTCCGGGGTATAATAACGGGTCCCTTTCGCATTTTTATATGGTTTTAATTGCGGAAATTCCTTTTCCCAAAAACGGAGAAGTGAGGTGTTGACGTTAAAAATACGCGAAACTTCTCCTATGGAATAATATGCTTTTTCGGTTTTTTGCTCTGTATTTTGCATTTTCTAATCGTTAATAAACAATGGACAAATATATAAAAATATGAAAATGAATTTTTTACAAAAAAATCGCATTGGTCGGAATGCATATACAAATATAAAAAAAAATGTGGTAAAAACACGATTCATAGTGATTTTTTTTGTAATTTTGCCACCAATATAGCATAATAGTAAAACAAGATATTTCACACACCATGAAAAAATATTTAAGTTATGTGTTTTTTGTCTTGGTTATATTAGGTTTAACCGCTAATGAACTTAATGCCCAAGCGAACAGAAGACAACAGAAAAACAATTTTTCCACCATAGGTAAAAGCAAGGCCACCATAAGACACGGAATAGCGGTGCAGGCGGCCGTGAACATGTCGGCCAGGTCCGGGCAAATGGATATAGTTCCCACTTTTGGTGCAGGATATGTGTCCACACAATATTATGGCGTTGGCAACCGTTATATGCAACAATCGGTTACCTACCAAATAGGGTTCGGCACCAGAGACAATTATACCGTACATAATTTGATAGGAACATTTCACTGCAGTTATATAGGAAGTTTGGACATGAGCCCGTTTATTTACGGTATAGCTTTGCAGTTTGCATTTAATTCAAAAGGTTCCAGTCCTTCGGAACAATATGGGGATTTTACCTTGAGGCACGATAACGGTTATGCCAATTTCTATATCCGTCCGGAAATAGGTCTGTTTTTCCCTTGCGGATATAAAGTAAAAGCCAAAGAGGTGAGCAGGGTGTCATTCAATATCACCTATGGTTTTAATATTAAAACATGCTGGAATTGGGATGGTAATATCAAATCGGCTGTCAGAAGAGGCGATATGACGCAGGAAGAGGCAGATCAGTCTGTATTTCCTTGGGCAGCCATGTGTCATCATGTAGTAACGGCACGTTTGAATTTCAATATAGGCAACTATCGCGAAATGAAAAAATAAGCTCAATGACAGTTCGGGCTGTTGTTAGAATTTATAGAAAAATATTGTTAAAAAAAATTAATAAAAAATGAAGAATTTTTTCAAAATGGTATTCGCTACCATGTTGGGTTTTATTTTATTGCAAGTATTGGCTTTTATTATCATGCTGTTTGTCATAGCGGGCATGGCGGCTTCGTTAGGTAACAAGTCGGCAGTGGTCAAAGACAATTCGGTATTGTGTTTGGAACTTAACGGCACATTGTGTGAAAGAGTGGCAGAAGATCCGTTTGAAGGTCTTTACGGGGCAAACACCTCCAATATAGCACTCAACGATGTGTTGAACAGCATTAAAAATGCCAAAAATGACGACAAGATCAAAGGCATATCCATAGAGGTCAATAATTTGAACGCTTCCTTGGCAAGTGTGGAAGAAATACGCAATGCCTTGTCGGATTTTAAAAAATCGGGTAAATTCATATATGCATACGGGGAAAATTATACACAAGGACAATATTATTTGGCATCGGTAGCCGATAAAGTGTTTGTGCATCCCGAAGGTATGTTCGATATGCACGGATTGAGCATGCAGGTGATGTTTTTCAAACAGTTGCTCAATAAATTGGATATAGATATGCAAATAGTGAAAGTGGGTACTTACAAAAGTGCTGTGGAGCCTTTTGTTTTGGATCATATCAGCGATGCCAATAAAGAACAAATATCCGCTTTGTTGTTTTTGGAATGGAATCATATGTTAAACCAAATATCCGCTTCCCGCGGCATATCGGCAGAACAAATCAATGCCGATTGTGACGCATTGTCTTTGTTCAGCAATTTGAATTCAGCCAAAGAAAAAGGCTATATAGATGCTGTCATGTATCAAGATGAATATACTTCTTATTTGAAAAAACAACTCGGCATGGATGCAAAAGAAGACATTGCCTATATTACTCCCAAACAATATGCATCGGCTTCCGTTACACCGTCAAATGCAAAAAATATAATAGGGGTGGTATATGCCACCGGCAATATCATAGACGGTGAAGGTGACAACGGCACTATCGGCAGAAACATAGCCGACCAAATAGAGGACCTTGCAGAAGAAGACAATGTAAAAGCCATAGTGTTGCGTATCAATTCCGGCGGCGGCTCTGCTCTGATGTCGGAAAATATATGGAGAGAAATAGTTCGCTTGAAAAAACACAAACCCATAGTGGTCTCCATGAGTGATGTGGCAGCCTCAGGAGGATATTATATAGCCTGTGCAGCTGATTATATAGTGGCACAGCCCACCACCATCACCGGGTCGATAGGTGTGTTCGGCATGATACCCAACGTGCAGGGTCTGATGCAAAAAATAGGTGTTACCATAGATGAAGTGTCCACCAACAAACATGCATCCATATTGGGTATTAACCGCGCTATGGACGGAGAAGAAAGAGCCGTGATGCAACAATATGTCAATAAAACATATAACACTTTTCTCACACGTGTGGCCGATGGAAGAAACATCACTACCGATTATGTGGATTCTGTGGGCCAAGGTCGTATATGGTCAGGCACGGATGCTTTGAAATTACATCTGGTAGACACTTTGGGCGGCATAGATGTGGCCATAGCCAAAGCAGCCCAGTTGGCAAAGGTGAAAAATTATCGCATAGAATCTTATCCCCATATGAAAAATGTGTGGGAAGAATTTGCAGAGTCAATGATGAACAAAACCATGTTGTTGAGCAAACAACGTGCAGAATTGGGAGATATGTATATATATTTCAATTATTTGCAAAACAGCGTTCAAATGAGTGGCGTACAAGCTATCATCCCGTTTGAATTCAGTATAGAATAGCATATGCTTACACATCGGAAAAAACAGCAATTGCTTTACCTTTTATTGGGGTTCCTATTAGGGTTAATAGTAGCTGCAGTAGTTGTTTTTTTCGGTGTTATCAAGCAATTCACCAGATTGCAGATAGAAAAAATAGAGCAGAAATTTCCTGCCAAAGATACCATAGTGGTGAATGTGAATAATACCGTGGCATCGCGTGCGGCAAAAATTCCGGAGGCGGAAGATAATGTTTCCGCAGCCGACACCCTGTATGACGATACGGAAGAAATACAAGTGGATAAAATGGTGAATGCCATACGGGTGCATATGCATGCATTGGATACCAATATTGCAGAAATCAGGGAATTGGATGTAGAACAGTGGGAAAGTCCCATGCGTTTTATGGGATACAAACTTGCCGGCAATAAATTGATTATTTACGGAGTGGATATCTCCGATGTGGAATTCGCCTATAAAGGCGATGATATCTTTTTATTGATAGCGGGCAATAGCGTATTATTATCGCCTTCGGATGAATTTTTGCATTTTTCAGGTTCTTTATTTCAACGGCACTCTCCTATAGAGGACTGACAACAAGTGTTTTTGTATAAAATATGGAAGACTATAACAATAGCAATAAAAGTATAGTTACCCCGATACTGTTATCAACAGTAATGGTGGCGGGTATGCTCTTGGGATATATTGTCAATAACAAAAAGCACCCCTCTCCTGTTTCTGTAATGGGAAAGAACGGTAAGATAGAAGAGGTGCAGCAACTTATTCATGATTATTATTTTGAAGATATAGCCAACGAACAGCTCTCCGATGACATGATACGAAGTTTGCTCGCCGAATTGGATCCCCACACTTCTTATATGACCAAAGAGGAAACCAAACAATTTGCCGTGAACATGTCGGGAGAATTCAATGGTGTGGGAATACAGTTCAATATATTGAACGATACATTGATGGTGGTGGCTGTTACTGCCGGAGGCCCGTCAGAAAGAGCAGGAATATTGCCCGGAGATAAAATAGTGGGCGTGGATGAAGAAAATATTGCCGGCGTGGGTATCCAAAATAACGATGTATTGCAGAAACTGCGTGGTAAAAAAGGTACGGAAACGGTTTTGGAAATATATCGCAAGAATGTGGATAAGATATTGAAGTTCAAAATCAAACGGGAGCCGATATCCATTCACAGCATACCTTATTATTATATGTTGACCTCCAAGGTGGGATATATTAATATAGATAATTTTACGCAAACCACAGCCGGCGAGTTTCATCATGCATTGCTGGAACTGTTGGGGCAAGGTATGGACAAACTCATTATCGACCTGCGGGGAAATCCCGGAGGCTATTTGGATGCCGCCATATCCATTTGTGACGAACTTTTGCCGGCAGGCAAACAGATAGTGTATACCCGGGGAAAAAATTATCCCCGGCAGAATTACAAGGCAACAAGAAGAGGTGTATTCCAAGAAGACAGTCAAAAAGTGGCTGTGCTGATAGATGAATATTCAGCCTCGGCAAGTGAAATTGTCGCCGGCGCAGTGCAAGATAACGAACGGGGAATTATAGTGGGAAGACGCTCTTTTGGAAAAGGTTTGGTGCAAACACAGTTCGTTCTTCAAGACAGTTCGGTAATATTGCTTACGGTGGCACGTTATTACACCCCTTTGGGAAGATGCATACAACGTCCTTTTGAACAAGGAAAAGGTGAGGAATATTACAACGATATTTACACTCGCTATCAAAACGGGGAATTGCAATATAAAGACAGCATCAGTTTTAATGACACGTTAAAAGTGGTTACGGCTTCAGGAAAAGTGTTGTACGGCGGCGGCGGTATCATGCCCGATATATTTGTTCCGCTTCGCACATCCAACGATTATGTGTATTTCAATCGTTTGTTTAACAGCGGTGTGATATATGAATATGCGGTGGAATATGCGGATGCTCATCGTAGCGAATTGCAAGCCTTATATCCCGATGTGTCCTCTTTTATACATGCTTTTTCTGTAACGGAAGAGATGATGAAGCAAGTGATGGAAAAAGGAAACAAGCAGGGAGTACAAGGGGTGCTCAGTGCTATGTCCAAACAGGAAATGCAAAAGTGGCTGAAAGCTTATATAGGCAGAATGTATTTGGGCGACAATGTATTTTATCCCGTAGTGTATGAAAAAGACGAAGTAATACTAAAGGCAATGACCGCCCTTAAAGGGAATAGTTAACATAAAAAGTGAAAACATATTACACCATACCGATATTTATTCCCGAAAAAGCATGCCCTTACCGTTGCATATATTGCAACCAATATAAAATAGTGGGTTGCGACAGCATCATACAACCTGAGGAGATGAAATCCTTAATAGATACTTATCTGTCCACCATCCCTTCCAATGCCTGCAAAACCATCGCTTTTTTCGGCGGCAGTTTTACCGGAATGCCCATAGAGGAGCAAAGCCGGTATTTGCAGGTGGCGTATCATTATCTGTCCGGAGGATTGGTGCAACGTATACAACTTTCCACCCGGCCGGATTATATATCCGGACCGATATTGGACAATTTGGGCAAATACGGGGTGAAAATAGTGGAGCTCGGGGCACAGTCGCTCCATGACAAAGTGCTGGATTTTATAGGGCGGGGACACACCGTACAGCAGGTGGAAACAGCTGCCGGAATGATAAGGGACCATGGTTTTGAATTGGGTTTGCAGATGATGATAGGTCTTCCTTCGGATACCCCTCAGGGAGCGATGGAAACAGCGAAAAAAATTATAGCGTTGAAAGCTCAAAATACGCGTATATACCCCACCTTGGTAATTAAAAACACCTGTTTGGAAACATTATACAGACAAGGCAAATACATTCCCCTTACTTTGGATGAAGCCGTGGATTTAAGTGCGCAAATATATGCACTTTTTGACAGGAACAATGTAAAAGTATTACGCGTGGGTTTGCATCCGAGTGAAGGATTGCTCAATGGAGAAAGTTTGGTGGCAGGTCCTTTTCATGTGTCTTTCAAAGAATTGGTGTTGACAAAAATTTGGAAAGAGAAATTTTTGCAAATACCTGAAAATAAACAAGGAAGATTGCTCATAAAAGTGTCTCCGCAAGCCATTAACGCCGCTATCGGCTATGGTGCTGAAAACAAAAAACTGCTGAAAACACGTTTTGCAGAAGTGCAGTTTGTAAAGGATGGGCAAAAAGAAAATTTTGAATGGAATTGGCAAATAGAAGAAATATGATTATTCTTCACGATTTCAGATTGTCCCGTCAGGCGGTGGCAACTTTGGGCAAATATGGCGAAACGCTTGCTTTTGACGCGCAAAGTGTGATTCATTTCGCTCCCCTGGCCGGTCACCCCGACTTGTTTTGCTGTACAGGTTTGCCTGCACCGGTTCTTGCCCCGAATACCCCTGCTTATATTATCAATAAATTAAAATCTCAAAATATTGATTTCCAGTTTGGAAAAACTTTTGTTGGAGACAGCAAAGATACCATTTCCGCCTACAATGTAACGGTCAGCTCTTCCTTTGTGATACATCACCGGCGTTATACCGACCCTATGATTGCGCAAAATCTGCAGGGAAAAACCTATATTCATATCAAACAATCCTTTGCACGTTGCTCTACCATGGCACTTCCCGGCGATAGGTTTATAACATCCGACAAGGCCGTGTCGGCAAGCTTGGCAAAAATGAATATCGATTGTCTCTATGTTCATCCGGAACAGATAGTGTTGCCGGGTTTGAACTATGGTTTGATCGGAGGCTGCATGGGTGTGTGGAAAAACCAAGTGTTTGTCAGCGGGTCGTTGAACAGCATGGCGGACGGGGAAAAAATAAGAACATGGCTCCGTCATCACGGTTTTGAGGTGGTGGAATTGGACCAAGGTCCTTTAATGGACGGTGGGGGTATTTTGTTTGTAGGAAATTGAAAGATTATATAAAAAAAAGTGTTATCTTTGCACTTTAATATCTTGTTGAAATACAGCAAGAGAGAAAAAAATAGAAAAATGAAAGCGAAACCATTTATCAAATGAGTTGGAGGGAAAAGCCAACTTATTGAACAACTGGAAGCATTGCTTCCCGCTGACTTTGACAAATGGGAGAATGTCACTTACACAGAACCCTTTGTAGGTGGAGGAGCAATGCTCTTCCAGGTGCATAAGCAGAACTTGAATATATGAGCGAATGCGGCGGGTGTCCGGCGGGTCACCTTTTTATTGGTTGTCGTATTTTAAAATTTCTTCGTTGATAAACACCAATTCCACGCCGGCTTGCCGGAACATGGCTTCCGATTCGGCGCCGTCGTGATATTTTTTTTCACACACCACGCGGGTAATGCCGCAATTGATGATGAGCATGGCACATGTTCTGCAGGGGGTCATGCGGCAGTAGAGGGTGCTTCCTTGTAAGGATATTCCCAATTTTGCCGCTTGGCATATTGCATTTTGTTCGGCGTGAACCGTGCGCACGCAATGGTTGGTCACGGAGCCGTCTTCATGGATGATTTTCCGCATTTGATGTCCTACATCATCACAATGCGGCAATCCTTTAGGGGAACCTACATATCCTGTAACCAGCAATTGTTTGTCATGAGCTATCACGCAACCGCTACGGCCGCGGTCACAGGTGGCTCTTTGGGCTACCGTATTGGCTATTTGTATAAAATATTCATCCCAAGAGGGGCGGATGTGTTTCTCTTTGTCCATATTATTGTTCTATTTGGGTAAGTATCTGTTCTATTCGGGCGTGCAGATGAGCTATATCGGCATTGTTGTTTAAGGTAAAATCGGCCAAACTGATGCATCGGCTCAAATTTTGTTTGTTAGGGTCGGTATTATGCATTTCCCTTTGTTCGTTGGCAATAAATTCTTCATAACTCACATAGTCGGTTTCGGATTGGCGCAGGCGTATACGCCGGTATCGCAATTGGGCGTCGGCATCTACAGCCCAGAGGAAAAAGTGAGGTTGCTTGCGTAGTGAGATTATTTCTCCTTCCGTTCTTATGGATTCTATAACGGCATTGGTCCCATGTTCCTTTGCCTGTTCAAACAGACAATCCGTAATATAGGAAGGCCCGTGCAGGCTTCTTAAGGAATTGCCTACACTTACCATGCTGTCTCTATTGACGGGCAAGCCTTGTTTTTCAATTTCTTGTATCAAAAAACGGCGTACCGAATAGTGGGTGTAGCCTTTGTGTGATACCAAATAATCCACTATAGTGCCTTTACCTGCCCCTAAAGTGCCTGTTATACCGATAATGATCATGTGATGATGTTTTTATGTGCAAAGGTACAAAAAAAATTTATGAATGACCATTAAAAAAGGCATTGTTACAATGCCTTTTTTAATGGTCGGTCCTTTTATTGTTTGATTACTTTGAGTGTTTGAATATGATTGTCGGAAACGAATTTGATGAAATAGCAACCCGAGGCAAATGCTTGCATGTTAATGGTGTTCATGCCGGCAGTAATATCCGTTTGCATCATTTGGCGGCCGTGTATGTCGTAGATATGCATTATGCCGTCTGTTTCACTTTGTATATTCACCACACCACCGGTGGGGTTAGGATAGCATGTTACGGCATTTATCTGTGCTTCTTCAACAGATACTTCATATACATACCATTCTCTGGAAGAAAGTTCCCAATCGTCTGCCCCTTCAGTATAGTTATCTACATATAAGATATCGGTATTGTTTTTATATGCATAAGTTATTTTGGTGCATCCTTCTTCCATTTGGCAGGATATGACCGAAGTGGGTTTGTTATTATTGTTATATTCTGTAACCATTGACATTACAGAGGTGGAAGAGGGTATAGAAATAATAAATTCCCAGGAAGTGTTATTATGGTTGTTATCATAGGTGGCTGTAATATAACCTATATTCATGTTATAAAATCCCATATTTCCCACAATGGCAATACTGTCTATATCTCCTGCTTGGTTTTTGTAAGGATAACCCATTAATTTGTCAAAAGGCATGTCTTCTCCAAAATAGTTGCCCATGTTGATTTCAAACGAGTCACAAGGATAAAGGTCAAGACCCATGATAGGTATAGTGGTGCTATAATCACTTACTCCGTAAGCATAAATAGCCATCATTAATTCCAATTCGGTTTCACCCATTACATACATTTGATTATCGGAAGTGCGTTGGCTGTAGTTGTTATTGGTAATGTTTATCGCGGAAGTGTCCCCGTTATCCAATATTACGGAATAGCATCTGATTCCTTGGGCATCGTACATATGACGGGTGATAATGGTGTCATAATTTTCTATGTCGGAATAAACAGATTCAACCAGTTTGTTGTTATTGTATTGCATGGTAGTGATAGCAAACAATAAGGAGTCGGTACTGCTTGAGAATTCGTAGTGATAAATGGCGGTAGGATTTTTTTGTGCTATGGTTAATCCGCATA
>JAFZXM010000057.1 GCA_017616775.1 Bacteroidales bacterium
AGCCTGCAGCTACTGCCGCCATAGCATTGTTAAAATTATAGGCTCCTACCAATTGCGTGGATATGGTTCTATTGAATTGAGGCAATTTGAAAGTCATATATAATTTTTGCGCATTGCATACACCTCTCACGTCTGCATCCTGTCCGGTTCCATATGTCAAACGTGTAACGGCAGAAGACAAATCCATCAACAAAGCATCATCATGGTTTACAAACAATGTTCCCTGTTCTTTGCCCACATAGTCATACAATGCTTTTTTTGTTTCAATAATACCTTCTTGAGAGCCAAAACCCTCAATATGGGCTTTTCCTATATTGGTAATGATACCGTAATTCGGCATGGATATTTCACATAACTGAGCTATTTCCCCTCTGTGGTTGGCACCCATTTCAACTATGGCCAACTGCGTGTCTTTGGCATTGATGCTTAGCAAGGTTAACGGAACTCCTATATGATTGTTCAAATTTCCTTGTGTTGCCACTACTCTCAACTTTTGCGACAACACCGCATTTACCAATTCTTTGGTCGTAGTTTTTCCATTGGTGCCTGTAATCCCCAACACCGGAATATTCAGTTGCTGTCTGTGATAACGGGCAAGTTGTTGCAATGCTTCCAAGGTATTATCCACCAATATGGTTTTACCTTCTGCTGCAAATTGCTTATCGTCTGTCACGGCATATTTTGCACCTTTTTCTATAGCTTGTGCAGCAAATTTGTTGCCGTCGAAATTATCGCCTTTCAAGCAAAAAAACAAACTTCCCTGCTGCAACTGCCGGGTATCGGTAGATACGCCGTTACACTGCAAATAGGTTTGATATAATTTTTCGATATCCATTTTCTTCATTTTTTTTAAATCAAAAACCCCCATGAATGGGGGTTTTGATTGATTTATGATTTTACATAATACACTATCTTAAAGATTGACCGCCCAAACGTGTCATTGCACAACGGAATCCTATATAGCATGTTGATTCATTTTGGTCCAGATATCTTCTGTTACCCGGAGAAGCAAAATAATGTATATCTGCCCAAGAACCGCCTTTTACCACTCTGGCATTATCGGCAACCAATGAATAATTTCCTCTTGGATATTCTTGTTTATCATACATGTTAATAGTTGAATTGCTATTATTTTGTCTTGTCCATGAATCTCCGTCCAAATCCAAAGTAGATGCCCAATCTCCGTCTAAATAGTTAATATTGTTAGCTGAACGATAGTTTCTACGTCTGTCATTTTTAAAATCCGATACAGGAACCATAGGTACATTACCTTCTTCATCCCTATCTTCTATAGTACCGTCATCCAAAACTTTTACCGTTTCATATACATTGCCTCTGAACGGGTCTAATTCATTAACATCATCGTGGTTAACAGGACGATATACATCCATCACCCATTCTGCCACATTGCCGGCCATGCTATACAAGCCGTAATCATTGGGCCAATAATCATAAGTGGAACCTGTATAGGTGTTTGCATCGTTGATAGCACCGGCAACACCCATATAATCACCTCTTGCTCTACGGGAATTCAACACATAACTACCCATATATTTTTTATCGTCCGTACGGGTAACCTGACCGTTCCAAGGATAAGTTCTTCTATCCAAAATACGTTCACTTAATGTATTTCCTATCAAACCAAGAGCTGCATATTCCCATTCTGCTTCTGTCGGCAGACGATATTTGGGAAGCAATATACCGTCTTCCATTTTTGCATTACGTTCTTCTCCTGTAAGTATGTATTGCAAACGACGGTCACTGTTTTGTTCATAATCGGGGTATAACAAATAGGCTTCGGTGTTGAAATGACCTTCGGCTGTAGGCTCATTGGTCATGTTAATCAAACCTTGGTCCACCAATATCTGCTCGTTTACACGGTCTGTTCTCCATGCGCAATATTTGGTGGCTTGCACCCAAGACACACCTACTACGGGATAATCTCTATAAGCGGGATAACGCAGATAGTAATCCACCATAGGCTCATTATAAGCCAATTTATGACGCCAACAAGCGGTGTCCGGCAGAGCGGCATAGTATACCGACTGTAAATCCACGGGAACATATACTCTTTCCAACCAATATAAATATTCCAAATAATCCAAATTGGTAACTTCCCCTTCATCCATATAAAATGAAGATACGGTAACTGTTCTCGGATAGTTATCCCAATCTTTCATTACATCTTCTTCTACTCTTCCCATGGTAAATCTGCCGCCTTCGATAAATACCAGACCCGGACCTGTTATTTGCCCGTGGAATGCTGCTTTTTCAAAGCCTCCGTTACGGGCATCATTATATGCCCAGCCTGTACTATGAGACACTTCTTTACCTTTACAAGATACCAATGCTACGGCTACAACACCCGCCATCAACACTGCACGAAAAAATTTTCTCTTGGTCTTCATATATAATCTTATTTGTTATTTACTTTATAATTAAAATTTGGGACAATTGATATTTCTTATCCTACGGGTTTTCACAGGACACGGCAAATCAAATTGTGCCGAAACTTCATGTGAACCGCCTGTGTTTGGTTTGCCTAATTTGGCTGAAGGTAAGGTAAAATCATACGAATAGCCTATTTTGAAAAATGAATAATGAACACCTGCTAAAAAGATTAAGGCATCCGTATTCTTAAAACCTTGACGGAACCACATTCCCACCACCATAGGATAACATGTAAAATACATGCCGTAATTGATAGTCGCATATGCATATCCTCCGCTTATCTTATTTTGATATTGGAAAATAATGTTGGGCGATAAAGACATATCTCCGAATGTCCTGGATTTTTTCAATGCGCGCTTGATACTGAAATTACCGCCGAAATGCGCTGTTAATTTTAAAGGCAAACGGGTTTCTTTTCCATCTTTGTCAAAGAAACTTTCTTTAGGCTGGGTAAAATGATTAACGGCTATTCCTCCGTATATATTATCAGAATATATCACCAAGCCGGCAGAAAAATCTGCCACGCCTTTAGTATATCTGGCCAAATTTTCCGATGTGGCATATACAAATCCGTATTTGGGATCTATCATATCACCATATGTGCATTTGTCATAATTGAGCGATTTTTGTTGATAAGTGGCCTGTATACCCAAACGCATACTCACTTTGCGCGTTAAATTTACATTAAATGCATATATCAAACTAATAGCATTGGTGTTAATAGTGCCACTGGCAGCTCTGTCTCCCAAGAAAAGTACCCCTATTCCACCGGACAGGGCTTTGAAATGTTGGTCATAAGATGCAGCATATGATGTATATTTTCCTGAAATTGACGGCCATTGATGACGATAATTCACCGCCAAACGAGGGCATATCGACGAACCTGCCAAAGCGGGATTTAAATATAAGGGACATGCATAAAATTGCGAAAAATGAACATCTTGCGCAACTGTTTTACTCTGCGCAAGCAGTAACAAAACGATTAAAAAACCTATAATTTTTCTCCCGTACATATTTCTTATTTTTTCAACGCACAAAGATAATTAATTTTTTAATACAAAATCTCATCTTTGCAAGTTTTTTTACTTTTTATTCTTGGCTTATACGTTTTATTTTTACTTTTGTTACACATGAATATAAAATTTCATTCACATCTTGTCCGCATTTGTTCCTGTTTGCCGATAAAATACAAACAATAACAAACATTATTTCAACTTGTTACCGAAAATTTCAGAAAGTGAATAAAAAAAATGCCGCTTATACCCCCTATAGTTTCCACTGCTCTATCATGCAAAAAAAATTTTTTTAGAGAAAAATACTTGAAAATTAGATTTATTTTTTGTATTTTTGTAACCATAAACAAAAAAAAGGGCGAACCATGACAAAATTGCTGTTTACTTTTTGTTGAACCAAAAAATATTAGCATCAGGTAATTATGCCAAAAGCAGACAGCGCGCTGAACGATACGGAAAGAACACCGCTTGCGATATGCCGCTGCAGCATTTGGCTGTGGAAGCGTAAAACGGCGGAAAGCCAATTACCTAATGGAGAAATGACAATATGGAATGGTATCTATATAATCATGACAAAACAAATGCGGATGCACCCTCATCAGCCAAACGTCTTAATAAAACACGAATAACAAATAAATAAAACATGAAAAGAGTTGTAACTTATTTCTTATTGACATTGATGATGTGCGCAGCTATGGCGCAATTTCCCGGCGGAGGATTCGGTCCCGGTGGCGGCCGGCCTTTGGGAAATCGTCCCGATATGCAACAGTCGGCTCAAAAAAATTATAAGGGAAAAACCTACACCATAACAGGCACATTGACAGATCAATCTGCCGGTGAGGCTCTGTTTTATGTCAATGTAGCATTATTGCAGGCAGAAGACAGCATTTTGGTCAAAGGTGTATCATCGGATGACAGCGGAGTGTTTGTTTTGCAAGGAGTGATTCCGGGCAACTATCTGTTGCGGGCATCGGCTATCGGTTATCAAACGCTGTTTAAACCTGTCAGCGTAGATTCATCCTCTGTGGATATGGGAAAATTGTATCTGCAACAAAGTGCAGCCATGCTGCAAGGCGTGGAGATTACTGCCCAAAGGCCCATCTATTCCATGGAAGATGAAAAAATACTATACAATGTAAGTGAAGACCCGTCCATTCAAACAGGCACCACTTCCGATGCTCTGCAAAACACACCCGGTGTGGAAGTGGATGTGGAAGGAAATGTCACCTTGCGGGGAGTGTCCAGTGTGGATATCTGGATTAACGACAAACCCTCCCGATTGACGGCAGAAAGTTTGAAAAACTATATACAGCAATTGCCTGCCAATACATTGGAAAGAATAGAAGTTATCACCAATCCCTCTGCAAAATATGCTTCCAAAACCGACGGCGGAATTATCAACATTATTACCAATGCCAAAATAAAAAAGAATGTATTTTACAGTTTTGGTCTCAACGGCAGCTCACAGCCGAGAATTTCTCCGCATGCCTCATTTGTATGGGCCAATGAGAAATTGTCTGTCAGCTCGTGGATTTCAGGTTCCTATTCCGCTAATAAAAATAATTCCAACGGCTATTCCACCTCTTTTGTCGCCAATGACACTACCGACAATTTGGATACATGCACTTTTCAAAGTTATACCTCTGAAGGAAGAAATAAAAATTGGTCGGGCAACATCAGCCTTAATATGGACTATACTCACGATTCGCTGAATAGTTTAAGTTTTTGGGTGATGAGCATGTTCAGTGGGAGCCGGTCTTTTTCCTCGGAACAAAGATTGCGCAGGGAATATTTTTTGAACGAAGATAATTATTATACTACCGACAGAAATTCCGGCGACAAAGGCGTTTGGATTGGCTTTGGAACTTGGTACACACATTTGTTTAACACTCAAGGGCACAATATCATGATATCGTTGAACGGAAATGTCACCAACAACGCTTCCTCTTCAAATTATGTAAGAAAATACATTTTGGGGAATGATTTTTCAAAAGACAAATCCACTCTGGGAAGGTCTGAAAATTATGATTTGAATATCGGTGCCGACTATTCCGTTCCATATTCCAAAAACGGTGAAATAAGTATGGGATTGAATGCTGCCGTCAACTGGGGCAACAGTTTAAGTTGTCCGGATACTTTGGTATTGGGTACTGACATTAGAAATACGGACTCTTTACGATTTTACGACGCCCTGTTCAGAACCCAAGACTATGCCACCTATGTGACTTTAAGGCAGAAATTCGGCAATTTTACCATGAAATTTGGTTTACGGGGAGAGGTGTCCCATATTTTTTATTTGGTGGCAGAGCATCCGGAAAGCAAAGTCTCCACCACGTTTTTCAACCTGAAGCCGTCGGTGCATTTGTCTTACCGTACCAAATCGATGCACAATTTCAATTTAAGTTACACAAGGCGGTTGCGTAATCCGCACAACACGCAATTGTCGGAATATATAAACTATGGCGAAGAAGACTATTCTACAGGGAACTCGCTGTTGACATCGGTGGCCACCAATTCTTTTGAATTCAACTGGATGAAATATTTTGAAAAATTCGGGTCCCTGGGTATCACCGTATATCACCGCAATTCCCACAAGGATATCAATACATTGACAGATGTGGCATATAGTGATGTTTTTGGCAGATATGTTCGCTATTCCATGCCGGTGAATGTGGGCAAATCGTACAATACAGGAGGCGAATTCAATGTTACTTACCGTCCCAAAGGTTTTTTCAATTTGCGGTTTTATGCCAATATTTATGATTCTTATATCAACTATTCCGATTCCAAAGATGCGAATAAGAATAGTGTCAGCCATAAATTCACTTACAGTTTTAGAATCAATCTGTGGGCAAAAGCATGGAATATATTGGAAATACACGCCTCGGCGAATTATCGCTCCGCTTCCCAATCGTTGTTTGCCGAAACCAAACCCAGATACAGCATCAATTGCGGCTTGCGGGCAACATTTTGGAAGAAAAGAATTTCTGTTTATTTGAATGTTCAAGATATTTTCAATTGGAACAAGTCGTCCAATGTCACCACCAATCCCTACTACGAATCATGGTCGTCCAGCAAGACCAACAGCCGTTATATCAGTGCCGGTGTCACTTTCCGCTTTGGCAAGCTGGAGATGGAGAAAAATGTTCAGGCCGGCGGCAATGAGGAATAGAACAACACCACCCTTTTACACGACAAGCATCCGGATGTGCCCTGCCATAAAACAAAAAAAAGAAACAATTCTGCATTGTTTCTTTTATCAGGTATTCACCTGAGTGTGGTCCCTCTTGGGCTCGAACCAAGGACCCTCTGATTATGAGTCAGATGCTCTAACCAGCTGAGCTAAGGGACCCCATCACTTGTGTGATGTTTGAGATTGCAAAGGTATAATATTTTTTTTTATCAGGCATCCTTTTTTCAAAAAAAAACAATTATTTTCTTATTTTTACAGTCATTCAATTATTTACGCCACCATTTTGAACAAAAAACAAAGTGTATTTTGATATTGATATTATAAAAAATATTACCTTTGCAATTTATACTTATTATATAGACAGATATGAAATTATGGGAACTTATAAAAAAGCATAAATGGCTGATAACTATAGTGATATTTATTGCCTATATGTTTTTTGGAGAGGCCGGGATTCCTCAACACAGAAAACTCAACAAAGAAATTCGGCAATTGAAATCCGAACTCAAGCATCAGCAAGATATTATTGCCGAATTGCAAGAGCAGAACAAGAGGCTGATACAACAAAGCGGTGACAATCAAGAAGAATTCCTACGCACCCATCTTTATTTAAAAAAAGACGATGAGGATGTGTTTCGTGTAACCAAAATGGAAGAAGAATAAGCCCATGCAAAAAATACTTATTATTAACGGAGCCAATATAAATATGCAGGGAAAAAGAGAGACTTCAATATACGGCTCCACTCCGTTTAACATTTTTTTTGCCCGCCTTCAACAGCAATACTCTCAAATACAATTGGACTATTTTCAATCCAATATAGAAGGTGAAATAGTATCCAAAATCCAGCAAAGTAACATCTACGATGCCCTTATTATCAATCCGGGGGCTTATACCCACACTTCTATCGCCATTGCAGATGCGCTCAAAACCCTCAATTTCCCTATTATAGAGGTGCATATCAGCAATATATATAACAGAGAAAAATTCCGCCATCAATCATATATAGCATCCTGCTGCAAAGGGCGCATTTGCGGCATGGGCTTGGACGGCTACAGATTAGCCATTGAACACATTATATATAACCATAATGAAGTTTAAATTAACTTAAATATTACATTCCACCCTTGAAAAAAGATGATATTTATCGCCGTAATGTTGAAAAAAAAGACTATTTTTGCATTTTCACAATAATGATAGACTATATATCATGAAAAAAATTATAGGTTTTATATTCATTTGTATATTTACAAGTTACACGCTATCGGCTCAAGAAAAAGCGGAAGGATACACTTTTCCTGCCGTAATAATTGATGGAGACACCATAGCGTGTATCACCACTCGTCCGGTTATAGTGGTAGGATTCCGTTCTAACCGTTCCAAACAAGAAAAAAAGCGATATACCAAATTGGTCCGCAATGTGATGAAAGTATATCCCTATGCCAAAATAGCCGCACAAAGGCTAAAAGAATACGATGAAATGTTGGCCATGATACCCAATAAAAACCAACAGCAATTAGCCATGAAGAGTGTGGAAAAACAAATCAGGCAAGAATTTCAGAAAGATATAGAACACATGACCTACTCGCAAGGCATCATACTCATAAAACTGATAGACAGGGAAACCAGCAAAACATCATATAAAATCATATACGAATTCAGAGGCAAAATGAGAGCTTTCTTTTATCAGTCCATAGCCAGAATGTTCAAATATGATTTGAAAACGGAATACGACCCCGGTGGCTCGGACAAGGAAATAGAAAAAATAGTACAGTTGCTGGAAAATGATGAAATATAACAAAAAAGAGAGCGAATGCTCTCTTTTTTGTTTTTTGTGCTTACATTTTCGTTGCCGCATTATAGGTTTTGTATCCTCCGGATAAATTGAGGGCACTGTATCCGTTTTGCAACAATATGCGCGTTGCAACATAAGCCCGCAATCCTATGGCACAATATACCACTATTTGCTTATCTCCCGGAACCACTTCATCCAAACGCTCTCTAAGTTCATCCACAGGAATATTTACTGCACCTTCTATCATTCCAGCCTTACATTCTTCCTGCGAGCGCACATCCAACAACCAATAATTTTCTTTGTTGGCTTGTAATTCGTGCCATGTGATATTATCCAACAAGCCGTGCAATAAATTTTCGGCAGCAAAACCAGCAATATTTACAGGATCTTTTGCTGAAGAATAAGGAGGGGCATACGCTTGCTCAAATTCACACAAATCCTCAATACCCGCCCGGTGTTTTATTACAGACGACAGCACATCTATCCTCTTATCCACACCGCTGCCTCCTACCACTTGTGCTCCATACAATTGTCCGGTAACGGCATTGAAATTCAGTTTGATGCTTAAAGGCATTGCCTGAGGATAATATACGGCATGGGAAGAAGAATGGGTAATAGAACTTTTATAATTCACACCCGCATTTTTCAACATTTGTGCCGATAAGCCGGAAAATGCAACCGTCAGATCAAACACTTTTAAAATGGCTGTTCCGATAGCACCGCTATATTTATAACTGTCTCCGAATACTATATTATTAGCCGCAATCCTGCCCTGCTTGTTGGCAGGCCCTGCCAAAAAACATGCCTGCATGGTTCCTGTCAACGGATGTTTCATGCTTATCATATCCCCTACGGCATAAATATCTTTGTCCGAAGTTTTCAAATGTGCATCCACTATTACTGCTCCATGCGCATCCGACTCCAATCCGCTATTTTTTATCAATTCGCTTTCTGCCGTCACTCCCACCGCAAATATCAATATATCTGCACATTGTACCGAACCGTCGTAATAGCAGACTTCTAATGTATCCCCTTTGCGACAAATGGCTTGCACCTTGGTGTTAAGTTTCAAATTAACCCCTTTTTCTTTTAAATGCTGATGCACCAATGCTGCCATTGAAGTATCCAATGGAGGCAAAACATGGGACTGCATATCCGCTATGGTCACCTTTGCGCCTAAATGATACATATTTTCGGCCATTTCCATGCCTACAAAACCGCCTCCGACCACTATTGCATTTTGTACAGGATGCTTTTCCACATATTGTTTGATAGCATCGGTATCATCCACATTGCGCAAAACAAATACACCGCTTTCCAATGCACCCGGTATATGGGGCCGGACAGGGTCCACCCCTATAGATAATATCAATTTATCATATTGTTCATCATACACTTTGTTTGTGCGTAAATTTTTGACAGTCACCTTTTTATTTGTTCTGTCTATAGCTATGGCTTCGCTATATGTACGCACATCCACATCATAACGATTCCCAAAAGATGTGGGTGTTTGCAAAAACAATTTTTTCCTTTCCTCTATCAACCCGCCGATATAGTATGGCAAACCGCAATTTGCATACGATATGTATGCGCCTTTATCTATCATTACTATTTCCGCGCTTTCATCTAATCTTCTTATTCGTGCGGCTGCCGTTGCTCCGCCTGCTACTCCTCCGATAATTAAAATTTTCATATCCGACAATTTTATTCTTTATCTATCATATTAACATAATGCATATACAACAACATTACATCATGGGTATAATGAGCCGTAAACTTGCCTTTATAAAACGGGTGGGCACCATATTTTTTCACCAATTTGGCATCACTCATTTTAATCATAGCTTTTTCCACATTTTTCCATTCATATTGATTCATTTTCATAGCTGATGCCATCTGCATCGCATTTTCTATACTTTTATGACCGGCATTATAAGCTGCGGCAACAAAAAAATACAGATCATCGTCATTTACTCCCGCTTCTTTAAATCTTTTTACAAGACGGGACACCAACTTACATCCTGCATTCACCTGGGATTCTACGGAATTCAAATCATCATGTCCCAGATGCTGGGCCGTGACAGGCATCATCTGCATTATTCCCGCCGCTCCGCCTGCACCTTCCGCCTCCGGATTGAAATGCGACTCTTTATACGCTAAAGCGGCAATAAAACGCCAATCCAAATCATAATGTCTTGCATAATACTTAAATAGATTATCTGCCCACGAAATATTGGTTTGGCGTACGTTTTTCCGCTGCTTTACCATGCCTGTTTGATAACGGTTCTTTTTACACAGATTCTTATAAGCAGAAGAACACGTATATTGCTCTAACCACATATTGATGCTGTCACACAAGGTAACATTTTCTTTACGGACAGCCCAGCACACTTTTGTTGCCGTTTCCGCTAAATGAACGGTATCCAACTTGTTACGCTGCGGCATATAGGCATCCACAATATAGGTATTGCATATCATTGCATCTGCCGCTCCACTGTCCAGCATGCCAAACATACGGGTGTAACCGGCATCATTCACAGCCACCCAATGCCAAACAACGGGATGCAGATATTGCAATACCTTATATGAAATATGATTGCTATACATATCTTTCACAATCAACATTTTATACACACTGTCCCCAACTATCGGCTCCAATTCATTTTGTTCATTAACAGCAACACACGGAGATAATTTTCGTTGTACCAACACTTTGGAGATACTTGTATAAGGCATGGTGAGTGTCAGCATCGTATTATCGGCCATGGAACTGTCAAACGGCATAGCCAATACATCCACCTTATTTTGCATAAGGGCAATACATGCATCCATATAACTTTCATACACTGTATAATAGGCCTTCATATGATAATGTTCTGCCATTTTCTTGGACATATTATATTGTATTCCTGCTGCTTTTCCATGATACAAATAATAATCCGTATAATTATGGAATATACCTATCCTTACGGCTCCTCTGCTTTTCAATTGTTCAAAAGAATAATACGATACTTTGGCGCGATGCTTTCTTACATTGCGCGTGCCCGCAATAAAACATAACACCGCTGATATCAATAATACGACTATTATCGCAATGCCGATTTTATATCGTTTCTTCAATGTCATTGTTTTATTATTTTTTGCACCCTTGTTTCAGATGCTCCCAAATATAATTTTACTATATACAAACCTGCTATCATATTGCTGACATCTATATCTTTTTGAGGGTGATGGATGATTTTGACTAGCCTTCCGCAAATATCGTATATTTCCATTTTTCTTACTGATTGTGCATCACTGACATGCAATATGTCATTAACCGGATTGGGCGATAAAATAATGGTATGTCCATACCTGTCCGTATCCGGAATTCCCATAGGGATTTTTTTATACGGACAACCGTTATAATAGGTTAGCCCTCCGGAAAAATTTCCCACCGCCATATCGGGATATCCATCGCAATTGATATCGGCCATGGCGGCAGCCACCCGCACGCCTTCCTGAATATAATATCCATTTTGTAACCATTGGTGGTATAATTGTGAACTTACAAGATACGGCATGCCGTTTCTGATTACATACAAACTTATTTTTCCGCTTTCACTTCCTACTATCAAATGACTGTCACACACACTGACAGCTGCATATCCGAAATAGGATTCTTCCATATTTCTCACATTAATTCCGCCCCATTCCGCAGTATGTAAATACCACTGCGGATGCTCCGCCGTGGTATCCGCATCGTACCAATCTACCGTACCGCTTTTGTTGCCGGCAATAATATCCGGGCGTCCGTCCTGATTGACATCGTATAACGCAATGGAAGAATATGCATTCAATTCAACATTTAACTTCACACAGGTATCATATTGCATTTTCCCGTTGCCAATATTTCTAAAATACAATATTTCACCATCATGCGTGGACATTAATATATCCGTTTTACCATCTCCGTTCACATCACCCATAGCCGGATATAAAGCCAAATACCCTTTACTGCGCAAATCAAACAAATCATCGTTTATCAGTTGAAATGCAGGATGTGTACTACTTCCGACATTACGCAAATAGGCTACAGAAGACGAATAATGACAAGTAAGACGGTAACTTGTGGACTCTGCACTATCATAATAGCCATAATTTCCGACCAGAAGGTCGGTCAAACCGTCTCCGTCCACATCGCCCCACACAGGATATGCGCCTGAACCGAAATCCAACATGCTTTCTTGTAAAAAGCTCTTGCTCTGCAATACAAAATCAGGACGGTTAACGGTACCTCTATTACGATACAACCACACACTTTCTTTATTTTCCGACTTTGTAAATGACAAATCCAAAGGTGATACCAACATATCTTTTATTGTATCTGAAAACAGATACATCATCATTGGGCAAGGCATGGAATATAAATTAACAGGAACAGAGGAACTTGGGAAGCATGTATCCATTGTTGTCATTTCTGCCGTATCTGCAGTACCTCCGTTATACAACAATACCAATTGCGGATAATCCATATCTCCCAAAACCAAATCCACAAGCCCGTCACCGTTCATATCATGGGCCGACATGGTGGAACCCGTATGCCGATTCGGCTTCTGCAACGGCGAAGTAAGATTACAATTACTATGCAGTGTAATGTCATTATTTTCTCCGCTCTCTGCAAACTTACCCCAGCATCTGTCCTCTACCTGATATTCCAAATGATTTAAATCATGATAGCGTTCCACGGACATATTCCGGTGGTAATCCACATACATTCCCAGCGACCAAAATGCCAAGATATCCGCATCTCCATCCCCATCCATATCTTGTATGACTATATAATCGCCTTCGGTACAGAACAAATTAACGGGCTGTTGATAATATACTGAAAGAATTTGCGAAGTAAACAATTCAAATTTCGGTATGGTATCAGATATGTTTTTATACACCGCTATGCCTGCGTTCCCGTAAGTAAAAATATCTTTTTTTCCGTCACCATTGAAATCAACCAATTGCATAAAACCTTTTAATTCGGGAAAATAACAACTATATTGAGGTGCATACAACCAATATTCTTCCTGTTTGAGGAACACTTTCAAACGCCGGCCCTGCACATCGTACATTATCAAATCATTGATGCCGTCGTTATTGCAATCCATGACTGCAAATTGCATGCTATTGCAGCCTCCGGCAAAAGCATTGGCTAAAACAACACTATCCGATGTTAACACAAGGGGTGTATTTCCCAATGTGAAACCATAAGATATCTCTTGTGCCTTACAAACATTATAAAGCATCAGTGATAGCAATATGATAAATATATTTCGCATTATGCTTTCAATACATGAAAGCAAAGATAGCATTTTTTACAATATTTTTCACAATTCTCGAAGACAAAATCAAGGGAGTAACAAAAAAAAGCGAGTCATAAGCCCCGCTTTTTATACTTCCATTTTTATCGCCCTATTACTTTTTTACCAAAAAAGCATCTTTGACAAAAGCCCTATAATACTTTAATTTTGCCTTTGCCTCTTCTTGATTTTTGTAAGGACCTATACGGTAACAATAATATTTGTTGTCTTTCATTTCGCATAACTTATCACCTTCTTGCAAGGGCAAAGTTTTTTTAACACTTTCTACTGCCTGTTTGGATTTACTGGCCGAAATTTGAATATAATATACATCTTTACCGGTTTCTATTGCATTGTTACCGGTATTACCGGATGCCGGCTCATCTATATTGAAAGTATTTCCATCCTCCGCTACGGGTATATTTTCTCCGGATTTGACACTTAGAATATCGGCGTCATAAGTAATTTTCCGAACACTGCCGTCCTCCGTTTCATACATCAAAGCGGATTCCCCCCACACTACGGCTGAATCCGTACCTTGATAATTTACGGTAAAATCAAAAGAGAAGGAGTCTATTTGTATGGTTTGCAATGCAATCAAAGTAAGTATATTATTGGCTGTATCCCACTGCAGTCCCTTAAAACGGCCTTCTTGCAATTGTACACATTCGGGCATACGTTGCTGATAACGTAATCGGCCTTGCACCGGTATATTTTTCAGAACAACCTGTGTATATATTTGCCTATTTTCGGCATCGGCCTGTGACCTTAACATTATTTGCTGCGCTTGTAAATCGGACAACAAACACAGGCTCAACAACAAAAACCACTTGTTCATATTATGTTAATGTTGTGTATACATTTGTTCATAATACTTTTGATAAGCACCCGATGTCACATTTTGCAGCCATTGCTGATTATTCAAATACCATTTTACCGTCAAGCGAAAACCTTCCGTAAATTTGATGGAAGGCTCCCATCCCAACTCGTTTTTGAGCTTGGATGCATCTATGGCATATCGCAAATCATGACCTGCCCTGTCTTTCACATATGTTATCAAAGATAAAGATGTTCCTTGAGGACGGCCTAATTCCTCATCCATAATCTCTATCAATTTTTTCACAATGTCTATATTGGTCCATTCGTTATTACCGCCAATATTATAAGTCTGACCGCTTAATCCTTTATGGAATATAACATCTATGGCTTTGGCATGATCTTCCACATAAAGCCAATCCCTTATGTTTTTACCCGTTCCATACACGGGCAAGGGTTTATTATGCAATATATTATTAATACACAATGGTATTAACTTTTCCGGAAATTGGTTAGGTCCATAATTATTGGAGCAATTGGATATCACATTATTCATACCGAAGGTATCATGATATGCTCTCACCAAATGGTCGGAGCTGGCCTTGGATGCTGAATAGGGGCTGTGGGGACTATACGGCGTTTTTTCCGTAAAATAACCTGTTTCTCCCAAAGAGCCGTACACTTCGTCGGTGGATATATGATAAAACCGATGTTCATCATAATTATGTTCCCACGCGCTACGGGCTGCATTCAACAAGTTGGCCGTGCCGATAATATTGGTATATATAAAATCCATAGGTGAATAAATAGAACGGTCCACATGGGATTCCGCTGCCAAATGAATTACATCATCAAACTGTTCCTGTTTGAATAACTGCAAAACAAATTCAGTATCCACTATATCACCTTTTACAAATGTATAATTGGGAGCATTTTCAATATCTTTCAAATTCTCCAAATTACCTGCATATGTTAATTTATCCAAATTATACACATGATAAGCAGGATATTTTTTAACAAATAAACGAACCAGATGAGAGCCTATAAAACCTGCTCCTCCCGTGATTAATATCTTTTTCATCATTCAATTATTTTAAGGCATTCTGCCATATTTCACTTCTACGTAAGCCCCATTTATATCCTATTATTTTCAAATCTCCTTCCGGAGTGAGTTGCAAATCCACCTTACATGTCAGCCCGTGCGCAGGATGATATGCTGTACCGTGATATACGCCTTGACAATATGTTAAATCATACATCACCTTCATCCCCAACAACGGCCGTTGCCTCATATGTTCTTGCGGATTATTTTTATCGGTGCGCGGATTTCCGTTTTTATCATTAGGTTCTTTCAACCACGTAGTACAGGCACAATAAGTGCTGTCGGTTTGTCTGCAAAAGGTAACTATCGCTTTTTTATCGGCTCTATAAAACTGCTTGCCCAAAATTTTATCCGCATTTTGGGCAGCAGCATTAGTGCACAAAGCTACCATGACTAACAACAGCAACCTGTTCATATATTATTTTTGCAAACGGATACGGGCATCTACGGCTACCACCGCTTTAGGATTTCCCAACAAAGGATTAAGGTCCATTTCCGCTATTTCGGGAGCGGCCATTACCAATGCGCTCACACGAGCTATTTGATCTGCATAAAGATCTATATTAACCGGATCTTGACCTCTCACACCCTGCAATATTTTATATCCGCGCAGTTTTTTCAACATATCTTTGGCTTCATCCGCCGATATAGGTGCCAATGCGGATTGAACATCCTTGAGTACTTCTATAAAAATACCTCCCAACCCGAAAAATATCTGATGTCCGAATTTTTCATCTTTGATGGCTCCGATATATACATCCGTACCGTCTAACATAGGATACATTTCCACTGCATAGGTGTCTTTGATAGCCATTAATCTGTCAAACTCTTTACTTACGGTATCCAAATCTTTTACATTCAGGGTTACCCCTCCTACATCGGATTTATGTAACGGACCCACCACTTTCATCACCAACGGAGTATCTTTTCCGCAGCCGACTTCTTTGGCAAATTGAAGAGCATCTTCTTTTTTATCCACCTCTACACTACGTTTACGGGCTATACCTGCAGCATCCAACAGCTCATTATAATCTGCTATTTCCATATATCCGTCTTGACAACGGTCAACAGTTTTGCGGATACGCTCAACATCAATGGCTGGCATAACTACATTTTCCGGCTGAGGTTTGGGTGTGTTATATACTTTACACAATGCATTTCCGAATACACATTCCTCGGGGAAATTAATTCTATGCTTATTGTTAATAAAATCGGCTATCTCTTCTTTTACATTAATAATGGACGGCAAAATAGGGAAAATAGGTTTTTTGCATGTTTTCATTTTTTCATCCAACACTTTATATACCTCCCAGTTAGGGAATAAGCCGGGCGAACCGAAAATAACACACATGCAATCTATATTATCAAAATCATGTTCGCATGCATCAATAATATATCCTAATTGTTCTGCCGTGCCTGTTGCCAAAAAATCGATAGGATTACCCACTGAAGATCCTCCGAACAATTTACCCAATAAGGCTTCTGCTTTAGGACCTTCTATATGGGGAACATCCATCCCGTTATTGGACAATACATCGGTAAGCATTACTGCCGGACCGCCGGCATGAGTAATCACAGCCATATTTTTGCCCTTTACCTCCGGATGCATAAATATTGCACACACGGTGGTAAGCTCTTCTCTATTTTGACAACGAACTATTCCTGCTTTGCGGAATAATGCATCTACAGCGGCATCGTTGGTAGCCAAGGCTCCGGTATGCGAACTGGCGGCACGGCTGCCCGCTGCCGAACCACCGGACTTGATGGCGGCTATTCTGCATCCTTTATTGATTAAAGAACGGGCGTGTTTCAATAATTTCTGAGGATTGCTTATTTTTTCCATATACAGCATAATCACTCTGGAACTGTGCACCGGATCAAAAGAGGTGTCCAAATGTTCCAAAACATCCTCTATACCCAATTGTGCAGAATTTCCTACAGCCCATACACTATTAAAGGTCAAACCGTTGGATATTCCATATTCCTTTATAAATACAGCCGTGGCTCCACTGCCTGTAATAAAATCCACACCGTGTTCATCCAATGTGGGGATAGGGGCATCAAAAGCACCACAATAATTGGTATTCAAAAAACCGGTGCAATTAGGACCTATCAAACTACCGCCAACCGAATTAATGGTATCTACTATATGTTTTTCGTAAGCAGCTCCCACTTCATTTTCTTCACCGAAACCGGCAGAAAGAATGATAAAACCGCCTGTATGCTTTTGCAACGCCAAAACATCCACCGTTGCCGGACAATATTTAGCCGCTATCGCTAAAATGGCACAATCCGTTTCGGGCAAATCTTCCACCTTATGATGGCATTTGATTCCTTGCACTTCGTCCTCTTTGGGATTTACTGCATATACACGTCCTTTAAAATTACTGGCTAATAAATTTTTTAACACTTTACCGCCCGGCTTTTGTACATCGTTGGATGCACCCACCACTACTATACTTTGAGGATTTAATAGTTTATTGTTTATCATTGTTCAATTATTTTATTCTTATTATTTATCTGAAGATATCTTTTTGTTATCATATAAATTTCAACGGAAATACTTATAAGCCGCCTGTTATCATTGCACCGAAGACTTCACATCCTGCTTAATGCTGATATATCCGGGAGCTGTATAATTATCTATTGTGGGCTTCACTTTCAGAACCACATTCGACGACTTATCGGTTGCTTTCCCTGTCAAATTTTTATATAAATTATATACACTTTCTATACTGCTGTTTTTTAACACTTTCGTTGCATCCACAGTAGCTCTTATTGCTGTTTGCGTGGTTCCGTTTGCTTTTACGGTGATAGGTTGGGTATGAACTCCGTCCAAAAGTTCTTCACCATCCAAATCCACTTTCCATGCCAATTTGTTCACAGTGGCTGTTTCTGCTGACGGGTTATGAATTTTCACGTTGGCATCAAAAGATATTTGTGCGGTTTTATTGGTGATGGCCGACATGATGGATGCAATATCCGTTAATGTCAGCTGAGACGGTGAGGTCACTTTGTCCAAACTCACCCCTGCTATGGAAAAATTAGAAACTCCAATAAAATTAAAACTACATTGTGATAAAGTTTTGATTTGTTGTACTGCCGAGCATCCTATCATTACTGCCATTACGGATGCCATAACGGCTATTACACCTATTTTCTTATTCATATTTCAATATTTATATTCCAAATGCAAATGTAGTTTTTTTTTATATACCAACAGCAAAAGTGACAATAGAAAAATGATGCTATTTCCAAAATTATCAAAATTGCGGCTGATAGGGAAAAATTTTTCCAAACAAAAAAAGGAGTTTCAATATGAAACTCCTTTTAAAAAAGATAGGCGACGACCTACTCTTCCGGCCTTTAGGGCAAGTACCATCGGCGCGGGTGGGCTTAACTTCTCTGTTCGGAATGGGAAGA
>JAFZXM010000058.1 GCA_017616775.1 Bacteroidales bacterium
ATATAGTATATGCTTTGATATCTTACAAGCCGGCCAATAACCGTTCCCAAATAGAATATATAGGCGGACATATGGTGATAATGGATGCATATAATGCCAATCCTTCCAGCATGAATGTCGCTATTCGTAATCTAGCCATGCTCAAAGCCGATAATAAGGCGGTAATCATAGGCGGTATGATGGAATTGGGCGAAGATAGTGAACAAGAACATGAAAAAATAGTGCAGTTAGTAAAGGATAGTCATATAGAGCAATGCTATTTCTTTGGTGAAACTTATCTGCATACTTCTGCCGATAAAACAAATATTTATACCGATTTTGAGCAATTGGCGCAAGCAATAAAAGATACACTCAAGCCAAATTCAACCGTTTTACTCAAAGGCTCTCGTTTAATGCGCATGGAACGCGTAGTGGATGTATTGAAAAATGGAAAATGAGATATATCATGTAATCGGTTTTATGTCAGGAACATCCCTTGACGGGATGGATGTTGCATATTGTCGGTTTCAGTATGATAGGGCTAAAGGGTGGCAATATGAATTGTTGCAAGCGTGTACAATACCTTACACAGCACAATGGAAGCATCGTTTGTCCAATCTGTTTACGGCCACAGCGGAGCAATACGCTTTAACCCATGTGGAATATGGACATTTGATAGGAAAAACCATCAGACAGTTTATTCAGGAAAATAATTTGAAGGTGGATTTTGTGTCCTCACACGGTCATACCGTGTTTCATCAACCGGAACGTCAGTTTACGGCACAAATAGGCGAAGGTGCCGCCATCGCGGCAGAATGTGATTTGCCTGTAGTGTCGGATTTCCGTACTATGGATGTGGCATATCAAGGGCAAGGAGCCCCCCTGGTACCCATAGGCGATGAGCTGCTGTTCGGTGAATATGACTATTGCTTGAATATAGGCGGAATTATGAATATATCCTATCGTAATGACAATGAACGCATTGCCTACGATGTGGCGCCGGCTAATATGGCGATGAATTATTTTGCGGAAAAAATGGGTCAACCTTACGATAAGGACGGTCTTATAGCTAAAAAAGGAATACTAGACAAGGCTATGTATCAAGCGTTGAATGAATTGCCTTATTATAAGCGGAATTTTCCCAAATCTTTGGGGCGGGAATGGTTTGAACATTGTTTTTTGCCCGTGGTATTACATTATAATAATAATATAGAAAATACAATGCATACAATATGCCATCATATGGCATATCAATTGTCGCAGATAGTGCACAAAGGAAATATATTGATTACCGGAGGCGGTGCTAAAAACAAATATCTGATATCTTTGTTGGAACAATATATGCCTGAGGTAAAAGTGATTATACCCGACAATAAGCTGATAGAATATAAAGAAGCATTGATATTTGCTTTTTTGGGGGTGTTGAGAATCACGAATAGCGTTAATTGTTTGAAATCTGTCACAGGGGCGGGCAAAAATGTGACAGGCGGAGCCGTGTATTATAATACAAATTTTTAAAGATGAAATTGGAAAACCACGCATTGTTAAAACATTATACCACTTTCGGCGTTGAAGCCTATGCCGACAGGGTGTTGGAGATAGAGCAGGAAAATGAGTTATACGATTTTTTTTCCTCTGCATATGCCCAACAGCCGTATATGTTGATAGGAGAAGGAAGTAATCTTTTGTTTGTCAATGATTATCATGGAACATTGGTAAAAATGCAAACTAAAGGAATAGTGCAAAAAGAAAATGATGGTAAAAATGTGATAGTAGCCGTAAAAGCGGGCGAAGTATGGGATGATTTTGTGAGATATGCCCTTCAAAAATCTTGGTATGGATTGGAAAATTTGGCATTAATACCCGGAAAAGTAGGAAGCAGTCCCGTGCAAAATATAGGCGCTTACGGCAGAGAGGCAAAAGATTTCATTTACAAAGTGCATGCGTATGAAACAGCAAGCGGAAGGGTGCGGACTTTTACCAATGCCGAATGTGAATTTGCCTATAGAAACAGTATATTTAAAAATAAACTTAAAGGGCAATATGTGATTTTGGAGGTGGAATTTTTGTTGTCGTTAGTTCCTGATGTGAATATACAATATGAGGATGTGAAAAAAAGATTGGGCAATGCATGCCATATTACGCCCAAACAGGTGTATGATGCGGTAGTTCAAATAAGGAGAGAAAAACTGCCCGATCCTCAAATTACAGGCAATGCCGGCAGTTTTTTCAAAAATCCCGTAGTTTCGTTATCGCAATATAGGCAACTGAAGCAACAATATGATTTAAAAATGTATCCTGTATCCGAAGAGGTGTGTAAGTTGTCGGCTGCAGAGCTGATTACTGTTTGCGGATGGAGAGGCAAACGGACAGGCAATGTGGGAGTGCATCCCAATCAAGCTTTGGTGTTGGTGAATTACGGAGGCGCCAAGGGTGCGGAGGTATATCATTTAGCCAAACAGATACAAGCCGATGTGAACAATCGGTTTGGCGTTATGTTGGATATGGAAGTGAATGTAATATAGTGGATTATGATAGAAATAATATGTACTAACAATAATGTTAGAAAATGTATTCCGAGCGGAATGTCGTTGCAGGAATTGGCTGAAGATTTAAATGTTCGGTTAAATCACCCTATTTTGGGAGCAAAGGTAAACAATCAACTGAAAAGTTTGAATTATGAAGTGTATAATAATAAGGTAATCACATTTATTGATGCCACCGATGCTGCCGGATATGGCATGTATGAACGCTCTTTGTGTTTTTTGTTGTATAAGGCGGTCAAGGATTTGTATCCGAAAGAAGATATTGAAATTAAGCACTCCATTTCGGGAGGAAAGTTTTGCGAATTTGAAAATCCGAATTTTGAAGTAACGGATGCGGTAGTGCAAAATATCAAAAAGCGCATGATGCAATTGGTAGCGGATAATATTCCCTTTATAAGGGAAAATGTGCTTACCGAAGAAGCCTTGTCTTTGTATTCCCAAAAGGGCATGACGGACAAAGAAAAATTGTTGAAGAACAGAAAAGTATTCTATACTTCTGTATATGAGTTGGATAAAACTATCAACTATTTTTTCGGGTGCTTGGTTCCCACCACAGGATACCTTAAAACATTTGATGTGGTGAAATATGAAAACGGTTTGTTGTTAAGCACACCGTCAAGGCATGTGCCGAACAAATTGTCTCCGGTGAAAAAGTCACCCAAATTGTTCAATGTGTTCAAGGAACACAAGGAATGGGTAAAAATTATAGGTTCTCCGTATGTGGGCGATTTGAATGAACAGCTTTTAAAGGGCAAAGCAACAGAGGTGATATTGTTGTCAGAAGCTTTGCATGAGAAGAAATTGGTGACCATAGCGGATGAAATCAAAAGCAGGGAGGGGGTCAAAATAGTGTTGATAAGCGGTCCTTCTTCATCGGGGAAAACCACTTCCTGCCGTAGGTTGTCGGTGCAACTGGGAGTGCTGGGATTTCAACCGGTGCAATTGTCCGTGGATAATTATTTTGTGGAAAGGGAGCAGACTCCTTTGGATGAAAACGGCAATTACGATTTTGAGCATGTCAATGCATTGGATTTGGATTTGTTTAACAGTCACCTGCAGGATTTGATAGCGGGAAAAGAAATAGATATGCCTACATTTGATTTTGTGCAAGGAAAAAAAGTATGGAAGGGAAATAAGTTGAGAATGAACGAAAAATCCCTGTTGGTGGTGGAAGGCATACATTGTTTGAATCCTTTGCTTACACAAAGTGTTGATAATAGCAAAACATATAAAGTATTTGTGTCGGCGCTCACCTCTTTGGCAATAGACAAGCATAATCCTATTCATTCGAGTGATAATAGATTGATACGTAGAATTGTAAGGGATTATAATTACAGGGGCTATTCAGCCGAAGATACCATCAGCCGTTGGCCAAGTGTGCGGAACGGTGAAGAAAAATGGATATTTCCGTTTCAGGAAAATGCCGATGCGATGTTTAATTCCGCCATGTTGTGTGAATTGAGCCTGTTAAAAAAACATGCCGTGCCTATTATCAATAAAGTGCCGGAATGTTCATCGGAATATACCGAAGCGCACAGATTGAGAAAATTGTTAAGTTATTTTGTCGGAATAGAAGATGAAAATGTGCCGCATTATTCTATTTTAAGAGAATTTTTCGGCGGCAGTATATTTTCATATTGACAGAAAATGGTATCAAATAGTGAATTGAAATTCTTGCGACAACTCAAAATGAAGAAATTCAGGGAGTTGAATCGCGCTTTTGTGGTAGAGGGCGCCAAAGTGGTGCAAGAAGTATTGAACAGCTCCTGGAAAATACATTCAGTATATGCTACCGACAAATATTTGTTATCGCATTCATTACCGGTAGAGGCAAAAGTAATTACCAAAACGCAAAGCGAGCAATTAACATCCTTTAGTACGGATGCTGAATTGTATGCATTGGTAGAAATGCCTGATAAAAAAGTGTTTGATGCCGCTTCAAAGAAGATTTTGTTATTGGACGCCATACGGGATGCCGGCAATATGGGAACCATCATAAGAACAGCAGATTGGTTTGACATTCATGCAATAGTGTGTTCGCCTGATACCGTGGAATTGTATAATCCCAAAACATTACAGTCAACCATGGGGTCTTTTACAAGGGTGGATGTGTTTTATAACGATTTGTTGCAATTTATGCAGGAGCATAAGCAATATACTTATTATGGCACATTCATGCAGGGAAATCCCATAGGGGAGTGTAAGTTTGATGAATATGCAGCCATAGTGTTGGGGAGCGAATCTCATGGTATCAGCGAAAAAACAGCGGCAGGCATACAACAGAAAATAAGCATTCCCTTGGTGGGCGGCACTCATAGGCAAACGCAGCCGGAATCGTTAAATGTAGCTGTTTCGGCAGCCATTTGTTGCTATGAATTGAATAAATAATATCATTGTTGGAATAAGAGCAAAAAAAAAGGTTGCTATTGCAACCTTTTTTTTTGACTTTATTTAACCGGATGATTTTGTTTGAATGTTTCCAAGCGTGTTTTTAATGTCGGAAATTGATTGCGGTTAACCAAAGATACGCAAGCTCTCAGTCCGTATCGGGTACTTCCCGTTGTGGATAAAGATATTGCACTGATACCGTAATACAATAATTCTTCTATCAATTCTTCACCCGTAAATCCGGGGTAGGTAATGGTGAAATAAAAACCGTCGGATACATCTTGGTCTTCATCTTTGTCGTATACTATTTGGAAGCCGTTATCGGTAAATAACTGTTTCATGATATGGGCTTTTTCTGCATATTCGCGAATGTCGTCAATAAAATTGTAAGTACCGTCGTTACATGCTTTTAATATGGCAGCCATGGCGTATTGGGTGGAGTGCGAAGTGCCGGAACTCAATGCATAGATAGAACCGTAAACAATGGCTCTTGCCAAATTGTCGGTGCCGAAATTTTCTTTTAATGCAGGGTAATGTCCCTGGAACAATTTGTCCGATATCACCATCACACCCAAACGTTCACCCGCATAACTGAATGCCTTGGAGCTGGATAAAAGTAAAACATAGTTATCGGTATATTTGGCTACCGTGGCTTGATACGGAGCTTGGCCGGGGGTGGAAATGTTTTTACGAAGGTCCATACCGAAGTAGGCCAGGTCTTCAACTATTACTACATTATATTTATTGGCCAATTCCCCGATTATCTGTAATTCGTTTTCGGTAAGACAAATCCAAGACGGATTGTTAGGATTGGAATATACTATGGAATGAATATTGCCTTTGCTCAGATAAGATTCTAATTTATCTTTTAATTTATCGCCTCTGTAGTCATATACATCAAAAGTTTCGTATTTGGCACCCATGATACGGTGTTGCTGTTTTTGTACAGGGAAACCGGGGTCAATAAACAGGGTGGTGTCTTTAGTGGTGCACAAATGTTTAAATGTCATAAACACGGCAAAACTTGCCTGCATGGAACCTACAGTGGGAATGCAACTGGAGGCGGGAACGTCTATGTCCAAAAAGTTTTTACAAAACCTTGCCATCTCATTTTTTAAGGCAGGTATGCCTTCTATATCAGGATAGATAGCGGCAACACCTTTCTGCAATGCTTCTATTTGGGCTTTCACTCCTACGGATGCGGGAGGTAATCCGGGAATACCCATTTCCATTCTTACAAATTTTTCACCGCTGGCTTCTTCTATTTCATTAATCAAACGTTTTATTTCACGAATAGAAGCTTTGCCGACATTTTCCAAACCGCTTTCTTTAATCTTTTGTTTTACAATATCATATTTAATAGGTGTATTCATATTTTTAAAAAATATTATGATTTACAAAGTTAATTTTGATTTTTACAAAGGTATAAAAAATACCAATATCAAAACCTGTTTTCTCGTTTTTTTAAAGCATCTTTTTTTGAATCCTGTATCATTGGTGATTAGTTTTTGCGTGTATCTGTTTGAAATATTTGTTTTTTTGACTTTTTTTTACTATCTTTGCCAAATGTTTTTGTGTGTATATGGGAAATTATAAATTCCTGTATATCAGTGTTAAATAATTTTATTGAAGAATGGAGTTGCGGAAAAATCAAGGAAAAAAGTGTAAAATGCTTCCGATGTTGCTGTTAATGTCGGTGTTGTTTTCATGCCAAAAGCCGTTTTCCATTAATGCGGACTATGAAGATATTCCTATTGTTTATGCCGTATTTAACATATCGGACAGTACACATTATATTAAGGTGTATAAGTCGTTTTTAACGGACGGGAATATTCGGGAAGAAGCACAAAAGTTGAGCAGTATTTCATATATAGACAGCATAGATGTGTATGTTGAGGAGTATAGTTCCGCCACCGGTCAATTGTTGAGAGCGGTTCATTTTGACACCACTACAGCCATACCGAAAGATTCGGGCTATTTTTTGTATCCCGCCCAAATATTGTATCAAGGAAATATTTCATTGCACAGGAATAATTATTATAAGGTAAAAATCTACAATCCTTATACCGATAAAATGGTAGAGGGCAAGGTGGATGTTGTGGATACCGTCAATTTATTGTATCCCAAGCGGAACATCAATCCGCCCGTATTATTGTCTTTGCCTTACAGCACGGATATGTATGTCGAATTTACAGCGGCCCCCCATGCGTATTTGTATTTTGTTAAAGTATATTATTATTATACCCAAGTAATGCGGGACAGTTCCAGACAAAGCAAAGGGCCTGTTGAATGGGATTTGGGCAGTATAGACGGCAATACCTCGGCAAAGAAATTAAAAACCGGTTATGTCAAGTCGGATATGTTTTTCCGCAATATTGCCGATAATATTAAAGACGACACCTCGGTGGTAAAACGTTATACCGATTCACTCATTATAGAAATCACATCCATGAGTGAGAGTGTGTATAAATATGTTTTAGCCAATAAGCCGTCGTCCGGCATTAATCAGGAGCATGGAAGTTATTCAAATTTGACAGCATATAAAGTTAACACCAATGAATCGGTAGCTGTGTATGGTATAGCGGGAGCCAAAAGTGTAACGCGGTTTCATTACAATGATTTGGCAACACCCGGTTCGCGTGATAGTTTGTTCTTTGGCACGCATACCAAACATTTAAGATTTACAGACATACATTAACATGGCCAATAGTTGGGGAGATAAGTTAAAGGATAAATACAGGTTGGTGATATCCGACAGTGAGAGTTTCGAAGAACGGATATCGTTTCGTTTTACTCCTATTTCCTTAGCGGTAACATTGATTTTGTCCATGTTGGTGTTAGTGGTGCTGACATCCATTATCATCGCTTTTACCCCTCTGAGAGAATATATTCCGGGTTATGGCAGTGCTAAAGAGCGAAATCAGATATGGATGCTTACGCAAAAAGTGGATTCTTTGGAAACGATATATCGGCAGAATGCGGCAATAGAAAAAAGTATAAGAGCCATAGTGTTGGGAGAATATGAGCAGATGTCTGCCGATGATGATACAATATCACAAAATGTGATTAAAGATACGATGATGTTGTTTACAAAAATGGATAGTATATTGTTGAATATCAAGGTGCATAACGGGAACAGAAATGTGGCGAAGAATGAAGATATTCATAAAATAAAGCCGCAGGCAACAGCCCGTTCTTATATGTTGTCTCCCATAGTGGGTCGTATTCAACAAATAGAGCCTGCTGTCAATGGCGGCATCAATATACAATGCGGCAATTTGTGCAAAGTGTGTGCCGTGAATGCAGGAACAATAGTGTATGCCGATATATCGGGCAGCAACAGCATATGTGTGGTGCATCATCCTGATGATATAGTATCGGTGTACCGTATGCCGTCACGGTTAAGTGTAGCTGCAGGGCAAGCGGTAAAAGCCAAACAGGTGTTGTCTGTATCCGATGAGGAGCAGGTGGTGCATTTTGAATTATGGGTGAAAGGAAATATGGTAGATCCAGAAAGATATATAATGTTTTAAAATTATTATGGCAGAAATAAAAGATAATTTAAGGGTAATTTACGAGGATAATCATCTGATAGCTATTAATAAAAGAAGCGGTGATATCGTACAATCGGATAAAACGGGGGATGAACCTCTTCCTGAAAAAATAAAGGAATATATACGGCAGGAATATAATAAAGCCGGCAATGTGTTTTGTGGTGTCATACACCGTTTGGACCGTCCGGTGAGCGGGGTGGTGGTGTTTGCCAAAACATCCAAAGCTTTAGCCCGTATGAATCAATTGGTGCACGACAGGCAAGTGAAGAAAATATATTGGGCTATAGTAAAAAATGTTCCGGAAAAAACGGAGGATACACTTATTCATTATTTGTACAGAGATGAAAGAGCCAATAAAACTTTAGTGTCGTTTGTGCCTAAAGACGGATATTTGAAAGCCGAATTAAAATATAAACTGGTGGCATCTTCCGACATATATCATTTGTTGGAAGTGGAACTGATAACGGGCCGGCATCATCAAATACGTTCGCAATTGGCAGCGATAGGATCTCCCATAAGGGGTGATTTAAAATACGGATTTCCACGTTCTTGTGCAGATGCATCTATAGGATTACACGCCAGAAGCGTATCGTTTATACATCCTGTAAGTCTGCAAACGGTAGAAATAGTAGCCTCTCCTCCCAAGGATAAATTATGGAATCATTTTTGTGAAATCATGAATGTGGTTCCTTGTTCGAAATAACCATATTTTGTTGTGTCTCAATTGCAGATTCGTGAATGGATTGGAATATGGTTTCGATTAGATGAGGGTCAATATTGAGTTGTTGTGCTTTTTTGAGACTGTCGTCTAAAACTTTTTGCCACCTGTCTATTTGTAATATGGGCAGGTGGTTTTCTTTTTTGTATAATGCTATTTGTTTCACTATATCTATGCGTTTTCCTATAAGGGCGATTAATTCGTTGTCAATTTCATCTATCGCCATGCGATATTGGGATAAAGCATTGTTCGTTATATCTTGTTGTCGGGGAAAAATGATATTGTCCATCATGGAAATATAGTCGCATACGGAAAGCTGTTGCTGTTTGTCGCTGAGCGCCAGCTCCGGCCGGCAGTGGGTTTCTATCATCAGTCCGTCCACGTCCAAATATAAAGCTTTTTGTACCAATAGGGGTATCAACTCCGTTTTGCCTGCAATGTGGCTGGGGTCAAAAATGATGGGGATATTATTGTATTTTTGTTTGAATTCTATTAAATGCAGCCATGACGGATCGTTGCGGTACAGTTGTATCTTGTCGGAATATCCGCCGCGGTATACGGCGGCCATTTTTTTGATGCCGGCATTATGGAAACGTTCAAAGTTTCCGTACCACAGGTTGATATCCATAGCAATAGGATTTTTTATCAAAATGGAGATATCCGTTCCTTTTGCCGCTTGGGCAATTTCTTGAACATCAAATGGATTTACGCTTGTGCGGGCGCCAATCCAAAAACAGGTGATGCCGGCTTTAAGTGCCTGTTCCAAATGCTGTGGGGTGGCTATTTCTATGCAACAAGGCAAATGGTATATCTCTTGCACCTTTTGCAGCCACGGCAGAGCTGCCTCTCCTATGCCTTCAAAGGTATTGGGCGAGGAGCGGGGTTTCCATATGCCGCACCGGAACAAATGTATATATTTTGCTTGTGACAGTTGGCGGGCGGTAGTGAGAACCTGTTCTTCCGATTCTGCGCTGCAAGGACCTGCTATAAACAACGTTTTGGGACGGGGGACAAAAATGGGCGCTAATTGCATGTTATTGTTTGTAATCCTCTATGGTGATTTCTCTTATGAAGCCGTTATAAATATAAAACACCCCGTTTTTGGCCTTGCTTTCAGTGTGTATGATTTCTTGTGATATCAAACCTATATGGGGAGCATATGTCTCTTGTTCGGAATCTGCATTGATTAAACTTGAAAATTGATGCAGATTGATGCTTATACAATCCGGATATGTTTTATCGTTAATGCTTATATCGGTTTTATAATGAGAGACATAGGCGTCAGTGTTTTTTACGTTGCTGTTGATGATGTTGGTAGTGGCATAATGAGTTTGGTAAAATAATACGGAATCAATGGCATTGTATTCATTCCAATGGGAGGAGGCCGATAAAGGAAATGCCATTTTGCAATATATCAGGTTTTCATCATTTAACAAAAGTTTGTTACGACTTTTGATAACGGATTTGCTTCCTTGCATTTGCCACGGTTCATTATTGTTGAGCCGTTTGAAATATTCAATTCTGTATATCGTGTCGTGAGGGGAAACGGCAAGTATGGATTCTATGCTGTCTTTGATTTGATAGTGCAGGGTGTCTATGGTGCTGTTAAAGTCATCCCATATGATTTCATTCACATTGTACACATGCCAAAATCCGACTTCCAAAGGATAATATTCGTATCCGTAGTCTATGGCGGGAGCATCCGGCATGGTTTGTTTGCAACTTTGCAACAGGCAAAGAGTGATGCATAGTACCGATAGATATTTTATATAAGGTGTCATTATATCAGAATTTATTGTTTTTCTTATTGTCAGCGGAAAATATCAGTCTTTATCCGACGGCTCGTTCGTGTTTAATAATGATTTGAGTGATTCGTAATGGTCGCCCGATGCAATCACTTCAAACGGAGGTGTGGGTCGGAGGGTGACCGTTGCTTCGGGATTTCCGTCTTCATCATTGCCAAATACCACTTTGCGGATAGCATTGTATGAGGAAAGAACGTTGTCGTTGATGAAAATCAATATTTCCACACCTGCATTGGATGCAATATCGTTTAAGGTGGTATTGATGATATTGATGGTTTTATTATTATTTAGTTTCAAATAAATGTCATCGCCCTGATAATACAAATAGGCTATTTGAGCGGCATCGATTTGAAGCCATTGGGCAGGAGTGGCAAAGCCCAATATGGTACGGGTGGCGAATCCGTTTTCCAAAGTCTCGGATTTGAGTATTTTGCCTTCCCGGTTATAACGTGTCCAAGTGCCGGTTTTGACATTGTGGGTGTATTGCCCTTGATTCCATAATTGTCCGTCGGGGTAATAGCTTGCATAATTGCCGTGCATTTTACCGTTTTCGTAATTCATGGAAATACGCTTTTGGCCTGTAGTGTAATAAGTGTTGTACATGCCATGCATTTTTCCCATTTTCCAATTGATTTCTTCCAATAATACACCGTCAATGGGGGAGTATAGCGTGGAAAGTCCGTTTTTGAGTCCGTTGTTCCAGTTTTCTTCCGATATGAGTATTCCTTTGTTGTTATAATATTGCCATTTGCCGTTTTTCTTTTTGTCTATATATTCCCCCTGGGCGGCTTTTTGGCCGTTAGAGTGAAAAATAATTGCATCTACGCGGGGGGAACTGGGATAATATTTGGAGATACTTTCTATATTGCCGTTAGCATAATAATGGGTGATGTTGCCCACGGGCTCTCCATTGAAAAAATTACCTTCCCATGCCAATTTGCCATTTTTGTATTGTTTCCAATATCCGTATTTTTTACCATATTTATCGGTACGGTTAAGTGTGTCGGAAGTGTTTTGGGCCATCGACGGCAACATAATGCCGAGAATGATAATGGCAAGCAATTGGTTTATTGGTCTCATTTTCATGGTGTTGTAAATATTGTTTTGGCAAAAACGCTAATATATGTATATAAATACAAAATTACCTATTTTCATAATATGAAATAGGGGATGATAATTTTTTTTTTAATGATATAATAAAATTAAAACAAGTTCGTTATCTAAACAATAAAAATTATTTTGCGTATGAGTAATTCTACCGTTTTTAAATCCAAGCAAACCAAATTAAATCAAGTAAGTGTGCCTTGCAGGCAAACCATCAGGAACATAATGAACTATTCCAAAGCCTTGCAAGTAAAACGAGTGCCTTCGTATGGAACAATCATATTTATGAATAACTAATACTGTATCGCATTCCGATGTATCAACAGCTTACGATATGGTCAATATTTGGAATACTTGCTTATTTATTTGTCATATTGCTGGCCGGTTTGTTTATAACAGGTCATAAATATGCAGACAAGCGTTTGCGATTTTATTGCATAGCAGGTCTGTTTCTCAAGCTGTTCGCAGGCATAGCCTTTGCTTTGTTGTATGAATTCCATTATCATTGGGAAGGGGATACATTTTATTATTTTCGGAATGCTTGCCGCTTGGCCAATACCTTTTTTGAGAGTCCGGTATCGTATTTTAAAATATTGTTTGATATGGTGGATTCGTCAAATATAGGCGCCATAGATATTTCCAATTATAATCCCATGGTGCATTGGGATAATAGCAGCGGAAGGTATGCCATTCACAGATTTGTATCCATATTCGCCATAGCGGGCTTCAATAATTATTATATGATATCTTTGTTGATGAATACCTTTTTATATTGGATTAATTGGAAGGTGTTCTGTTTTATCATTACCTTGTTTCCCAAACAGCAAAAAATAGCTTTTGTATCTTTTATGTGCGTTCCGTCGGTGTTGCTATTCGGGTCGGGTATTATGAAAGATTCGTTTACATTGTCCTTTTCGGGATTGATAATGGTAGCCATGTACAGGGTGTTTTTTGAGCGAAAAATTAATTTGAAATATTTGTTTTTGCTGTTTATATCATTATATGTGGTGTTTGAACTCAAGCCGTATATCATTTATGCTTTTGTTATAGCCATGTTGGCATGGTGGGGCATGATGTATATACAAAAAGTGAAAAATGCGGTGTTGCGTTTGGTGGTGTTGCCTGTGGGAGTGATAATGACAGCCATCGTATTGATGTATTTTGTTTCGGCAATGGGAAATTTGGCCGGAGGCCGGTATTCTTCCATAGAGACTATGGTGGAAAGTGCATCCATGTCGCAATATGATTTGAAACAAGATTATTACGAAGGGGAATCGTTTGACATAGGCGGATATACCGATGTAGCGGGAGCAGTGGCATTGATTCCGTCGGCTATTATTGCGGGATTGTACCGCCCGTATTTATGGGAGGCACATTCTTTTGCAATGGCAATATCAGGAATGGAAAATTTTATTATCCTGTTTTTATCTTTATATTTATTGATTAAAGTGGGTATAAGAAAAACGCTAAGCACCATGTCCGACAACATGTTTTTGTTGTTTGCCCTGCTTTTGTCGTTGATATTGTCCATAGGCATAGGTTTGTCCACATCCAATTTTGCGGCTTTGGTGCGTTTTAGAATACCTTTGATGCCGTATTTTATCTTTTTTATATTGTTTGTCATTCAAGTGAATAGTAAAAAATATAACACAGCATTATCACAGAAATGAAGATATTATACATTACCTATGACGGTCTTACCGATCCGTTAGGCCGGTCGCAAGTGTTGCCGTATTTGTGCGGCTTATCTCAAAAAGGACATGAAATCACAATTTTATCGTGTGATAAGCCGGACAGATATAAAGCATCAAGTGCAATAGTGAATGATATAGTAAGAGCAAACGGTATTACATGGAAAAGTATTCCCTATGCATCGGGTATTCCCATATTATCCGCCGTATACAATATATACAGGATGAAAAAAGCCGCAAAAAAGACCTGCAGGCAACAAATGTCGCAAATAGTGCATTGCAGAAGTTATATGGCCAGTTTTATCGGTGTTTTGTTAAAACAAAAATATGGCCTCCAATACATATTTGACATGCGCGGCTTTTTTGCAGATGAAAGGGTGGACGGAAAAGTATGGAACAGAAAAAATCCTGTGTATAATGCAGTATATAAATATTTTAAACGGAAAGAAAAATTGTTTTTGTCGGCTGCGGATTATGTGATATCATTAACAAATGCAGGAAAACAGGTGCTGCAGGAGCAAATGCATGTAACGGCACCCGTTATGGTAATCCCTTGTTGTGCCGATTTGCAACATTTTTCTATCTCCAATGTGCAGGAAGACATCCGAATGCAATTGCAAGAACAATTGCATATCGAAAATCAGGATACGGTGATATCGTATGTGGGTTCATTGGGCACCTGGTATATGCTGGAAGAAATGATGCAAATGGTATCGCTGTTAATGCAAAAAAGACCTCATGTGAAGTTCTTGCTGATTACTCCTGATAGCAGGGAAAAGGTGTTGAATTTGTCGTCCCGGTATGGAATTCCCGAAAAAAATGTTATTGTTACCTATAGTTCGCGGGAAATGATGCCGGCATATATTTCACTATCTCATATTTCTCTGTTTTTTATTCAGCCCGTGTTTTCAAAGAAGGCTTCTTCTCCGACTAAGATGGGTGAATTGTTGAGTATGGGCATTCCTTTGATAGTGAATGCAGGGGTGGGGGATGTGGATGAAATCATCAGCCATTCCCATTGCGGCTATGTGGTTAAAGATTTTACAACGGCAGAATATGAGCGTGCCATCCTTCAAATAGACAATCTGCTGCGTATTCCCAAGCCGCAATTGCATGCTGCCGCCGAAGCGTATTATTCTTTGGAACAAGGGGTGGAAAAATATAATAGGGTTTATACCTCTTTATTGCAATAATAACGCCTGTAACACACACTGTTAACAGCCGGACGTTTTTCAGTGTTGACAATATGCAAAGTTATCTTGCCTATAGCAGGTAAAACAACATTCAACAGGATGGTTCTCCTGTTATATCATCAAAGCGATGGCTACATAAACCCAGTGGGCGGCAATGCCTGCCACTATACCGCCGATGGTATGCGAAAGTATGGCTTTGGATGTCAGTTCCCTGTATCCCAATGAATCCAACATGGCGGTATGTGTGCTCAAAAATCCCGACCAGCACATGCCCATGGCAGTAAACACGGCAATGGCATTGCCGTCTAACAAACCAGCCTCTTGGAATTTCGGCACCAAACCCAATGCCGCACCTACGGCACCCAAACTGGTGATGGGAAAGGCCACCAGTTCCGGATGGGTAAATCCGAACAGCCAGCGGAAAACAAAGTCGATTTTTTCTGCCAAAAAAGGCAATAAGGGAACACCTTCGTAAGCGGCACCGGTATAACCTTCAGGAGACGCCCCGAATGTGAGCATCATCACAAAAGTGGATATGATCAATACACCCGGAATAATGGCCAAGCCGATATCCACGCCGGATTTGCCGCCATCCAAAACAGCATTCAGTGCCCGCAAAAACACACCTCCTTCCGATTTGAACGAAATAGACTGTTCATCACCGCCGGAGGCCTCTTCGTTTTTGAATTCAGGATATTTCCGCAAAGTGAAATATTGCATCAAACGGGTGGTGACAATGCTGCCGATAAAAGCTCCTATCAAACCGATAAAAGCTCCTATCACGTAGCCTTTGCCCATCATAAATGCAGCCACCACCAAGCCCATTCCGAACGATGTGCCGAAATTGGTAAGCGATATTAACTGGTATTTTTTGAAATATTTGTTGAAATTATAATCTTTTGACAAAGAGATGATGGCGGGATTGTCCGACAAGAATGTCAACACGCCTCCCAATGCCGCCACGCCGGGCAAATTGAACAAGGGCTTCATCAAAGGGCGAAGAATAAATTCCAACAACCTGATTACACCAAATTCTATCAGCAAACTGCCCAAAGCCCCTGTCAAAACGGTGATACCCATTATATAGAAAACCGTCTGTAAGAGCAGGCTGTACGATGTCTGCATGATGGTATTGAGCATATTGGACAAGCCCATAAAACGTGCCAGCGCACCGAAAATTCCGAAAAACACCAGCAAAAAGAGCACTGCTTCCAAGCGCCTTTTTGTCAAAAATTTCCAATCTTTAATCTTCATTATTATTCTTTTCTAAAGTTCTATGCCCTTTACGGGGGCGTTTTTGTGTATATATTTTTTGTGTGTTCAAATATTTGAAAGCCTGCAGAAAGTCCATTTTCCATGTAAGGCCCGCATTCAGCTGATAGGTGGTGTAATCCAAATGATTGACGGCGAAAAATGCATGCAGCCTGATCATTTCGTTATTCAATGGATAATAAAATCCGCCTATTCCGCAATAATAATATTCCTCACCCGGCAACACCAACTTATCATATGCCATTTGATAAGGGGTGGCGGCATCTTGTGCATGATTGACATCATAGCCGCCTTTTATGAACAAATTCCAATGATGATTGAACCAATAGTCGATTTGTCCTATGAGCGTGAAATCCTTGAACAAAAAATTCTTTTGTGCAAACGACGCCCTGTTCTGGAAATCGATATAAAACGATAAATTATTGAAAGTGAATTTATTTCCCAAAGAAATATAGGTGATATAGTGGTTTTTGGCATATTCTATCAAATTGAGAGAATAAATGGTGCTGAAAAAGCCCATTTTCCCATACCAAATTAAATTGTAAGCATATATGTTTTCAAACGGTTTGCTTACAAAGGGAGAATTGCACACCTGAAACAGCACCGTATGATTGCGGGCGGTATCGTGGAAGGCAACCGAGGCGCCCATTTCGTAACAAACCACGTTGTTCCAGAATCTTGACCAATAAAACACATCTATAGGGGCGTAATCGTATTCAAAACCGCCGATGTACACGATTTGCTTTCCGGCCGAAAAGGTGAAATGTTTGCCCAAGTGATAATCCAGATACAACCAGTCACAGCCGCGGAAAAACGAAGAAAAAGTGACGTCTGCAATATTCAACCGCTGCCGATAATGATAAGAAAACCGGTGAGTAAGCTTTCCCTCTAGGGCAAAATTGATGAATCTGCCGGCAAATCCGCCCGAATTGGCGCTGGTATCGCTTGTTATCAATCCTTCATAGTCAATACGTGCTTCAAAACGAAGGGTGTTTATCCGATACGGGTCAGGATCGTCTTTTTGTAATTCTTGCGAGTATCCTATTGTCAATACCGAAAGCAATGTCAATATGAGGACATGGTGTTTCATTGTATCTTGAGCTTCTTTTTTTAATAGAAAAAAGTTGCTTTTGGCAAGCAACTCTTTTCTATGATTGATATTTGTTATATTGTTATTTAATATTGGGTTCTTCCAAGCCGAGGCCTTTCTTTTTATCCACAGCTTTGAGGACAATTCCCAATATCAATGCAGCAATGCCAAGACATGCCAACATAACAAGCGGCCATGTATAATTATAAGAAACGGCGGCTGTTTCTGCATCTATTATGCCGGCATTCATTTGTGCGATAACATCTTGGTTGGTGTTGTCCAAAACTTTTCCTATTAGCAACGGGAACAGCCACAAGCCGATGTTCTGAATCCAGAAAATGAGGGCATAAGCCGAACCGATGATTTTCTCGTCCACCAGTTTCGGCACGCTGGGCCACAATGCAGCGGGAACCAAAGAGAAAGAAGCACCCAAAACCAGAATGGTGAGGTATGCCACGACAACGCCTCCGATTTCACTTCCCTTGAATCCGGGAAGGATGAAAGCAAATGTCAAGTGACATATAATCAGCAATAAAGAACCGATCATCAACATGGAGGCGGCTTTACCTTTGTGGTCAACATAGTTACCTAAAATAGGGGTGATAGCCACTGCCAACAGCGGGAATACGGCGAAAATAGTTTCAGCGGTACCGCGCATATAACCCATGTAGCAATAAACAACCAATGCCACAACAGCCAAAGCCATCAAGACAATCTTGTTGGTTTTGTTCTTAGAGAAGTTGCTGGTGAAAGAGCAAACGGCCACGGCCAACATAACAATGTATTGGATGATGGTTACGCTGCTGCCAGCCCAGAAGCCTTCGCCAGGATTGAGCGTAAGGTTGCATTGCAGCATGTTCACAGCATATTTCTGGAACGGGAAGATGGCGCTGTAATAAAGCACGCAGAGCAGAGCCACCAACCAGAAACCGCCGGAAGACAAAATCTTGCCAATATCGGAAACCTTGAAAGGATCGTCTTTCTCTTCAGCTTCACCGGTTTGGGCATCCAATTTTTTGTCCATGAAGAAATAAACGATAAACATCATCAATGCGATGCAGAGCAATACTACACCGAAAGCCACCGAGCGGGAGACATCGATGTTACCACCCAATTTTGCGAAGAAGGGCGAGAAGATCATACAGGTAGCCACACCCAAACGGGCAAGAGCCATTTCAGAGCCCATTGCCAAAGCGGTTTCACGGCCTTTGAACCATTTTACTATACCACGGGAAACGGTAATACCTGCCATTTCCACACCGCAACCGAATATCATAAAACCGATAGCGGCCACTTTGGCGGAAGCGGGCATGCCTTCGTAGAACGGAGCCACTCCCAATTCCTGAAAGCCGGGAATGTAATTCAAATGGTTGGTGAACCAAGTTTCCACGCCGCTGCCGGCAAAAGCTTCTGTAACAGCATAATACTTGATCAATCCACCGATTAACATCACGGCACCGGATAAAATAGCCGTGAAACGCACACCCATTTTATCCAAAATGATACCGGCGAAAATGAGGAAGAATACAAACACGTTTAAAAACGTTTCCGCACCTTGCATGGTACCGAAAGCGGTAGAATCCCATCCTCTGGTGGATAGCATCAAATCTTTAATAGGGGAGAGTATGTCCATAAAAATGTATGAACAAAACATGGCCAATGCCAATAGCAACAACGCAATCCATCTGATGGTTGCATTATCTCTCAATGTTGTCATTTTTTCTGTCATGGTATTTAAAATTTTGTGAATATATTATGTTTTTCAATTTTTGTATCTTAACCATTTCCATAGTTCTTTATAGGTAATTTTTTTACCATACATAAGTATGCCGGTGCGATATATTTTTGCCGCCGTCCACAAGCATAATACACAAAAAAGGACGAGTATGGAGCAAGATAGCAATATCTGCCATGCAGGCACTATGTCTATGCCGGCAGGAATACGTGTCAGCATGACTATGGGTGATGTAAACGGAATGACGGAAAACCAAAATGCTATTTGTCCGTCCGGATGATTGGCTACATAAGTGGAGATGATGATAGCCAGAAGAAGCGGGGCAGTGAGTGCGGTGATGAATTGTTGGGAATCGGTTTCGTTGTCCACGGCCGAACCTATGGCGGCAAATAATGAGGCGTATAAAAAATAGCCTCCCAAAAAGAAAAATACGAACAGCAACAGCAATCGGGCAAAGTCTATTTCCATAATAGCGGACAAAAAGCCCCAATCGGCGGAATTGAAAATGTCCGCATCGGGTGCGCCTTGCATTTGCTGTAGAATTTCTGTGCCGTTATTCACACTGCCGGCAGGAAGGAAAAATGTAAATACACCTAATATTACCAAGGTGAAAATCACCCACAATGCCAATTGGGTGAGCCCTATACAGGCCACTCCCGTTATTTTTCCTATCATCAGCTGTATGGGTTTGACCGATGATACTATTATTTCCACTATCCTGCTCGTTTTTTCTTCCAACACACTGCGATATACCGTGGAGCCATACATGAAAATGAACATATATATAAGCAGGCCTGCCACTAAACCGACTATCAATTGAATTTCCCTTGTATGTGAAGATTTTGTCTCTTCTATGCCGTTGTTATCTATATGAGTATATCCTAATGTGATTTGTCCGG
>JAFZXM010000059.1 GCA_017616775.1 Bacteroidales bacterium
AGTTTAAACCGGAATATGAAGGACAAATGCTGCTTTATTTGCGATACTTGAACCAAAATGAACGGAGAAATGTCGAAAACACCCCTATTGGGTTGATTTTGTGCAGCGAAGGAAACACGGAACATATAGAATACCTGATGCTTGATGAAGACAGCCCGATAAAGTTTGCACAATATTACACACAATTACCCGACAAGAAATTGCTTGCCGAAAAACTGCAACGAGCCATAGCAATAGCTCGAGAACATTTTATAGAACAAAATTTAAACCAAAAATAACTGAACGAAAAGAGAAAATTAAACTGACATATTACAAACCATAGCGTTTGCTATTTATTCAGCACTGCTTCAAAACCTAGGAAATTTTGAAAATGCAAAAGTCTCGAATAAGTTGTAAACGTCTGCGTACGGCGTGGGCGGCGGCTTATCAACTTTTGCGGGCAATTCCTAGGGCCTTGAAGCGTGGGTAAGACAAAGTCCACGCTTCTTTTGTGCTCCGAAGTGATTGCCCGCATGCTGGAACAATAAGCCAAACGCCAATAAACGCAAGAATTATGCAAATATTTATTGGACATTTGATACGCAATGAACTGCGGCGGCAGGGACATACCAACGCCTGGCTGGCAGAGCGGATTGGACTCACTCCGCGGGCATTGCAGAAAATCTACAACAAACATTCCTTGGACACCCAGCAATTGCTGCTTATCAGCCGCGCCCTGCACCATGATTTCTTCCGCCACTATTCTTTACAGGTAAATGAAAAACAAGAACAACCGGAAGATAATCCTGTTGATCCGTAATTGTTTCACACATGCCCGATACGGACATGTGAACTGATTGGACATGCCGAATTGGCTAATTATTTGGATTTTTTTTCTTTTTTTGCAAAATTTTTTATTTAAAATTCATGACAAATAAAGTTAGAGTTTACGGTAAAGCACAAAACCGGACAGCATTAGGTATTATCAACGCATACCAAGTAATATTCCCCCATGCTACCTATGAGGATTTTAAAAAATCATTTCCCGATGAGTTAAATCCTGATTGTGGCAGCAAACACATTTTTATGACTGAAGCAGAAATCGAACAAAAGGTTGCCGAAGGTCAAGAATGGTATAAACAAGGACAAGGCTATTTTGTGGAAAACGATGAATGGATGCACTCCAGCGATGACGTAAAATTTACTGTCGTAAAAATGTGGACAAAACCAAGTTTTGAACGGCTGGTAAGCCACGCGCTGCAATATGGTATCGAAGTTGCCAAGTTTGAGGAATCGGAAGGCGGTGGCAAGAAAGGCAGTTTCCGTCTCGAGTACCTTAACGGTTATGTGCCGCCCGCACCAAAGAAGAAGATTCCGATGTGGATATGGATTGCTCTCATAGTTGTCGCTATTGCGGTTATTGTCATCTTTGTACTCTGCGTTTAGCAAATTAGAATATTATGAAAAAAGATTTATATAATGATGCCCAAAAGGCATTGAAAGCTTACGACAAAATGGAGTCGTATCGCATACAGGAAGACATCTTGCAACGACTTGTGCATGACTATCCCAACCACAAGAATAAAGCTGCCGTAGAAGTAAAGGTAAAATTGCTGAATCTGCTTTACTCAACTTATATACTCGCTACCAACCGTATGACGGAACACATTTTCGGCATAAAGAACATAGATGCTCGGCTAAAAAAAGGAGAAAATACTTTGGTGAAAGAGATAGCCTTACTATCGATAGATGGCAAAAGTTACGATTTCTATTCGTTTGCCACAAAGTATTGTGCATACCACAATCCTACATCATTCCCAATTTACGACAACATTGTGGCTAATGTTCTTACCAAACTATTTGAGGATGGTAACCTGTCACCATACACATATACCACAAAGAAAAATGTTGCCAATGGCTACAGCAAGGCGTTATTTCAAGAAAAATTGCGCGATTACGATTTCTTCTTGAAAGTATATGATACCTTTATGAAAGAATATGGATTGTGGGGAAAACTCACATATCGCGAAGTTGACGCGTATTTGTGGGGTGCATACAAAATTGCAGGGAAAGATTTTGAAATAGAAAAGATCGCCCCAATAGACAAACGAAAGATTATTGAGGTAGAAATATAAAAGAGGATGCTGAAAATCTTATAGAATAGAGTAAGCTTATTTTAAATTTAAACTAAAATGACAAAAAAAACATTAGCTGCAGCAATGAGAGCTGCTTATTACGTTGCAGAAGTCGATGACTTAGAGAAAGATGAAGCGAAGATCTTGTTAAAAGAATTAAAGAGTTTCGGATTATCAGAAGAAGATGAAACTGATGTTATAAAAACATATCAAGAAATGGATTGTTTTGAAGCAGTAAATATTCTTCGTGTAGCTTCACAAAATGATAAGAAAGAAGCTAGTGCATTAATTTTTGCTACCATAAGTGCAGATGGAGAAATTAGCGAAAGGGAAATGGGAGCAACTATTTTAATGATTCGTTTATGCCAATTAGAAGTAGTTTCACCAGAAGAAGGTAGAAAAATTCTTGGATTCGGAGTTTAAGAAAATAAATAAAAATTATCATCAATATATTAAAAATTAAAAGTATGGCAGAATTAAAAATTAGTGGTCGTACAACAGTACGCAAGTTAAAGGAAGATTTTAAAAAAGCATTTGGCAGCACATTGCGTGTATATCAAAATGTTAGTTGCAAAGGTCGTTATGCCGATGATACGGCAACATTGGCAAGTATTCGTGCCGAAGGAGCAAAAGGTGGCGAATTGGTTGTTGGTGGAGCAAAACGCGTTGGAAATTTTGAAGAAGAATTTGCAGCCATGTGGGGCATTGGAGTCCAAGTGGCAAATGCCGATGATTCTAAATTGGCAGATAACGAAGCAACGCTTGTTCAAGCAGGTAAGTAATCATTATTTTAAGAAGAGGCAAACAATGGTTCGCCTCTTCTTATTAACTACGGAAAAACTTAAATTGCAAAAAGAGCAGACAAGACAAAGAAAACTAATAAATTATGGTAGCAACAAAGAAACCGGCAGTAAAAACTGCTACTAAGAAAAACACAACCACCAAACCAACAGCAAAGAAGACAACAACGATAAAACCGGCCGCTAAAAAGACAACAACAGCAAAGCCGGCCGCAAAGAAAACAACCGTAGCAAAAACCACGACGACAAAGCCAGCAGCAAAGAAAGTTGCTCCAGCAAAGACCATAGTTGAAATTTCGGTAAATGGCAACAAGAAGATCGGAACACTGATGAAGGAGTTCAACAAGCAGTTCCCATACATCCGTCTGGGCATTTTCTACAGTTACGCTCGTCAGGAAGTGGCAAAGGGCGGCACAATATACAACATCGACGCCGACAAGACGCTTGCATCTGTACGCCGTGCCGATTCAGGTGGCGACATATCCATCAGTGGCAACAAGAAAATCAAGACTTTGGAGCAAGAATTTGACAAAGTTTTCGGTCTTTACGCTCAAGTATGCTATACCACTAAGGACGGCCATCGCTACTACACCAGCGGTTCTGCCGACGAGATGACACTTTCCGCCTTCAACAAAAAGTGTGAAGCAGACGGCTGCAAGAAAGGAGAATGGAAGTAATTTAAGTATTAACAATAAAATTTAAAGGAAATGGGATTATTAGACAATTTAAAGGATCATTTCAACAAGGCAGAATTTACAGTAGCACCGAACAAAAAATTGAAGACCATCTCGGCCGATTTCAAGAAGACTTTCGACCTGACATTGGCATTCTATAAGGGCGCAGTTCTGGCAGATCCAGAGATGACTCTCGCTGCCTTGAACAAGAAGACAACCAAGGATGTGAACACCAAAGCCGACGGCTTGAAAATCAAGGGTAGCACCAAGGTAAGCGAAGCAGAGAAAATGTTCGACCAGCAGTTTGGCGTAACCGTACAGGTAAAGGACAAGGCAGGAAAAGTGTGCGTTCCGAACAATATCACCATCGGACAGGCCGCAAGAGGTGAATATTAATGTAGAAACGTTGCGTGCAATATCTAAAAACGTGTAATGGCAAAAATGCGTGCAACGTCTGGACGGACCGCCAGTTGCGATTATTATTGTAGCGACGTTGCGTGCAACGTCCGAAATGAAATTTTTAAAACGTTATGAGTAAGGAATATTACAAGAAGAAAATCATTGACCTTCGTGCAAGCATGCAGAAGGAAAAGGAAGCCAAGAAACGCGACAACGAATATTATGCGAGAATGATAAAAAGCGCTTCAACGCCATCGTCAAAGGCATCGTACCGCAAATCTAAGATTGACCGCGCCGCCTATCATGATCGTCGCATTGAGAGTTTGAAACGGGAGATTGAAAATACCAGAGAAGCATTAAAACGGGAGAGAGCAAGGAATAAATAATTTTTGTCATGAAAAAATTACTATTGCACGAAAAGTTTATGATGGGCTTAGTATTGCTCAATGTTGCCGCAATCTTCATTCAGGAATGTGGTATTGACAACATTATTTTAACCATCATTGACATCGTCTGCTCTGCGTTTTTTGTGGCAGAGATGATTGTCAAGCATTTAGAATATGGTCTTAAAGGCTATTGGCAAAATGGATGGAACATGCTTGACGGTATAGTTACCTTAATTACTCTACCTGCTCTAACCGCCTATTTTGTTCCCAATGTAGCAGATTATGGTTTTATTATCGCCTTGCGGGCCTTGCGTGTATTTAAATTATTCCGTACAGCCCGACGCTTTCCTAACATCAAAGAAATATGGAATGGTTTCACACTTGCCCTACGACAATCAGCAGCTTTCTTATTGGCATATTTCATAATAATTATAATAATTGCAATGTTTAATAGTGCATTGTTCAGCCATGCTGCGCCCGAATATTTCAAAACCCCACTTGACGGCATCTATTCCATGTTCCAGATGTTTACCATTGAAGGGTGGTACGATATTCCTAATACCGTAGTAGGCAACATGCCTTCTGTATGGGTACACGTTATACGCATATATTTCTGCTTGCTTCTTATCGGGGGTGGTATAATTGGCATGTCGCTCATCAACTCTATCTTTGTAGATGCATTGGCAGCTGACAATAATGATGACGTAAAGAAAAAACTTGATTCACTTGAAGAAAAAATAAACATATTGATTAAAAACAAACAATAATTATGGCAATCTTTCTTTGGCTATTTCAATTCATAAGTCCTATCGCTTTTATTCTTGGCGGACTTTATTTACTTGAAGGTCCATCACCGGTATCTCTTATCGTAGGAGCTATATGTGCATTCTTCGGTCTCATCATTGGTATTGTAGGTTGGGCAGACACCGTACCTCCTCGATGGTTTTGGATAAAGAGCAGCATGGATTTAGCAGGAAGCCGTTTTATGACAGCTATAGGTTATGCTATTCAATTCTTTTTCCTAGCCCTTTCCATTTTCGGTTTGGTAGAATATTTCGGATAAATAATCTTATTTAATTAACCTAATCGCATAAAACCAAATAAGGGGAAAAATAAGATTCTAACCTTATTATCTTCAGGTTAGGTTTTTCAGTGTGACACATAAAAATTATCAAATCACTCATTACAATATTTGCATATTTATAACGGAATTGACCTCGGACTACGCTTTGAACAAGGACGCACTTCTGCCAACACAGCTGCTGTCGGTGGCGTATTTTTCGTTGTGCTGCTCATCGCACAATTGATTTTTGCCTTTGTGCAGTTCAGCACACCGGCATACGTCATTACCAACGGCATGCTGTTGCTGGTGTTTTTGTTGTGTGTTTATGCCATTGCCAAGGCAAAACAATAAGCATAAGCATAACAAGCAAACAAAAGACCGGACGATGTCCGGTCTTTTGTTTGTATATGAGCTATTAATGCATTCCGCCATGGCTGATATGAAATTATGAACAATCCGTCTATTTCAGCAGTTTTTTAATCTCATTGAGTTTCATAAGGGCCTCCACGGGAGTCAGGGTATCTATATCCGTGTTGAGTATGTCGTCTTTGATTTGATGCAGCAAGGGGTCATCCAACTGAATAAAACTCAACTGATAAGCATTGTCACCGGTGTTGCTTTTCGACAACACTTTATTCAGATTCTCATGCTGGGAATTTTCCAAATTTTTAAGTATTTCATTGGCTCTTTTGAGTACTGAGGCAGGCATACCGGCCATACGAGCCACATGAATGCCGAAACTGTGTTCTGTTCCTCCATGAACCAATTTTCTTAAAAACAACACTTTATTGTTTATTTCCTTGACCGTAACATGATAATTTTTAATACGTTTGAACGTATCCGCCATTTGATTGAGCTCATGATAATGCGTGGCAAACAGCACTTTTGGCCTAAACATCTTGTGTTCATGCAAATATTCGGTTATCGCCCATGCAATGGACACTCCGTCATACGTACTGGTTCCTCTTCCTATTTCATCCAACAATACCAAACTCCTGTTGGAAATATTATTCAGAATATTGGCCGTTTCGTTCATTTCCACCATAAAAGTGGATTCCCCGGAGGAAATATTGTCAGATGCCCCCACACGGGTAAAAATACGGTCCACTATGCCTATCTCAGCCTTGTCGGCAGGAACAAACGAACCTATTTGTGCCAACAACACTATCAAGGCTGTTTGTCGTAACAAGGCGGATTTACCCGACATGTTCGGTCCGGTTATAATAAGTATCTGTTGCTTTTCATTATCCAAATATACATCGTTGGCAATATATTTTTCCCCTACAGGCAACTGTTTTTCTATCACAGGGTGCCTTCCGTTGACTATATTAATAGCATAACTTTCATTAATGGAAGGACATACATAATGATTGTTTTGTGCCAAATCGGCAAAATTGAGCAACACATCCAATTGAGCTGTCAGCTGGGCATCGGTTTGCACAGGCTGTATATAATCTAAAGCCAACACCAACAACTCATTGTAAATACGCTGTTCTATGGATAATATTTTTTCTTCGGCACCCAATATTTTGTTTTCATATTCTTTGAGTTCCTCTGTGATATAACGTTCGGCATTGGTAAGCGTTTGTTTGCGTATCCACTCCTGCGGAACCTTGTCTTTATGGGCATTGGTTACTTCCAAATAATAGCCGAACACATTGTTATATCCCACTTTAAGCGATGATATGCCTGTCCGTTCCGTTTCCTTACGCTGCATATCCAGCAAATAATCCTTACCGCTGGTGGCTATATACCGCAATTCATCCAATTGGGCGTCCACACCGCTTTTGATTACTCCGCCTTTTAATATATTCATAGGGGCATCGTCCGATATGGTGTCTTCAATGCGATTACGCAAGTTGACAACTGTATTAAGCTGCCCTCCTATGCTTTGTAAAAAATTATCATCAACACCCTCTGTCAAATGTTTTATTTCTTCCACTGCATATAAAGCCCGTTTTACCTGCAACAGTTCCTTGGGATTTGCCCTCGAAACCGATACTTTGGATATCAAGCGCTCCAAATCTCCTATTTGCGTGATATATGTCTTCAGCCGGGATGAAAATTGCGGATTGTCTATCAAATATTGCACTATGTGCAAACGGCGTTCTATGCCCGTTTTATCTTTTAGCGGCAAAAGTATCCATTTTTTCAGCATACGCGCTCCCATGGGAGATATGGTGTGGTCAATTACATCCAATAAGGTAACGGCTTTGTCGTTAGGCGTATCCATCAATTCCAAATTTCGTATGGTAAATTTGTCCAACCACACATATTTGTTTTCTTCCAAACGGGACAACTTGGTAATATGCGAAACCTTGTCATGCTGTGTTTCAAACAAATAATGCATACAAGCACCTGCCGCTATCAAACCGAAAGGCAATTCCTCCACGCCAAAACCTTTAAAAGAGCTCACCTGAAAATGTTTAAGCAACAATTCGTGCGCAAAATCGGTGGTGAAAACCCAATCTTCAAAAGTAGAGCAAAAGAATTTATCGCCAAAAGCGGTTTTGAAAAAAGGCAATTTTGACTTTTCCACTATCACCTCATTAGGGGAAAAACTTTGCAAAAGTTTTTCTATATAGTTGAATTTGCCCTGAGCCACATAGAATTCGCCTGTTGACACATCCAAAAGGGCTATCCCCGCTTCATTGGCTTCCATGTGTATGCCTGCCAAAAAATTATTTTGGCGGGTATCCAATATCTGGTCATTATACGACACCCCGGGTGTTACCAATTCGGTAACGCCTCTTTTTACCAATGTTTTGGTTAATTTAGGATCTTCCAATTGGTCACAAATAGCCACCTTGAACCCAGCCCGTACCAATTTGGGCAAATAGGTGTCTATGGCATGATGAGGAAATCCCGCCAAATCCATATCGGCAGCCGCCCCGTTGCTGCGTTTGGTGAGTACTATCCCCAATATTTTGGATGCTTTTACGGCATCCTCTCCGAATGTTTCATAAAAATCACCCACCCTGAACAATAATAATGCATCGGGATATTGCGCCTTGAAAGCATTATATTGTTTCATCAAAGGGGTGTCTTGAGTATTTTTTTCTTTTTGTGCCAATTGAATTATATATTAAAATGCAAAGATATCAATATTTGTTGAAATTATCCCCTTTGACAAAAATAAAATTTCAACATTCGCGCTTAATGCAAATGTGATACGATAAGATGTATTTTATCCTGCAACGGAAGCTCATACGGAACCGCCACCATTTCCAAACCCGACCTCCTCATACGATTCAACCATGTTTGTTGCCGTTTTGCAAACTGTCCTATTGCAATGCAAAGCTGATTTTTCATGTCATCATACGATAATTCATGGTTCAAATACATGGTAATATACTTATATTCCAAACCGTAATATTTTAAGCTTTCCGCACTTAAGCCCTGCAACAGAAGCCTGTTCACTTCGTCAATCATTCCCGCCTGCAGCCGCTCTTCCAAGCGTTTTGCTATATTGGAACGCAAGCGTTCCCGCTCTATATCTATATAAAAAATACGGTAATCATATGTGATATGCTCACTTTTGTCAGGATGCGACATATAATAAGTTTCTATTTCCAAAGCACGTATCAGCCGGTTTCTGTCCGAAGTGTCACTTATATTGTGCAATGTTTTGCACCGTGCCAGTTCCTTTGCCAGTTCTTCATCACTTTGTTGCATACATCTTGCTCTGAACGCTTCATTAACGGGAACTTTTTCCAAACGATAATCCTTTAAAACGGCCTCCACATACATTCCGCTTCCGCCGCAACATATTGCCAAATGATTGCCTGCTTTTATTTTGGCGTATGCCTCATGAAAATCCCTTTGATATTCAAACACACTGTATTGATATCCCGCCTCCACAATATCTATCAAATGGTATGGAACGGCAATGCCGTTGACTGTATATTCGTTCAAATCTTTACCTGTTCCTATATCCATGTGCCGATACACTTGCCGGGAATCGGCACTGATAATTTCCGCATTGAGCAAACATGCCAAATGCACGGCCAAACGGGTTTTTCCGCAAGCGGTAGGGCCTATAATGCAAATCAAAGGATTATTGGTTGGCACTTTTATATTGTTTATATTCCATGTATTTTTTGGCTATCATTTGTTCTATCTCCACATCGGTTGACATGGCTATAGTATAATAGGAAAATCCGCAAAACAGCATAAATTCATCCACTTCGCTGCCACTGAGGCGGGTAATTCGTTTTACCACTTCCGCATTGTATTTTTCTGCCATGCGCATTACCTCATCCTGATTCGACACCAATTCTTTATACGTACGCTGCAAACGGGCCTTGCGGCTGAATTTTTCATATAAAAAACTTATAGGATGAGCCAACGGCGTATTTGCCAACAAGTTACCCCTATCCGAATGGGGCACCGACTGGGATTTTTCTTCTTCCGAAAGTGTGACTCCGGGCACCTCCACCTTATCGTATGCTGTTTTTTTTGCCAAATCTTTCACAAAAAGAGGATAAGGTTTCATGGCATATACCGTGAAGTTCTTTAACATTATGGATTTCATTAGCAGGCGGATAAAAAAATGACCGCGATTGTTGATTACACTATCGCTTACCACCAACACCTCCACATTAAACCCCACCCTGGATATGGCTATAGTATCGTTTAACCGTACCATAAGGGCATAATTTCCCTGTGCATCCGAAAAAACCATCAGCCCCGAGGACATATTATGAACACATGCGTTCTCCAAAGGCTGAACGGTAAGAAAATCCACTATTTTGCCTTTGAGAACATACCTCTCTTGTGCTTGCAGGTATACGAAAGAAAACAATAATAAAATTATGCCGATATAATGCCGTATACTCATACAATTATTCTATTAAAATGCAAAGATAGCATTTTTTTGCCTTCCAACACCAATTCCGGCATGCAAGCGAAAAATACGCTTCCCTCCGAAATGCAAGAAATGCCTGTTAACAGCGCACATGCTCCGTTTTATCATGTTTTTTGCCCCTTTGGTTTGTATATTCTGCCGGAACACTATCCCAATTCAACGGTTAGGCTGTTCCCGCAATTTTTATCTGCGGCATCACTCAAAAATGTCCGCATGGCAACAAAAAAAACGGCACGACTGCTGTTTTAAGGCAACATGCAATAAAAATGACCAAGCGATGCTTGGTCATTTTTATTAAAAACTATTTTCTTTTTATCAGTGAAAGTATCCACAAAAACAATATGGCACCCACTGTGGCGCTAATCAATTGCCACAAAAGGCTATTGCCGCCTATACCCAATAATCCGAAAACCCAACCGCCTAAAAAACCGCCTATTACCCCGACTATCAGATTGACCAACAAACCGTTTCCGCTTCCGCTGAATATTTTACCGCCCAAAAATCCGGCTAATACGCCAATTACTAAAGAAAGAATAATTCCCATATCTTTGTATCTGTTTAATAAGGCAAATTATAATATTAAAATCATCATTATAGCCCAATTTGCCACAAGACTACAACGATTGTTTATTTTTTGACTGTTTGCTTGCGCTCGTATGCCATCACCTGCCGCTTGAATTCTTCTTTTATGGGCGCCGAACTGTCGCGCTCGTGATCATATCCGGCCAATACGGAATAACATGTACAATAACATTTATTGGTAGAGGTATTGACGATACGCTGTATCATTTTAACGCTTTTTGACCCGAATTCCAATATAGCGGTATCTACCGCTATGGTGTCATTGAACCGGATGGAGGCCATAAAATCGTATTCGGTGTGAACCAAAACTATATCTATGTCTTTCAACTCAAACTTCCCGCTTACATCTTTCATATAATTGAGCCTGCCCAAATCGAAATAGGAGCATATCACACCGTTATTGACATGGTGCAAAGCATCCACATCGGTCATCCTCAATTGTATGGGAAGTCTGTTTTTGAAATTGATGTTATTGATATCTATTATCATATTTGCAACTATTGTCAATACGGCTGACAACACCGTTATTTATCAGCCGCATTTGGAATGGCCGCAATTTACACAAGTAACACAACCGTCTTTATATACCAATGATTCCTGACCGCATTCCGGACATGCCTGTTTCACCTTGGTGCCGTCTTTAATATAATTTTTCAACGCACGGGTAACACCGTTTTTCCATGTCATGATATTATCATCGTCAAAATGGAGCTTGGATACCAGATTTACCACATTGGGCAGAGGCATACCATAGCGCAATACTCCGGATATCAATTTGGCATAGTTCCAATATTCTTCGTTGAACATACGGGACAAACCGCACACACTTCCTTCGTAACCTTGTTTGTCTATAAAGGTGAAATCGTAACGTGCAGGCTCATTTCCGTGTTTCACTCTTTTTACCCATCCTTTTTTTATGGCAGGATGAAGATAAAAAGCATCGGCTTTTCCTGTGAATATTTCATAAGGACGGCCATCGAGCAGACCTACCACGGCTATCCATTCTTCTTCTTTATTGCGAAATCTTATCACGTCTGCTTCCAATTGTTCCGGACGCTTGGGAACCAATGCCTCGCCAAACGAAGCACTGTTGGCATGACTCTTTTTCTTTTCGCTTTCGCTTATCAGCACACCGTCACGGGAACCTTCCCTATAAATGGTCATGCCTTTACATCCGCATTCCCAAGCCGTTTTGTACACATCGCTCACCACCGATTCGCTGACATTTTCGGGAACGTTTACGGTTACGCTTATTGAATGGTCCACCCATTTTTGAACAGCTCCTTGCAAACGCACTTTCATTGTCCAGTCAATATCATGGGCGGTGGCTTTATAATAAGGTGATTTTTCTATGATTTTATTCAACTCATCACTTTTCATGGCTTTGAGCTTTTCCACATCATAACCGTTGAGTTGGGCCCATACGGCAAATTTGGGATGAAGCACTTGGTATTCTTCAAACGAATCCCCGTTCTTATCCACAAAATCCACTCTCACATTGTTATCGTTAGGATTTACTTTACGACGGCGGGTGTAAGCTATCATAAACACGGGTTCTATTCCGGAGGTGGTTTGCGTACACATACTTACACTTCCGGTAGGAGCTATGGTAAGCAGGGCGATATTTCTACGGCCATATGTGCACATATCCTGATACAATGCCGGATCAGCCTCTCTGATACGGCGAATAAACGGATTGTAACTTTCTTTTGAAGAATTGTATATGGAGAATTTGCCTCTTTCTTTTGCCATTTCAACGGAACTGCGATATGCTGCCAACGCCAATTGCTTGTGCACTTCCGTAGAAAAATTGATGGCCTCTTCCGAACCGTAACGTATTCCCAAGGCTGCCAACATATCCCCTTCGGCGGTAATGCCCAATCCTGTCCGGCGACCTTTGGATGATTTTTCTTTTATTTTATTCCACAATTCTTCTTCAACACGTTTAATATGCTCACTTTCAGGATCATGATGGATTTTGTCCAAAATCAAATCTATCTTCTCCATTTCCAAATCTATCAAGTCATCCATCAAACGTTGGGCAATGCTTACATGTTTTTTGAATTTTTCAAAGTTAAACGAAGCATTGGCCGTAAACGGATGATCCACATAGCTGTATAAGTTGATGGCTATTAAACGACAACTGTCGTAAGGACACAACGGAATTTCACCGCACGGATTGGTAGATACGGTTTCAAAACCATATTCCGCATAACAATCGGGAATAGATTCTTTAAGGATGGTATCCCAGAACAATACGCCGGGCTCTGCGGCTTTCCATGCATTATGAATGATTTTGTTCCAAAGTTTTTTGGCGTCAATTTCTTTTCTTACCAAAGGGCTGTGTGTATAGATGGGATATTGTTGTATATAGGGCGCTCCCGATTTTACACATTTCATGAATTCATCGTCCAATTTCACCGAAACATTGGCACCCGTAATTTTTCCTTGTTCCAATTTTGCATCTATAAACTTTTCCGCATCGGGATGTTTTACCGAAATACTCAACATAAGAGCACCTCTGCGCCCGCCTTGCGCCACCTCGCGGGTGGAATTGGAATAACGTTCCATAAAAGGCACTATACCCGTAGATGTGAGTGCACTGTTGTGCACCAGACTGCCTTCGGGACGTATATGGGACAAATCATGACCCACTCCGCCGCGACGTTTCATCAATTGCACCTGCTCCTCGTCAATTTTCATAATAGAACCGTAGGAATCGGAATTGCTTCCGTTACCTATCACAAAACAATTGGAAAGAGATGCTATCTGAAAAGGATTGCCTATTCCGAACATAGGGCTGCCCTGCGGTACTATGTATTGAAAATTTTTCAAAAGCTGATTAATCTGAGCTTCGCTCAAAGGATTCGGATATTTTTGCTCTATGCGGGCGAATTCTTTTGACAAACGCTTATGCATGTCGTCGGGAGTAAGCTCATATAAATTACCATTGCCGTCTCTTAAAGCATATTTATTAATCCAAACATTGGCCACCATGAGATCTCCGTCAAAATATTTCGTAGCCTCTGCCTGCACTTCTTCCACCGAATATTTGCGCATATTTTCACCTATGCCTCTGCTATAAAATTGATTGGACGTCTCTTCTGTAACTTCTTTTTCTGTATGTTGTTCCATTGGTTGCGGTTCTTGTTGCTGTGATTGTTGAACATTAACGGTATTATCTACAACATTCGGCACTGCCTGCGGACGATTATTGGCACGCGCATTCACCAAATGCGGTTTGTTTTTTGCACCTGCCATTACGGCCGATACCTTGTCAAAATTTTCAGTATCCAACAATTCTCCCTCAATATTGTCGCTGCTGTTTAAATTAAAAAGTTCTTTAAAAAAATCCATGGTTCTATATCTAAAAATACAAAATTGTTATCAAAATCTTTACTTGACACCCTCACCTGTTTTGTTTTCAGGATGTTTGCAAAAAAAGTATGCTTGGGTAATCCACTTACAAAATTAATCGTATTGGACATATTATTTTTTTATTGCTGAAATAAATAATTAACAAATTTCGGTTATTAACTTATTTACCTAATATACAGATTAATAGATAATTATTTTCACAATTGCGGCTTTTGGCACCGTTTTTTTTGCTAACAATTGCACCCGTATCCGCACCCTGCAAAGTATTCAAAAATACAGATGATAAGACAGTCTTTTTTTTACAAAAATAAAGTTGTTACAGGCTGATCAGATGCATCTTGCCGTGATTTATCCCCACTACTTCCCTGTATCCCGCTTCCCGTATGCAATTCAAGGCGGGTTCAAAACCCAAAGATATTTCTTCGGGAGCATGCGCATCCATGCTGACAGTAACGGGAATATGCCGTTGATACAATAGCTTGATTATTTCGGCGGAAGGATAAAAATCGGGGCAGCGTTTTTTATAGATACCCCTTGTATTTATTTCCACCGCCATGCCTTTTTGCTGAACCAATTCTAAGGTTTGGAAAATATAATTTTTATACCAGGCTTCATCTTCGGTAAAATAACGATTGTGATTATGCATCTTTATTTTGTCAAAATGCGCCAGTATTTCAAAATGTTCCCGCTCTATCATTTCAAATAGCTGATAAAAATACGTTTTTACCGCCAACCGTATATCGTTATGAAATATTTGTTGCAAACCGCGGTCGTAAACTTCCTGTTCCGGTCCGTCTATAAACCACAATTGTCCTTGGTAAGCCACCAAATGCACTCCGCCTATGATATATTGAATATGGTAATTTTGCCGGAAATAGTCAAAAGCAAAAGTAATTTGCGGTATATAATCGCATTCTAATCCGCAAGAGAGCGGCAATTGCGGATATTGACGCTCCAATTCCCGGATTTCGTCCACATATTGGGGCAAATCCTCTTCTTTGACGGCAAAATTGTTTGCTATGGGAATAGGGGCATGCGAAGAAAAACCGAAAGAATGAAAATTCAGTCGTATAGCCTCATTTACAAATTCTTCCGGTTTCCCTTTGCCGTCACAATAATGACAATGCGTATGATAATTATATAACATATATTTAATATGTCATCAATATGAACAACATTACTGTTTCAAAAGCCGGCTTACATCACTTCCCGGTTCTTCTTCATAAGGTTCTTTACCATATTGAAACACTATCATTTTTTTGCCGCCTCTGAGTATCATTTTTTTGCCGTTCACCCATAAAGCACAGGCTTCTCTCAAACCCACCACGGTCTTTTTTTGATTAACGGCCATATACTCATTAAGTCTGTCTTGACGGGTTTCTCCGCCATGTTTTACCATTTTGTCTATTTCGGGTGTGGGGTCCAAATAATGGGGATTGATTTGAAAAGGAACCAAATTCAATGTGTCAAAACTTTTGGGCTGCACTATAGGCATGTCGTTGGTGGTGCACAAGGTGGGGCAGGCTACATTGCTGCCGGCGCTCCAACCTATATACGGTATTCCCTTTTTAACCTTATCGGCTATCACATTCATAAGGGAATAATTATGCAATTCCGCCACCAAATGAAAGGTGTTGCCACCTCCTACTATAATACAATCGGCTTTTTCTATTGCCGCTTTCTTATCTTTTGCATGATGTATGGAATGCAAATTTTTAAAACCCCATTTTTTAAATACATTTTGTACCCTTTGTTCATATGCATCGTAGCTTTGGGGATAAACATTACCCCCTATGTTAACGCCGGCAAAAGGAACAAATGCTATACGGCTGTCGGCTTTGATATTGTTTTGAAGGCAAAACATTTCTATTTGAGCTTGACACCAAGCCAAATAAGGTTCGCCGAAATTAGTGGAATTGCTGATTAATAAGAGTTTCATCATGATTATATGTGTTAGGTTATATTTATTGTAGATATGCTGTCTGCTTCAATTGTTATATCTATTTTTTTTATAATGCTTTTTAATATTTCACCGGGACCTATCTCCAAAAAACTGGTGGCTCCGTCACATATCATATTCCGGACAGTTTGCATCCATTTCACGGGAGCGGTAAGTTGGGCTATAAGATTGTCTTTTATCTCTTCCCCGTCCATGGAGGGCATAGCCGTATAGTTTTGATATACAGGACATACAGGCGTATAAAAATGAGTATGCTCTATGGCTGTAGCCAGAGAGTTCTTCGCTTTTTCCATCAAAGGGGAATGAAAAGCTCCTCCCACTTTGAGAGGGAGCACTCTTCTTGCTCCTTTTGCCAGCAACAAACCGGTAGCCTGCTCTATGCCTTTTAAAGTCCCCGATATCACCGTTTGGTTAGGATGATTATAATTGGCCGCCACCACTATTTCACCGGTAATGCTTTTGCATACATCATTAACGGCATCACTGTTTAAATTGGTTACGGCCGCCATGCCCGATTGTTGTTCTTCGCATGCCTTCTGCATGGCCATTGCTCTTTGAGCTACCAAATTAAGTCCGTCTTCAAATTTTAAACACTTATTGGCTACCAAGGCTGAAAATTCCCCCAAAGAATGACCTGCCACCATATCGGGACAAAAACGCTCTCCCATACAAATGGTTAATATGGTGGAATGCAGATATATGGCCGGCTGAGTGACTTTGGTCTGCGTTAAATCTTCTTCCGTTCCGTAAAACATAATGTCGGCGATGTTGAATCCGAGTATTTCATTGGCTTGCTCAAATAAATATTTGGCCTTGGGAATACTTTGATACAAAGATAATCCCATACCCGCATACTGAGATCCCTGCCCCGGAAAAACACAGGCCTTCATTGCTCTTTCATGAAATGTTTACAAATGTATAGGCTTGTCTATGGCTGCCTCCACGGCTTCCATTACCCCTTCGCTCATGGTGGGATGCGGATGCACGGCTGACAATATTTGCTCTGCGCTGAGATTATTCTGACGGGCCACCACACATTCCGCTATCATTTCGGTAACATTATCCCCTACCATATGACATCCCAACAGCCGGTTGGTTCCGGCATCGAAAATCATTTTCACCATGCCGTCCCTATTGCCTGCTGCAGTAGCTTTGCCTGATGCAGTAAAAGGAAACCTCCCTATTTTTAATTCATAACCGGCCTCCAAAGCCTTTTTCTCTGTCATCCCGACGGAAGCCACTTCCGGCGTGGTATAAGTGCAGCCCGGAATATTGTTATAATCTATAGGATGCGGATTGGCTCCCGCCAATTTTTCAACACATATTACCGCCTCTTTGGAAGCCACATGCGCCAAAGCCGGACCATGCACTATATCTCCTATAGCATACACTCCTTCCACATTGGTACGATAATAATCATCCACCACCACCTTTCCGCGTTCCACTTGCACTCCGCATTCTTCCAAACCGATATTTTCTATGTTGGTTTGCACGCCTACGGCTGAAAGTACTACATCCGCCTCTATCTCAAGAAGATTTCCGCGTTTGTCTTTTACTTTTACCACACATTTTTCTTTGGAAGTATCCACCGCTTCCACTACCGCTTCCGTCATCACCTTCATGCCCTGTTTGCGAAAAGCTCTGTCCACATGTTTGGCTATTTCTTCATCTTCCACAGGCAATATCTGCGGTAACAATTCTATTAAAGTAACCTTGGTGCCTAAGCTGTTATAGAAAAAAGCCAACTCACTGCCTATGGCACCGCTGCCTACCACCACCATGCTTTCCGGCAATGCCGGTAATGTCAAAGCTTGCCTGTATCCTATTATTTTTTTACCGTCTTGCGGCAAATTGGGCAAAACACGGGAACGCGCCCCCGTTGCCAAAATAATATGAGAAGCGGAATATTGCGTCACTTTACCATCATTATCAGTTACTTCCACTATTTTGCCGGGTTTGATGCTTCCATGACCCGCAATCACTTCTATATTATTTTTTTTGAACAAAAACTGTATGCCTTTGCTCATGGTTTCCGCCACATTACGACTTCGGGCGACTATGGCGCCGAAATCGGGCTTCACCTCATCACATACCATACCGTATTCTGCTCCGTGCTTCATATATCGGTACACTTGCGCCGATTTCATCAAAGCTTTAGTGGGAATACAACCCCAATTCAAACATATTCCGCCCAATTCGGCACGCTCTACAACTGCTGTTTTGAATCCCATTTGTGACGCTTTTATCGCAGCCACATAGCCTCCGGGACCGCTTCCTATTACTATTAAATCAAAATTTGTCATCAAAATAATTTTTTTTGCAAATGTACACTATTTTTTTTTACCATGGAACACCCAAAAAAGAAAAAACCTATTTTGCCTCCCTTGCCGCATGTTTACAAACCTCTGCCAAACACCTCTGCAACCGATGGCACCGCCTGTTCCGGCAAAAACTATGCCGGTTCCCTTTCCGTGCCGTCTGCAAAAATATACAAAGCATAAAAAAAAGCAAAAAGGGTTGCCCCGTCCTGTTGGTCCAAAGAATCTTCCGTAAGCATGGACAACAACATGATTATCATAAAAACTGAGAACACAAAAGCTGAAGGCCGCTTGTGCACAACAGGATAAAATACGGCTATCAGGCATATTATAAAGCCCACACAACCGAAAGCCATCAATAAACTCAAATATTCATTGTGACTTTTCATATTGCTATATTTGATAGGGGAATTGCTGTTGACAAGTTCCTGACAAAGTGCATAACGGGTATTGCCGGTGCCCACTCCCAAGGGATGCCGGCGTATAACACGCAAAGAAGCATTCCACAATTCAAACCGCTGGGGCAATGAATATCCTGCAATATATCCCGTGTGACAATAATCGTTCATTTCCCACAATACACTATAATAACGGCCGACAAGCCCCCACGAATGCCGGTAATTATAATTGGCCGTCCCGTTTTCTATATTGTGTATATCTTGCTCCGTCAAGGCTTCCACTCCCAGACGGTCTTTTTTCAAATGCTTGGAATTGAGATACCGAATAAGGGTGGATTGCACCGAAAAACCATTGGCAACCGTATCCTTGTAATTGATGTGGCTCCTTTTGTTCCACGCCTGCTCCAATTCTTCCTCACACACATAGGTAAATATATAACTGCCGTTTTCCAATTCCTGAGGCCTTACCTGATGAGTGTAAACATGCCCGTCCGCCGTGTAAACCGCCGCGGTATCCATATTGAAAGAAGAAGAAAAATAGCGATATGTGACTATCGTAAAATAAACACCCACCCCCGATACGAATAAAAACACCAGCGAATATATCATGATTTTAACCGTTTTATTACGGCAACGGTAAGCATGCATTACCGAAAAAACCATCACAATAACCAATAGCAATATCAGCCCTGTAAGAAATCCCGAATAAATCAAAAACACAAGAAAAACGGCGGACAATACTCCGTAAACCGCTTTTTGTGCAGCCGGCACAGCCTTCCATGCTAAATATAAACTCACAAAAAAGGCAAAACAGATATTTATTTCCAACCGGGCATAGGAAATGAACAATGCCATCATCCGCTTTTCCATCCAATGGTGAGCAATATAGGCTATCCACCCCCATGCAATACTTACCAGTGTGGCCATGACATATACTTTTAACAAACCGTTCACCTCTTTTTTAGTCAATGGGGAGGATGAAGCCATAATAACAGGAAGATACAGCAAGGGTATTTTAATCCAAATATCCTTTATGCTGTCTTTGAAACGGGGGGCAAATATCAAAAACACCACATGAACGGCCATTAACAATAAAAACACCCGTAAGGGTTTATTGTGCAATAAAATATCCGCTTTCTGCCTCCATTTCCCTTCCATCACCCAATTCAACACCAACAACACACCGCCCAATGACATCAAAAAACGGGAAAACGGAATTCCCGCCGCTATTACTGACAATGCAAACAAATAGCACATGCGATGCACTTGCTCTCGGGATGAAACTCTATTCTGCAATTCCAATATCATATCTTGTGACGACAAAACGCAAAGATAACATTTTTATCTCTAAATAGCGATAAAAACACATGACGTTTTTTTTTGTGAAAAAAATATCCTTTTTTGCCCTCGTATTAATTTTTTTTGTATTTTTGCAAAAAAATAGTTTAACAAATTTGCATTTATTTGTTGAATTTAGCTTATAAAATTGAATACCTATGTATAAATTAATAATCATCTTCCTTTTCTCTCTTTGGTTCATCACTATTGGTTGTCATAGAGAAAATATTCATGATGAAAAAATAATTTCCAATTCTGATTTTTCTTTAGAAAAAGATATTTTCAAATTTTCCGAAACGATGAACAACGAGGATACCATATTCGTATGTGCAGATTTATCTGTTTGTATGGTAAGACTAAAATATTATAATTGCATAACCAAAAGTCATGATACTGTATTTATAGAAACAAAAACCATAGAGACATTAGAATCAGGGAATGAAACGATAGATTTGGGAAAAGTTGTTTATAAGAAAGATTCAGCGGATACTTTGAATTTTGAAGATATGTTTCTGTATATGCAACAATATGCTGATAGTACGGACAAAACTCGTTTTACAACACTGCAGATTACATATAAAGCAGATACTATATCTTATAAACTAAACGGTATAGTAAAAATTTTAGATTTCACAAAATACTATGTGGATATTATGTATAAATATTATTCTGGTGAAAAACTATAATATGACAGATATATCAACCATTAAAACACAATAAACGAAGCCGGCAAACGTTATGAAATAGCATATTATCCCAAACGATGCCTTTCAATCGTACAATGATGCATTCGCAATAATTGCGGCTATTTTTTGCCTCCGGGCTTTAATATATTGTAATACTGCTTGTTGTCTGCAAATATTTCTATGGATTTTGCTATATCGGGATCTATGCTTAAAGAACTTTCTATTCTTCCTTTTTGTGCATAATAGCGTGACACTATTTCCATCTGCAACAATTGGGAAATTTCTTTTTTATATTTATCCATGTCCGCTTCTTTTTCTTTTTGCACGGCCATTTCCAATTGTTGTATCTGATTTTCTATTGCAACGGAAAACTTATCGTCCTTACAACTGTTTTTTAATACCTTTATTTGTTTTTCCGTATAAGTTTCATAAGAAAGATTTTTTGCTTTTACATAATTGGTAAAATCCCGATACACATCATCGGATATGGTAAATTCTTTTGCCGGCACCATGTGTTTATGTTTGAGTTTATACTCATTGGCATAATTAAAAATAAGTTTCTTTTCAAACATGGCTAACAACACGGTGCTGTATGGAGGAATATCCACTTTTATATCGGGTTCTATTCCGCCATAATCATATACTACCCGCCCGTTTTTGGTTTTAAAGGCGGTAGCCGATGAATCGGCCTTGCGTTTGGACAAGCCTTTTTCGTCTTTATCTCCGTAATCTATGCCTTGAATACATCTGCCTGACGGAATATAATATTTCGATACCGTTATTTTTACACGGGTATTGTAACTCAAAGGCATGATATTCTGCACCAATCCTTTACCAAATGTACGTTGGCCTATTATCACGGCACGGTCAAAATCCTGCAAAGCCCCTGACACTATTTCCGATGCGGAAGCACTTGCTCCGTCAACCAACACTATTATGGGAATTTTGGTATCCAAAGGTGCGTTGTGAGTGGCAAACACCTGCGTTTTATCACTGCTTTTGCCCTTGGTACTCACCACCACATTGTCGGGATTTACAAACAAATTGACAATGTCCACAGCCTCATTCAGCAAACCGCCGCCATTGCCTCTAAGGTCAAACACCAAATGATTCATACCCTGGTTTTTCAGCCGGATAAAAGCATTCTTCACATCATTGGCGGCATTTTCGGTAAATTGGTCCAAGCGGATGTAGCCTACGGTGTCATTAAGCATTCCGCTATAGCTTACATTAGGGAATTTTATCTCCTGTCTGGTTATTTCTTTACGTACAGCCTTGCTGCTTCCGTAAGGCATTATACTTAAATGTATGGTGGTGCCGGGCTGACCCTTGAGCAAATTACTGACATCCGAAACCGTTTTCCCTTTTACACTTTTATGCTCTATTTCCAATATTTTATCTCCCGGCTGTAAGCCCGCATTGTATGCAGGAAAACCTTCGTAAGGCTCCGATATGAGAACATAATCGCTGTCTTGCTGTATGGTGGCCCCTATTCCTCCGTATTGGCCGGTGGTCATCAACTTGAATTCCTCCAATTCCGATTCCGGATAAAATACAGTATATGGATCCAATTTCTCCAACATGGCATTGATGGATGCCGTCACCAAATCGTTCACATTGATTTCATCTACATAGTTTTCATCCAACTGCCGCAAAAGAGAAGAATAAATATCCAAATTTTTGGCCAACTCAAAATCATTGTGTACAAATCCGGCACATACCACCGTCAATATACCTATGACTATACCTGTAAAAATATTTCGTTTAGTGTGTTTCATCAGTATAATATTAAATTTTAAAAACGGCAAATGATAAGAATTTATTGTATGAAAAAGGATGAAAAATTTATTGTGCTTTATTTTTCTCATCAATTAGGACAACTCCTCCTCCATGTCAAAAAAAATAATGCTATCTTTGCATGTATTAAAAGTAATAATAAATGATAAAAAAATCAGCAATCGTTTTATTGGCCGTATGCCTTGTGCAGAATGCCCTGATGGGGCAAAATCCGGAAGAGCCGATATTCTCATCCAATGAGAATTATTTGGAATATCATCATGATTTGGGTATCAGCGCAGGAAGCTTTTCTGCAGAAGGCCTTTTTGTCATGATATTTGCAAAAGGAATCCCTCTTGCCATAGTCAGCAGCATTAATAAACACGCTTACGATTTCAACTGGCTGGGAACTTACGGCTTTCATTATTATTACAGAATTAAACCCTGGTGCGAATTAGGCTGCAAAGTTGTTTACGAAGGAATATATAACACTGTCTATACCGACAGCACCCGCTCGGTAAAAGAAAAAACATACACCACCTCTTCTATTGCATTAATGCCAAGTGTCCGTTTTATTTATTTAAACAAACCCGTTGTAAAATTATATGCAGGCATAGATATAGGCATCAATGTTATGTGGGACGGTAAAAAAGCGGGAGAAAATGCCTATCACCAATGTTTGTTCGCTTTTGACATCACGCCTGTAGGACTGATGGTGGGCAAAAAATGGTATGGCTTGCTGGAAGCCAATATAGGTGTGGATGCTCTTTTGAAAATAGGCGTGGGCTACCGATTTAAATAAAACGGCTTGCCAACAGATTTTGAATATTATAACAAGGTATATATCTTTTTAGTGATTAGTGCAACAAATAGTTTATGGTTACAGTTTTACAATTACAGAATTCATTGGCTAACACATTTTTAGCCGAATTAAGAAACATCAACATACAGCAAGACAGCCTCAGATTTCGTAAGAATTTGGAGCGATTGGGAGAAGTTTTTGCCTATGAAATAAGCAAAAAATTAGCATATACATCTCAAAATATAGATTCTCCCCTGGGCATAGCTCCCATGATGCTGCCGTCCCAACCCTTGGTGATTGCCACTATCTTGCGGGCAGGATTGCCTTTTCACCAAGGTATTCTGAATTTTTTCGACCACGCGGAAAGTGCTTTTGTTTCAGCATATCGCAAAACCGAAAAAGACGGTTCGTTTGAAATACAATTGGACTATATTTCCGCTCCGGATTTGAATGACAAAGTGCTTATTCTGGCAGACCCCATGCTGGCTACAGGCCAATCGGTGGATGTATCGCTCAAAGGTCTGTTTCATTATGGTATGCCAAGCAAAATACATGTGGTATCGGTGATATCCACTATACAAGGTATCAACTATTTAAAATCCAAACTACCGCACAATGCGGATATATGGACAGTCGCAATAGACGAAGAACTTACCGCACAATCCTATATAGTGCCGGGATTGGGAGATGCCGGTGATTTGGCTTTTGGTGAAAAAATGAGTTTTTAATGTTACCTCACAATTTTGACAATATAAAAATAGTATTGGCTTCCCAATCACCCCGCAGGGCGGAACTGCTTAAAAATTTAGGCCTGAATTTTACAACATGCGCCGCACAAGTGGATGAAACCATTAATTTAGGCCTGCCTCACAACCAAATAGTGCAAACCATAGCGTTGAAAAAAGTAAAAGCCGTACAACCGACCTTTCCTCCCGATACTTTGATAATAGGAGGAGATACCATCGTCTGCTGCGGAGAACAAATATTCGGCAAGCCCAAAACCCCGCAAGAAGCCACTTATATGCTGCAATGCCTGTCCAACCGGTACCACAGCGTGATGTCGTCCGTATGCGTTTGCTACAAAGGCTCTTTTTGGCTTGACTACGATACGGCATACATCCATTTTTTACCGCTATCACAACAGGATATCGCATATTATACAGATACATATGCACCTTACGACAAGGCAGGTGCCTATGGCATACAAGAATGGATAGGCATGCGGGCAATTGATAAAATAGAAGGATCGTTCTATACCGTGATGGGGTTCCCCACTCATTTGTTATGTAATATTTTGGAAAAAATCAAATTGTAAACCGCTCTGTATGAAAAATATATTCAAACACACTTTGTTATTGCTGCTGCTATCGGGATTGCAACATGCGCAAGCGCAAGATTCACATGCCATACCCAATTTCAGTTTTGAAAATTGGTCCACAGCCCCGGGAGACACCCTGTCTGCCATGGGCGGTTTTATTACCTTGCCGCTTTACAACGCCTATCAATATCCCGCTTCATGGGATTATATCACCTATCACATTAACAGAAGTGTCAACCTCGGATTTCAAACTATCAATGTAAACACCACCTTGCCCCTGCTGAAAGCCGCTTTCGAAACAGGCAATTCCGTGCCTGATGGCAACAAGGCCCTGTCGTTACAAACCTTTCAGCTTTCCGATATCATACCGGCAAGCACTTACAATACGGTAAGCGGATATATCGACACTTTTTATACCAATATGATATTCCCTTCGGTGCTGACCACCGGAGCCATTGATGCAGACCATTTTCTCACTTTGTTTACCGATATGCTGGACAGTGTCAACACCTTTGAAGCCGACCAAGTGATAGCCGCATTCTCACAGCTGGATATGAATGACTATTTTTCAGGCGGTTTGGCTCTCAATGGTTTTGAACCCTCCAGACTGCACGGATATTACAAATACACCTCCGCCGTAACCGGCAACGACAACGGGGGCATTATGCTTCTGGGCACACATTACAATACTGCTACCGGCATGAGGGAAGTGGTAGGAGGCGGATTTAACAGGAATTTTACCGACACCAATTTTTATCAGCCGTTTGATGTCCTGTATTCCGCTTTGCCGTTTGCCGATTCCGTCAATACCGCACCTTTAGCCGACTCATTGATTATACTCATCATTTCTTCGGCAAACAACAACCGCCAAACCGGCTCCGCATTTTATTTGGACAGCTTGATATTATATCACGATTCCATTCCTGAACCCGACACCTGCCATGCCATACAAAATATGCATCTTGCCGCAAAAGATACATTCAACATCACAATAGCATGGACGGATACCTCCGCCTTATGCTGGCAAATGGAATACGGAGAGCACGGATATGTTTTGGGCAGCGACACCTGCCACATGCTCACCGATACCGTGGCCGTTCTTGCCCGGTTAAAGCCCTCCACCGTATATGACATCTATGTGCGGGCCGTTTGCAACGACACCCTGCTCAGCGACTGGAGTATGACAAGTGTCTGCACCGACGCCCTTACCGATACCTGCGGAGGAATTGTCAATATGCAACATACGGATATCACCCCCTGCTCCGCCACCATAACATGGCAATATTACGCCATGCCGCTATTTTGGCAAATGGAATACGGAGAGCACGGATATGTTTTGGGCAGCGACACCTGCCACATGCTCACCGATACCGTGACCGTTCTTGCCCGGTTAAAGCCCTCCACCGTATATGACATCTATGTGCGGGCCGTTTGCAACGACACCCTGTTCAGCGACTGGGTATATGACACTTTTACCACCATGGAAGATTCCGTGCTGACCAAAGAAACAGCCATGGAGCACTCCGTGCTTTATCCCAACCCGTTTCATGGAAAAATGGAAATACAAAATGCCGAGGTTCCTTATACCATAGAAATCTATACCCCTGACGGAAAATGTATTGAAACACATACCTGTTTTGAACCCATAACGGAAATACATGTATCGGCAAAAGGAATATTGCTTATCAAACTCCTGACAAAACGCGGGGAAAAAATATTCAAAGCAATTAATCAATAAAATTGCACACACCAGGAAAATATGGTAAAAATTTCTGCCAATAATTTATAAATTTGACAGTTGAATCCGCTTTATAATTTTTTTTCTCAAAAGGAATATCATGTCAAATATTTTTACTACTTTTGCGAAATAGAAATAAGTTTTAAAAAAGTCAGATATGCCTACTATAAAAATTGCCGCCGGCCGTTGTTCCCGGGAATTAGCAGCGAGAATAGCCCAAATATGTGGTCAAAAACTGGTTGATGTGGAAATCATGCAGTTCAGTGATGGTGAATTTCAGCCTTCATTTTCAGAAACATTGCGTGGATGTGAAGTATTTATTGTACAATCCACATTTCCTCCTGCAGAAAATTTAATGGAATTGCTATACATGGTAGATGCTGCCAAAAGAGCATCCGCACATAAAATTGTAGCGGTTATGCCTTATTTCGGTTGCGCCCGTCAAGACAGAAAAGACAAGCCCCGTGTTCCCATAGGAGCCAAGTTGGTTGCCAATTTGCTTACAGCAGCCGGTGTGGACAGAATCATCACCATGGATTTGCATGCCGATCAAATTCAAGGATTTTTTGATGTTCCGGTAGATCATTTATATGCTTCCCGCATATTTTTACCTTATTTGAAAAAGCGTAACTTTGAAAATCTTTGCATGGCCTCGCCCGATACGGGAGGCACCCGCAGAGCCGCCACCTATGCCAAATATCTGGAAGCCGATTTGGCCATCGGTTATAAACAACGCCCCCGTCCGAATGTAATAGGATCATTGCAAATAATAGGTGACGTGAAAGATAAAAATGTGGTGTTGGTGGACGATATTATCGATACCGCAGGCACTATCTGCAAAGCCGCCAATGCTATCAAAGAAATGGGTGCCAAATCGGTAAGAGCCATGTGCGTACACCCTGTATTGTCGGGCAAAGCATATGAAAATTTGGAAAATTCGGCATTGGAAGAAATCATTACCACCGACAGTATTCCTTTAAAACAAAAATGCGATAAAATCACCGTCTTATCTGTTGACAAACTGTTTGCAACAGTAATTGACAGTGTGGTATCACACAAATCCATCAATTCGCTTTTCGATTTTGACCATTTTTTACATTTGGAAGACATCAGTTTGTAAATATATAAACCAACTTACAGGGCAACATGAAATATGTTGCCTTTTTTAAATATTACAACGCATGAAAATAGTAGCAGTGGAACCCATAGGTATAGAACAATCCCTGGCAGAAGAAATAAAAGGGAAATACCAGAACATGGGTCATGAGTTTACATTACACACCGACAGACAAGAAGACGAAAACGCATTGATAGAGCGCATGAAAGATGCAGATATCGCCATTGTTTCAAATATCAAACTCAGCAAAAATGTATTATCGGAATGTACTCATCTAAAAATGCTGGATATCGCTTTTACGGGAGTGGACCATGTGGATTTGGACTATTGCTGCAATCATAATATCACCGTATGCAACGCTTCGGGCTATGCCACCGAAGCCGTAAGCGAATTGGCCATAGGGCTCATGCTGGATGTATATCGCAATATTACGCCCTTGGATGCAAAAACCCGCCAAGGCGGCACCCGTAACAATTTTTTAGGAAAACAATTGTCCGGCAAAACAGCAGGCATAGTGGGCACCGGTGCCATAGGATGCCGCACAGCACTATTGCTGCAACAATTCGGATGCAAAGTATATGCATGGAACCGCAGTCAAAAAAAAGAACTTTCCAATGCCGGTATTCAATATATCACACTGGACGAATTGCTGGGCATTTCAGATATTATTTCCCTACATGTGCCTCTTACTCCCGAAACCACCCACCTTATCAATAAAGAAAATTTATGCAAATGCAAGCCCTCTGCCATTCTTATCAATACCGCCAGAGGCAATGTGGTGGATTTACAAGCCCTGGTCCTGGCTTTGGAAGCCAAAACCATCGCCGCTGCCGCTTTCGATGTTTTTGATATAGAACCGCCCCTCCCCAAAAACCATATTTTGTTTTCCGCCCCCAACCTATGGATTACTCCCCATATAGGTTATGCCACCAGAGAATCGTTTGACAAAAGAATAGAAATTGTATTTCAAAATATTGACGCCTATCTTAACGGTAAAGTTATCAACAACGTTATGTAGAAAATTTTTTATTTTTTACAACTAATTATCAATATTTTAACAGCATTATTAACAATATTAACAAGTCGGCATCCCGCCGATTTTTGTTAATAAATCTATGGTCTGTATGCATACATTGTGAATAAATATTTAGTATTTTTGCATGGTTAGTGTGATTAGATTTGCTTATTGCATATCAATGATACATATTCAATCCGAACTAATCACCCTAATACGTTCTATTAGTTGTAATTATACTCACCCTTATATATCCGGGGCTAATCAAAAGAAGGCATAAATTTTATGTTTTTTTTTCAACACTGCGGGGAAAATATGGGAAAAATGATGTAATAAATGGGAAATTATAGGTAATATATATATATGACGCTTAAGGGAACAGTAAAATTAGATGACAGAGGACGATTTGTTCTTCCTTCCGATATCTTTCGTGACATTAACACGAAAGCAGGCGGCCGCTATGTGCTTACCCGCAGCACCGACAAATGTATTACCCTGTATCCGGGCCATATATGGGATATAGTGAGCGAACGTTTGAATCGCATTAATGTTTTTGACCCTAAAAAAAGAGCGCTGGTCCGCTATTTTTTAGGCAATGCAACAGAAATTTCCCTTGACGGCAAAAACCGTATCCCCCTGCCCAAAGACCTGAAAAATTATGCCGGTATTGACAAAGAATTACTGGTGATAAAGCTCAACCCGTTTATAGAACTTTGGGACCCTGAATGCTACAACAAGCAAATGGAAAACACCCTCAAATTCAGTTCTGACGATATATCCGTAATTGCAAACGAAATTTTCAATGAAGGAAACGGATTTAACATACCATAAAGCAGTTATGCTCCAAGAGAGCATACAGGGAATGAACATCCGGCCGGAAGGCACCTACGTGGATGCAACCTTTGGCGCCGGCGGTCATTCCGGTGCTATTTTGAATCGTTTGAACGAAAAAGGGCGCTTGTTCGCCTTTGACCAGGATGCAGATGCATTGGCCAACTCCATAGATGATCCTCGTTTTGTATTGATAAACAGCAATTTTAAATTTATCAAAAATTATTTAAAAACTTATGGCGTCAGTCAGGTGGACGGTATTTTAGCCGATTTGGGCGTATCGTCCCACCAATTCGACAGCGAAGAAAGAGGCTTTTCCATCCGCGGCAACGGAGAACTGGACATGCGTATGAATACGCAAAAACAAATAAAAGCCTGCGATATTGTTAATACTTATTCTCCCGAAAAATTACAAAGCATATTCTCACTTTACGGAGAAATAAGCAATGCCAAAAAATTGGCCGACACTATAGTGCAAGAACGTGAAAACAAATTGTTTCTGCACTCTTTGGATTTTCAACAACGCATAGCGCCCTGCATTCCCCTGCATAAAGAATATAAATATTTGGCACAAGTATATCAAGCTCTCCGCATAGAAGTGAACAACGAATTGGAAGCTTTGGAAATGCTGCTGTTACAAAGCACGGATTTGATACGTGCCGGAGGCAGGCTTGTGGTAATATCCTATCATTCATTAGAAGACAGAATGGTAAAGAAATTCATGCGCAGCGGCAATATGGACGATAAAATAGAAAAAGACTTTTACGGCAATATCTTATCGCCTTTTATACCGGTTAACCGCAAAGCCATCACCCCGGGCGAAAGCGAATTGAATGACAACAATCGCTCTCGCAGCGCAAAATTGCGTATAGCAGAAAGGAGGCTGAATGGAACAAAATAAACAATCCCGCAAACAAACCGTAAAACGATATATCCGATACGTTTTCAACGGAAAAATACTCAAAGATATCGCCTGGAAAGAAAATTTGGGCTTTATACTTTTTATCCTGGTGCTGGTGATTATAGTCATTAACAGGCAACTCAGCTATATGGATAAAATAACAACCATAGAAAAACTCAACAAAGCCATTATGTTTAGCCGCGACAAGGCCATGGATATAAAAGAAGAGACTTTTAATTTGGGCTTAAACATAGAAAACTCTTTGCTTGAAAATGCCGAAACGGACAATTTTAACACCAGCGGTTATTTACCGTTTATTGTACCTAAAATAGAAGAGAAAGGAGACAGTAAATGAACCCGACCGACAACAAGACAGGAATGGTCCGCAATATATTTCGTTTTAAAGCACGGTTTATCTATATATTGTTCGTAATTATAGGGATAATTGCCATTATCCGCATGGTTACCATCAAAACCACCTTGGGCAAATATTATCGCGGAATGAATATTCCGGCCGACAGCAGTATCACCACCCGGCACCGCACATTTTCGTTTGAATATTCTTATGAAAACGGAAAAAGAGGGAATATATGCTCCGAAGACGGCACTGTTTTGCTGACCGACATATATATTTATGACCTTTATTGGTATCCTGCCAAGGTCTCCTTCAACGATTCCGCCCTTTTTATGCAAAAAGCGGACAGCCTGATACAAATTTTTTATAGTATCAACCCTCAAAACTCCATAGAGTTTTACAATAAAAATATCAAAGAAAAATATTCGGACTTCCGCAAACGCTTGGCTGCCGCCAAAGAACAAGAAGCCAGCAAAGACAAAAAAGTAGCTGCCAAGGGAAGGGAAGAACGTTTAAAACTGAATGCCGAAAAAGTACAAATATTGGTCTCCAACATTAACAATCCCAACCGCTGGGTACGACAACGGCAAATAGACGCCATCGATTCATTGTTTGCACAATGGCACGGAGACAAACGTTTTAGAGGAGGATGTCAAAAAGACAGCCGCTTTGTACGTCGCCAGCTGTCCGGCGGTTTTCCTTCATCGGTGTTAGGCAAAGTAAGCACCTGTATCAGCCGCACCGGTACAGACAGCATGGTGTTTAACAACGGCATAGAAGGATATTACGATACCGTTTTGGCAGGAGAACAAATACCCAAACGCATATTAAAGGTAAACGGTAAAACCATACGATTGCGTGAAAACAGGAATATACAGCCCAACAACGGAAAAAATATCATCACCACCATCAATACCGATATACAGCGTATCACCAAATCGGCATTGGAACACCAAATGTTGAAAGGAAACGTGGAAAGCGGCTGTGCAATAGTGATGGAAGTGGCTACAGGAGAAATTAAAGCCATAGTCAACCTTGACTATGACCAAGCCACAGGCAGCTATGTTGAACGCAACGACCATAGTGCCACCGAAAGTTTTGAACCCGGTTCCACATTTAAAGTCATCACCCTTATGGCAGCATTGGAAACAGGAAAAATAGACACGGGCGATATTGTAAAATGTGAAAAAGGGCAGTTTTCTTTGGCCCGCGCCTTTGAAATATCCGACAATGAGGGATTGTTTGAAGCCGCCCAAAGAAGCTACGGAAATATCTCCGCCTTCGGATTGGGCATAGAAAAAATGGGATTACAAAAAGATTTGGACATTGAAATGAAGCATGCCAAAAGACCCATGCTGCAAAGTTTAACCAAAACCAACAGAGACTTTAAAAACATCACCCACGGCTATAGTGTCAGCATCCCTCCCATTTATATGCTGGCCTTTTACAATGCTATAGCCAACAACGGAGTTTATGTTAAACCCCGTTTGATCAAAGCCATAGTGGACCCCAACAAAGAACGTGACAACAAAATTATTATCGAACCCATTATTGTGAAACAACGCATTTGTTCCCAACGGACCATCAACAGGGTAAAAGCATGTCTGGAAGGTGTGGTTACCCATGGAACCGCCCGCAGAATAAGAGACGAACACTATTTTATCCAACTCAAAGACACCAACGCCACAGCCCGCCCGCTTATTGCGGGCAAAACCGGCACCGCTTTCATTTATGATGAAAAAGCCAAAGGGTATTCAAAAAAGAAAAACTCTTCGTTTATAGGCTATTTCCCCGCAGAAGCACCCAAATACACCTGTCTGGTGCTCACCAGAGGAACCACCTTGGATGCAGGCTATATAGCCGCTCCCGTGTGCAAAGAAATTGCCGAAAAACTGATTACCAATTTAAATGAATTCGACATCACCAACAAACATTTGGCCAAACAATTACCTTCCTGCAAATTGGGCTATTGCAATGATTTGATCACCATATACAAAGAATTCGGCATCAAAGCCCAATACAATCAACACGGAGATTACGTCACTATAGAAAACGCCGACAACAACAAAGTGATATTCAACGATGCCCAAACAGGTAAAGACAAATATCCCAATCTTATAGGTGCTAATGCAAAAGACGCTGTATATATATTGGAAAAAAGGGGATTCCATACCATAGTAAAAGGAAGAGGTAAAGTAAGCAATATAAGTTTTAACGGCAAAACAGCCTGCATATATTTAAATAACAATATATGAAACAAATAGAAGATATATTAAAAGGAGTACAAACGCTTAAAATTGAGCAAATACAGCACTATCCCGTGTCAAAAATATGCTTTGATACGCGGCAGGTGGAAAACAATTGCGTATTTGTGGCTCAAAAAGGCACCAAAACAGACGGACATCAATTTATACCGCAAGCCATAGAAAACGGAGCCCGCTATATAGTATTGGAAGACATGCCTCCGCATCTTTGTCCTGAAATATGCTATATTCAGGTTGCCGACTCTTCGTTGGCTTTAGCTTTGATGGCTGCTAATTTTTTTGACCACCCGTCAAAAAAATTAAAATTGGTGGGCATTACCGGCACCAACGGCAAAACCACTACCGTCACCCTGCTCTACCGTTTGTTCCGCCTGCTGGGCAAAAAAACGGGGCTGCTCAGCACTATAGAAAACCGCATTAACGACACCGTCATTCCCAGCACCCACACCACCGCCGACAGTGTCAAACTTAATGAGTTGATGGCAAAAATGGTGGAAGAAGAATGTGAATATTGTTTTATGGAAGTAAGCTCGCATTCCATTGTGCAAAACCGTATAGCAGGTTTGCATTTTACCGGAGGCATATTTAGCAATCTTACGCACGACCACCTGGATTATCACAAAACATTTGCCGAATATAGAAATGCTAAAAAAAGGTTTTTTGACCATTTGCCCGATACCGCTTTCGCCTTAACCAACATAGACGACCCCAACGGCAATATCATGCTGCAAGAAACCAAAGCCCGCAAATACAGCTATAGCCTGCAAAACGGAAATTGCGATTTTAAAGCAAAAATGCTGGAATGCAATTTAGACGGAATACTCCTTTTGATTGACGGTAAAGAAGTGTGGTTTAAGTTGGTAGGCCGATTCAACGCTTACAATTTGCTGTGCATATACGGAACAGGGGTGCTGCTGGGCCTAAACAAAGAAGAATGCCTGATTAAAATGAGCATGCTGGATGCTGCAGAAGGAAGATTTTATACCATTAAAGGCAATAAGGTGAGTGTGATTGTGGATTATGCCCACACCCCCGATGCTTTGCAAAATGTGTTGGAAACCATCAATCATGCCAGCGACAAATCACAAACTATCATCACCGTGGTGGGCTGCGGTGGCGACAGAGATAAAAGCAAACGTCCCGAAATGGCGGAAATAGCATGCAAACTAAGCAACAGGGTAATACTCACTTCCGACAATCCCCGCAGCGAAGAACCCGAAGCCATACTGGCTGATATGGAAAAAGGCGTGAGCTCCGCCTACACCGCCACCACCCTGATTATCGCCGACAGGCGTCAAGCCATAAAAGCGGCTATTACACAGGCCCCTGCTAACAGTATAATACTTATTGCAGGAAAAGGTCATGAAAAATACCAAGAAATTAAAGGAATCAAACATCATTTCGACGATGTGGAAGAAGCTGAAAAATATATCAATATGTAAACATAAACAATTATAACTTATTAACAATTAACATTTTAAACTTTTTAACAATTTTGTATTTATGCTATACTATCTTTTCAATTGGTTAGATAAAGTCACCCATATACCCGGAGCAGGTGTATTCAAATACATATCGTTCCGAACCGCCATGGCCGGTCTGTTATCATTATTTTTATCAATGATAATAGGAAAATATATTATCAACATACTGCGAAAAAACCAAATAGGAGAAGATATCCGGGATTTGGGTCTGCAAGGTCAGTTGGAGAAAAAAGGAACTCCCACCATGGGCGGCATTATCATATTATTCAGCATACTTATTCCCGTATTGCTATTCAACAAACTTGACAACATATATATCATTTTAATGATCATCACTACAGCATGGCTGGGGTTGTTGGGATTTTTGGATGATTATATAAAAGTCAAAAAACACGATAAGGCAGGTCTTTCGGCCAAAGCCAAACTTTGCGGTCAGGCATTATTGGGTTTGTGCGTAGCTTTGGTGCTTTTCTTTCATCCCGATGTGGTAATAAAAGAAAAATGCAGCAAACCCGACTATGTGAACACCGAAAATGTATTCAAAATAGAAAACAATCCCAATGAAGGGACTACAGGTTATGAATGTGTGAATGCGGAAAAATCAACCAAAACCACCATTCCGTTTTTTAAAAACAATGAATTGGACTATGCCGTGTTGCTCAAATGGATGGGTCCTGACTATGAAAAATGGGCATGGCTGATATACATTCCCATAATCATATTTATTATTATGGCTGTCAGCAACGGTGCCAATCTCACCGACGGACTTGACGGTTTGGCCATATCCGTAACCGCCATCATCGGGGCCACTTTGGGTGTGCTGGCATATGTTTCGGGTAATACCATCTTTGCGGACTATTTAAACATCATGTATATTCCCAACAGCGGGGAGTTGATGATATTCACGGGAGCCCTTGTGGGTGCTTGCCTTGGATTTATGTGGTGGAATTGCTTTCCGGCACAAATATTCATGGGAGATACAGGAAGCCTTGCCTTGGGTGGTATAGTTGCCGTTTTTGCCATTATCATCCGGAAAGAATTGCTCATACCCATACTTTGCGGCATCTATTTAGCCGAAAGTGTATCGGTATTGCTACAACGCGGCTATTTCAAATACACCCGGAAAAAATACGGGGAAGGAAAAAGATTGTTCCGCATGGCTCCTCTGCATCATCATTACCAACGTGCCGGCATGCATGAAACCAAAATAGTTCAACGATTTGTAATCATAGGGCTTATGTTGGCCGTTCTTACCATAGTAACTCTGAAATTACGCTAATGCTTAAACTCATTTAACAATCAACATTATGAAATTTGAAGATTTAATAATTGACAACGCCCAAACCTACAGCCAAAAAGCGAAACTGTTAGAACAAAAACTAATAGCCATACGCCAACGCAACAGGGGCGAGATATTAAGTAAAATTGACACCGAAACACATAGAATGGAACATATCACTACTTTCAGAGGCGTGGATTTTGTTAACGATTCCAAATCGGAAAATGTCAATGCCACCTATTATTGCTTGGAACAAATGAAAAGCAATGTGATATGGATAGTGGGCGGTGATGACAGCCTTACCAATTATGCCGACCTTACCGAAGTGGTGAAAAACAAAGTAACGGCCATAGTATGCATGAGTGAACATTGTGAAAAGATAAAACAAACTTTCAACGGATATGTTCCTGTAATATTAGAATGCAACAATATGGAAACAGCTGTACGCCAAGGTTTTTACGCCGCACAAAAAGGTGACATCGTGCTACTTTCCACAGCATGCAAATGCGATTCGCAATTTAAAGATTACAAACAACGCGGACTCGCATTTAGAAAAGCTATTGCCCAATTGTAAACCTTATTTGATAATTGCAATGAAACTAAAGCAGATACTTCAATCGTTGGCCCGACAAAACTACGGAGACACCAGAATATGGATAGTTGTCTTTATATTGGCCGCTTTTTCCATTATGGCAGTTTACAGCACCGGTGCCAAACTCAGCTATGGCAACCGCAACAGCCTGGGTTTTCTGTTTTCGGGGCATGTGATGTTTATCTTGTTGAGTTTTGTTGTGATTTTCATATTTCAAAAAATGAATTACAGAATATGGGGCAGATTATCCAACATTGGCCTCATTATCGGTATTACAATGCTGGTGGCCACTTTGTTTTTAGGAGTATCCGAAGGGGGGTCAAAACGCAGTATAGAAATTTTCGGACATAAAATTCAAACCATACACTTTATAGAATTTTGTGTGGTGATATATCTTTCCGCATGGATCAGCAAAGCAAAAGACAAAATTAACGACATCAAGCATGTTTATTTACCCATGTTGGCCTATGTGCTGTTCTTCTGTGTGGTTATTATGACACAAAAAACATCGGCCAGCCTTATATTGGGATGTACCTGCATGGCCATGATATTTGTATCCCAACTCAAAAGCAAATATTTGTTTGCAACCTTCGGCATTGCTATTGTAATATTCAGTATAGGCATCGCTTTTCTTATGTCCGACGCCATTAACACTCAGGCTGAAAACAAAATATTCAAACGGTTAACAACAGCCAAAGTGCGTATAGAAAATTTCAGCAACAAAGAAAACGTGCACAAAGACATACTTACTACCGAAGCGGCTATAGCCTGTAGCGGACTGCTGCCCCACCCCGGCACCACCATCCACAGCAACAGCGTACAGGAAAGTTATTCCGACTATATATTCGCCTTCTTTGTAGAAGAATATGGAATTCTTTTCGGCACATTATTGATATTGATGTATTTAATACTATTCTACAGGGCTGTTACCATAGCCAGAATGATGCCTACAGGCTTCGGTTCGTATTTAGCCATAAGTATAGGATTTTTGATTACTTTCCAAGCATTTACCCATATTTGCGTGTGTTTGGGAATAGCTCCCGCTACAGGTGAAACACTTCCTCTGTTCAGCAAAGGAGGGGTATCCATACTCACTACAGCGGCAGAAATAGGCATATTGATCAATATTAGCAAAGAAGCTGACCGTATCAACAAAGAACGGCTGAAAAACAGCAGAAAAAAACAAACAACAGGAATAGAAAACAATATAGTTGAAGAAACAAACAATATACAACATGAATAAAAAAATAATCATTTCCGGAGGTGGCACGGGAGGTCATATTTTTCCTGCCATAGCCATAGCCAATGCGGCAAAAAACCGTTGGCCCGATGCCGAAATATTATTTATTGGCGCCGAAGGCAGAATGGAAATGGAAAAAGTACCGGCGGCAGGTTATGCCATTAAAGGTCTTCCCATTGCAGGACTTCAACGTCAACTGTCCATAGCCAATATCGTCAAAAATTTACAACTGCCTTTTAAACTGATAAAAAGCCACAAAATGGTGAAGAATATACTAAAAGAATTTCAACCCGATATTGTGGTGGGTGTAGGCGGATTTGCAAGTGAGCCTACACTCAAAACGGCTGCTTCCATGGGTTTCCATACTCTTTTGCAGGAACAAAATTCCTATGCCGGTCTCACCAACAAAATATTAGCCGGTCACGCTGACACCATCTGTGTGGCTTACGAAGGAATGGAACGCTTTTTCCCGAAAGAAAAGATAGTCTTTACCGGCAATCCCGTCAGAAAAGATATAGAACAAATGAACGGTTCCCGGGAAGAAGGAATAGCCCATTTCAACCTTAACGGTGACAAAAAGATTGTGCTTGTAGTGGGAGGTAGCCTTGGTGCCCGCAGCATCAACAACATGATGCTGAACAGTTTCGGTTTTGCAAAAACCAACTCCGTGCAATTTATATGGCAAACAGGCCGCCATATGTATGATATAGCTGCAGAAGCAGTGAAAAAAAACAATATGGAAGACTATATCAAAGTGCATCAATTCATTTCCCGCATGGACCTTGCCTACGCTGCGGCAGATATTGTTATTTCAAGAGCCGGAGCTATCGCCATTTCCGAACTTTGTCTGGTGGGAAAACCTGTGGTGCTTATTCCTTCACCCAATGTGGCTGAAGACCACCAAACCAAAAACGCCATGGCCCTGGTAAACAAAGGAGCTGCCGTGATGGTGAAAGATGTGGAATGCGACACACAATGCCTTCCTCTATTAGAACAACTGTTGAACGACGCTCAACGCCAAACAACCATGCGTGAAGCTATCAGCGCTCTGGCAATGAAAGGTGCTGCAGATAAGATTGTGGATCAAATAGCTAAAATTATAGAATGAGATATTATTTTTTAGGTATAGGAGGCATAGGTATGAGCGCTCTCGCACGCTATTTTCACCAACAAGGAATGATGGTGAGCGGCTATGACCGTACCCCTTCCCCCCTTACCGAAACTTTGATTGGCGAAGGTATTGCCGTTCATTATCAAGACAATCCTGAACTGATACCCGAAAATATTGATACGGTTATATACACCCCGGCCATTCCTGCCGATAACCGGGAATTCCGATATCTGCAACAAAAAGGTATTCCCATGTACAAACGCTCGCAAATATTAGGGCATATTTGTACCAACGATTTTAACCGCACCCTTGCGGTTGCCGGCAGTCATGGAAAAACATCCACTTCCTCTATTCTGACACATCTGCTCAGCGGAGACAGACCCGTTTCGGCATTTATAGGCGGTATAGCCAATAATTTTAATGCCAACTATATTTTCCGGTCAGGAGCCGATGACGTGGTGGTGGAAGCTGATGAATACGACAGATCTTTTCTTACCCTTCATCCTTATCTGGCCATTATAACATCCATGGATGCCGACCATTTGGATATCTACGGCTCTCAAAATTCACTTATAGACGCATTCAACCATTTCGCTTCACAAATACACAAACAAGGATACCTTATCACAAAACCCCATCTGATGCCGTTGCTTCATCCGCAATGTAAAATTATCAGCTACTCCCTCCATGACAATACATGCCTGTATCACGCCGATAATATCTGCATAAGCAACGGAAAACAATATTTTGACATTATATGCCCTTCGCATAAAATAAAAGATGTTTCCATGGAAACAGCGGGAAACTATTATATAGAAAATGCCGTTGCCGCTGTTGCGGCAGCAGAAATCCTGGGGGTGAACGATGACGTTATCCGAAAACAACTGGCCTCTTTTACCGGCGTAAAACGCCGTTTTGACTATATTGTCAAACAAGCTGACTTTATATATATAGACGACTATGCCCATCATCCCAACGAGATAAAAGCCTGCATCTCTTCAGCCCGGATGATGCATCCCGACAAACATATCTGCGGCATTTTTCAACCGCACCTTTATACACGCACCCGCGATTTTGCCGATGAATTTGCTCAAGCTTTGAGCATGCTGGACAGTGTGGCTTTATTAGACATTTATCCCGCAAGAGAATTGCCTATTGAAGGTATCAACTCTCAATTTTTGTTGGATAAAATCACCTTGAAAGACAAAATATTGCTACAAAAGAATGAAATAACCGACTATATTGCCTCCCGTAAACCCGAAGTGCTGCTTACCATGGGTGCCGGCGATATAGACAGAATGGTGAATATGATTAAAGAAAGGTTTGCCCATGAATAAAAAATTAGTACTCTTCGGCATATTTTTGATATTGTTTATTGTCTCTATCCTGATTATACATCATATAGTGGCCAAAGAAAAAACTTTTGCCAAAATAGAATACCGGATTGCTTTTTTATCCGATTCCCTATTCTCTATCAATACTTTGGATAGCTTTATAAATACTCATTGCGAAAAAATTCTCAACCAAAAAATAGATAGTGTAAACCGCTTGAAAATACAACACAGCATAGAACATTTTCCTTACCTGAAAAATGTAAACGTTATCTATCACGGACACACCCTCACCATCAAAGCGGAACAAGAAAAAGCCATAGCAAGAGTATTCAACAATGATGATGAATCCTATTTAATCGCCGCTTCCGGCCGTTTAATGCCCGTTAACCAATATTGCCCCAACCGTATTCTTATTGCCAACGGCAATATAAACCTGCATTACGACAGCACCCTTTATGTATGCACCGACAGTGTGTTCAAAAAGAAAAGCATTTCCGCCCAACTCTTTAATTTATATAGCATATGGAAATTGGCCGACTATATTTATAATGATGATTTTTGGCGAGCTCAAATATGCCAAATGTTTATCACCGATAACAACGAAATAGAATTAGTGCCTGCAGTAGGCCAACATGTGGTGCAATTCGGAAAATTGGACAATAAAACCCATTCCGATGAAATCATACACAATAAATTTCAAAATTTAAAAAGCATATATATTAACGGTTTAAGCATCAGAGGCTGGAACCGTTATCAATCAATAAATTTAAAATACGGTAGCGAAATACCTTGTCAAAAACGATAAATTTAACACTCTATGGGATTTTTTGATAAATTTACGAAAAAAAATAATGAAGAGGAGTTGTTAACTCCTGAAGAAGAACGTGCGCAACAACATAACAACATCGCTGTCGGTTTGGATATCGGCACCACCAAAATTGTTTCCTTTGCCGGCAAACGCAATCAAAACGGAGAGGTGGAAATATTAGGGCATAGTTTGCGGGAATCCATAGGCGTACAAAGAGGTCAGGTGATCAATATTACCGAAACTTCCAATGCCATCAATTTCGTGATGGGCGATTTGAATAAAAAACTAAATATGAACCTGAAGGATGTGATGGTGGGAATAGCCGGCCAACATATACATTCACAACGTATTTACGGTGATATCAAACGCAACAATCCTGATGATGTGATAACACAAGACGATATCAATCATCTGTTGGAAGAAATGTTCAAAACCCCTATTGATGCCGGCAAACAAGTATTGGATGTGATTCCTCAAGAATATATTATCAATACCGATATACGGATTTTGGAACCCAAAGGAATTACCGGTAGAAAATTGGGCTCGGAATTTAATATCATCACCGGAGATATCAATCACATACGCAATATAGGAAGATGCGTAAAAAATTGCAATCTCAATATGGACAGCCTCATATTAGAGCCTATCGCTTCTTCAAAAGTGGTGCTGGATGAAGATGAAAAAGAAATAGGAGTGGCTTTGGTTGACATTGGCGGCGGCACCACCGATGTCATAGTCTTTTCCGACGGTGTAATGCGGCATAGTGCCGTTATTCCTATTGCCAGCAACGTAATATCGGATGATATTTATACTGTTTTCGGCGGTATTACACGCGATAAAGCTGAAATATTGAAAATAAAACACGGCTCCTGCATGCCGGACGATTCCACACAAAACCACCTTATTTCCATTCCCGGCGTTCACGGCAGACCTCCAAAAACAATATCGGAACTGGAATTGGCAAAAGTGATTCACAGCCGTATGTCGGAAATAATAGAACGCGTAGTAGCCGAACTCAAAAATGCCAAATGCTTTGATATGCTCGGTTGCGGTATAGTATTCACCGGCGGCGGCTCCCAACTTAAAGGACTCAAAGAATTAGCCGAATTCAAAACAGGACTTACCGTCCGTATAGGATATCCTGAAGAAAAAATAAAAATATCCGACAGTGAATACAAAAATCCTTCTTTCTCTACAGGTCTTGGACTGATGCTCTTAGGCATAGAACGCAATGAGGCTTTATACGGCTATCCTTCTTTCAATAGCCCGGAACAGCCTGTGGATGATTTTGAAGAAGAAACAGAACCTGCCGAAGAAGTTGAAATCAACAAACCGGACAATGAAGAGCAAAAGAAAAAAGATAAAAAAAGACCGAAAGATCCGGATAAAAAACCCTGGTTATGGGATCAATTAGGAAAAATTTTAGACTCCCTCCTGACAGAAGATGATTCTTTAGAGGACGACAACTTAGATGATGACGAATATGACAAAGAATTGTAAATTAATAGTATAAACCATATAACATTCATTACCATGACAAATTTAGATATAGATAATATTTCCGTTGATTTCACTCCGGAAGTGGATAATACAAAAGCGCCGATGAAGTCGGTAATTAAAGTGATAGGTGTTGGCGGTGGCGGCTGCAATGCCGTAAAACACATGTATAACATGGGCATACACGATGTAGAGTTCATTATATGCAATACCGACCGGCAAGCATTGGACAGCAGTCCCATTCCCATAAAAATTCAATTGGGAAAAGAAGGGTTGGGTGCCGGGGCCGTACCTGAAAAAGCAAGAGAAGCCGCTTTAGAAAGTGAAGAAGAAATAAAAGCTGCCATAGAAGATGCCAACATGGTATTTGTTACTGCCGGCATGGGGGGCGGCACCGGCACAGGAGCTTCTCCTATAGTGGCGAGCATAGCTCGCGAAATGGGAATACTCACTGTGGGTATAGTTACATTTCCTTTTGAATTTGAACGTGATGAAAAATTTGTTACCGCCCAAAAAGGAATAGAGGAATTACACCAAAATGTAGATGCCCTCATTGTTATCAAAAATGAAACACTCAAAACCTTTTATCCGGATTTGAAATTAAGCCAAGCCTTTGCAAAAGCCGATGACGTGCTTTTGATAGCTGCCAAAAGTATTGCCGAACTCATTACAGTGGAAGCCATTATCAACGTGGACTTCCGCGATGTGGATACCATATTGCGCAATAGCGGCACCGCTATCATCGGAAGCGGGTCTGCACGTGGTGAAAACAGAGCATTGGAAGCCGTACAACAAGCCATAGAAAGCCCTCTGCTGGATAACAATTCCATCTACGGTGCTGAAAAAATGTTACTCTTTATATCTTATAGCACCGAATTTGAAGCCAGCGTAGCCGAATTGGATATTATCACTCAGGAATTGCAAAACAAAACTTGCAATATGAGCAAAAAATTTATCTGGGGACACGGCGTGGATGAATCTCTCGGCGAAAATATCCGCGTTACCATTATTGCCACCGAATTGCACAATCATGCTGACACCCCCAAACAAAAAACCACTGTTATCTCCGATGATGATGACTACAAACACAAACCGACCATCATAGAATTTGATGCCAATAACGGTCAGCCTGATCATCATGATACAACAGAAGATCAAAAAAATATCAATAACGATGAATTGCGTAACATGTCCGAAGAGGAAATCAACAACTATTTGAGTATGCCCTCTTATTTGCGAAAAAATATGAATCGCCAACAAACGCTTAATTTTGAACAACAAAATGAAGTATCGGACTATTCCGTTGACAAAGACGGCATTAAAAACCAACCTTCCTATTTACGCAATGTAATAGATTAAAGGGGGGTATCCACCTGACACAAAGGCTGCAAATGCAGCCTTTGTGTTTTTATTCCCTCCGAAAAACACGGATATCACCCGCTTAAAAAACTTACGGAATTAAGCATCCTGCTTTTTTCAGATAAAGATATCCCGCTATTCCTAAAAACCGGACTAAGATTTATTTTTCAGAATACACTTTACAACTTTAAATTCAAAAGCAACCCTGCCATGTGAATATGCGGTACCTTAAGGTAAGACCGTTCAAACGCATGTGCATATTCATAGTAAATGCCAATATCCAGTTTCTGACAAACATTAAAAGCCAATTCCCCTTTGGCTGCCACATTCCATCCAAACATATCCAAAGAATGAATTTTCGTCATCCCCCTGTAATCAGTATACATTCCTATTCGACCGGATAATTTGAATGAACAGATTTTTAAAAAATCAACATAGGTTCTCACTCCGAAATCAAAAAAATTCAAATAAGAGATAAAGGTAATAGGACTGTACGTGTCACTTACAATGAATAATTCGGTGTTTTTATCAAACACATTGACAAAAGAAACCGATGCCAACACATCCAAATGAGGACAAACCCCCAACGCATATTGACATTGTAAACTCATACCGTGCATATGCGAACGGTTGGCATAGCCCGTGTAAATACCCACACTGTGCGACAAATTGCTGTTCTGACCCAATAACAGCAACGGCATCATAACAACTACTGACAATACAAAAATTCTTGTTTTCATAATAACTCCTATTTTTTAAACCACATTCAAGTCACAAATGCTAATTTGTTAAACTAATATTTTTGCAAAGATAATAAAAAAATACGAAAATATGTTTATCTGAAACATTTTTTTATCTTGTCTGTCGGATTTAAGCATTCTTTTTTCGGGACAATGTGTATCCGTCATTTATTTCTGACCTTGTTTTTATAAACAATAGCGGGAATATGTTGAACATATTCCCGCTATAAACATTCATTGTCTTTTGAACTATTCTATACTTGCAGCCAATCTGGCGGCTATGGACTTGTATTCTTTATCAGAGAGTTTTACCTTTTCACGACGGAAATCAATATCGTTAACACCATTAATGGGCACCAAATGTATGTGTGCATGGGGCACTTCCAATCCTATTACCGTCATACCTACTTTGGCACAAGGATAATTGGCTTTTATGGCTTTTGCCACCTTTTTTGCAAAAACTATCATATCGCCCAATTCCTTATCCTCCATATCGAATATATAATCCGTTACTTTTTTAGGCACCACCAGGGTGTGTCCCACTGCTAAAGGATTAATATCCAAAAAGGCAAAAAAATTGTCATCTTCCGCCACTTTATAACAAGGAATTTCCCCTTGAATGATTTTCGAAAAAATTGTATCCATATCAAATTCTTTTTATTTCCAATATTTCCACTTCCAATTTACCGGCAGGAATTTTAATTTCCACCACATCCCCCACTCCTTTTCCGAGTAAACCCTTTGCTATAGGTGAAGTGATTGATATTTTCATGGTCTTGATATCGGCCTCTGTTTCAGGAACAATATTATAAGTGACTATGGCATTGTTTTTTTTGTTTTTTACCTTTACGGCAGAAAAAAGCAATACCTTAGACATATCCAATTTAGACTCATCCAATATTCTGGCATTATACACCAAATCCTGCATTTTGGCAATTTTCATTTCCAACAAGCCCTGCTTTTCTTTTGCCGCATCGTATTCTGCATTTTCACTTAAATCACCTTTATCTCTGGCCTCTGCTATTTCTTGAGACACTTTCTTGCGTTCCACTGTCATCAAATAATCCAGTTCTTCCTTTAATGCGGCCAAACCTTCTTCTGTATAATATTTTATTTCTCCCATATCTTTTAATTACAAAAAACATAGAGACGCCCTTAATCAAGGGCGGCTCCATTAAATTTTACTTAATATTAATTTATTCTTCTTTTAGAGAATTATACGAACTCCTATTGCGTGACAACCTTTATACTCCCTGGTAAATCTGTAAGAATAATCTATCGCCAGACGAGACGAAGGATTAACCGATTTTTTTGCCAAAGGAGCCAATAATGAAACACCTGCCGTAGGACCCCAAGCATTGGAAGTGGCTGTTGATTCTTTAAACATTCCGCCTTCAAATATATAACCTGCTCTTATTTGGAAATAATCCATTAAGCTGTATTCTGCCCCGAATATGAATTGGTCACGTGAATAAGCATTGGCTACAAACGCACCGGCTAATGTCAAACGATGTGCTGCCGTTGCCCTGGTTACCCTTGCTTTTGTGCCCGATTCGGTGGAAGAAGCGGATTGTTTGCCTGCAAACAAGAAATCATAAGAAAAACCTAATGCCAACAAAGCGGGCATTTCAGCCGATTCCGAAGCTACCACCAAGGAACGCAGAATGCTGTTTTTGTCTTTGGAACCGGTTCCTCTGATAGTCATACCGCTGCCTTTGTAAGCCATAGGTGTTCCTATGTTTTTCAACACCACGCCCAACTGCAATTGGTCGTTTCTGCCTGCCACATACTGCACACCTGCATCTATTGCAAAACCGGTGGACGTTACATTTGATGTGGTACCATTGGCTATTTTAACCGTAACACCTGCATGTACGTTATCGGAAAACGAACGTGCATAAGACAAACCCAACACCAAATTGGTATTTTTAAAATATCCCTGGCCTCCTTCAGGCTGATCTACAGAAGTGATAGGCATATCGCCAAAGGTCATGATAGAGGCTGTAACACCCAAATTGCCGGCATAGCCGTCTTTACCTAAGGCTTGTACTATACCAAAAGCATTCAACTGTATTTTTGCCCCCACATTGTAAATGGTATTGGTGTAGGCTATTTCCGTTTTGCGAACAAAGGCCATACCTGCCACATTGGTAAATGTGGCTTGTATCCCTTTGGTTGAAGAAATGCCCACTCCTGCCCAACCATTGGTGCCTGCCCAGGGATTGATTAATACATAACTGGCTGCAGCCTGACCGGAACGGTCTTTATTACCTGCTTGCGCTGATTGCGATGCAAACGCCATTATTATCATTAATGATACTGCCAAGATTGTTCTGTATATATTTTTCATCTTTATCATCATTTTAAATTACTACTATTACGTTAGAATTAGAATGCGTTAACATCGAATGGACGTTGTATACATAAGAATTTAACAGTTTTTTCTGTATTATATTTATTATCTCTTATATGAATAATATACATTCCGCTTGCAATAGGTATGTTCGCCGAGTTTTTCAAATCCCATTCCAATAAAGTAGTACCATCGTCTGGCTTATCAAATGAACGTATCAAAGTTCCGTCCAAAGTGAATATTTTGATTTTACAACTCTTGGGCAAATTGACTAATTTAACCCTTGTATCCACCTGTGATGTTTCATAACCGCCAAAAGCAACTCCGTAATAAGGATTGGGCACTATAAAAATGCTATCCATATGTTCTTCCGCCACTTTTTGCTGATTGTACAATGTGGCTATGTTTTTGGTGGTGAACTTGTACATAGGCATATTATCATTGGTAGGATTATTCACCCCTGTATTCTTTGTTGACGACCAACGTTGGTACGGTCTGCTTACACGTATGGAAATCTTATATTCCGAACCTGCAGGCAGCCAATTTTCACCATAAATAATAGGAATAGATGTCCACATAGCATTTTTGTACAGATAATTCTTTCTGATATTACGAACATTGCCGGGAGCCATTCCTTCTATGGTCTTCAATTCACTGTATAACCAAGCACCTTTGTCGTATGCAGGGCATATTCTGTTGGCAGCGGCTTCTTCGTACTCATAACTGTTTACACCTTTATCTTTGTACAAATCCCTATGACCCATAATATAGATATAATGTCCGCCGCCGGCTATATATCCGCTACCGGCATTATAGGTTACATTTCGGCCCGGATTGAATATCATATCGGTTCCGTTGTATCCTTCACCACCCATACGGGAATCTTCTCCGAACATAATGTTTAAACGCTCTCCCGTTTCTATACAAATGGCATATCCGGGGAACCAACTCATACCATAACCGCTACCGTCGGGTTTGCCGTCTTTGCCTACTGACGGACTCTTCCTCAAATTGTGACGTTTGGCATTGCCTATAGTAGCATTGGAATCGCTTCCTATTTCCACCACAGGACATCTTGTCCATAAATTGGTATCGGGTGTGAACACTATATCCACACTGTACAATTCCGTCATGAGAGGATAAGTGGTTTGGAACGGATTTTCGTTGATTCTAACGCTATCCAATAAATTGCCGTATGCATCTCTGTATTCCGGTGATTCAAAACCGTAACCGGGACAATTGTCATAAATGGAAGCCAATGCATAAGGAGCCCATGTTGCGTTCAATAGTTTTTCAAATTGTTTGTCCTTATCCATCCAACAAGTATATGTGGATGCTCCGTTTGTTGTAATTCCTTTGGCGTCAGAATTGATTAATTTGATATAATAATCTTCCTGACGTGCCTGTTCGTATATTTGGGTGCTCAAAGCCCAGTCTCCCGAACGGGTTTGACCGGAACGTATCCAATTGTAAATTCCTTCACTGCCTTGGTCCGACAAGAAAGTAAGCAATACATTGCCTTTCATTTCAGCAGTGGTTGAGATATGTTGTACCGATGAATATAAATAATAGGCATTTTCACTCTCTTGGGATATAAAATCGCACAAAGGCTGGAATTTCGCATTATTGATAGAGATAGAAATACCCAATTCGGTAAATAATTGTTCGTTTTGAACCGAAATAGGTTTATCCGAATAAATTATCGTATCAGAACCCTCAGGAGTGGTATATTCCAACTGCCACATTGTTTCATCATAAACATTGTCCTGATGAGTGTCCATGTTAAAGAATCTTACTATATAATCTGAACCCACCACTTGTAAGGGGTCTATCACTTTAACACCTATAGGTCCCGCATTGATTTCAAATACCAAACTGTCGGCTTTGCCGTTAGCCAATATTTCATCTATGGTAGCCTTGGTAAGTCTCAATGCATTACCGCCGTTACCTTGACCTTCCAATTGTGTGATTTGAGGTTGTGTACCATATACCGAATTGGCTATGGTTCCGTTTTCTTCTATAGCATTCTTGTGAGGAATAACGGTATATATTTTTACATTTTTATTACCAGCCAAATAAGGAGCTTTTTGACCGAACAATCCGTCCGGATTATCAGAGCTGGTACCGTATGGCTCATAATTGTTATAAGCATACGCTATTGCCATGTAATAATATTTTTGATGGTTAATAAGTCTTTCTCCGAATTTATCTTCCGTGAGTTCAAAACTGTGTGATATACCATTATCGGCACCTTCCACTTTAGACCTCGGCACCTCTGTGCTTACCGTTGCATCGTATTCATAATTGATGATGGTGGCCACACCGTTTCTGATATCACATTGGAATGCCAAACGTGCCTTGCTGGCATCGGTCAATTCGGCTGCACCTACATTGGCATCTACCAATTGATAAATTTGATATCCCTCAAATTTATAAAAGTTGTCGTGATAAATGGTGTCTGATTTTTCTATGGCTCTTGTATAAGTGGTGTCATATACATTATATACTAACGAATCTTTACCGTTCATGTCTATTAATGTATCTATTCTTACCACCTGCAAGGTATCCACTTGTGTGTCTATGGAAGTTTTCACTCTATATTTTGGAATGGAAGGATCTTCTTCTGCATAAAGTTCCTTATAGTTGTTTGAAGATACGGAATTGGAAATATAGCATATCACTTTTTGGTCCATTTCCTGGAACACCAAATCCGGTGCATCAGGACCGTCCACTACTTTGAAGCAGCTTTCAAACAAAGTTTGGGCTTTATCGTCCACTGCTTTCAAAAGCAAAACAGAAGCCCAAGGAGTTCCTGTAGCCCTTGCCCAAGGAATACCTACGGTGATATAGTTGATAGAACCGGCTTTTAAGGTGAAAGGACCTGCAGATTGCATAAAACGACGGTCTTCGGGAGCATTTCCGACTTTTTCTTCCGTCCACAACAATCCCGGAAATTCTCCTCTGGTACCCCAATTACACGGGTCTGTTTCACCGGGGAACATAAAGTCGCACTGAGGAGCACCCGTACCTGTTTGGCTATAGTGACCGTTAGCGCCATAACGCATAGGTGTATTGTCTTTCCAAATACCTCTTAACATATTATAATAGTCAACAGCTACACTCGGGTCACCGGTATTGGAATTGTCATTGTTGTGATATACAAAACGTCTCATACCAAAACGTTCGTTATCCACTATACCGTCACCGAAGTTAACACCGTTGATAGCTTCAGCTCTTACGGGTACATAAGCTGTGGTATCTATCCACACTCCGCTTGCGGTATCATATTTGAGATGCCATGTAAACTCTCTCATGGTTTCATGAGCGGTTACTATTTCACATACATTACCGTAATTTACTGCAAATGAAGGACCATAAAAATTATCTCCTTTATAAGAAGGGTTGTCATAACCGTCTGCATCCAAATAAGGACCTTGGAAAAAGTCCACACCTACTGCAGGAGGATTGGCGCCGTATTCGGTATTCAAACCGTTACCATCCACTGCTGTTCCGTTGTAGCAATATCCCAAACCTCTTTCCACATCACAACCTACATAGTCGTCTTTGGCATATCCCAAATCAGGGTCCACCCACTGACTGAAATAGGTTTCTGTCAATTCATAAGTGGAACGGTTGATAATTTCATAAGAATAGAATGTCATATTATTCAATTCGTCGGTGGTAGCAAAGCCGAAGGCTTGAGCTCTGATTTCCAAACCTATAGACGGGCCCTTACTTTCAGTATGGGCAGCACCTTTGTCGTTGAATATCCACCATAAAGTGGCGTCTCCTTTCAACACTTGGTCTGCCATAATACCTCCCGAGGAAATATTATTTTGTGTTTCCATGGTTTGAGGCAAACGTCCTTCTGCTGCCAGAGCTCTGTTTTTTTCAGTCCAAGGACACAAATCGTTATTGAAATCATAATAAGGATAGTCACCATTATCAGGATTATAACTGCCGTCACCGTCAACATCCACATAAGGAGCAATATACCAACTTTGCTTGGAATTACCGTCTATGGGGTTACCCGGCCATTCTCTAATTTCCCTAGGTGCGGAATATCCCGGAATATTAAAACTATCCCTATGGTTTCTGGCCATCACTTTGGTCATGTAAAAATGTTTATCGTACATTGAACATGTAGCCTGGTCTATTGTTGCATCACTCAACAACAGCGGCCCCGGCCAGAAGTCGTTACCTATCTGTTTGAAACGCAATGCAGCCAATTTTAACTGGCCGGCAACGTCCATACCACCAATCCACAATGCTGCGGCAAACATAGAAGCGGCATTTCCGGACTTAGGAATGAAATACTGTGCCTTACTGCTTTGAAACCACATAGAACCACTGGTTTCAATATAAGCACGAACATTGTTCACACTTAATTGACTTGAACCGGATGCAGGTACACATTCGGCAGCTTTTCTACTCATAACAGTAGCTTTTCGTACAGGATCACCAACAAACAGCTCAGCCTTTGCTGTACCCATAGTCATCAATGATGCTACTATAACAATACTAAATAGTTTTACGATATTTTTCATTATGATATCTTTTTCTTAATTTTTTACCCTATTTATTAAAAACTAAATGCAACACCCAATTCTGCCGTCATAGGAGAACCGTAAGCATTCACACCTTGTACTCTGATAGTATAATAATCTATAAATGATTGTACATTTTCTTGTGCTGCTATATATTGTTGGAAATCATTAGCTGTTAAGAAACCGTCATCAATCGGACTTCCCGTGTAGGAATAAACTGATCTTACTTTCTTAATATTAAACAAATTCATCATGGATACATATACTCTTAAATATCCGTTCTTTTGTTTTTTGATATCCTCGTCTTTCTTTATAGTGAGAATGAAATCTTTCCATATCTTCATATTGCAGTCCACCACCCAAGGCATACGGGAACCGTTGATAGCGCCTTCCACACTGCGGCTGCCCTGACTTACTATAGTGGAATATGCAACACTTGAACGGGTATAAGGCAATCCGCTACCCACACCTAATTGCACACTGACACCTGCTCCTTGTAACCATCTGATCTCTCTTGAACGTCCGTTGCCCAAATCTTTGGCTGAAATGGGTCCGTTATAGTCAGGACCGAAACCGAATGAATATTCAAAATTGAAATTGATTTTATGACGTTGGTCATAATCCAATGTGGTTAAAGTACGCAAGTTGGGTTGGCCTGAACGGATTAAAGCCAAAGTGGAACTGGCGTCTGAACCGGTACCTTTTGCAAATTGTAAAGTATAACTTGCTCTGAACGATACATTCTTCACTCTACGCATGGTCAAACCGAATAAGAAACCTTGCGTGGTACCGAAGTCCATATTGGTATAAGAATAATAACTTGTAGGATAAGCCTGATTATAGTGATAAACCACTATCTGATCACGTTTTTCACTATAATATGCTTTAAATTCAACTTTTAAATCTTTGGTGATACCTTGTTGGAAACCGACTTCATAATCTATACTTCTTTCAGGTTTTAAGCCCGGATTGGAAAATACGGAAGATGAATTTGCATATTTTTCAAAATAGAGATATGAAAGCGGATTCAACCGTTGGGATGCGGTGTTGGTTACTATATTATAACTGGCGGAAAATACAGAACTTTCACCCACAACGAATGAGAAAGAAATACGGGGCGAAAGAGTGATACCTCCATTGGAGAAGGTGGGGGTATAATCCGCAAAAGCTTTATAATTTACTTTTGACACATCCGATGCTCCCGGAAGTTCTTTCAACAAAGGCATCAAGTTGGTTTGGTTGGCAGAGGCTGCCAGTGTGGCGGCATCGGTTACCTCATTACCGTCGGAATCGTACCATGTCAAACCCTTACGATAAGCCGTAATAGTTACATCCTGAGATGCCGCATCCTGTACATATACATAATAATCATCGCTGCCGGAGATAAAATCCGGAACATATGTTTCTTTAGAAATCAAACCGGCATTTTGAGCTTCTTTAACCGTGTATGCTTCTCTGTATAAGAAAAGGTCTTTTACATAAGGTTGATTGTTGTCAAATATGTCCAAACGCAAACCCAAACTGAAATACAAACTCTTGATAGCAAATTTATCCTGAATATAGGCTGCCATACGAATAGGCTTGGAAGCACCTATGTTGGAGAAATCTCTTTTGGAAGTTTTGTCACTTTCATTAAACCAATTCTGCATATCCGACATGGTAATGGCTTTGTTGATTTTCTTATTTCCGGTATAATTATAACCGTAATAAGATACTATATTGTTACCACCGTTAAACAATTCTTCTGCACTGAACATATCCAAAGAATAGGTAGAAGGATCGTAAGCATCCACATCTATCCATTCGTCTTCGGCAGCACCTAATTTGGCCCTTAAATTTTTGTCAAATGTACTTTGTGCATCCACACTGACCAAACGTTTGTAGTCCACCGTATCTATCATCAAACCATTTTCATCATAATAGAATATAGGATTGTTTTTATCCAACTCTTGAATGTGCGAATTGGCATTCTGACGCATTAATGTCCACAATCCGACAGGAGAAATGGAATAACTGCGCGATGTTGTTTGTATATATTCAAAACCGAATTCTATATTGTGGTCTTTTCCTTCTTTACCTTTTATATCAAACGATACCATTGCTTTTGCACCTATTCGGTCGCTGGAAGAATATCCGTTACCGTTGTAAGGAAGACCCGGTGCCGTAAACAAACCATAGGCTGCCGCACTTGGAAAATCTCCGTTACGCAAACCTTTGTATGTTTGAATATATTCATCGTTTATCATAGTGCCGCCTGCACGCTCATAAGCTCCCAATGTATATTGGGCCAAAGCGTAATTCTGGGTGCCGGGCGTGAATTTTACATCTGAAATATAATAGGTGGAAAGAGCATTGGTGTTAATGATTTCACCGTTCTCAAGCTCCACATCTGCCTTCTGATAATATTTGGACATTGTATGTTCAAATTTACCGACATAACCATAATCAAACAAATTATCTTTATGAATATGACTATAGGAATGACTGTTTGATTGAATATAGTATGCCTGTAAACGATAGAATGCATTTTGGATTTTGGATTCTTTGCTGGAATTAAACCGTTGGGTAAAACGTGCATTCACATTCCAAGACAAAGAATTGGACATGCCGTTGTTGGCTGAATTAAACAATGAATTGCTGAAATTATAACTTCTGCCCCGTCCATAGGAAACGTTTCCTGTGAACATTAAATCTATATTCTTGGAAGTACGGATATCTATTTTACCTGCCAACTGTCCGGAATAAGACCAGGCGTTTTGCAAACGATGTGCTCTTTTTTCTTCCAAAGAAAGAATTTCCCCTTCCTGATAGAAAGTGACATAGTTTGCATTCATTGCCACAGCTGCCGCCGACGATGCATCCGCTGCACGCAACGGATTATGAATTAAATAATCTATCGTTTCCTGACTGGCTCTGTATGATCCGCCCCTTACTGCACCTCCGGTGCTGTATCCTGCTTCACCGGATATCAAATATCCGACTTTGGTGCCGCCATCCTTTTGCTTGCCGATAGGACCAGAAAAGTCAAATTGCAAACCAAAAGAATTATAACCGTCTATACTTCCCGTTGCTTCCACATTACCATGATGTTCACGGGAAGGACCTTTGGTTTCGATTTCCACTACAGAAGTAGCATCACCGTATTTGGCGGGAAGTGCACCCATCAAAAGGGCCATTTCTCCGATAGCTCCCTGCGGAATTGAAGAAGTTTTAACACCATCCACATAATATGCCGTTTGACCGTCACGATTACCACGTACATTCATGCCGCCGCCGGAACTTACCGTTACACCGGCCATGGTGGACAATACGTTTGATACGGATTTACCTGCCATGTTGTTCATTTCATCAGAGGTAACCCTGTCTTCTGTAACTGTTTGATCCTTAGAAAACAACGGACGTTCTGCAACCACCTTCACTTCTCCTTTTACTATGGCAGATGAACTCATGGACACATCCTGAATCTTAATTTCACTACCATGCACCTCCAAACCTTCTAAGGTATATTTGGCATATCCGGTAAAAGATACAATTAGGTCATATTTACCAGCCGATATAGGCTTTAATGTATATTGACCATCTTCATCCGTAACAGCTCCCATCACCAACGAGCCCTCCTGCATCAACTGCACATTCGCAAACTCGATGGGAGTTTTTCCGTCCGTTTCGGTAACTTTTCCTTTAATCGTAGCATTCTGCCCTAAAGCCATGCTACCCATAAATAACACTATTACAAGTGTAAAAAGTATTTTTCTAAGCATATTCATAAAAATTTTATCCATTACTTTTTAGACTGACAAAAATACCAATATTTTCAATACAAAATGCCTTCTTATATAGAAAACAATACTATATAAAACTCAAATAATTGAAAAACAATGTAATAAAATTACTCTAAAATTTATTTCAACAAAAAATTGTTAAAATAAAAATTAATCGGGAATACAAGCCGGCTTATACCGGCCTTTCATACCTTGTTGGCGATATTCTTTCTTTTTAGCCCTCAATTGTTTTTTGATGCGTTTGCGCGTATCCTTGCTTTGGTTTTCCAAATGCCGCTTAAACGCTTTCTTATATTCCCTATAGCCTTCTTTCCGTTTTTGTTCTTTAGCTTTGGCCACTTGTATCTGAGCCTTTTCCCCTGCAGTGCGGCAAGACACCATGGTAATACAAACCAAGGCTGTCACCAACAATATAATACTATAATGTATGCGGAAAAATGTTCGCCGTGTGTTCATCAATATCAGGTTTTGTGTTTTTCTTTTTTGGCTGCCGGGAACAATACATTGTTCAATATTAACCTGTATCCTTCTGAATTGGGATATAAATTCAAATCGGTAGGAGGGTCGCCGACAAAATGCTCATAATCTTCAGGATCGTGCCCGCCTAAAAAAGTGAACGTGCCTTTGCCATAACTTCCGTGAATATACCGCACTTCATCCATGGCTTTGTTTTCTCCCAACACCGTAATGTTGGGTTTGATTTTATCTTTTCTGAAGGCAGTTGTCTGCCCCATAAACCCTCTGAGCACCTGATAATGGTTTTGGCATAACATGGTGGGAACGGGGTCCCATTTGGCGGAAAATTCAAATAAAGTAAAAAAATCGCTGTTCCTGTTCGTTCTGTGCACCGAAGGATCAATATCTATATCCGAAACCTCATATTCATACGGATTGGCGGAAATATGAAAATTGTAAAATGCCAATGTGTTGTCAAAATTCAACTTGTTTTGTGCATCGGGTGTCATGGGATCCCCGTCAAAAGGAACGTCACATATATCCACACCGTCTGCCGCCAGGGCAATATCAAAGCTATCCGGAGCCGAGCACATGGCAAACATATACCCTCCGCCGGCAACAAAATCTCTTATTTTTTTGGCTACCGCCAATTTTAATAATGAAACCTTGGAAAAACCCAATTTTTTAGCCATGGCCTCCTGCTGCTGCACATCTTCTTTATACCACTGCGCATTATGGTAATTAGCCCAAAATTTGCCGTATTGACCGGTAAAATCTTCGTGATGCAGATGCAGCCAATCATAACTCGGCAACACTCCCGCATACACTTCTTCATCATATATCACATCGTATGGTATTTCGGCATAAGTTAACACCAAAGTAACAGCATCGTCCCACGGCAATTTGTTTTTAGGGGAATACACTGCTATACGCGGTGCCTTATTGAGTTTGATTTCACACATATTCTCATCCTGCCGTGCTATCTGACTCAAAACCGTCGCCGCCTGAACATCGGCTAACACCTGACAACTGACACCGCGAATTTTACACTCGGAAACAAAAGACTCGTTATATACACACATAAAACTTCCCCCGCGATAGTTGAGCAACCAACTCACCTCCACCTCCTGTTGTAACAACCAATAGGCCACACCGTAAGATTTCAAATGGTTGGTTTGAGACTTATCCATGGGGATAAGCAAATAGGAAGCCTGTGTTGACACTGCCGCCAACAAACAAAATGCCAATAAAAAAACATATTTTGCTTTCATTACAAAAGCAAAATATTATTTATTAACAGGCTTGGCTTGCATAGGACTCTGCGTTTTTTCAGGATATTCGGCTTCTTCTTTAGGCTTTACGTTTCCTTTTATCAGCAATTCCACCCTCGGGGAAGCTTCGGCATTGGATATCACCGTTATTTTTTTATTGATTACCCCTATCCGGCTGGTATTGTATTTTACCCCTATCACGGCTGTTTTCCCGGGCATAATCGCCTCTTTGGGCCATGTGGGAACAGTACATCCGCAACTGGAATATACATTGCTTAATATCAAAGGTTCTTTTCCTGTATTTTTGAATTTAAATTCACAGGTGCCGTTATCGCCTTCAAATATAGTACCGTAATCGTGCTCCATTTTATCAAACGTTATTTCGGGCACCCTTCCTTTTTTAATTTTGGAAGCTGACTTGTCTGCTTGTGCAAATGTTATGTTTACACTCAAAATACATACTATTCCGATCAATGAAAATATCTTTTTCATAACCCTGTGTTTTTAATTATTTTTCCTCTACAAAACCTTCTATTTTTATTTCTTCCTGCTTGTTGGAAGCATTGGTATATATCATCACCACTTTATTAAACGGACCTTCTTCCGTAGGATTATAGGTGATTTTAATCACCCCCGATTTGCCGGGAGCAAAAGGATCCCGGGGCCAATCCACCGTGGTGCATCCGCAATTGGTATACACATCCATCAAAACCAATGTTTTTTTACCTGTATTGGTGAATTTTACTTCCATGGTTTTGGCATTGCCTACCGTAAGCTTTCCAAAAGACACCTGCCGGGTATCCAAAGAAAAATAGGCCTTTTCCGTTTGCGTTCCAGCGGCTTTTTGCACCGATGACTTATTATGCTGCGCATACAGGGCAACATTCAATACGGCACAAAACATTATCAAAACTACCTTCTTCATATTTTTGAATTTTATCTATACTTATATGTATATACCAAAAGAATGCCAAACCAACATCAAACAGCTACAACATATCGGGATTTACCTTTGCAAACTTATAGCCGAACTCAGGCAAATAAGGCTTTCCCAATATATTTGACAAAAAATTGACATAGGCATCGGTAAAGACAAAATTATCGGTATCATAATATTCGTCTTGCAACGGCCTGTTTCCTATGCAGCCCATGTCTATGGTGGAGGTGTTGTATTCCTCTACCTGTTCTTTGGGCACCATTTTATTCATCACCGGCATTTTACCGTAATCTTCCCTCAACAACAAATCCAACACCTTGTCTGCCAAAGTGGAGGTGAGCAGTTTGTCGTAATCACAACAATAGCCCGAACGGGGATAATAACCCGATATTTGCGAACGGGCCGATATGCCCAAACGATTGGATATCTCTGAAGCTATCACTCCGCTTACACCTCCGAAACGGGGATGACCGTATTCGTCTGTTTCGGAGCTGGCATATACCATACTCAATTTTTGAGAAGCCTCATCCCACCAACGGACACCTTCCGATACGGCTATTATTAAATTTTTCTTTTCCTGGTATTTTTCTTTTACCACATTGAAAAATCTTTCTTTGCGTTCGGCTGTCATTTCATATTCGGGAACCAATGCCAATTCGGCACCGCCGAAAACGGCACTTCCGGTAAGCCAACCGGCATCTCTGCCCATTACCTCCAACACCATGATCCTTTGATGCGATTCGTTGGTAGAACGCAAATGACGGGCCATTTCACTCACTCTCAAAGCGGCGGTGGGATAGCCCGGACAAAGCACAGCCTCTATCTCCTTGCCTTGATAGGTGTGGATGGTTCTTGTACGCAAATCGTTATCTATGGTTTTGGGGAAACCTATTACTGGAATACCCTCTCTTTCGTATAAACGTTTGGCCGCCCCGTTGGTATCATCACCGCCTATGGTAATCAATACATCTATTTTATAACGCTTGAGATTGGCAACTATCTGAGGCACTCTGTCTTCAGGATTTTTTTCCGAAGGAAAAGGATTGGTACGGCTGGAACACAAGGCGGTGCCGCCATAAGCTCCGTTATACGGCTGATTGGTTAAATCCACTATATCCCCTTCGCCTAACAAACCTTTCCATCCCTGACGTATTCCATATACCTTGAACCCTAAAATAAGAGCCCTGTTACGAATGTTTTCTATACTTGAATTAATAGCCGGTGTATCTCCTCCACCCGATAAAATGGCTACTGTTTTACCTTTGAATAATTTTTCCGTATGTTGCATATCTTTATTTTTTATTCTATATCCATTTTGCAAAGATACAAAAAACTATTCACATAACATTCAAAAACTCTATTTTTGTGCATGCATTAAAAAAAAACAATACGCAAAAGAAAAAATACCGTCAACGTAAGACAGGCTTAGCGGAAAAAATGTTATCTTTGCTTTTTTATACCAAAAAAATATGACTGTATATAATGCTTTTTTGTGTGTTATGGTGCTGATAGCCATCATAGTATTTATCTCTCTTTACTTTGTAAAAGCCAGTTACGGCATATTTACAAACAAAAAATGGGGATATGCCATTAATAATAAACTGGCATGGGTGCTGATGGAATCACCTGTGTGTATATGCATGATATTGTTATGGTTGTTCAGTGACCGGCGCAATGAACTGGTTCCGTTTGTGTTTTTGATAATTTTTGAAATACACTACATACAGCGTTCTTTCATTTTTCCGTTTTTAATACGGGGTAACAGCAAAATGTCAATAGCCACCATGCTCATGGGAATTGTTTTCAATATTGCCAACGCAGCCATGCAAGGCTTATGGCTTTTCTATTTGGCCCCTGCGGACAAATACACTCCTGAATGGTTGCTGAAACCCCAATTTATCGCAGGCACACTGCTGTTTTTCACAGGATGGATAATCAACTTGCGTTCCGACTATCGCATACGCCGTCTGCGGGCCCCCGGCGATACCAAACACTATCTGCCGCACGGAGGTCTGTTTGAATATGTTACTTCGGCCAACTATTTCGGAGAACTGATAGAATGGCTGGCATTCGCCATACTCACATGGTCTTTGCCGGCATTGGTGTTCTTTATTTGGACTTTTGCCAATTTGGTACCCCGTGCCCATGCCATATATAATAAATATAAAGTAGAATTTGCAGAAGAAATGGAAGGAAAACATCTAAAAAGAATCTTTCCGTTTATATATTAAACAATTGACAATAAAACAAAACAATAATGGAATCCAAACTTTTCACCCCTTATCAATTGGGCCCCGTAACATTGAGAAACCGGATTATCCGTTCGGCGGCCTTTGAAAATATGTGTACCAACAATGAGCCGACGCAGCAATTGGAAGATTATCATGTAGAAGTAGCAAAAGGCGGCGTGGGCATGACCACGGTTGCCTATTGTGCGGTGGAGCGTTCCGGCGCCAGTTTTGACGGACAGCTGTTTGTTCACGATGAAATAAAACCCGGTTTGAAAAAACTTACCGATGCCATACATGCAGAGGGTGCCAAAGCCAGTATTCAACTCGGACATTGCGGCAATATGACACACCGTGCCGTTTGCCAATGCACGCCTTATGGTCCCTCCGGCGGCTTTAACCTTTATTCCCCGACATTTTATCGCGGCATTACCAAAGAGGAAATACACCGCATTGTACAAAGTTTCGGCAAAGCAGTGGATTTTTGCCGTGAATGCGGCTTCGACTGTGTGGAAATACATTGCGGACATGCCTATTTGATTTCTCAATTTATCAATCCGAGCTTGAACCGCCGCCACGATGAATACGGAGGTTCTTTGGAAAACCGTATGCGTTTTATGAACGAAGTGCTCGATTGCGTGATGCAACACGCCAAAGACGATATGGCGGTGGTGGTGAAAACCAATATGACCGACGGATATAGACGGGGAATGTCCATGGAAGAAGGCATGGAAGTGGTGAAAAACATTTTGGCGCACGGTGTTCACGGAATCGTATTGTCGGCAGGTACTGTCAGCCATACTCCCATGCTGATACTCGGCGGTGCCATGCCGCTGAAAACATTGGCATATTATATGGATATGAAAAAATTCTGGTGGCTGAAATTGGGTTTGGCCATCGGCGGCAGAATAGTTATTCCCACTGTCAAATACCACGAATTGTATTTTATGGATTGGGCTAAAAAATTCAAAAAAGAGTTTCCTGAGGCCAATTTTATCTATGTGGGAGGCATTCAAGGACGGCAAAATTGCGAAACAGTGTTGCAAGAAGGCTTTGAATTGATGCAAATAGGGCACCTGTTGGTTAACGACCCCGCTTTTGTCAATCATATGAAAGAAGGGGATGAAAATTACCGTTCGGCTTGCAAACGAAGCAATTATTGTGTAGGAAGAATGTATAGCCTGAATATGCAATGCCACCAATGCATGAATGAACCGTTGCCGAAAAAATTACAAAAAGAAATTGACAAATTAGAAAAAGAATAGAACATGGAACTTGAAGTTAAAGGAAAAATAATCCAGATATTACCCTTGCAAAGCGGCACCGGCCGCAACGGAGCCTGGAAAAAACAAAATTTTGTGATAGAAACTTTCGATAAATTTCCCAGAAAGATATGTTTTCAATTGTGGAACGAAAAAACCGACAATTTTGAATCCCTATATCCTGTCAACAGTGCCATATCGGTATCTTTCAATTTGGAATCCAGGGAATTTAACGGCAGCTGGTACACCGATGCCCGCGCATGGAAAATATCACCTGCCAATGCCGAACCCGCCCGGACGGAAACACCGCCGGCATCTTCGGGCACCCCTTTCTCATCATCATTGCCCGATCCTGTGGAAGAATTTCCTGCAGACAATAATGACGACCTGCCCTTTTAAGGCAAACCCCTGGTCCATAAAAATTGCCGGTATCCGCCAAATCTGAACATTGACTAGGCTTGCCTGTGCAGTTAAACAAACAGAGGATGACCATATGGTTCATCCTCTGTTTGTTTATGTAAATCCTTTATTTAAAATTCTTTTTTGAAAGCTTTTAAGGTATTGATAAGCAAGCCCACTATGGTCATGGGACCCACTCCGCCCGGCACGGGTGTTATATATTCGCATTTGGGGGCCACCTCATCGTATTTTACGTCGCCTTTGAGACAATAGCCCGATTTTTTTGTGCTGTCTTCCACTCTATGTATTCCCACGTCTATTACAGTGGCACCTTCTTTAATATAATCGGCGGTAATCATTTCACATTTGCCTATTGCGGCTATCAATATATCGGCCTGACGGCATATTGCCTGCAAATTTTGCGTTTTGCTATGGCACAAGGTAACAGTGCAATTGGCAAAAGACTGATTTCTGGACATGAGTATGCTTGCCGGTGTACCCACTATATTACTACGCCCCAATACTACACAATGTTTGCCCACGGTATCTATCCCCGACCTTTGCAAAAGCAATTGTATTCCCATGGGAGTGGCAGGCAGATAAGCAGGCTGTCCCAATACCATTTTGCCTACATTGACAGGATGAAATCCGTCTACATCTTTTAACGGATTGATAGCGGCAATCACTTTATCCACCAATATATGCTCCGGCAAAGGCAATTGTACTATAAGCCCGTCTATTTCTTCATCGGTATTGATAAAATTGATGGTGCGGACAAGTTCTTTTTCTGAAATACGGGCATCCAACTTATACACCGATGAAGTCATCCCCACTTCCGCACAGGATTTTTCTTTATTTGCCACATAGGTTTGACTGGCGGGGTCATCCCCGACCAATATAGCGGCCAAATGAGGAGCTCTTCCTTTGTCGCTGCGCAACTGCTCCACTTCTTTGGCTATTTCGCTTTTGATTTGATTGGCTATTAATTTTCCGTCTATAATATTCATACTATCTGTGTTGAATGTTTTTGAGTGTGTTTTTTATACCGCCGGTAGCCACCATTTTCATCATTTTACGAGTGCCCTCAAATTGTTTTATCAATTTGTTCACATCCTGTATGGTGGTGCCGCTGCCTGCGGCTATTCTTTTACGGCGACTGCCGTTGATAATGGCTGGGTTGGCTCTTTCTTCGGGAGTCATGGAGCCGATTATGGCTTCTATTCCTTTAAATGCATTTTCGTCAATATCCATATTCTCTACCGCCTTGCCCATGCCGGGAATCATACTCATGAGGTTTTTCATATTCCCCATTTTCTTTATCTGGTTGATTTGTGCCAAAAAATCATTGAAGTTGAATTGGTCTTTGGCCAATTTTTTCTGCAACAGCTGCGCCTCTTTTTCATCATATTGTTCCTGGGCCTTTTCCACAAAACCCACAATATCACCCATTCCGAGTATTCTGTCGGCCATACGGGCGGGATAAAACTCATCCAGATCTTCTATTTTTTCACCCACACCCACAAATTTTATGGGCTTTTGCACCACATAACGTATGGTAAGAGCGGCACCGCCACGGGTATCACCGTCCAATTTGGTGAGTATCACACCGTCAAAATTCAATTTATCATTGAAAGCCTTGGCTGTATTAACGGCATCCTGACCTGTCATGGCATCTACTACGAACAATATTTCATGCGGATGCACGGCATCTTTGATGTTGCCTATTTCCTGCATCATTTCTTCGTCTATGGCCAAACGGCCGGCCGTATCGATAATCACCACATTATGACCCATGGTTTTGGCATATTCCACACCTTTTTTGGCCAAACTGACAGGATTATTGTTGCCTTCTTCCGTAAATACATCCACCTGTATTTGCTCACCCAACACTTTCAACTGGTCAATAGCGGCAGGACGATATACGTCTCCTGCAACCAACAACACTTTTTTGGAACGCCTGGTCTTGAGAAAATGAGCCAATTTGGCACTATGGGTGGTTTTACCCGAACCCTGCAAACCGGACATCAATATAATGCTCGGATTGGCTTTGACATTCAACTCGGTATGCTCGCTGCCCATCAATTGCACCAATTCATCATGCACTATTTTTACCATCAATTGGTTGGGAGATACGGCTGTAAGCACATTTTGACCCAATGCCTTCTGCTTGATATTGTCTGTCAGCTCTTTGGCTATTTTGTAATTAACGTCTGCATCCAATAAAGACTTCCTTACTGCCTTCATGGTTTCGGCAACGTTAATTTCTGTAATGCGGCCCTGACCCTTTAAAATTTTAAAAGCCCGCTCGAGATTATCGGTAAGTGATTGAAACATAAAAACACTTAATTCTTAAAATGATTGAAAACAATATGCAAAGGTAGCATTTTTTTTGTTATCATTCCAACTTTGGATCACAAACGATATACCAATAAACCGGTTACCGATTGTAACCGGTTGGAATTGCATGCAGAAGACTAAAAAAAACCGCCGGATATTGCCTGTGCCGCCTTCCTCTCCCTACACCATTCAAAAAAACACGTTTTTGCCATTGCCTACCACAACGGCACATTCCCGTTCACACACCGGCTGCCTTATCCGTTGGTATATAACCGGATTGGTGAATCAAATATTTATATTGTAACAAATTGTTTGTGCTTCAAAACAAGCCGGATACAGGTCTGCCTTTTTTGATTATTTTGCCTGCCGCTTTTTGGGTAAAAACGGAAAAAATTTTTCTCCGCATTAAAATTTTGTTTATTTTTGCAAATTGAAAATATCTTATCGTTGTAGCGTTAGCAGTTTTAACGGGGCCTCGGCTGTCAAACAACAACTACAAAATATCAATCAAATAACAAAACAGAGGACTCCCTATACTAAAAACCAAATGCAATATGAATACAGCAAACAAAGTGATAGCAGTAGCTATGCAAGAAGAGGGCTATTTGGAAAAATCCAAAAGTGCCTACCAAAAGAACCGCAAGGTACTTGATTCAAAAGAAGATGGTGCCGGCAGTGAAAATTATACCAAATATGCAAGAGACCTGGTTGACCTTATAGGTTCTCCTTATGGAAATGGAGTAGCCTGGTGCGATATGTTTGTAGATTGGTGTTTTATTAAAGCTTTCGGTACAGACGCTGCTAAAAAACTTCTTAACGGCTGGTCTGCCCATACACCCACTTCAGCCCAATATTACAAAAATAACGGCAGTTATTATCAAACCAATCCTCAAGTCGGAGATCAAATTTTTTTCAAAAACAAAACAGGTCAGATTTGTCATACGGGCTTGGTTTACAAAGTTGCCAAAGGATATATCTATACCATTGAAGGAAACACATCTTCGGCACAAGGAGTGGTAGCCAACGGAGGTTGTGTGCGGTGTAAAAGTTATTCTGACAGCTATTGCCAAATAGCAGGATACGGCCGTCCCAAATATGATGGAGCAGGGATTCCGGCGATTCCATCGCAAACCGTAACCTCAAGCAATACATGGAACAATCTAATTGCCGAACTTCAGAAAGCATTGAATGCGGAATACGACGCCCAATTGACGGTGGATGGCGAAGCCGGCAAGAAAACACTACAAGCCACACCTACCCTGAGTGCACGCATTCGTTCTTCCAAACCCAAAACGGTGAAAGCTTTCCAGAACCTTTTGAGCTACTGGGGTTACAAATGCTTGGCAGACGGGGATTTCTACACTGCCACAGAAAAAATGGTAAAATCGTTCCAAACGGACAAAGTGGGCATGTCCAAACCGGATGGAGAATTCACCGCACAAAAAAACTGCTGGAAAGTGCTGCTGAAATTATAGTGCACCCATTAAAACGTGACCTATGGAAAGGATAACGGAAGGGCGGCATAAATGCCGCCCTTTTCTTTCCGGTTCGCCAACAGCATATGCCCCGATATTTACACACCGGTATGGCTGCCCCAAACATGCCGGATATTATTCCTCAAAAAACAGGTCCGGAACGACTTTAGAAATTTTTCCTGCATTTTTTGCGGAAAGCAGCCTAATGCAAAAGCAGGGCATGCCTCTGCATCACGATACAACTCCTGATATACCCCCTTGCCTGTTGCAATTATAATAAAAGGAAAAAAACAAAAATGAGCGGTTACGTCATATTTTTTTGTATCTTTGTATTTTCATTCATTCTTTTACATTATAATTGAATTTTTAATAGAATAAGCGATAGCTCACGATATACATATATGAACAACACACTTATTGACAATTCTTCAGAACAACTTTCGATGCTACAAACATTGAAAGCATGTTTGGCTTCCGAGGACATTCTTACTGTGAGAATAGCTACCGGTTATTGGGATATTCCGGGGCTTGCCTTATTGGCAGATGATATCAGGGCATTTCTTGAAAAAGACGGGACAAAATTATTTCTCCTTATTGGTAAAGACCCATACGTGTATGCCTCCCAAATAAAGAATCCCAAATATAAAGACAAAAACTATCCTGCGGATTTTATTCGCACCGACTTATATGAATTACAACCAAAGGAAGAATATGAAAATGCCGTTCGTCTTCTTTTGGATTATTGTACAGAAGAAAATGATTCCAAGATACAGATACGCATTTTCCGCAAGAATGAAGAAGATACGAAGCAATTCCTTCATTCCAAATGTTATATCTTTGACGGCTTCAATGCCGGAAAAGGATATGGCTTGATAGGAAGTTCTAATTTCACGGAGAAAGGGCTACAAGGTAATGCGGAATTAAACTATCTGGAAACAGATGTAACAAAAGTATTATCTGAAACACCTATACCGAATCACAAATCCCATATACAGTGGTTCAATGAAAAATGGAACATTTCTGAACCTTGGAACAAAGAGTTTTTGGAGCAGATTCTTCGCCCTTCTCCTATAGCCATACAGGTTCAGAAGAATAATGAAACATTGTCTCCGTATGAAATCTATATCAAATATCTGCAACTTCAATTCGGTGATATAACGGATGAAACCGTAACGGCTCAACTGAAATCGTATCTTCCAAAATCCTACAAATCATATAGTTATCAATTAGATGCTGTAAAACAATGTTTCTACATTATGAAATCCCATGGCGGGTTCTTTTTGTCGGATGTTGTGGGACTTGGAAAAACGATAGTCGGTGTTTTGATAATCAAGAAATTTATTGCTGAAGAAAAATTGTGGAATAGAAAACCTCATGTTCTTATTGTTACGCCACCGGCCATACGAAAAGCGTGGGAGGGTACTATAGAACAATTTGACAAAGATTCCACTTTTAAAATTGCAAAACATATAGAGTTTATCACCACAGGAAGTATAGGAAGCCTTATAGAAGACGACAATGATGATTGTCAAGAGGATGACGATTCTTTTGACGGAACTGCGAAAAGTAGTGACTATGGACTTATTCTTATAGATGAAAGTCATAACTTTAGAAACAATTGGACACAGAAATACCTTGCATTGGACAATTTGATAGACAGAATACAATTGCAAACCGGCTACCAACCTCTTATAGGCTTGTTGTCGGCTACTCCGCAAAACAATTCTCCTCAAGATTTGAAAAACCAGATATATTTCTTCCAGCGTTCCCGCAATTCTACAACGCTTCCGGATATCCCCGGCGGAAAATTGGATACTTATTTTAATGACAAACAAAAACTCTTTAACGAAAACAGAAATGTAGATACTCCGGAGGCACGTGAAATTATCAAAGAAGTCGCTGCCGACATACATAACAGGGTTTTGCAATATTTGATGGTGCGTAGAACAAGAAACGACATCAAAAAACAATATGCCGATGATAGCGAACAACTGAAATTCCCATCGGTAAAGGGACCGAAAGCGGAGAAATATACAATGAGTGCCAAACTGTCAAAATTGTTTTATGACACTGTGTTTGCTATAGTTGGCGAAGCAGATGACGGAGAAGAATTTCTCGGTTACTATCGTTATGCTGCTATCAATTACTTGCTCAAGAGTGAAGACAGAAAACTTTTTGAAAAGCGTAATTTAACGGTTGATAATATTTCTGCCCGTTTGGCTAAAATTATGAAGCTTCTTTTAGTCAAACGTTTGGAAAGCAGCTTTTCTGCATTTAGGAAATCTTTGGAGAATCTGAAAAGAAACACCCAAAACATGATTGACATGCTGAATGCCGACACCGTTTTTATCTGTCCCGACTTTGATGTAAACGAAATCATTCAGAAAGAAGGCGGATTGAAGAAGGCTGTACCTGTTATTCGTAAAAGAATTGGAAACAAAAAAGGGAATAACAGGGAATTTCGGGCAAAGGATTTGAAGAAAGAGGAGTATCTCCGCTTGTTGGAGCAGGATATGAAACTTCTTGATAAACTATGCAGCCGGTGGGAAAAGAATACGGAAGATCCGAAGTTTGACAAATTCAAGGAGATATTAGATTCGGAATTGTTCAACGCTACCATAAACAATCCTCATCAATACGACAGTCCGCGTGTTGTTATCTTTACCGAGGCACTTGACACGTTGCAGGTGTTAAAGTCGTATGTAGCGGAGGCAGGGCACCGTCCGTTAGCAGTTTCGGCAAAAACCAGAGATAATTTACAGACTGAAATTGCCGCTAATTTTGATGCCAACGTGCCTGCCGATGAACAACGAGATGATTACGATGTTATTATCACCACGGAAGTTTTGGCGGAAGGTGTTAATCTGCATCGTGCCAATGTGATACTTAATTACGATGCTCCTTGGAACGCCACCCGGCTCATGCAACGTATCGGGCGTGTAAACCGTATCGGCTCAAAGGAAGATTTTGTACATGTATTCAATTTTTATCCTTCGGAAGACGGTGAAAAAGTCATCAAGTATTTGCCTAAAGCATACGCAAAACTACAAGCTTTCCACACTATGTTCGGTGAGGATAATAAGGTGTTTTCCGAAATGGAGGAACTCTCCGAAGCGGATTTGAACAATTTGGTTGACGGTGATACATCGCCATTCGCACCATATATCAACGAACTGAAACAGTTTGCCAAAGAACAGCCGAAACGTTATCGTTTTATTTGCGATACCGAGGCAAAACAATTAGGTTGTGCTCGAGAAAAACTGCCGCAAGATATGTTTTATGTCGGTGCCGACAATCACCAATTTGTTCATATATTAGCAGATGAAAAAGGTGATTATCAAATAGTTTCTCCTTTGCGTTTTATTCAGGCATTTGCAATGGAAGAAGATAAAAATCCTAAATCCCTGAATTTGGACGGCAAACAATACAAGGAGAAAGCCCAATCGGCTATCAATACATTTAATTCTTTTGTCACCCAATCGAAGAGAGCCAAGGATGCAAAAAAAATCCAGAATAGTTTGGAACAATGGAAATTTATATTGGACAGGTTGACCGACAAAGATGCAAAACAAGCCATGAAGAAAGTTCGTAAAGCGATTGAAAATCAAAATACGATAGCCATCAAATTGACGAAACAACTTTATGATGATTTGAAACAGGGACAGCAAAGTTTGTTCGGGCTTGATTTCGATGCAAATGAATACGTTAAGGCCACTTTCGCAAATATTTCAAATGCGGTGAAACAAAAATACGGAAAACCGTATGTTTCAATTTATCAAATTTCAAATAAAGAATAAAAACAAAATTACTATATGACTAAAAAAGAGACCTTACAACTGTTTGAGCAAAAAAAAGTTCGTACAGTCTGGGACGACCAAGAAGAAAAATGGTATTTTTCAATAGTGGATGTTTGCTATGTCCTTACGGACAGCAAAGATGCTACCGCCTATTGGAGAAAGTTAAAACAACGACTTAAAGAAGAGGGAAATGAAACCGTGACAAATTGTCACGGTTTGAAATTGCGTGCTGCGGATGGAAAGATGCGTATGACAGATGTGGCTGATACAGAGCAACTTTTCCGTATTATTCAGTCGATACCATCACCTAAAGCAGAACCTTTCAAATTGTGGATGGCACAGGTGGCAAGCCAACGCTTGGACCAAATGCAAGACCCTGAATTGAATATCGACCAAGCCATTATGGACTACAAGCGTTTGGGCTACTCTGATGCATGGATTAACCAACGCATCAAGTCAATAGAAGTACGAAAAGAACTGACCGACGAATGGAAACGCACCGGCGTACACGAAGGTTTGGAATATGCTTCGCTCACCGACATCATCACGCGGGAATGGAGTGGTTTTACCACCAAACAATATAAACATTTCAAGGGATTGAAAAAAGAAAATCTGCGAGACAATATGACCAATCTTGAAATTGCACTCAATATTTTGGCGGAAGCCTCGGCTGCTGAACTTTCAAAGCAAAACAGCCCGGAAGGTTTTGCCGGACAGAAAAAGATAGCCAAAGACGGCGGAAGCGTAGCCAAAGCTGCCCGCAAACAATTGGAAAACAAATTGGGAAGGAGTGTCATTTCCCCATCCAAGGCAAGCGATTATATATTGCCGGAAGCAACAGATGAAAATGAAAAATAAAAACGAAAGAAAATGAATACAGATTCAATAAAAAATAGATTTGCTCAAGTATTTGAAAACGATTATCAAGGATATGAATATTTTATCGAAAATGTTGTAAAGCAGATTTTCACGGGTGACGACGCCTATGAGCCCTTGCCTGTTCCGGAAGAATATTTGACCGGTGAAAAACGCCAACGGGCAAACGAAAGCGGGATTCTAAGCATTCTTAAAGTCGGAACTGTTGATGCGGAAGAACCCGTTGACTTGTACGACATTACTTTGAGCGACAGAAAAGAACTGCAATACAATCGTGTCGGCATACAGCAGTTTATTCGCAGCGAGTTGTTCTCGTTTACAAACGCTTTTATGCTCTTTCACAATGAAACACCGGAAGGAAAAGACTGGCGTTTCTCATACGCTTACAAGGAAACTACGCAAAAAAGCATGACTTCCGCCAAACGATACACCTATTTGTTCGGCAAAAACCTTCGGGCACGCACCGCCTCCGAGCGTTTTGCAAAATTGGCGGGTGAGGACAAGAATACACAAAATCTGCTGAACGCCTTCTCGGTGGAGGCATTGAGCAAAGACTTTTTCAATGAATATAAAAACCAGTACAATCTATTCTGCAAATTTATATCCGACCATAAGAACAACCCTGAATTCTTCGGAAGCAAAATGGCATATTGGGAAGACAAATCTTTGCGAGATTATGTAAAGAAAATGATGGGACGTATCACTTTTATCTACTTTTTGCAACGCAAAGGTTGGATAAACGGCGATATGCAGTATATGCAAAACGCTTTTCAAAAATCACCGCACCAAGACGATTATCTGGATATGTTTTTGGAACCCTTGTTCTTTGGCGTGCTCAATACCAAGCAAAAGGACAGAAAAACGCTGTTTGAAAAAGAAGGCTGGGACCTGTCTTTGCTGAAAGAATGGAAAGACGTGCCTTATTTGAACGGCGGTTTGTTTGAACGCGATGAACATGACCAACCCAAATCCAAGTTTCCGGCTGAAATGTTCAAAAATTTGTTTGACTTTTACGCCCGCTACAATTTCACCATTGACGAAAACGACCCCGACGATGCCGAAGTAGGTGTTGACCCTGAAATGCTCGGTCATATTTTTGAAAACCTATTGGAAGACAACAAAGACAAGGGTGCTTTCTATACCCCGAAAGAAATTGTGCAGTATATGTGCCGCGAAAGTCTCATTGCCTATCTGACCAACTGTGCCGAAGAAAACACCGGACATAAATATCCGCACGAGCAGACGGAAGCCTCTGTCCGTACCTTGGTACAGACACCCGAGCAGATAGTCCCGAAGATGTCCCACAGACAAAAGGAAGACTTCGGAAAAGCCTTGCGAGAGGTAAAGATATGCGATCCTGCCATTGGCTCAGGAGCGTTCCCGATGGGACTGCTTAACGAATTAGTGCGACTGCGTATCTCTATAGGTGCATGGGCGGACAAAGCCAACGACATTGCCGCACTTAAACGGGAAATTATACAAAACAATATCTATGGCGTGGATATTGAAAAAGGTGCCGTAGACATTGCCCGCTTGCGGTTTTGGCTAAGTATTGTGGTGGATAGTGAACAGCCCGAAGCCCTGCCCAATTTTGACTATAAGTTTATGCAGGGAAACAGCCTGTTGGAGAGTTTTGACGGATTTGACCTCAGCCACATTATGGACAATCATACCGAGGTGCAATCCGACAAAAGCAAAAAGTTGTCTTACCAACGAAAAATCGGTGGAAATGAGAATATCCAACTGAAAATGGATTTCACCACCGAGGATACTCGTGAAAACTTAAATATCTGGCTGAAAAAATACTTTTCCATTGATAACCACAAAGAGAAAACAGAATACAGAACACTTATCAATGAAAGCGTAAAAAACTACATCCGCCACCAAGGTATCAAAGCAGATACAGAAGCAAAACTCTCCGCTCTTGACCCATCTGCCAACCAAGAATTTTTTCTCTGGCACACTTGGTTCAAAGATGTTTTTGACAAAGGAGGTTTTGATATTGTGATTGGGAATCCGCCGTATGGCGCAAAACTATCAAACAAAGAAAAAGAAACGTATCGGTTATTATTTCCTGAAACTCAATTTAAAATAGACACATATTCACTATTTACATTATTCGCCTTATCTCTTTTAAACACAGAAGGAATATGTTATTATATCCTCCCTAATACATTGCTTGACAATTATTTTGAAGAAAACGTTCGTAGGCAATTGCTATCGCAACAAATATATGAGATAAATGATTTGTCGGACAAAGTATTTGATGCAGCCGTTGTACATTCTATGATATTTGCCTTCATAAAAAAACAAATGAGTACATATCATATTAAAGTTAACACAGCAGATCAACTTTATGGAAAAACAAAAATAATTCCAAGTGATTTTTTTCATTCGCAACCTCAACACACCTTTGCTATTAGGACATATGAAACCAATGATTTATTGACTAAGTTGAGAAAAAATAGCGTAAAACTATTTGATGTAATTGACATAAGACAAGCTATTAAATCTGGAAATGATAAATTATACTTATCCAAGGAAAAGTTGAACTCGAATTACAAGCCTATCCTTAGAGGTAAAGATATAATGAAGTATATAATCTCTGATCCTAAACTTTACATTAACTACGGAAAACACTTAGCGTGTCCAAGGAATCATGAAATATTTGAGCAGCCGAAGATATTGATAAGAGAAGCGGGAGCTGAAATAACAGCAACATATGATGATTGCAATTACTACATAATGTCATCCTTGTATAATGCAATTTTAAGAAATAACAAATTTTCATTAAAATACGTTTTAGGATTATTGAACTCAAAACTATTCCAATTCATAATGTACAAAATGACATTTGAAAAGACAAAAGGTGCATTTACAAAAGCAAAAATTTTCCATTATTATGAATTACCTGTATATAATTGCTCATTTACTCAGCAAGAACCCATAATAACATTAATTGATAAAATTCTCTCTGCCAAGAAAGAAAACCCACAGGCGGATACAAGCGTGTGGGAACGCGAGATAGATCTCATAGTCTACAAACTTTATGGGCTTAATTATGAAGAAGTGCTGGTGGTAGATCCGGAGACGGAGGTGACGAGGGAGGAGTATGAGAGTGGTTCTCAAGTGGTAAATCAAATAAAAAATAACTTATAAACCTTTAAGAAATATGAGAATAAAGCAAATTAAAATCCAAAATTATAGAACTCTTGAAAATGTAGAGGTTACTTTTAATGGCTATTACACTGCAATTAGCGGAAAGAATAATGCTGGTAAGTCAAATATAGTAAGAGCGATAAAAACATTAGTGGATTCTAGACTTCATTTTAGAATACGTGGCAATTCTATAACGGGAATATCAAACTTTAATTGGAAAGAAGAAGTTACAAGTTGGAAAATAGATAAAAAAGAAGATATCAAAATTACCGCAGTATTTGAGATTATTAAAGATACAGACACAGAAATTTATAAGTATTTAACAGAAATGATATTCAAAAATGAATTACACGCAGATTCCTCATCTGAAAGTATTTCATTACAACTATCATTTGCAAAAACATTCACTAACGACGAATCATACACAGTAATTATCAACAAGGATGAATTAACTGATAATTACAAGAAAAAAGAGTTAATAAAGAGACTTCAAACTACAGAGTTCTTGACTTTTCACAATTCAACAATGAATATGTTTGGTCCATTTGATGATAGTATGGACCGAATGGTAGACTTTATAAGTTCATCAGATTCTGATAGAATTAGCAAGAAAAAAGAAGAATTACTAAATCTTATTAGGAAAAGTTTGAAAAGTCACCAGCAAAAACTAACTGGTTGGCTTGGAAAGTTAGAAGAAAAATATGAAGTCAGCCTTTCTGTACAAGGATTAAACTTTGAGCGAGAACCAATTGATATTTCTTTGAAAGAAAAGGGAGGTGATGTCACATTGGACAACTGGGGTAGTGGTACTAGAAATAGAACATTAATATTTTTGAAATTGTTCAATGCCGTAAAACGAGCTCAGAATGAATCTGATACTGATAGAATTAAACCTATTATAATAATAGAAGAGCCCGAAAGTTTCCTCCATCCACAAGCACAAGCTGAATTTGGACGTGTTCTTCAAGATTTGGCAGATGAATTGAAAATCCAAATTATAATAACGACACATAGTCCATATTTTTTAAGTATAAAATCCCCATTTGACAATATTTTGTTAGAAAGAACGAAAAACAAGAATAATCCTTGTACATCTCTTGTTAGCCCTAATGCAGATGGGTGGTGGAAACCTTTTGTTGATGCTTTAGGAATTAAGGCTGAAGATTTTGGACCCATGAAGGAAGTGATTTTTAATGGCAACGAAAATATTCTGATAGTTGAAGGTACTATTGATAAGGGATATTTAGAATTTTTACAATCACATATTCATGGGGCTAATGCATTGCGGACAGATATTGAAATAGTTCCAATTAACGGTGTCGGTGCATTAAAAAATACAGTATGGGTATCTTTCATAAAAAGAAAGTTCAAAAATGTTTGCATAATGATTGATTTAGATATGTCAACAGATTTTATAAAAAGTCTAGAGTCTGCTGGATTTAAGAAAGGAAATAATCTTTTTATTGTGGGAACGAAAGAAACTCCCAATATTGAAGGATATGTGCCTGCTGATATATTAAGTCAGGTGACATCAGAAAATCCTAATATTACAAGAAAATTGATGAATAACAAAGAAGCAAAAGAGGGTAGAGATGAATTGAAAAGCAAGTTGTTGAAAAAATTTGTTGAAAATAACACAACTTGCGGACTTGAGAATTTTTATAAATTGGTGAAAGATATTAATAATGCATATAAATAGCCATTTTTATTTTTCAACCATTATTTTACAATATTTACATATAATCATAATAGAAATCATATAAAAAGTAAAATATAGATATTCAAATTTTGACAAATCCATATTGGATTTTTTTATAAAGGGATAAGATATAGTTAATAGATTAACTAATTAAAAATAATCAAAATACAATTTATATTATACATCTATTTGAGGAGGAAAAGTAACGTGCAAGTGATCATAGGTACGTGGGAGGCGGAGATATATGAGTCGTGTGGGCTGAGCGAGGAGGAAATAAAAACTATACTATAGAGGACTACACAGACCCGTTAGAAGTCTAAACTCATTTGAAAATTCAATAGTTGTTTCGGGGGATAAAAAACGCCAATGATTAGATACGGATCAGGGGCATTTTTCTTTTGCCATTGAAACGATGTACCCAAGAAAAAGTATATATCATTGTTAATGAAACTTTTATATTTTTCAATTACTCTTTCAACCGCAACTTTTTCGTCTTGATATTTCCTAAACAATGCACCCAACTCCCAATCTTCAATCATCAGTTTGCGTTCAATTCCATCTTTAGTTTTGAAAACATATCTAAATTTGTAAGGTATTTTTTCTGCAAATTTAAATGAGAAGTCCATATCATTATTATCACAAAAAAGATTCAACTGTGCTTTTGACGCCTCATAGTTTGCCTTTATCTTTGCTAATTTTTCTTTGTATTTTGTCAAATCTTCTTGTTCGTACTTTACATCAATTATTTCTGTTGGTTTTAATACAGCCAACGAAAGTTGGTTTTTTTTTGTCATATCAATGAGCTCTGTCATATTGTCAAAGACCTTTTTGTTTTTCAAAGCCCATTGTTTACGGAGATTCCAATTTGGTTTGCCTTTCATATCAATTCTGTTAAGCACCTTCAATGTGTCAATGTCTCTAATATGATAACTTTCGGGACGGTCATCGTGTGAAAGATTCTGTTCAAGGTCAGCCTCTATCCACTGCCATTTTGAGTATTGTAATTTATCAAACTGGTCCAACAACCTATATGGAACAGGAAAAATCCTAATCCAACTGCCATCTTCTCTGAATCCTGCCGTACAGACGGTTTCAAAGTGTTTGTCAGACAAATTTGGATAGGTCATAACAGTTACCAATACTTTCGTTACAGCCATTGTGTTACAAAATTTTTATTTTATAATCTTTGTTTTCAAAATTCATCAATGCCTTGGCAACTCTTGAGCGATGACATTGTTTCGGGTCTTTTTCAAAACAAGTAAGAGCGACTCTTTTATGTTTATCTATCAAATTTTTCACATATAACAAAGCATCTTGATTTTCTTTCAATGTAGTTCGCTCGTATTCATCAAAAAGCAAGTCATAATCATGTTGCGAACACAAATCTTTTCGTTTATCGGAATTAATACCCAACTGAGGTACATGTTCATACATAATATCAACTCCCTTGCAAGCAGTCTCTAATTGTGATTTGGAAAACCCATATTTTTGACTATATGCATTTTTTCGAACATCACAAAGAACATGTACATCATTAATTATTAATTTATTAATATAGGTTTCAAGACTAATTCCTTCATATCCGATTGTAAAAAGCATAGGTTCTGAAAAATAACGTTTTTGACTTTCTATCTTAGCCATTTCTTCTTCGGTCATTATTTTGTTGGCGATTTTACTTTTTGTAGCATAATATGGATATTTACGATAGGTGTATTCCACCACTTCTCGTTCACTCATATTACCGAACTGTTGCTTTATTTGGTTCATTCCTGCTATATCAAACATATCCAATGAGGAAAGAAAATTATCTTTGGAAACCAATTCAATAATTTTACTATCTGAAATAACAATGTAGCCATATTTCTGCATGGTTGATAAATCTTGATTTGCTTGAAATGAAAAGCAACCATACTGATATGGAACAAAATCAAAAGATTTCTCTTGTTGGCTACGCGTAAAGAGGAACAATAATTTCTGTAAATGTATGGCATTAAGTTTTCCACCAAACACTTGTAAGAGAGCCAACAATATTTTTCTTCTATAATATAACATGTTGCAAAAATACAATCTTTTATTGAATTATTAATCAATATTTGTAACTTTTTTATCATTTTTCTCTTTTCCTTCTTCATACCGCTGATAGTTTCCTCAATCCAGCCGTCAATGTGCAAATTCTTTTTCAAGCAGAAGTTGTTGATTTCAAATCGTTGGTTCTCAACCGTCTGTTTGTCGCTACTTACGCGAATGTAACCGTAAATCATATTTTTTTATGTTATGTAAATATTTGTCGTAAAAATTGTATTTTTGCAAAAAATAAAAAAAATCTAGATGAGCGAAAAAGAACACAATAACAAATCGCACAACAACAGAATCCAAGCAGCCATGGAAATAAAATAACAAAAATATAACCGTCATGAACATAGAAACATTCAGGGAATATTGCTTAAGCATGCCGTATGCCACCGAAGACATGCCTTTTGACGATACGGTGTTGGTATTCCGGTTAAAAGGAAAGATATTCGCATGTATTACCTTCGACAAGCCGGATATAGCGGTGCTGAAATGCGATCCCGTCAAAGCCATGGAATTGAGAGAGCACTATACCTCTATAGAAGGTGCCTTTCATTGGAACAAAAAATATTGGAACCAAATCACCTTCAACAGGGATGTGAGCGACAAGCTGTTGCAGGAGCTGGTATGGCATTCCTGGCACGAGGTGAACAAAAAACTGCCGAAAAAAGACAGGGTGGTATTGGAATAAACGAAAAAAATATGAAGCATATGTCAACATTACTGATATTATTAGCGGTGTTTTTGCTGATAGGTTTGTCCATATGGTATTTGGCACAACGCACGGCATATATTTTCAACACCGCTCCGCTATGGTGGTATGTTGTTTATACACTTATTTTCGCAGCGGGTGTTTTCGCATTCGGAGCGGAAGCCAAGCCTTGGTCCGAACATGCCGCCATTCATGTTATGGTAATAACAAGCAGTGTATTAATAGGATTTCTCCTGTATTTATTGGTGTCAACACTAATAGTTGACGTATTGAACCTGTTTATAAAAACACCTCATCTTTTATATGGAATCCTTATAGGCGCAAGTTCTTTAGGATTAACTGCTTACGCTGTTATACAGGCCTTTACTCCACGGGTAAAAGAAGTAAAAATAGCTTTATCGGTTAACACACCCCTAAGAATAGTACAACTCACAGATGTGCATTTGGGACATTTCCGAGGGAAGAAACACGTGGAAAAATTGGTGCGCATAGTCAATCAACAGCACCCCGACTTGGTGCTTTTTACCGGCGATTGTTTTGAAAGTTGGTATAATTTTCACTCTTCCACATTGGAACCTCTTCAACAATTGGAAGCACCCGTGTATTTTGTAAGCGGAAATCACGATGCTTATATCAACGCCGAAGCGGTAAAAACCAAATTACGGGAAGCGGGGGTGCATGTGTTGGAAAACGAAGTGGTTGAAACCAACGGAATAAGCTTGGTGGGACTGGATTATATGAATGCCTCCCCTCTTGCTTCCGACGGTATGCATGCGGCAACCAACCAACTTACCGTTAGTGAGGTGATTCCTGTTTTGATTCAAGACACTCTTCCCAACCCCATCATAGTAATGCATCATACTCCGTTAGGAGCGCAATATATCGCCCAAGCGGGAGCTGACCTGTTTTTGGCAGGACACACGCATGGAGGTCAGCTATGGCCGATGACCTGGATTAACGACAAAATGTTTGAATTCAACAAAGGACTGAAAAACTCAGGCCGGATGAAAGTATATGTAAGCTGTGGATCAGGCACTTTCGGACCTCCCATGAGACTGGGCACACAAAGCGAAATCACCGTATTGGATATAGTGAAACAATAAAAAAAAGGAACCTTCAAATTCGGGCGAATTCAGAAGGTTCCCAACTACAAACTATCTTATGAAAAATTAAAAACAAATAAATCTATGTCTTCATCGTTATCTCAACGATTCATTTTATATAAATGCAAATGCCGTGCCAAACCGAGCAAAAATTGAAAATGGAATAAAAAAAATATTAGATTTTTTCTATTAAATTAATTTTCAATCATATATAATAAAAGAATCTGTTATTTTGCCGAGAATATTTTTGAAGATATCATCATTATTTTATTTTTACTATCTTTGCATTATGAAAAACACGGATAAAAAAGCATATTTGAAATGGGGGGGCATTATATGTCTTGCCGTTTTGTTATCGGGTGCAATTGCATATCATTTATTTTTTTCTTCCGATTTGCCTTTATTGGATATTCAAGCCGGAGACATCCAATGGGATAAGAAAACATCTTGTATTATAAAATGCAACAATCAAAATTATCCGGCGCGCATCAAATACAGGGGAGGCATGTCCCGCAAATACACCAAACATTCGTTTACCATAGAATTGGACGGGAAAGTTGCATTGGCTGGCCTTCCTCAAGATGATGATTACATATTGAATGCCAACTATATAGATAAAACCATGATGAGGCACAAAATATGTTATGACTTGTTTAGGGAAATGAACCCCCAAAAGAACATAGCTGCGCAATGTGCCTATGTGAACGTGAGGGTAAACGGGGAATATGAGGGCTTGTACGTGCTTATGGAAAAAATCACAGCCAAAAAAGCAGGGCTCGACAAAAAGGATACCATGTCCATGCTGTTTAAAGACCCTCCCGTTTTTTGGGGAGAAAACAGAATCACCCCTCAAGAGCCCGACAATTATTTCCAGCAAAAATATCCTAAAATAAAGCGTTGCGACAAAACATATTACATTGAAGATTTCATGCGTTTTCTGTTCCAATCCGACGACGCCTGTTTTGCCGACAGCATATCCCGATGGATAGATTTGGAAAATGTGATGGACTGGCATCTATTATTGCTATTTTCCAATAACGATGACGGCTTGATGAAAAATTTTTACCTCTACAAAACCTCCTCCTCCACCCCTTTTCGCATAGCTATATGGGATTACGACCATTCTTTCGGGCGGGATTGTGATAATGAATTGAACCTGTTACGTAGCACAGTGGATGTTAATAAATGCATACTGCTGAAAAGATTAAGTGAAATTCCTGAATTGCATTATAATGCACAACTTAAACACAGATGGCAATATTTGCGGAAAGAAGGCATATTTTCTCAACAACATTTTGAGCAATTAATCAAGCAAAATCATCGGTTGATACGAAATGATGTGAGAAAAAATTTCAAGAGATGGCCGGTAGACGCTACCCATTATTTCGATGCCTCCGACTATAAGCAGGAGTTGGATATAATGCGACAATATATGCAGATGCGATTACCTCAATTGGATGCTTATTTTGACAGCATTGCCGATTAAATGACTTTATTTTTGTGCCTGTTCTTTTGCTATTTGCTGTAACGACAATTTATAGAGCCATATGGTAAAACATCCGCACAAAACACCATACACGGCTCCGCAGAATATATCGGCAGGATAATGCAATCCCAAATACATGCGGGTATAGCAAAAAACCATAGCCCACAAGGGAAACACCCACAGCCATTTTTTAGAAACAGGCTTAAAAAAATACATTAGCAACACCGCTATACCAAAACTATTGGCCGCATGGGATGAAACAAATCCGTACATTCCCCCGCGATAAATGCTTCCGTCTTTATTTTGATGTAAATGCAATTGGTCTTTCAGCTCCAAATTTTGACTGGGACGATAGCGCTGTACCTTATTTTTAATCCATACCGACCCCTGGTCGGTCAATACTAGGCACAAGGCACAAAAAGCCAACACCAAGGTCAACTGTTTTCCGTAGTGTTTCCACAACAGCCATATTACCAAAGCAAAAAACGGTATCCATATCCACACTCCGGTAAGCACATACATTACCGTATCCCAAAAAGGGGAATTCCATCCGTTGATAAGCTGTAATAATTGCCTGTCTATAAGTTCAAGGTCCATAAAATATTAAAAATCGGGGTACAATAAATATTTTTTGCGTTTTTGTTTGAATGCGTTCAACTCTTTATTCCAGCTAAGGCGTATTTCTTCAGCGGATTTGCCGTCTTTTATCTGCTGCATCAATTGGGCATTGCCCGCGAGCTTATTAAAAAAAGAGTTAAAAAAAGTTTTTTGGTCCCGGCAATTGTTGTATGCATCTATTATGATAGCAATATCGATAAAATTATGATTTTTAAGGCTGTCGTTACTATATTGCTTAAGGCTGACGCCTCTGCATTCTTCATTGCAATAGGGAGGATTGCTTACCACATGCTCTATGGATTTCGGGGTAAAATAGAAATCGCCTTTTTTGAAGTCGGGCTGACCATACATGGTAAAAGGAGCATCTGTTCCGCGGCCCAAACTCATGGAGGTGCCTTCCAACAGACAAAGGGTGGGATATAAATAAACCGCTTCCATACATGATAAATTGGGAGAAGGTGCAATAGGCAACTGATAGCGTAAGGCATGGGTATAATTTTCCATTCTCACCCATAACAATTTGCATTTCACCTTGTTGGCCAACCATCCTTCTTCATTGACCATGCGGGCGTATTCCGCCATGGTCATGCCATGGTTGATAGGAACGGAATGCATGCCTACAAACGACCGGTATTCGGATTTCAGCACACATCCATCCACCCAATAGCCGTTAGGATTGGGCCTGTCCATGACCATTACCGTAACCTTGTTTTCCGCGGCGGCTTCCATGATATATGTCAAAGTGGATATATAGGTATAAAACCTTGCGCCTACATCCTGAATATCAAATACTATGATATCCAAATCGGCAATTTGTTCCGATGTGGGCTTTTTATTGGAACCATACAATGATATAACGGGCAGGCCCGTAGAAGCATCTATGCTGTTATTGATATGTTCCCCCGCTTCCGCATTTCCTCTGAAACCATGTTCGGGACAAAATATTTTGACAACATTCACCTGTTTGGACAACAAGGTATCCAACAAATGGGTATGATTCACCATAGAGGTGTGATTAACGCACAATCCTATTCTTTTTCCTTCCAAAACGGGAAGATAACACTCCATACGCTCCGCCCCCACGCGCAGATTGCTATCGGGACGGGCTGCAGTGCATGCAGACAAATATAAAATAAAAACTAAAAAAACACTATGCTTCATGGTTGAAAAAAAAGGCAGTTTTTAAGCTGCCTTTTGTATTGTCAATTGATAGATTTCAAAAAGTCAACGGTTAAATCCCACACTTGCTGCACTGATGCTATCAATAATTTTTCATCGGGGGAATGAACGCCTCTTAATGTAGGTCCGTAAGATATCATATCCATTTCGGGATATTTTTCTCCTATAAGCCCGCATTCCAACCCGGCATGGATGGCCAACACAAGCGGTTCTTTGCCAAACAGTTTTACATATGAGTCACGCAAGGCGTGCAAGGCTTTTGAATCCGTATTGGGAGCCCATCCGGGGTAGCCGTCGCTATGTTCTATATCGGCGTTGATAAGTCCGAACAATGCGGCTATCATATTCTTTGCATCGTCTTTTTTACTTTCAACGGAAGAGCGCTGGCTGGTGGTGATGACTATTTTTTTATCGTCCATTTTGATAGAGGCCAAATTGGTAGATGTTTCAACAAAATTTTCTACATTTTGCGACATTGCCAACACTCCGTGGGGGCAAGCATAAATAGCATCCACCAAATCGGATTGGGTGAAATCGTCTATCACAGTTTCGGGCATACCGGTGGGGACCATGCTCACCTCTACAGCGGCGTCACTGGTGAAAAGTTCGTTTTTGACCGTTTGATTGAATTCTTTTACATATTCTTCCATTGCCTTGGCTTCGTATTTCGGCACCATGATAATGGCGTAGCCTTCGCGGGCTATGGCATTGCGAAGATTGCCGGAATCAATATGGGCGATGGCGATGTCGTGATAATAGGTGCCGTGATAAAGCACGCGGTTCAATATTTTATTGGCATTGCCAAGGTTTTTGTTGATATCGTCGCCGCTATGACCGCCTTTGAGACCTTTTACCGTAACTTTATAGGGCAACATATCGGGATTGGGCTTTTCCGCTTTATAGTCCAAAGTGGCTATAGTATCCACTCCGCCTGCACATCCTATAAAGAACTGACCTTCATCTTCCGAATCCAAATTCAGCAACATTTTGCCTTTTAAAAAATCGGGTTCCAAGGCGAATGCACCGGTAAGACCGGTTTCTTCATCCACGGTAAACAAACATTCTATAGGACCATGTTCTATTTCTTTGTCTTCCAATATTGCCAATGCTATAGCCATGCCTATACCGTCATCGGCGCCCAAAGTGGTACCTTTGGCTTTCACCCATTCATTATCAATATATGGCTGGATAGCGTCTTTTTCAAAATCAAATACGGTATCGGCATTTTTTTCACACACCATATCCATATGACTTTGGAATATCACCGGAGTGACATTTTCTTTGCCTTTGGTGGCAGGCTTGCGGATTAATACATTGCCGGCTTTGTCCTGAATGGTTTCCAAACCCATTTTTTTGCCGGTTTCCACTAAATAAGCACCCATTTTCTGTTCTTTTTTGGAAGGATGCGGTATTTGACAAATTTCATGGAAAAATTTCCATACGTTAGTCGGTTTGAGTGTTAATATATCTTGTGCCATTGTTTTGTAAAGTTAAAATAATACAAAAACAAAGATAACATTTTTATTCCAAATAAATATCATAATCCGCTTTAAAAAAAGCAAAGGGACAAATGCGTTATTAACATTTGTCTGTGATATTCTTTTGCAAAAATTCGATACAGTAAAGTTTTTTTTACCTATTTTTGCATACATTCGATTAAAAATTTGAAGACAATTTCAATATGAAAATAAAAATATACCTGTTGGTGATTTTGTTAGGGTGGCAATGTGCTACGGCATTCGGGCAAAGTAAGGCTGCCCTTACCAGTGAAAAAAAGAAATTGGAGCAGGAAATTGCTGCCCAAAAGAAACTTTTAGCAGCCACACAAAAGAGCAAAAATCATTCATTGAGAGAAATTCAACTTATTAACAACCAAATTAAAAATCAAGAAAAGTTGATATCCACCATCAACACCGAAATAGACGGCTTAAATGAACAGATATCGAATAAGGAGCAAGAATTGGGACAATTGAAAAACAAATTGGAATTGCTCAAAGAAGGCTATAAAAATGCTGTATATGCTGCCTATAAATATCGTAATGTCACTAACAAAATGGGCTTTATTCTGTCTGCAGAAAGCATAGCGCAAGCCATTACAAGGGCCAATTATTTGGCAGAATACTCCCGAGCCATGAAGAATCAACTGGATATTATTATTCAAACGCAAAACCAGATACAACAACAAACCGATGAATTGATACAACACAAAAATGAAAAATCGCAATTAGCCCAAAACAAAATATCGGAAAAAGAGAATCTTTCACGTCAGGAGCGGGAAAAAGAGCGTATAGTGGCTGATTTGAAAAAACAGGAAAGCAAAATAAACCAACAGATAAAACAAAAGGTGGCCCGCCAAAAGGTGGTGGAAGCGGCTATCAAAAAAATAATAGATGCCGAAATAGCCAAAGCCAATGCAGCCAAGCCAGCTTCCTCCGGTACCGGCGGTAAAACCGCCGCTACCGACAAAACTGCCGCTACCGTATTAAGAATGACCCCTCAGGAAACCGCTTTGGCAAAAGATTTTGAAAGCAACAGGGGAAAACTGCCGTGGCCTGTGGAAAAAGGAAATATCATCAGCCGATACGGCAACGATTCTCACCCCGAAGTATCTTCGGTAACCATTACAAACAACGGCATCAATATTCTTACCGAAAAGGGCGCTGCCGTAAGAGCGGTGTTTAACGGCGTGGTAACGGCGGTAGCCGATATCAGCGGAACCAAAGCCGTAATACTCAAACACGGCAATTATTTTACGGTATATACCAATTTGGCGAGTGTAAGTGTCCGACAAGGACAAAGTGTATCCACTAAACAAATCATCGGCAGGCTGTATCAGAATGCCAACGACCCTCACTCCGAATTGCATTTTGAAATATGGAAAGAAAAAGTTCATCAAAATCCAAGTTTATGGATATTAAAATAATGAACGTGAATATAAGAATTTTAAGATAATTGGCATAGTATTTGCATTAATCTGACATTATGCGATACATAAAAGAGACATTGACAGTACGAAAAGGATTATACAGAATATGCCTGGTATTTATGCTGTGTGCACTTACATCGTCCACACCCGTAAATAACGGAAATGTCATTTCTACAATTAACGGCTATATTGCAAAGGGTGATGCAAATGCATTGTCATCCTATTTTAGTAATACCACAGAAATGAATATATTGGGAGAAGTCGGTTTTTACAGTAAAAATCAAGCTGTTTCGGTATTAACCGATTTTTTTAAGGCTCATTCTCCCAAATCATATACCATTCACGAAAGCGGTTCCACCACAGAGAACTCTCAATATTCAATAGGAGTATATGTTTCCGGACAAGCATCTTATAAAATATATTATGTAGTCAAAAACGAAGGCGCTACATATAAAATCAACAAATTCATAATAGAACAATCATGACAATTGAAGAATTTGTTCTTCAAGCAATACGCGAAGACATAGGAGACGGGGATCACAGTTCGCTTTTATCGGTCCCCTGCGACGCATGTGGCAAAGCCCTGTTATTGGTAAAAGAAAACGGAATAATAGCCGGTGTAAACGTGGCTTTGAAGGTGTTTGAAACGATAGATCAGGAGTTAACCGTAAACATTTTCAAACAAGACGGCACACAGGTGTTCAAAGGTGATATTGTATTGGAAGTAGAAGGCCGCATACGTTCCATATTAATGTCGGAGCGTTTGGTGCTCAACATCATGCAACGCATGAGTGGCATCGCCACCAAAACCGCCTATTATTGTTCTTTGGTAAAAGGCACTCATGTAAAATTGCTGGACACCCGCAAAACCACCCCGAATATGCGTATGTTAGAAAAAATGGCGGTAAAAATTGGCGGCGGTGAAAATCACCGTTTCGGTCTGTATGATATGATTATGCTTAAGGATAACCATGTGGATTATGCCGGCGGCATTACTCAAGCCATACGCAAAGCTCAACAATATTTGAGTGATAATCATTTGAATATTAAAGTGGAAATAGAAACCCGTAATTTGCAAGAAGTGCAGGAAGTGATGCAGGCAGGAGGAGTGGATAGGATTATGTTTGATAATTTTACTCCCGAAGATGTTCGCAAAGGAGTTGAATTGGTTGCACACACCTATGAAACAGAAGCCTCCGGCAATATCACGGAATCCACCATATTATCATATGCCCAAACGGGGGTGGATTTTATCTCGGTAGGGGCTCTTACCCATTCGATGAAAAGTTTGGATTTAAGTTTAAAAGCAAAAATATAACTGCATTCTGACATGACTACCATCAAACGATTAGGCGTTCTTACTTCCGGAGGTGATGCTCCCGGTATGAATGCGGCCATTAGGGCGGTAACGCGCACTGCTGTTAATAACAATATGGAAGTATTGGGAATAATAGGCGGTTACCAAGGACTTATAGACGATAATATTATTCCTTTGGATTCGTACAGCGTACGCGGAATTATCCAAAGAGGAGGCACCATGCTGCTTTCGGCCCGCTGTGCCATATTCAAAACCGAAGAAGGGCTTGCCAAGGCAATGCAGACCATCCGCAAAAGGCAAATGGATGCTTTGGTGGTAATAGGCGGAGACGGTACTTTCCGAGGAGCCAACGATTTGATTCAACATTATCATTTTCCTGTAATAGGTATTCCGGGTACTATAGACAATGATATTTACGGCACAGAATATACCATAGGTTATGATACCTGTTTGAATACGGTGGTGGATGCCGTAGACAAAATCCGGGATACAGGCAGCTCACACAACAGGATATTCTTTGTAGAAGTAATGGGGCACGAATCGGGTTTTGTAGCCATGAATAGCGGAATGGCTTGCGGAGCTGAAATTATTATGGTTCCCGAACAAAAAAATCAAATGGAGAAAGTGCGTTCTTTTTTGGCCGAAAGAGCAAGACTCAACAAATCCAGCATGATCATGGTTGCCGAAGGTGTAGAAGGCGGAGCCATGGCCATAGCCGAAAAAGTAAAACAAGAATTTCCGCAATTTGATATACGTGTATCGGTATTGGGATATATACAAAGGGGAGGCAGTCCCAGCTCAAAAGACAGAATTGCCGCCAGCGAATTGGGTGTAGCAGCAGTAAATGCCCTTATAGAAGGCAAATACGGTATGATGGTGGGTTATGAACGGAATTGCATCCATTTGGAACCGCTGGAAAAAGCTGTAAAAATGCACAAGCACATCAATGCGGATATTATTAAAGTGGCCGAAAGCATCGGAACTTTTACTCCGTTGGATTAAATTGCTTTTTTATTCTCTATACAAAGTTTTAACGGTGCTGACTATGCTATCGACATCTATATGGCACAGCTCCTGCAATTGATTGATGGTTCCCTGTTCTATAAATTCATCGGGAATGCCCATTATGTGTAAGTGACGGGCATAATTCTTCCGGCACATATATTCGGCTACAGCACTGCCGAATCCGCCTGTTTTACAACCGTTTTCCACGGTAACAACAATTTGATAACGGGCACATACCTCATCTATTGTTTCCGTATCCAAAGGTTTAACAAACAGCATGTTATATATTCCTATTTCTATACCCTGTCCGGATAATATTTCTCCTGCTTTTATTATATCATTGGTGATGTGCCCTATTCCGAGCACAGCTATTTTTTCACCTTGTTTTATACATTTTCCTTTGCCTACAGGCACAAGGGAAAAGGGTTCGTTTTTCCATCCGTACCCTGCGCCCTTTCCTCTGGGATAGCGTATGGCAAAAGGCATGGAGGTGTGCACGGCGGTAAACATCATATTGCGGAGTTCCAACTCATTGGAAGGGGCGGCGACAATCATATTGGGAATACATCTCAAATATGCCATATCAAAGTTGCCGTGGTGGGTGGCTCCGTCTTCTCCGACAAGACCGGCCCTGTCTATACAAAAAATAACGTGCAATTTTTGTAATGCCACATCATGAATAATCTGGTCATATGCCCTTTGCAAAAACGTTGAATATATGTTGCAAAAAGGAATGTATCCGTCGGTGGCCATGCCGGCGGAAAAAGTAACGGCATGTTGTTCGGCTATGCCTACGTCAAATACCCGCTTGGGATAATATTTCATCATAATATCCATAGAGCATCCGCTTGCCATTGCCGGAGTGACTCCCACTATCTTTTCATTTTGCCCGGCCAGTTCCACCAAGGTGGTGCCGAATACTTTCTGATATTTTTCCACTATATCGGGAGTGATGGGTGGCTGTAATATTTTTCCGGTGCTGGCATCAAACATTCCGGGAGCGTGATACAGGGTTTGTTCTTCTTCTGCCTGCTTCAGCCCTTTTCCTTTAACGGTGACACAATGTAAAAGCTTGGCACCTTGTATGTTCTTAAGGCCTTTGAGCACTTTTACCATAAATAATACATCATGCCCGTCCACAGGACCAAAATATCTGAATCCCAAAGCGGCAAACATATTGCTGTTTTTAAGTATTCCCCCTTTGATAGCCTTTTGTGCCGACTGTATCAAATTACGCCCTCTTTTTGCACTATTGTTGTTACGGGTGAATATGTTCCATATTTTGTTTTTTATTCTATTGTAGGAGTCGGATGTGGTGATGGCGGTAAGATAATTATGAAGAGCACCCACATTTTTATCTATCGCCATTCCGTTGTCATTGAGTATTACTAACACGTTGGCATTGGTATTGCCTGTATGGTTAAGGCCCTCAAATGCTTCTCCTCCTGTCATTGAGCCATCTCCTATTACGGCTATATGATGCCGGGAAATATTTCCGCTTAAATCGGCCGCTGTAGCCATTCCCAATACAGCGGAAATGGAAGTAGAAGAATGTCCTACCCCAAAAGCATCATACACGCTTTCGCTCATACGGGGAAATCCGCTAATGCCATTCAATTTCCGATTATTGACAAAATCATCTTTACGCCCTGTCAGAATTTTATGTGCATATGCCTGATGTCCGACATCCCACACCAATTTATCGTCGGGGGTGTCAAAAACATAATGTATGGCAACAGTAAGTTCTATTGTACCAAGACTTGATCCGAGATGTCCCGGATTGGTGGCGGTTTGCTCTATAATATAGTGACGCAATTCCGCACACAATGCCGGCAATTGAGACTCCGGTAACCGCTTTAAATCAGAAGGCGATTGAATGCCCTGTAAAATCGGATATTGTTGTTGGTTCATTTTACAAAATAATGTTGCAAAGATACTACTTTAATGAATACAATTATCTGTGTTCAATAAAAGTTTTTGGATATAAGAAAAAAGCTGAACTCTTTTTGGAGAATTCAGCTTTTTTTCACTTCAAAATAAGATTGGAATGCTTATTTTGAGATTATTGTTTGATAAAACGGCTGCTTGCCACTACCTGATTATTGCTTACGATATTGACGATATAGGTGCCGTTGGCATAAGTTGAAGCGTCTATATTTATTTTTTGTCCGTTAATACCGGTATTGGCAATACATTTGCCGCTCATATCGTATATCATTACCTGACCTTTAATTTCTTCGCTCACGGTGATGCTGATTTGGTCAACGGCGGGGTTGGGTGTCAGCATCATATTCACTTCCGGCATCAAACATTCTTTAACATTATCGCTATAATTAAAAGTGAGATTATCCAAATAAAGAGTACTGCCTATTTGTCCTTTACACTTCATCAGGGAATCGATATTGGTAAAATCATAAGCGGCGCTTGCGGAAGCGAGCACTATAATGCTATCGGGATCATATTGTCCTGTGTATTCAATTTCAATGTTAAATTCCGAATATGCATTAACAGCGCTATTGAATACCTGTTTGCCTCTTCCTACAACAATACCGCCGTGGGCATTGTTCAACAACACCACTTCTATGGCACCGGAATCTCCATTTACGGGCAAATATTTCATATATCCCGAAAGCGAAGTCGGTTTACCGTTAAAAGGTGTTCCCAAAGCGCATTCTATACCTATAAAGTCTATGAGAAGGGTTCCTATTGCACCCGGTAAGAAAATACATTGGTTTCCGAAAACCATTGTATCCGATACTAATTTGATAGAATAATTGCCTTCATAAGCATCTTCTTCACGAAAAGCGGTAAGAGGAGCTATACCTTGAGCACCGTCAAGTTCGTATAACTGATTCAAAGTAGAAATAAAGCTTTCCTCTTTCAGGTCCCAATATTTTTGTCCTGCTCTGGAACCTTCTTGCACGGTGTATTGAACCCAACATCTTTCAAAGTCACCGTCGGGAAATGCCGGTTTCTGTGCGTTTACCATCATAATGGAAACAAAAGCCAATAGTGTTAAATTAATTTTTTTCATTTGATTTTATTGTTTATTAAATTTATGATTATTTATTATTTTTGTTTCGTTTCGGAAATGCGGGTTCACCTTCGGTGAACTTATAAGACACCTGTATGGTGGTGAGTCTGGGTGCTTCGGGGCTCATGGGACGAAGAGAATATTCTTTGTTAAACAAATTGCTTACTATTACGGATAGTTTTATATTCCACAATTCTACGCTGCCTCTCAAACCAAACACCCATGTACCTTTTTGGTGTGCCAAACGGTATTCTTCCAAGCCGTCAAACGGGAAGATAGAACGACTGGTGCGAACAGGTCTGCTGGCATTTTCGTAATACCGGTCAAGAGCATAAAAGAAATTGTCCACATTTTTCATCAAGCTATAAAATTGTGCCGTTGCACCGATAGAAAACATGTTAAAAAATTTAAAATCTATATCTCCTTTAAACAAATGTTCTATTCTGTATTTCATTATATAGCCCGTAATATCGCTTGAGGTGTTGATATAATTATAGTCGTTGGTGACGGTGGAAGTAAATATTTTTGTAGTATCCTTTACCTTGGGATTGGTATAGGAATAAGCCACATAAAGCGTGTATTTTATCTTTTTGCCTATACTGCCTTCTCCTGCCAAATTGGCATCTACGCCCATAATACGGGCTTGTCCCGTATTGAAAAATTTAAATCCATAGCGATAAAAAGGCTTGGGCTCCTGCTCGGGAGTAAGCCAAGGACCCAAGAAAAATTCCACATAGTTATTATATTTCTGGTAATACCAGGCAATATCTATATATCCTTGGAAATCCATCAGTTTAAACATTTGCTGTATGCCTAATTCCACATTCCAGCTTGTTTCGGATAATAAATCCGGATTGGGATAAAAACCGTAAATGCCCACTTTGGTGGTAAGATAACGTTCTCCTATGCTCGGAAAACGATAGCCTTGACCAAACGAAGTGCGGAAAAAAGTATAGGAACGCACTATATTATAATTGAGCCCCACTCTGAATACGGGTTTGGCTTCTACATAGTTTCCCGAAGCGGAATCGCTTAAAAAATGTCCGAACTCTTCAAATATTTGATAATATTCATATCGTCCGCCTCCGAGCAAGGTGAGATTTTTCTTTTTCAAAAATTTCTTTTCCAACTGCACATAAACAGCTCCGTTACCGGAATATTTCGGTTTAACGGCTTGTCCTGTATCCAATATGCTGATGCCCGAAAACACATTTCCGCGGGAACGTGCAAATTGACCGACAGCACCGACAAACATCTGCAAATCTCCCGCTTTTTTAAATACCTTGGCATATTGGTATTCCAGATAATACATTTCCGACCGGCTATCCTGATTGTTGGTAGCGTCATTGTTGCTATACATGATACGGGATTTGACGGAATGGGTCTGATTGTTTTTCGCATAGTATTGAAAGAACGGATCTACAAAAAACATAAGGTCTTTTGTTTGGGTAACCGACCCCGGATATACATTATACATGCCGTTATCGGCATTGAGCCAAAAGTGGGTCATGGTGTTTTGTGAATACATGAAATTAAAATTGATTCCGAAATTACAATTTTCGCTTGCCATGTAGCGTGTTCCCACATTGAAACGCACCCGTTTTTCTTTTACCAATTTTTCGTAATCTTCGGAGTCAAATCTAAAAGAAGACTCATTATTCATCCACTCTTTGTATTCCGCCGATTTCAATCCGGCAGCACTGTCATTCGGACAATAGTTGACATAACCGTCATCGTGTGCATACTCGGCACTGAATACCAAATCGAATTTTTTTATTTTTCGGGCATGTGATATGCTTACTCCTCCTGTAAGAGGTACGGTGCCTTTTTCCCAACTGCACCTGTAATCCACTTTGGGGCGGGAATACATACCCGTATAGAACGATAATTTGGTTTGGGGTTTACCTTTGGCATACGCGGTGCGCACATTAATGGCACCGGTAATGGCAGACGATCCGTATAGCACGGAAGCAGCCCCTTTCAACACTTCTATCTGCTCTATATTTTCCATGGGTATAAGATTCCATGCCGGCCGGCCGGCATCTACACGCATTACGGGCATTTCATCCATCATAATCATCACCCTGCTGCCCATGCCGGAGCTGAAACCGCTACCGCCTCTCATCTGCGGTTCGTTATCCACCACCACTAATCCGCCTACCTTGTCAAAGGCATTATCCAACGATGTGATATTGTTGTCTTGTATATATTTTGAACCTACATATTCTATAGAAGATACCGATTCGTCTTTTTTTATTTCATAACGGTTGGCCGCAATCACCACCCCCTCTTTTTTGATGGCCGCCTCACTCATCTCTATATCCAAAATGACGGTGTTCATATTTTTGAAGGAAATGGTTTTTACTATAGGCTCATAACCTATATATTGAAACCTCACATCGCATTCCTCACTTTTAAGCGTGACGGAATAATTACCGTTCTCATCACATACATCACCTGTGGAATTCGCTTTATCCAACGGAATAACGTGTGCACCCCACAAGCCTTCTTTTGTTTGGGAATCCACCACCCTTCCTTTTAACGTATATGTCTGACCCGTGACAAAACACATTTGTCCGAATAAAAGAATGAGAATGAAACAAATTTTTATAATATGCAAAAAACGAGAATTCATGCGTTTTAGTTTTTGATAACTTTGCCTGCTTTTACAATACGCTGATGATGAATTATTTGATAATAATAGCCTGCTTTAGGCAGATAACCGATATCAATAACATTGTACTCATCGGTTAAAATACGTTTAATTACCAATTCACCTTGCATATTGTATAGCATAAAGCAAGTGTTGATAAGATTATTATTTATTTGAATGTTAATGATTTCTTGTGCAGGATTGGGAAACAGCACAATGCCGGCATCTGCAAATTCACCGATATTGTCAGTTTCGCTGATGTAAAAATTAATTCTATAAGTCATGGTATTCACGCCATCGGCTGCGGTGACTTCTATTTTTGTTTGTCCCGGAATGCCTTCGGCATCTGTCACTATACAGGTGGCATTGCTGTCGGTGGTAACTGCCGTTACAGACGGTATGCCGATGAAATTTGGTGATACCGGATATTTATAATTGCGCGTGTCGCTGGAAAAACTTTCAAGAAGATGCCCGTTGACGGTAATGGAAGCCAATGTGGCATCGGGACAAAGGGCTACCGAAAAACTTACAGAATATATATTGGTATCATTATTAATGGCTATAACTTCTATAAATGTTGTATCGCTGACGGTATTGGCCGGCATTATATTAACCTGACTGCGACTGTCTTCTGCAACAGCCGATATTTCGGGCACCTGTGTAGAACCGTATTCGAGCGTTATATGATAATGATTGATATATTTGTCAAAACCGGCAATGGGATAATCGCTGCAAATAATGGTATCCAAATAATTGTTATTGCCCGGTTCCACACTAAAGTAAATGCTATAGGTGGTGCTGATGTTTGTATCACCGGCATATACTGTCACCAAGACATTGCCCGGATATTGGGTTATTTGTTGATATACTATTGCGGCATCCGGTTGGGAAGCGGTGGCCGATACAACCGGAATATGCTGATATCCGTAAGCGTATTGTACAGCATAGTGCAAAGTATCGGGATTAAAACCGGACATGCTGACACCGTCTATCATAAGGTCGGTAAGCCTTGCTTCAGTAGAAAGTTCCACTTGGAATATTACATAATAATGCCGTAAGCTAAGGTTATCCCATCCGACAACGGTAAGCACTGCCGTATCGTTGGCAAAAACCGCGTCTTTGACACTGACTGTTGAGCGAGTATCCACAAGAGCATATCTCAAACGGGGTATAAGTTGATTGCCTATAGGCAATAAAACATGAAACAGGCTGTCTTGTAAAGAGAATCCGGTAACAATGTCCGTATCGTTGCCTAAAATATATTGAAGATTTGCCAAATCGGCATTGGATCCTTCTTGGAAATGAATATTATAAATTCTTTGGTTAATGCCGTTTTCAGCCACCACCCTGATCTGCGTTGTGCCGAAAACGGTGGCTGCCGCAGTAATTTGCACTTGAGCCGCAGCGGATTCCGCATGTGCATTTACAATAGGTAATACGGAGGTTCCCCATGGTAAAATAACATTATAATTCAAAGTATCTTTATGGAATGAAGATAATGCCACACCGTTAATGATGATGGAATCCAGACAGGTGTTGGAAGACGGCGTATAATAAAACGCAATGGTATATATATTGGAATCCGTATTATTTTCGGCTACCACCACTATTTCAGCCGTGTCGTTAATAACAGAGGGTGTACGGAGCATACATGCCCGACTTCTGCTGTCAGTCAATTGATAATACAGCACGGGTATGTGCGTTTCCCCTTCTGCTATAACAACGGTATAATCATACAAACCGCTTTGAAACGATGTTATCACCGAATCGGCATAATTCAGGGTATAACCCAAGGAACTTAAAGTGGCTATGGGCGATAATTCTCTATTGAAATGTACGGTATATATTTTTTGTGAAACATTATCTTCCGCTATCACCATCACCATAGCTGAATCGTTGCAGCTTTGCGCCTGCCGGATATACACACTTGCCGCATCGGAATATGCTGTTGCCGATATACTGTCGGCATGCATGGCCGTATAAGGAAGTGTGATATAATAATGCAAGGTGTCGGGATGGAAAGTAAGGATAGGATTTCCATTGCAGCTTAATGTTGCTAAATCTGCATTGTTGGAAATTTCCACATGGAAATATACCTGATATATTTTGAAGGTAACCGAATCGGCTGCCGTAACCATCACTATACCCACCCCGTTGGGAGATGACGGTGATGTTACTTTAACCGATGCGCCCATATCCGCCACCTGATAGATCATGGTAGGAACGGCTATGGTTTGCGACGGCAAAGTGACATGATAGACAGTGGTGTCGGCGTTAAAATCGGGAATATAATAGTCTATACCGTTGATGCTGTATCCCAAATCCACCAAATTCGGATTATTGGAAGCCGAAACGGTAAGGTTGATTTTATATATCTTTTTTACTGTTGTATCTTCTGCGGTGACAATTATTTGTATCTGCCCCGGTAAGGATAGCGGATATAAAACAGTATATTGTGCATGGGCATGTTCACAATGTGCATCCACTTTGGGCATGAGCAATGTGTCCAATGCTATATTATAAGTATATGTAAGCGGAGAAAATTCCGCAAAAGGAATATCATCTATCCATAATGAATCCAAATTGGCATTAACAGAAAGCGTTACCGCAAAATAAAGGGTAAAACGGAGCATGGTGTTTTCATTTTCAGCGGTAACGGTTATTATGGCCGAATCGTTTGCCGAAAGGGCTTGCACTATTTGCACAGTGGCATTGCTGTCTTCCGTTTCTGCTATCACTACAGGCGGCACAGTGGTGCCCTCAGGCAAAGAAATACGATAGGTGCTGATCAAATTATTGAAATTGCCGACAGCAAAAGTGTCATTCCCCAATATATAAGCCAATGAAGATAAATTTGCATTGTTGTTTCTGCCTATTACAAAATTGACAGTATATGTTTTGTGTATCGTGGTATCTTCGGCGGTAACGTATATAACGGCTGAACCCGGTATTTGGGGGGCTTGTGTTATTTGTACGGATGCCGAATTTTCTATTGCTGCTGCAGTAACAACAGCCTGATTACTGCCATAAGGCAATTCTACAATGTAATTGCAGGTATCGGCATGGAAATTACCAATGGTGATATTGTTGTAGCGTATCCATGCCAAATTTGCGTTGACGGATATGGCTACCGTAAAATGAATATAATACGTTTTGGTGGTGATGCCGTCTTCGGCGGTAACGGTAATGGCGGTGGTTCCCGGCAAAGCCGCAGCTGCCGTGATAGAAGGGTTAAGCCCTTGCCATGCCGTGGTAGCGGATACATAAGGCACCAACACGGTTCCTGAAGGCAAGGTTATATAATAATTCAATGTATCGGCATGAAAATCAGGAACAGGTATGCCGTTATAACTCAATGTGGCCAAATCGGCATTGTCGGAAAGTGTTACCGTAAAATGGACGGTATAATTTTTAGTGGTGCCGTCTTCGGCGGTGACACAAATTACAGCGTTCCCATTGGGAGTGATTGTCTGACTTACCGCAGCACGCGCTCCCGTATCGGCAGTGATACAGTTGACAACAGCAGGAGCAACTGTGGTACCCGCCGGCAAACTGATATAGAAATCGGTGGCGTTACCCACGGTTACTGTGGTAGTATCATCACCCAACACCCAAGCAAAACTGTTTAAATCATTATTGGAAGATTTTGCTATATCATAATGTATGCGATATATTTTTTTAGTGATGCCGTCTTCAGCGGTAACGGTAACGGTTTGAATGGCTCCGTCTATGGAATTGGCGGTGACATATGAAGCGGTAACATTCACGCTGGCATCATTTACTTCGGTGGTATATGTAATGGCGGGCAAACTTATTTGAGGATTGGTGCCGCGGGGATATGTAATGTAATAATCAAAACAATCTTTTTTGAACCCTGATACCGTGCTGCCGTTTACTTTTAAATCGGTAAGCCAGGCGCTATAGATAAATTCTATATCATCCACATATATGGCATCATTGGCAGCGCCGCTGCCCGGGGTTATATTGGTGGTCATGGTGATGAGTATGTAATTCACGCTGGAAGTACCGTCATATATGAATGCTGCCTTTTGTTGAGTCCAATTGCTATGCGGCGTGAATATAACAGAAGCTTTGCCCCTGTACAAACTGGGGGTGTTGCATTCATTGGGATCAATAAAATTGGTATTGCCATGAATATAGGCTCTTACCGTTCCTTGTGTGGACGAACTGGCGGCCGTCATCTTGGTCCATACATACATGGAATCGGGCGTGCCGTTAAACACTTGGGCATAAGAATTAGCACGGTCACTGTAATTATAGTTGGCACTATTGGCTGCACTCATTGACCCTGCATTGATACGACCGGTTGTCATATTTCCGTTGGCTACCACTCCCAATATGGAGGTGGAATATATTTTTACACATTTACCGGTGTGACCTGTTTCTTGAGAATGATGATTCGTACTGGCAAAACTGGCATAAGTTCCTGAAGCACTGTTAAAAGTGTTCCACCCTGTAGGAATACCGTTATTCCACGACTCAAAGTTGCCATTGGGCAAATGATACACTTGTGCTTGTAATAAACTATACGTGAAGGTGATTGTCAGCAATGCGATGACTATTCGTATGATGCTAATATATCTCATAAGCAATATTTTGTAGATATTCATCTATCTAAATATTAAAGTTGCAAAGATAATAAAAAAAACAATGTGAAAACTTTTGCCTTATGTGAAGTATTAACAATTAAATGTCAGCAAGTTGGCCTCATTTTTAATATAAATGACATTCATACCGCCACTTTTTTTGGCATAATAAAGCCAAAAACAAAAGAAAACATCTGTGGCACTATCGTTTAACTGTTATTGAACCCTTTCTCAGAAATTGCTCTCCCTGATATATAAATTTGAAATAGAAATAATATACACCATCAGGCAGATTGTCCGGACACCAGTCGTTATTATAATTTTCCTTACTGTATATCACCTTTCCCTGCATGGTAAAAATAATGATATGGTTAAGGGTGGTATTTTCCATGCCGAATATTTCAAAACAATCGTTATAATTGTCTCCGTTGGGTGTAATGATATTGGGAATAAACAAGTCGGAAGGTTCCGCAACAGGCGCTTTTTCTGTTGGTGTATTGGCTGCGGGCGGAGCCGACGGGCTTTCCTGACGATTGCTCTCCGTTTGTTTTTCCCGGGCAGGCGCAACGGCCAAAGCCGTATCCTGAACCACATCCTTTGCGTGAGGAATTTCGGGTGTGCTCTTTGTCTCCGACAAAGGCGACTCCGCATTGCTTTCCGGGACAACTTCCGATTCGTTATTTTCCGTTTGTATTATTTGCCGGACTACACTATTTTCATTAGAAATATCTTTGGGGGGAACAACGGCTGGTTCATTTTCCGCCGAAGGGATGGCATTCCTTGTTGCCGATACTACAACAGGGGCGTTGCCAGCAGGAATATTCTCTTTTTCCGCTGAACTTGTGTACAAGGCTATACCTGCAGCCACACCGGCCACGGCAACTACAGGAATCACTGCCTTAACTACCCATGATGTTATCATTTTACCGCCGGCATGAGGTGAGGTGTGGACAGGCGAGGTGATGTTGTCCAGATGATGGGCAAGTTGATCCCAACAAGCATCGGAGGGTGCTTCCCGGTATCCTTCCACCATTTTTTGTATTTGTCGGTCAAACAACTCGTCGTTCATATTATTATCTATCATGCTCCGTCAGTTTATTCTGCAATATTTTTCTGGCTTTATACAATTGGGAACGTACCGTTCCTATATTGATATTAAGCATACCGGCTATTTCTTCATAACTATATCCTTCTATGGCATACAAGTTAAACACCGAACGATAGCCGGCCGGCAATTGCCTGATAAGCGCTATAATATCCTTGGCATTGATATTGTTTTCTATGGTGTTAGACCCGCTTTGCCTGTCCGGTATAGCCTCTTCGTTTAATGTAAGGGCATATTTGCTGTTGCTTCGCAACATAGAAATAGCATTATTTACCATGATACGCTTCATCCATCCTTCAAAAGAACCTTTATTTTGAAAGCTTTCCAATTTGGTGAAAATAAATGTAAACCCGGTTACAAGTGCATCTTCGGCATCTTCATAGGTAGGCATATAACGTAAGCAAATAGCAAACATGGTGGCACTATAACGGTTATAAAGTTCTTTTTGAGCCTGCCTGTCATTGCCCTGAATGCATTTTTTTATTAGTTCATCATCGGATAGCATAATCAAAATTCGCAGATAAGACGAAATATCGTTCTTAAAAGTTGCCTGTGTTTTTCAATTTTTTAACTTTTTTTATCCAATTATTGCCATATTTACGGGCAAGAGGTTCTTGTAAAAAATCAAAAACACTGATATTCATTTTTTTACCTAACTCTACGGCAGACCGGCAAACTTCCCAACGATGATATGTCAAACGTTCGTAATAAGGAAATTTTTCTATTCGGACAGGATATAAATGACAGGATACGGGTTTGCGGAATTTGATTTTTCCGTCCATATAAGCTTGCTCTATAGCACATTTTGCCACTTGCTGTTCGTAATATACAAAAACACATTCTTTATCATGTACCAATGGTGTCACCAATTGTCCTTCCATATCATAGTCGAAAGTGCCGTATTGTGATATCACTTTTTTTCCTTCTTCTGTAAGATACGGCATAATTTGGTCCATAGCATCTTCTATTATACCCACTTCCTCTTCTTCAAGAGGCGCACCGGCATCTCCTTCCACGCAACAAAAACCGTGGCAATGTGACAAATTGCAACAAAAGCATTCGCTGAACAAATCTTCGTCTATCAACACATTATCTATTATTAACATACCGGGCAATTTAAAGTTCAAAGTTTTTCTTATGTTTGCGTTCTCTTTGAATTTTATCGGGGAGTATTAAATCATTAAAACTAAAAGCCCTATCCAAAGAAAAATCACCTGTTTGTGTTCTTCGCAAAGCGCTCAAATAAGCACCGCATCCCAACAAAGCGCCCAAATCCCGGGCTATGGCACGAATATATGTTCCTTTGCTACATTGTATTTCAAAATCCACTTCCGGCAACGCTATCCGGGGCAATTCAAAACGATAAATATGTATCGGTTTGGCCGCCAACCGGATATCTTCCTGCCCTTTACGGGCTAAATCAAAAGCCCGCTGTCCGCCTACACGCACTGCGGAAAATGCAGGCGGCACCTGCATAATGTCTCCCACAAACGATGCTTTTACGCGTTCTATGTCACTATCGCTGAGATGCCGGTACGGCATTTGATTTTCGGGCTGATGTTCCAAATCACCACTTATGGTGGTGGCACCCAGAGTAAAAGTACCCTGATATGTTTTGGGTAATTCCTGAATAAGCGGTATCTGTTTGGTGTATTTGCCCACACATACTATCAGCAAACCCGTAGCCAAGGGGTCCAAAGTTCCGGCATGACCTATTTTGACCTTTTTTACTCCGAATTCCTGCTTGACGGCGTGCTTTATTTTGTTGACCACATCGAACGACGTCCACCGCAACGGCTTGTCAACCAACAATATACTACCGTTCTCTATATCAATATCATGAATATTACAGGCTATCATGGCGCAGAAGGGTGAATGTTTGCACTGTCCGGTGAAGATGTTACAAGACTATCCAGAGGAGGTGTGTTTGTGCTGTCTTTAGGCGTTACAACGGGTTTTGGAACGGGAATTTTACGGTATCCTACCAATAATTTTTGATTGGGATGTATGGTGGTATTGATACTTATTTTGTTCAAGTGGGCCAATTCCGTGATATTGGTGCCGTATTTGCGTGCTATAATGGACAAACTTTCTCCTGCCTTAACTATATGATAGCGGGCTTCCATGCGGTATTCGCAACTGTCGTTAACGGTAATGGTTTTTCCGTTGTTGAATATGCTTTCGGCTACTACGGCATTATTGAAAAAACTATCCCGCTGATAATTGCAGATGCTGTCTTTTTCCAACAGGAATTTATTAATATAACTGACAGGCAATATTAGCGACATGGTATCATTGGAAACGGGAATGATATTTTTTTTGTATTGGGGGTTAAGGGCTTTCAATTCATCTAAGGGAATACCTATCACATCGGATATTTGCATGAAGTGTATTTTTTGGTCTATATGTACCGTATCCACTTGGCCGAATTTGGCTTTGGTATCGGTAATGCCATATTTGTCGTAATACGACATGGCATACCATGCTCCATAAAAAGCGGGGATATAACCTCTTGTTTCTTTGGGCAGATATCGATAGATTTCCCAAAAATTGAATTTTCCGCCGGAGCGAAGTATTGCTTTTTTCACATTGCCGGCACCGCAATTGTAGGCAGCCATTGCCAGCACCCAATCGCCCATAAAGGTTTCGCTCAAATCTTTTAAATGCCGGGCGGCGGCATCGGTGGCACGCAAAGGATCGCGACGGTAATCCAATAAGGTGTTCACTTCCAAACCATACATTTTGCCCGTATTGTACATGAATTGCCATAATCCTGTGGCTCCTGCCCGGGACACGGCATTGGGGTTAAGCGCCGATTCTATTACGGCCAAATAGCGCAATTCCACAGGACAACCGTATTTGTCAAGTATTTCCTCAAACATGGGGAAATAATATTTAGCCAGCCCCAATAATATGGACACTTGCGATTTGCGATTAAGATAAAGACGGATATAATTGCGGATTTCTTCGTTAAAAACCATAGGGAACACCGTTTTATCCGTAAGGGCCTTCAACCGTATCATCATCACGGAATCTTCCTGTTCGGTGTTCATGACAGGTTCTTTGCTTGGTGTTTGTGATTTTTCCTGATACAATGCTTTTTTGGCATACCATGAATTCATAAGTTTGTCCAATTGTTCTATTATGGCCGAATCGGCTTGAATAGAACTTTTGGTCGGCGTTTGAGCTGCCAAATTGCCACATAAGGCAATGACAATTAATATAATACAAACATATTTAGCCGTAGAACCCATGATTGTTTTGTCGGTTTTAGCAAATTGAAATGCAAAGGTAACATTTTTCGTTGAAATAGGGTTATAGAAAATAATTTTAACAAATGCCGTTTGTTTCATTCCAAAATGTTATTTTTGCAAAATTAATAATAACACAATTATGCAGGAATTAAAATATACGGAAACTAAAGATACACGGTCCGGTTTTGGAGAAGGTTTGCTGGAAGCCGGCAAACAATACGAAAATGTGGTGGCATTATGTGCCGATTTAACGGGTTCTGTAAAAATGGACAGTTTTGCCAAAGCTTTTCCGGAACGATTTTTTCAAGTAGGCATTGCCGAAGCCAATATGATCGGCATGGCAGCGGGTATGGCTATAACCGGTAAAATTCCTTTTGTCGGTTCGTTTGCCAATTTCTGCACCAGCCGTGTATTGGATCAAATTCGCATGGCAGTAGCCTATTCCAACACCAACGTAAAAATATGCGGATCGCACGCAGGCATTACGCTTGGCGAAGACGGGGCCACACATCAGGTAATGGAAGATTTGGGTATGATGAAAGCTTTACCCAATATGGTTGTTATTAATCCTTGTGATTTTAACCAAACCAAGGCTGCCACTATTGCCATAGCCAAATATAAAGGGCCTGTATATCTTCGTTTTGGCAGGCCTAAAGTGCCTAATTTTACTCCTGCAAACCATGAATTTAAAATAGGCAAAGCATTGATTATGAACGAAGGCAACGATGTAAGCATATTTGCTACAGGCCATATGGTATATCATGCTTTACAAGCCGCCTATATTTTATACCAAAAAGGCATCAGTGCCGAAGTGATAAACATTCACACCATCAAGCCTTTGGATGAGGAACGTATTATAAAATCCATACGCAAAACCCGTTGTGCAGTTACCGCAGAAGAACATTTGATGAACGGCGGTTTGGGAGACAGCATAGCCCAAGTGATAGTGCGAAATTTCCCTTGTCCTCAAGAATACGTGGCCGTAAACGACCGGTTTGGAGAAAGCGGTACTCCTTCCGAATTATTGAAAGCTTACCGTCTTACCGCTGAAGACGTGGTGGATGCTGCATTAAAAGCAATAGCGAGAAAAGCATAATTAATAAAAATATATATACGATGACAAAAAAAATAATACACACCGACAAAGCACCTGCTGCTATCGGTCCTTATAGTCAAGCTGTTGAAGCCGGCAATATGTTGTTTATATCCGGTCAAATACCGGTAAACCCCGCTACAGGAGATGTTCCGTCGGATATTACCGCACAAACGGAACAAGTGATGAAAAACATAGAGGCGATACTTAAAGAAGCAGGTTATGATTTTAAAAATATAGTAAAAACCACCTGTTTATTGAGCGATATAGCCAATTTTGGCCCTATGAATGAAGTGTATGCCAAATATTTTCCGGAAGCATGTCCGGCAAGAGCAGCTTTTGCCGTTAGAGATTTACCCAAAGGTGTATTGGTAGAAATAGAAAGTATAGCAATTAAATAATAAAATCAGTAATTTACGTATGAAAAAATTTAGTATTCTTACCTTGGCAGCTTTATTGGTAATGCCATTGGTATCTCAAGCACAAGAAAAAACAGAAGACGCCAAAACAGATAGCGGATATGTATTCAGTATAATAAAAGAAATACCTGTTACTTCCGTTAAAAATCAAAATCAAGCCGGCACATGCTGGTGCTACAGCGGTTTGGGATTCATCGAAGCCGAATTGTTACGTATGGGCAAAGGTGAATACGACCTTAGTGAAATGTATATCGTACACCACACCTACCAAGACAGGGCTATGGCTGCCGTCCGTACACACGGAGATGCCAGTTTCAGTCAAGGCGGTGCTTTCAGCGATGTGATTTACGGTATGAAACATTACGGCCTGGTACCCGAACAAGAAATGCGCCCCGGCGTAATGTACGGAGACACCCTATCCAATCACAATGAGCTCAGCGCTCTTACCGATGCTATGGTAGCCGCCATTGCAAAAAACGATAAGCTGAAAAAATTACAAACCAACAAAGACAATGAAATGTTGTGGCAAAAGGCCGTAAAAGCCGTTCATGACATCTATTTGGGTGAATGTCCTGAAAAATTCACTTATAACGGCAAATCCTATACTCCGCAAAGTTTTTATGAAAGCTTGGGTTTAAATCCCGACGATTATGTAGGTATCACATCTTATACCCATCATCCTTTTTACGAAGCTTTTCCTTTGGAAATACAAGACAATTGGAGACATAGCTTGTGCTACAATGTTACACTTGATGAAATGATGCAGATAATGGACAATGCCATTGCCAATGGTTATACCGTTGCTTGGGGATCGGATGTGAGCGAACAAGGTTTCCGCATGGGCGTACGCAAAGGTTTTTGTGTATTACCTGCCACCGATGCCGCCGCCACCAACCTTCAGGGCAGTGATATGGCTCATTGGACAGGCATGAGTGCCAAACAAATACAAGATGAAGCAGCCAAACACCCCACCCCTCAACGCTGGGTAACCCAAGAAGAACGTCAAACAGCTTATGACAACTGGGAAACCACCGATGACCACGGCATGCTTATTTACGGCACCGCCAAAGACCAAATCGGCAATGAATATTATATGGTAAAAAACAGCTGGGGCGATTATGGCGATTATCACGGTATGTTTTATGCCAGCAAAGCTTTCGTGCGTTACAAAACCATGAATATAGTGGTGCATAAAGATGCTATTCCGAAAGATATCAAGAAAAAATTGAACATTAAATAAAATAAAAAAGGACTGAAACCGATTCAGTCCTTTTTTTTAATCTCTTTGCTTCGCGCTAAAAACCTATGCCTTCGTAATAGAAACCCATGGAACGCAATTCGTTGGCATCATAAATATTACGTCCGTCAAAGATAATTGCCTGTTTCATGGTTTTGCGTATGGTATCCCATACCGGCACCCTGAATTCTTTCCATTCCGTAACCACCACCAAAGCATCGGCATTGTTAACGGTGCTATACACATCTTCACAATAAGTGATACTGTTTCCCAATATTCTTTTGGCTTCCTGCATGGCAATGGGGTCACATGCTTGCACTTTGCAACCGGCCTCCAACAATTTGTTGACAATAACTATAGACGGGGCTTCCCGCATGTCGTCTGTTTCCGGTTTGAAAGACAATCCCCACAAGGCTATGGTTTTTCCTTTTATATCGCCTTTAAAATAACGGTTCAGCTTATGAAACAATACCGTTTTTTGATCTTCGTTCACCTCTTCCACTGCCGATATAATACGCATTTTATGACCCGCATTTTCACCTATCCTGATCAATGCCTTTACATCTTTCGGAAAACAACTTCCTCCATAACCGCAACCTGCATACAAGAATTTACTGCCTATACGGCTGTCTGATCCTATTCCTTTTCGCACCATATTTACATTGGCACCCACCTTTTCGCACAAATTGGCAATATCGTTCATAAAACTGATACGGGTGGCCAACATGGCGTTGGCGGCATATTTTGTCATTTCCGCTGATGCAATATCCATGAATATTACCCTAAAATTATTCAATAAAAACGGACGATACAAACGGGCCATTATTTCTTCCGCCTTTTTGCTTTCCACGCCTACCACCACCCTGTCGGGTTTCATAAAATCATTAACGGCATCGCCTTCTTTCAAAAATTCAGGATTGGAAGCCACGTCAAAAACTATGTCCAAACCTCTTTTGTCCAATTCTGCCTGAATAGTAGAACGTACTAATTGGGCCGTTCCTACCGGAACGGTGCTTTTGGTAACCACCAGTTTGTAAGCTTTCATATGCTGACCTATGGTACGGGCCACCTCCAATACATATTGTAAATCCGCACTGCCATCTTCATCCGGAGGAGTACCCACTGCGGTAAATATCACTTCCGCATCATCCAAACATGCTTGCAGGGAAGTGGAAAAATCCAAGCGGCCGGCCTTAACGTTTTTTTCCACTATTGCCTCCAAACCCGGTTCATATATAGGCAATATGCCTTTTTTAAGATTCTCTATTTTTTCTACATTCACATCTATACAGGTGGTGGGAATACCCATTTCGGAAAAACAAGCACCCGTAACCAAACCCACATAACCTGTACCAACTATTAATGTTCTCATATATGATATTTTTTAATTTTTTGCTTAAAACAACTCTTATTATGAATGCAAATTGAAAATACAGGCAATTTGCAATGCAAAGGTATAAAAAATTATGCTTGGGAAGAATAAAAACATGAAAAAAGAAACAAAAAAATTATATCTTTGCAAAGTATTTTATGTTGTTCCTGTTCTAAACAGGGCATATGTTATAAATAGTCAATGTTATTGATATCATAATGAAATCATGTTGGGATGACACAACATCCCTTCTTTTGTACAAAAGTGAATAATTATATTGCAATGAAAAAAGTATTTTTACTTATCCTTACCGTTTTAACAATATTTCATGCTAATGTTATAGCTCAAAATACGGTAGAAAACACCTATATCATAAAGCTTAAACCCGAATACCGGAACTTGTTTCAACACAAAAGCATTTCTTCTTTAACAGATGACGAATATGCCGTGCTCACCCCCACCTTTCCCCATCATAAAGCCTTAATGCAAAAATCGGACAAGCGTATGGTTGACCTTTCGCTTATTTACACTTTGGTAACCGATAAAAACAACATACAACAGCTGCTCCAAACCGGCTATTTTGAATATGTCCAGCCCAAATACGCACATCAAAACCTGCTGGTTCCCAACGATGAATTAATAAGCAACCAATGGCATTTAAACGCTATTAAAGCTTTTGACGCCTGGGATATATGTACAGGCGATACCAATGTGGTAATAGGCATATCCGATTCCGGAATAGATACAGCCGTACACGACATTACCGATAATATCAAATACAATTACAACGATCCTGTTGACGGCATTGATAATGACAATGACGGCTTTACGGATAATTTTTGGGGATGGAACACTGCCACCAACGATAATAATATTTACAAGGTGGTTATTCATGGTACTTTTGTTGCCGGATTATCCTCTTCCGTTACAGACAATAACAGCAAGTTAGCCGGTGTGGGTTATCATTGTAAATTTTTACCCGTATGCAACCAAACGGCAAGTTTGGGTATCACCGGAGGCTATGAATCTATTGTTTACGCTGCCGACCATGGATGCAATATCATCAATTGTTCATGGGGAGGCGTATCACCCTATGACCAATTCGGACAAGATGTGATTAACTATGCCACTTTTAATCGCGGCGCCCTGGTGGTGGCCGCTGCCGGCAACACCAATGCCCGGCTTTCATTCTATCCGGCGGCTTTCGACAATGTGCTCAGCGTTGCCGCCACCAACAGTAACGATGAAAAAGCAAACTTCTCCACCTACGATTATTCCGTAGATATTGCCGCTCCGGGCAAAGCTGTTTATTCCTGCACGGGCAATACTTACGGCACCTCCGACGGCACCTCCTTTTCCGCTCCCATAGTGTCCGGCGTTGCCGCATTGGTAAAATCCTATTATCCGTCTTTTACCCCACAACAGATTATTCACAGACTTAAAGCTACCGCCGATATTATTGACACCATTCCCGCCAACACCGATTATGCGGGTATGCTGGGCAGCGGCAGAATCAACGCCTACAGAGCCCTTACCGATACACTAATGCCGTCTGTGGAATGGCATCATATCACCTATAATCAAGATGTTAAAAACACCGGCGACACCATTGCCGTCTGTGGCGTTTTCACCAATTATCTGGCAACGGGCACAAATATAAAAGCAATAATAGAACCGCTCACCCCCGGGGTTACCTTGCTTTCCAACAGCATAAACTTAGGCCTAATGTCCACTTTGCAAGATGACACTTTATCCGCCCCCGTGTGCCTTACGCTTAACGATACACTTTCCGAAAGCCTGACCATAATATTGAAAATATCCTATTTTGACGATACCGTCTTTTTAAACACCCAATATGTGTCATTATATTTTTCTCCGTGCATTACCATGAATGTTAACGAACAAATATGCACCGTTACCGGTAACGGACGTTTGGGTTATGATGATATTTTTTACCGGCACGGACAAGGATTGCACCACTATACCCAATCTCAAACCATGCTCTCTTTCGGCAGTTTCATGTTCGGAACCAACTCCACACATATATCGGACAATATTGCAGGAACAGACCATGACAAAGAAATGAAAACTTTGGTTTTACCGCATATCATCAAAGATTCTGCAAGAGCGGATATGCAAATAGAAAGTATTTTTAACGACGACTATGCCGGCAACACCAAACTCGGCATTCAAGTACAACATACCGCCTTTGCCTGGACCTGCGATTCTATCAACAAAACCATTATTCATCAATATGTGATGACCAACAAATCCGACAATCCCGTCAATCAGTTATATGCTGCCCTGTATATGGATTGGGATATAGGTATTTCTTCATGCAACAGAATACAATACGACGAAAACTGTCGCATGAGCTATATTTCCCCTATTTACGACGGTATGTTTGCCGGCGTCAAATTCCTGTCTCCCTATAGTACTAAAACATATGCTTTTGATAAAAACGGCAACAATTTAAGTATGAACATATCCAATGGCATAACCGACCTGCAAAAATACAACGCAATGACAACCAACAGATTAGAAGCAGGCATGAATACTTATGGAAATGATGTTTCATTGATGAGCACTTACGGTCCGTTCAATTTGGCATCCGGAGATACGGTGAGAATAGCATATGCAATTATCATCGGTGACCATTTAAACGAATTGCGGAACAATGCCATAGCGGCACAATCCGTCTTTGACACCCTGTATTCGGAAATTCCCGGTGAAGATACTACAAGTGTGGCAAACGGAGAATGGGAAATGAACTGCAAAATATTTCCCCAACCGGCAAATAACCACCTTTTTGTTTATACACCGTCACCCATGTACAAAGCCATGATATATGACATCACGGGAAAACTGATAGATCAACACCATAACTTATACCAAAACCTGTGGAATATTGATGTCAGCTGTTTACCTGCGGGTATGTATGTGATAAAAATATTTACACCTGCAAAAATTTTTATACAAAAATTTGTCAAAGAATAGGCTATATAAACAAAAAAATGACTATCTTCGTATTTTGAAATATATAGAATCATTAACAATAAACATAATATTAATATCAAGATTATGAAAATTTTAGTTTTGAATTGCGGAAGTTCGTCCATCAAATATCAATTGATAGACATGAGCAATAATGCCAAAGTAATGGCCAAAGGTCTTTTGGAACGTATAGGTCTTGAAATGGGTGAATTCACTCACAAATACCATGGAGAGAAACACTATGAGCAACTGCCTATTCCGGATCATGTGGCAGGTATCAATTTGGTGTTAAAAGCTTTAACCGACGCCAAAATGGGTGTTATCAGTGATTTGAAAGAAATCAACGCCGTAGGTCACCGTGTAGCTCACGGCGGAGAAAAATTCTCTCAGAGTGTAGTGATTTCCGAAGAGGTAATCAAAGAAATAGAAAAGTTGAAAGATATTGCTCCGTTGCACATTCCCGGCAGCGTGGCCGGCATACGTGCCATGCAAAAAGTATTGCCCGATGTGCCCATGACTGCCGTATTTGACACATCTTTCCATTTGACCATGCCGGCTGAATCGTATTTATATGCCGTTCCTTACGAATATTATGAAAAATACCGTCTCCGCCGCTACGGATTCCACGGTACCAGCCATAAATATGTAGCGGAAAATGCTGCCAAAATGATAGGCAAAGATTGGAAAAATATGAAAATCATCACCTGTCACTTGGGAAGCGGTGCCTCCATTGCCGCCATTAAAAACGGCCAATCGGTTGACACCTCCATGGGATTTACTCCACTGGAAGGTTTGGTAATGGGCAGCCGCTGCGGCGATATGGACCCCGGTGCTCTCATCTATTTGGCAGAGAAAGAAAATCTGGACATGAAAACATTGAATACCATTCTCAACAAAAAATCGGGACTGGTAGGTATCAGCGGCGGCAAACAAGATATGCGTGACGTGCGCGCAGGCAGAGATGCCGGTGATGAACGCAGTACCTATGCATTCAACATGTTTTCCCACAGAGTTAAAAAATATATAGGAGCTTACACTGCCATTATGAACGGTGTGGATATGGTGGTGATGACAGGCGGTATAGGAGAAAATGCCTGGTTTATGCGTGAACCTATCCTTTCTGATATGGAATTCTTAGGCATCAGTATTGACAAGGCCACCAACGAAGCCACCGTAGGCGATGCCCGCGTTATATCCACCCCCGATTCCAAAGTGACTGTGGTGGTATTCCCAACCGATGAAGAGTTGGTAATAGCACAAGACACCTTGAAATTGGTAAAATAGTAGTTATACTTTATATGATTATAAGAAAAGTTGCTTTCGGGCAACTTTTTTTTATTTTTAAAACAACAAGCCTAATTCCAATTTGGCTTCATCGCTCATCATATCCATATCCCATACGGGCTCAAAAGTAATTTCCACTTCTGCCGACTTTATTTGGGGAACGGACATTACTTTTGTTTTTACCTCCTCAGGAAGCGATTCTGCCACAGGACAATTGGGTGCTGTAAGCGTCATTAAAATATATGCATGGTTGTCAGCATCTACACTCACCTTGTATATTAAACCCATATCCCATATATTTACAGGCATTTCCGGATCGTAAACGGTTTTAAGCACCTCTATTACCTGTAATTCTGCCGGAGAAAATTTCAATATATCCATATTACTTGTTTTGATAAGCCAATGCATACACTTTTATCTGCTTTATCATGGACAACAAACCGTTGCTGCGGGTAGGAGACAAATGTGAGGTGAGTCCGATGGTATCAATATAACTTAAATCCGCATCCAATATTTCCTGCGGAGTACGACCGGACAACACTCTTATAAGCAAATATATAATTCCTTTGGTGATGATGGCATCGCTATCCGCTTTGAATTGTAATTTGCCGTTCTCATAATCGGCTTGCAGCCAAACATTTGACTGACAACCTTCTATCAAATATTGATCTTGTCTATATGCCTCTTCTATGGTTGGTAACGATTTTCCCAACTCTATGATATACGCATATTTATCCATCCAATCGTCAAAATAGGAAAATTCTTCTATTATTTTTTCCGCTTCTTCTTTTGTGGTCATTTTGAATATGCTTTAAATTCTAAAATCTTGTCTGTCAGGCACAATGCCGTCATCGCTTCCACCACCGGCAGCACGCGCGGACAAAGGCAGATGTCGTGCCGTCCTTTTGCCTGCAATGTGGCCGCATGTCCGTTTATATCCACTGTGGGTTGGTCTTGCATTAAAGTGGGTATCGGCTTGAAGGTGACGGTGAAATAAACCGGCTCGCCGGTGGAAATGCCCGCCGTAATGCCTCCCGAATAATTGTGTTCGGTGGAGAAATCGCTTTTGTACAAATCATTTACACGGCTGCCATAGCTATGGGCAAATTCGCTTCCCAAACCCAATTCAAAGGCTTTGGCGGCATTGATGCTCAGCATGGCTTTGGCCAAGTCGGCGGAGAGTTTGTCAAATATCGGTTCGCCAATTCCGACAGGCACCCCTGTTGCCACACAGCCTACCTTACAACCCACACTGTCGCCACGTTGCCTGCAGTCGTCTAAAACGGCCTGCATGCGGGCGGCCTGTTCCTGATCGGGACAATGCAAAAGGTTGTCTTTGGCGGAAGACAATTCCGCATAAGGAAAACCTTCCGTTTTGACATTCCCTATTTGCAAGGTGTATGCTTCTATGTGAATGTGCTGTTGTTCCAAATATTGCATGGCGATGCAGCCCGCCACCACTCTGGCAGCCGTTTCCCTGCCGGAAGCGCGACCGCTGCCTTGATGGTCAAACAGACCGTATTTCTGCCAATAGACATAGTGTGCGTGTGAGGGTTTTAGCAAAAATTCTTCCTGCCGGTAATCCTCCGGACGCATATCGCGGTTGGGGATTAAAAATGCTATCGGCGTGCCTGTGGTGATGCCGTTCAGCAATCCTGACAGCCAAATTGTTTCGTTCGCTTCTTGTCGCAAGGAGGAAGATTGCCGTTGGCGGAGCTTTTCTTCTATCTGCTGCATGTTGATGTGCATGCCGGCAGGACAGCCGTCTATAACGCCTCCAACTGCCTTACCGTGCGATTCCCCAAAGGTGGTTACACGAAATATCTTGCCAAAAGTATTGCCTGCCATATTTCTTTTTAATACTTTGCAAAGATAGCATTTTTATTCCGATTGGATGGCATACCGTCCTTTCAGATATTTTATCCGCCGTTGGCACTAAAAGCATGTTTGCCTTGCCGGATTTGAACCAACAATGTGTTTTTCAATAACATAATCGACATGTTTGTTAATAAAATTCCATAAAATCAACATTTGTAAAAAAAAATCGGATAAATTTGCTGTTTTCCTGTTTGATGATAACAAAAAATTTGTACCTTTGCCAAATAATTTAAAACTATTATACCTATGACAGAACAAACCGAAAAGGATGTAAAAAAATACAAGAGGCTGTGTATTATACTCGCCATTGTTTCCATTGCACTGGCTATATTATCCATATATTCTCTCACTCATGTCAGAGAATATGTAGTTACGGCAGAGCAGGCAGTAAATGCTCAAGATGATTTGCAGGCGGAATTAGATTCCATATTACGCGAATATGAAGCCATTAAGAGTGAATACGGTTCCCTTAACGAGCAGCTCACGGCTAAAGACAGTGCCATATTGGCTCAAGCCGATGAAATTCAAAAATTGATAGCTTCGCAGGGAGATTATCGAAGAATAAAGAAAAAATTGGAACTTTTGCAAGACCAAGGAAAAGAATATGTCAATTTGTTGGATTCTTTATACAGACAAAACGAGCAGCTTACCAACGAAAATATAGGGTTAAACCAGGAAATATCCCAATTGCATGAAGAGCGGGAAGGGCTTATTTCCGAAAAAGAACAATTGGAGAACAAAGTAAACGTTGCAGCCCGTTTGAAAGCTTATAACGTATCGCTTAGCGGTTATAATTCCAAAAATCAAATCACCAACAAAGCCAGAAGAGTAAAAACTTTACGGGCCAGTTTCACTATCAGTGAAAACCAGTTGGTGGCTGCAGGAGAAAAAAACATTTATGCCCGCATTTCTTTACCTGACGGACGTGTTTTGGCAATAGGCACAGGCGATGCTTATAGTTTTATCAACGAAGGCAAACGCTTGCAATATACCATAAAAGAGGTTATCAATTACGAAAACAAAGCCAAAACCATCAATCTTTCGTGGGATTTGCGTGAAGGTGATGCCGCCGTTGCCGGACAATATCACGTACAACTTTTTACGGATGAAAACTTTATGGGTGAAGCCAGTTTGAATTTAGAATAATCAAATATAACAAATATATGGAAATAGAAATAACTGATAGCAACTGGGAAAGTGTAATCGCTAATGAACTTCCCGTAATTATTGATTTTTGGGCTACATGGTGCGGCCCTTGCAGAGCAATAGCTCCCACTTTGGAAGAAATAGCCGCCGAATACGACGGAAAAGTGATAGTCGGAAAAATCAATATAGATGAAAATCCTCAAGTAACCATAAACTTCGGAATTAGAAATATCCCCACTCTGCTATTCTTCAAAAACGGTGAAATAGTGGATAAACACGTAGGGGCAATTCGTAAAGCCGATTTGGTGGAAAAAATTAACAACCTATTATAAGTTTATTTTTTTATAATAAGATAAAAAAACGAAGAGGGTACCGCCATTCTTCGTTTTTTTACATAATCAGCATATAAGAACATGGCAACAAAAAATTTAAAAATCCGGTTTGTTTTAATCGCCGCTGTTTGTTTTTTGACTTATTCAACCCGGGCACAAATAGACGAACCCGTAAAATGGAGCTACAATGTACAATACAATAATAACATTGCCACCGTCAATATTATTGCCGATGTGGAAAGCTCCTGGCATTTATATTCCCAATATAATACCGAAGGCATTACCCAACAAACTGTATTCACTTTTACCCCTTCCGAAAATTACAAACTGATAGGCAAAACCACCGAACCCGGATATACCGAACTCAAAGATGATTTCGGTATAGACAGGTATTTTGATATGCCCAAAGTGAAATTTTCACAAAAAATAGAAATATTAACCGGCCAAAACTTCACCATTCCGCTATCCATAGACGCCCAAGCCTGCACTGACGGAAAATGCGTAATGGCAGGAAAAGACCTGAATATCCCCATAAAGGGGGTGGAGCTTGCCAAGGATTCCCAAACAGAGACCGGCACCATAGCAGAGGATATTGCCGAAGAGGAACAGGAAGCTGATGCGGACAATGTTGCTGAAGAGTATGTTAAACCTGCTTTGGATAACAATGATGCTCAAAACACCACAAAAGACAAATCCATGGGTTTGGTATTTTTGGTATCACTCCTTGCCGGACTATTGGCTTTGATCACTCCTTGTGTTTTCCCTATGATTCCCATGACCATCAGCTTTTTTATGAAAGGGCAAAAATCACAACGGCAAGGTATTGAACAAGCAATATTTTTCGGCTTGTCCATTATTTTTATCTTTGCCGTATTGGGTTTAATTCTCACGCTTCTTTTGGGAAAAGATGCCATGTATATCATCAGCACCCATTGGATTCCCAATTTAATATTCTTCATTATTTTCATGATTTTCGCATTTTCATTCTTTGGCTTGTTTGAAATCACACTGCCCAGCTCTTGGATCAACACTTCGGACAAACAATCGGAAAAAAGCGGATATATAGGAGCGTTTTTTATCGCACTCACCACTGTTTTGGTGTCGTTTTCATGCACCGGACCCATACTTGGGGCCGCCTTAATAGAAATGGCCTCCGGCAGCAGCAACAGCATCGTGTTTTTCATTTCCATGCTCGGTTTTGCCTTGGGTTTTGCCTTGCCGTTTACTTTTTTGGCTATGTTCCCTTCGGTAATAAAAAAAATGAAGTCCGGAGCATGGCTTAATTCCGTGAAGATCGTCTTCGGATTTTTGGAAATAGCCTTGGGCTTGAAATTTTTATCCATGGCAGACTTGAGTGCCGGCTGGGGAATATTGGACCGCGAAACCTATCTCGCTCTTTGGATAGTTACTTTCTCCATGTTAGGATTCTACTTTTTGGGCAAATTACAATTCAAAGGAGACGAGCCTATAGACCATGTAAGCGTTCCGCGCCTGTTTTTATCGCTTATCACTTTTGCCTTTGTAGTATATATGATACCCGGCTTGTGGGGAGCTCCTTTGAAGGCCATATCGGGCTATATACCGCCTATGACCACCCAGGATTTCGATATGGAACGCATAGTGGTGGAAAACAGAGGCGGCCATGCCGGTTTTAACTCTTTGCCCGCCAACAGAAAATATGCCGACCAATTGCATCTGCCTACAGGATTTGAAGGATTTTTCGATTTAGAAGAAGCCAAAGCATATGCAAAATCCGTCAATAAACCTATTTTTATAGATTTTACGGGAAAAACATGCGCTAATTGCCGGGAAATGGAAAATTATGTGTGGACACACCCCCAAGTAAAAAAACTGTTGCAAGAACAATATGTCATGGTGGCCCTTTATGCTGATGCAAACACCATTACACTGGATTCCAACGAATGGATAAGCAATGCCGACGGCAGCATAATAAAAACTTTGGGCAAAAAAAATCTGAACTACCAAATGGAACATTATAATATGAATGCCCAACCGTTTTATGTGCTCATAGATGCCCAAGGCAATATGCTGACAAAAGAACCCAAATCGTATGACAGAAATGTAAACAATTTTGTTGCGTTTCTGGAAGAAGGTCTTAACAATTTTAAACAACAATAACACATTGGGGGAGCTCTTGTCATGAAGCACATTATTTTTGATATTATCCGACAGAACTTTTTGCAACAAAAAAGAGCAAAAGGATATTATAAAAATACCCTTTTCACCGTGATGACATGGATAGGGGTGCTCTATATGGCAGGAGTGTTGCTCACTTTCGGATTCTTGCTGGACAATATTCTGGAAGAAATTCATCTCGACCAAAATCCCGTGGAATTAACGGGTAACGTGTTCCTTTATCTCTATTTGGGAGGCACGCTGGTCCGTATTGTCATACAACAATTACAACGCATTCAAATTCACACCTATCAACATTTGCCCATAGACCGAAAGACATTGGTGAATTATTTGATTGTCACGCCGTTACTTCACCCTTTCAATTATTTGCTGTTGTTTATGGCTATTCCCTTTGCCATACAATCGGTGAGTGTGTATTACGGGACGGGGGCTGCCGTTAATTATGTTTGCTGCATGATATTGATGATATGCTTCAATCATCTTGCGGCAGCATATCTCAAACGCAAACTTTCTTCGGAATGGACAGGCGTATTAATACTATCTCTTATTATGGCCGCATTTATCTGCATGGAATTTTTCGGAGGCATTTCCCTGTGCAAAATATCCCGTGCCTGCATGCTGTGGACCATCACTCATTCTTGGGGCATGCTCATCCCTTTATTGACAGTGGCAATAGCTTATATTGTCAATTATCAATATCTTTTGCGCAATCGCTATGTGGAAAATTGGAATATCGGCAAAAATCATAAGATAAAAACCTATCGCTTGGAATTTTTGGACCGTTTCGGTTTGATAGGGGATATAATAGGCATGGAAATAAAGCTTTTGCTCCGGCACAAAAGAAGTAGAAGTTTATTATACATGTCCTTCTTTTTTCTTTTTTTCGGCCTTTTCTATTATTTGGATCCTATATATGCAAACAGTCCGGGATGGCTTTTCTTTTGCGCCACGTACGTTGTAGGAACATTTATGATTATGTTCGGACAATGGGTGGTTAGTTGGGACAGCTCTCATTTTGAGGGATTAATGACTAACAATATTTCTATTGAAAACTATTTGAAAGCCAACTTATACATCATGCAAATTATGAATGTCTGCTTTTTTATCCTGTCTTCACCCTATTTTATTATAGGTTGGCACATAGCGGCCTATCATACGGCAGCATGCCTGTTCAATACGGGGGTACTGTCCTATCTCACTTTATACTATGCCATATATAATTCCAAACGTATAGATTTAAGAAATAATTCTGCATTTAATTATCAAGGGTTTTCTTTCAAAAACCTTTTCATATTATTACCCCTCTTTTTGCCTGTGATCATAATCACCATTTTGCATATATGGTTGAACACATATGTAATATTGGGTGCTTTTGCCGTGTCGGGCATTATAGGGTTGTGCCTGCAAAAATATTGGCTTAGGCTCTGCATCAACAAGTTTAATCAAAAAAAATACGCTATATTGGAAGGTTTCCGCCAAAATGAATAAATAAAATATGATGATAACAGCAAAACATTTAAAGAAAACATACGGAGATAAAATCGCTTTACATATTGAAGAACTGCATATAGGCGAAGGTGAAAGTTTTGGCCTTGTAGGGAACAACGGTGCAGGAAAAACCACATTTTTCCGGCTTATTCTTGATTTAATAAAAGCCACCGAAGGAGAAGTTCTTGTCAACAACACACCCGTTGTGTGCAACGATGAGTGGAAATCGTATGTCGGCTCTTTTTTGGATGAAAACTTTTTGATAGACTTTCTTACCGTAAATGAATATTTTCAATTTATAGGCAAACTTCATCGGCTGACGGCTGACCAAATAACGGCATTTACCGATTCCATGCAGGATTTTTTCAATGGAGAAATCAGCGACACAAAAAAACTGATACGGGACTATTCCAAAGGAAACCAGAAAAAAATAGGCATTGCTGCCGCCCTTATAGGCAATCCCAAAATTCTTATTCTGGATGAACCTTTTACCGCCCTGGACCCTTCTTCGCAAATACGTCTCAAACGATTTCTCAACGATTTGCAAGTGCAAAAAAATATCACCCTGCTTGTTTCTTCACACGATTTAAACCATATTACCGAAGTGTGCAAACGTATAGTAATACTCGAAAACGGCCATATAGTAAAAGATATTGCCACCAATGAAAACACACTTAAAGAATTGGAAGGTTATTTTGCCGTATAAACACATCCATTATGAACAAAAAAAATGAAATAGACGCTAAAATAAAAATCAAATACCGCAAAGCCGAATTTGAATTTTTTCTACTCACACGCTATACTGCAGGCATAGTGCTCACCGGTACGGAAATTAAATCCATACGTGCAGGCAAAGCCAGTTTTACCGATGCATATTGCAGTTTTATCAATAATGAATTGTGGATGCACAATCTACATATAAGCGAATATATGGAAGGAAGCTACAATAATCATATTCCCAAAAGGGACAGAAAACTGTTGCTTACCAAACGTGAATTAAGAAAAATTGCCGTTAAACTGAATGAAAAAGGCACTACGGTTATACCTACCGTACTATATATCAACGAAAAAGGATTGGCCAAAGTGGAAATTGCACTGGCCAAAGGCAAAAAAATGTACGATAAACGGGAAAGTATAAAAGAAAAAGACAATCTCAGGGCATCAAAAAGAAATGAGATGTAAAAAAACAAATACGCATAATAATTTTCAAATATCACGACTATCCTAAAAAAATAATGTTATCTTTGCAAAATTGTATCGTAAAATATGGAACGTTCAAAACAAAAAATAGCAGTTATAGGTGGTGGCAGTTGGGCCACGGCTATAGTCAAAATATTAACCAATAACACCTCTCCCGTATATTGGTGGGTAAGAGAAACGGAAATTAAAGAAGGTGTGGAACTCAACGGAAGAAATCCGTTGTTTTTGTCGTCGGCATTGCTGAACAATAAAAAAATACGCATTTCCAACAATTTGCGCAGAGTGGTGTCAAGAGCCAATATCATTATATTAGTAGTGCCTTCGGCATATATTTACAAATCTTTGGAAGTGCTTACGCCCAAACATTTTAAAAACAAGATAGTGGTATCTGCCGTCAAAGGTATTGTGCCCGAAAAAATGCTCACCGTCACCAAATATATACACTCTCAATTTAATGTGGCAGAAGAGAATATGTGTGTGGTTTGCGGTCCTTCCCATGCGGAAGAAATAGCAGCCGAACGGTTAACTTATCTCACCGCAGGTTCTTCCAATATTACCCTAGCCAACACCATAGCAGACATATTCCGTTGCAACTATGTGCATATCAACACCTCTTCAGACATGTTGGGAATAGAATTTTCCGTTATTCTGAAAAATATTTATGCCATAGGAGGCGGTATATTCCGCGGTGCCGGCTATGGAGATAATCTTTTGGCAACATTCAACGCCAATTGTATCAATGAAATGACACATTTTCTTAATCAAGTGGTGCCCAATGAACAACGTAATTTTTGTTCTGCACCCTATTTGGGCGATTTTTTGGTAACCTCCTATTCCCAATACAGCCGTAACCGCCAATTTGGCATGATGATAGGCCGGGGTTATTCCGTACGCACCGCTCAATTGGAAATGAAAATGATAGCAGAAGGTTACTATGCCGTAAAGTGCATACATGAAATCAGCAAATCGTATGAAGTAACCATTCCCATTATAGAAATGGTTTACCGGATTCTTTACGAAAACAGTTCCATCAAACTGGAATTAATCAAAATGCTGGATATTATGAAATAATACTGCCGGTACACCTATTCGTACCGCTGCACATATTCCACCTCATTTTCCGCAATCAAAGGCTTGCCTGTAAAACAACGGATAAGTTGTGATATGGTAAGAACATCTTTTTCGCAATAAGTTTTGATTCGCTCCAAATCATGTTGCTGCCAATATACTTCATGCACCCGGCTGCCGTCAATATCATCTTTGGGCGAAGGTATGTTAAATATTGCCGACAATAATTCCAGCGAAGTATAATGCTTGTAATCTCCGAATTTCCACAATTCCATTGTATCCAAAAACCGGGTTTCCCATGGTTTTTTCCCTTGTACCTGCAATATCTCCGGAATTTTTATTCCGTTAATCAGCATGCGTCTGCATAAATACGGAAAATCAAATTCTTTACCGTTATGCGCGCATAAACGGTATTGCGACTTGGAAAAATCCCTATGCAGCATATTGGCAAAAGCAGTAAGCAGATGTTTTTCTTCATCGCCATAAAACGAAGTAATACAAAATTTTTCTCCTTTGCTGTATGCCACTGAAACACATATCACCTTCCCGAATTCGGCATATATTGCCGCCCTGTTATACAATGTTTCAGGTGTATCTTCCTCATTTTTGGATATTTGCATGGCTTTTTTATCCCATAAAGCACGCATCCTGGTATTCAGATGCTGATAGCCGGGCTGCTCTCCGGCTGTTTCTATGTCAATAAATACAATGTCTTTGAATTTCATAATATAGTTGTAATTTTATGTTTGATTTTATTAAATATAAACTCTTCATTCTCCTGTTTGCCCTGCATCACCGCAAAAATAGGTGCCGCTGCGGATATCACGAAATAATCTTTGCCTGCACATTCCACTTTTCCCATGCCTACAGCAATAAAAAACCGTTGCTTGTCGGTAATGACTATGGCTCCGTATTCCACCTTTTGCTTGCTGTCTTTGGGTATTTGATACAAAGCTTTTAATGCATTCATGGCCTGCAATTGCTGCATCTGCAATTGCTCTTTGCTTCGGGTGAGCTTGGTGCGAAACGAATCATATCTGTCTTTATTTTGCCCGTAAGCATTGATTTGCTCCTGTAGTTCGTTAGCGGCTTTTTCCTTTTCTTCCGCTATTTTTTGTTGCTGCAATATGCATGCCTCTATTAACTGTTCTTTTAAATTGCTATCCATCTTTCTTCATTTTTTCCAAATAGCAAAGATACTCAAAATATCTTATCGGTTTAAATTTTTTATTTATAAAAAAGGGGAAGTGTTCTTCCGCTTCCCCTGCTAATATATCATATTTAACCCTTATTCTCCAAAACTGGACCCGTCAAAACAATGTGTACATATACGTTCTTTGGGTAAGCCTATGGTTTTGGCTATGGTGGACAAAGTATTGAATTTAAGCGTATCAACACCTATATGCTTACGGAGCATTTCTATCATATTAGCATATTCTTTGGTGGTATCATCGCAATAAAGATGCAGATTCTTATTGCTATCACCCTCCAATTCTTTTATTACCCTGCGGGTGATGAGCTCCATTTCTGTTTTGGACGCAGAAAAATTCAAATAATTACAACCATACAGCAATGGCGGACAACTGATACGGATATGCACCTCTTTTGCACCGTAATCGTATATCATTTTCACATTGTCTTTCAATTGTGTGCCCCTGACTATACTGTCATCGCAAAATACCACTCTTTTACCCGCAAGCAATGCCCTGTTGGGCAAAAGTTTCATTTTAGCCACATGCTCCCGCATCACTTGGGAAGAAGGCATAAAACTTCTTGACCATGTGGGCGTGTATTTTACTATCCCTCTTTGATAAGGAATGCCTTTTCCCATGGCATATCCCAACGCCATGCCTATGCCGGAATCGGGAATGGCAGACACAAAATCGGCTTCTATATCGTCGGTTTTTCCCAATTCATAACCGCCTATATAACGTGTGTTCTCCACATTGATATGCTCATACTGCGTTGCAGGAAATCCGTAATATATCCACAAGAAAGAACATATCTGCATCTTGCCGTTGGGTGCCGACAACTGTTGGCAACCATAAGGGGAAACCCTTATTATCTCACCCGGACCGACAAATTGTTCTATTTCATAATCCATATTTGCAAAGCTATGGCTTTCAAATGCAAGGGCATAACCATTCTGATTTTTTCCTATTACTATGGGCGTACGTCCGTAATAATCTCTTGCCGCTATGATCCCGTTATCGGTGAGTATCAATAGGGAACAGGCTCCCTTTACTTTTTTGTAAACATTTTGTATGCCGTCAACAAAATCCTTTCCTTGGGTAATCATCAAAGCTATCAATTCAGTAGGATTGGTAGTGCCCGAACTCAATTCCGTAAACTGCTGATTAAGAGAAAGACATTCTGCCTCCAACTCCGCTATATTATTGATACGGGCCACTGTAACTATTGCAAACCGACCTAAATGCGAATTGACCACTATGGGCTGGGAATCGGTATCACTGATAACACCTATTCCGCAATTTCCTTTAAACTTCTCCAATTCATCACCGAATTTACTCCGAAAATAAGTGTTTTCTATATTGTGTATGGAACGGTAAAACACTCCGTTTTCCATAGTAACCATTCCGGCTCTTTTTGTTCCTAAATGTGAGTGATAGTCAATGCCATAAAACAAATCGCCTACGCATGCATGCTTGGATGCAACCCCGAAAAATCCACCCATAACCTTGATTGTTAAATATTTATAATAAAAAATTTCATTAAAAAACTATTGCAAATGTAGCATTTTTTTTTCAAAAACAGCATGCTTGCTCCAAGTTGAATAAAAAAAGCGAGAACTAAGTTCTCGCTACTATCAAACTTTAAAAAAAACAAATTTTTTTCAATTTTAATTCTCTCTATCACACGCACCATTTGCATTTTCTTCCGCAAGAAAGACACAACCGTGCGTTTTGACAGAATTTTTGCAAATGCAAAGGTAGCATTATTTGTTATACATTATGCATTTTAAAGCAATTTATTGAATTATAAAAATGACTTTAACTGGTTATTGTCATTCTTTTTCAATTTTTTAAGTGCCTTTTCTTTTATTTGACGGGCATTTTCCCTGCTTATGCAAAAATGTTCCGCTATTTCATCCAAAGTATATTCATGAGAATGACCTATGCCGAAAAACATGCATATCAAATCCCGCTCTTTTTCATCTAATATGGCCAAGGACTTATTCACCTCTCTATGCATAGATTCATTAATCAACAGCATATCCGTGCGGGCACCGTCTTCACTTACATAGGTGTCGATAAACAATGTATCGTCATCATCGCTTACCGGAGCATCCATAGAAAGATGACGTGTGGAAATTTTGAGTATCTCTTTTATTTTATCGGGAGCCAGATTCATTCTGTCGCTTATTTCCTCTATGGTAGGCTGACGATGATATATCTGCTCTAAAATAGCACTCTCTTTTTTCACACGGTTAACTGTTCCCAATTGATTTACCGGCAAACGCACTATTCGCGATTGATCGGCTATGGCATGTGATATGGATTGACGTATCCACCATACGGCATAAGATATGAATTTAAAACCTCTGGTTTCGTCAAAACGTTGTGCGGCTTTAATCAGCCCGAGATTGCCTTCATTAATCAAATCTTGCAGACTCAGACCCTGATTTTGATATTGTTTGGCCACACTAACCACAAAACGCAAATTGGCTTTTACCAATTTGTCTAATGCCGCCTTGTCCCCTTGTCTTATTTTTTGTGCCAATTCCACCTCTTCATCCGGGGTTATCATGGCTTCTTTAGATATATCTTGCAGATATTTCTCAAATGAAGTATCGTTACGATTGGTGATGGAATTGGTTATTTTAAGTTGTCTCATGTTTTTTTATATTATTGAATGTTTATATTATAATAATACATATACGAAAAGCCGTTGCCGGGATAAAACCCCTCTATTAACACATCGCCTTCTTTATCGCCTAATATATTATCTATGTCTTGTTCTTTTATTACCGATTGCTTATCTATTGCCGTAATTACAAAACCTTCTTTAACTCCGGCATCTTTTAACAAACCTTTGTTTAATTCTATTACTCTTAAACCGCCGTTTATACGATACCTCGATTTTATTTGATTGCTCACAGGTTCAACTTTTACACCTAAAATGGATAACGCAATATTACTATTGTTTCGTATAATTTCGGTAGTACCTTTTTTATTTTTTAATATTACATTTATTTTCAATGTTTTACCATTGCGGTTGATTTCGCAATTTACCTTATCTCCGGGTATGTGCTGCTCTAATATCTCCTTCAATTCGGAATAAGAATTCACTTCTTTGCCGTCTATTTTTTGCAAAATATCATCTTCCTTTATTCCCGCCTGCTGCGCTGCCATGCCTTCTTCCACTTTAAACACCTGCAATCCTTTTATAGGTTGATTATCATTATTGTCTGCTTTGGCATTCAATTCCATAAACGAAGCGCCTATACTTACCCTTTGGGTGCGACCGTAATTTTTTAAATCGCTTACCACTTTTTTAACTATATTCACCGGAATGGCAAACGAATACCCCGTATAACTCCCCGTATTGGAAGCAATAGCAGCATTAATGCCTATGAGTTCACCCTTGACATTTACCAATGCCCCGCCGCTGTTGCCGCTGTTAACTGCAGCATCGGTTTGAATATAGAACGATACCTGATTGTTTTCACTCAACATATTCAAATTTCGGGCCTTGGCACTCACTATGCCCGCTGTAACCGTAGAAGTGAGATTAAACGGATTACCCACAGCCAGCACCCATTCCCCTATGCGTACTTCATCGGAATTACCATACGGTATTGCCTGTAAATTACGGGCATCTATTTTTAATAAAGCCAAATCATTTTGCTTGTCCGTACCGATAATTTGAGCCGAATATTCCCGCTTGTCGTTAAGTGTGACATTTACCTTGCCTGCCCCTTCCACCACATGATTGTTGGTAACTATATAACCTGAACCGTCTATTATCACACCCGAACCATATGCTTGATACACTTGCGTTTGAGGCTGTGCGTTGAAAAAATTAAAAAACGGATCCTGAAAAAATAAATCCCATGTGCTATGCTTCTGCTCCATTTCCGCCGAAATATGCACCACCGCATTTATAGTGCTTTCTGCCGCATGGGTGAAATCCGGATATGAAGGCTGACCCGTTGATACGGATACCACAAAATAACAAGCTATTATTAAAAAGAATATATTTTTATTCATCCATTCCAATTAAAAATACACTGCGTATACGTTTTCAGTTTCAAAAAGTTTCCTTTTCCGCTTAAAAAAACGGGCATAGATATTGCCACAAATTTAATGCCAAAATACAAATATTATGACATCTTTAATCATTTTTCCCTAAATTCAACAAATAAATGCCACTTTATACCGAACCGAGAATATGGTTTTTGCGGATTGCAAAAAAGTTTTCAACAAAAACATTTTCGTATTATTATGTTTATTATCTTTGCAAAATAAATATTCTTAATCAAGAACAAATTTATCATGAAAAATTATATGGCAACAAATATAAGAGAAAACAGCATGAAAGTTTGGCAAAGGATATATTGGAAAATCCTTGCTGCTTTCGGTATTGTTGTTGTTTGGCTGCAAGCCGGTACATGTTTGTTCCTCCCTTATCATGATGCAGAACCTCAAAACAATACAATTTTTGCCGGTTTGTTCCGTTATAAAAATAATATTTGGAATTTGTGCAAAACGAACTTAAGCAAATGTCCGCCGCTATTGTCCGGGCACGGTGGCAGTAGCGGCATGATTCACGAAACCTGATTTTCTTTTATGTAGCAAAGGGATTTTTCTTTTCCGTTCCTTGTGCCAAAAGCAGTTTGAACTGCATGTGAAAGAAAAAGG
>JAFZXM010000060.1 GCA_017616775.1 Bacteroidales bacterium
GCATCGCTTCCAAGGCAACTTTCGCCTTGAACTCCGCCGTGAATTTCCGGCGACTCTTCTTTGTGATATTATTCATCTTTTTAAAATTTTGTGCAAAGATAATCACTTTAGTCGTTGGTCCAGTTTTTGGGGAGCATTATAAGTCTAAATAAAAAAAGTTCTGCTTTTGGTCATAATAGAACCTATGATTTAGCTACAGTAAGTAGTAGCAATGAAAGTGGCAGACCTTTTATCAAAAGAGCCATGTTTAATATGTATATTGACTGGAATTTGCATTCAGGAAAATCAAATCCAAGTCCATTCGGATTTACATGGGGCGGAGGTATGTATTTTACCTTTGGTGCCAGAATTTACGATTATGTATTTATAGGTGCGGGTTTTGGAGCAGAAATTCTTCCATGTCTTTCTACGTATAAGATTTCTTGGTACTATGATACTTATATTGATGGTTTCTTTAATATACCAGCATATATCAACGTTAGAGCTTTTATACCTGCTTCTGACAGAATATATCCCTATTTAGATGTAGCTGCAGGACCAAGTGTTTCGTTTTATTTAGATCGATTTGAAGATTTTGAAATTTTGCCTATTGCTTTTAATTTACGTGTAGGAGTGGGTGTGGATTTTTCAAGATTTTCTCTTGGTCTAGGTTATGAAGGTCTATTTGGCAAAATAGATAGGCTTATTTATGAGTATAATACTCAAACAGGTGAGATTATTGACTATTGGTGGTCAAGGGATAAATTAGGTATCCATACTGCATACTTAAAATTAGGTATCCGTATCGGTCCCATGGAATAAATGAAGAACAATAAAAAAAGAGTACCATGAAAAAAATAATTTTATGTAGTTGTCTGTTGTTTTTCTGTAGTAATTTTTATGCACAGAAGAAAGAAGTGGTTGTTATAGAAACCAATTACGACATGCCTGCTTTTGACAATCCACAGGCGGTATTGATAGACAAAAACAAGGTTGATGGCAGGTCAGCCTCTATAGTGCGTATTACCAATTATAGTAAATTCAGATCTATAGAATTTGAGGTGTTTGTGCATTCACCACTTACATCCTCATGGGAAAGTTTAGGAATACAAAGAGTTTCCGGTTTTGATACAGATGTCAAATTCGGGCAACAATATCCCCAGTTAGGACAATATCGTTATTTTGCTGTAGTGCCCAAATCAGCTAACAAAGATGATTTGCAGTATAAAATTGAGAAAAAAGGAGGCAGATTACAAATAACATTGTTCAATCCGGGAGTAGACATGTATTCAGAACCTCTTCCTTTCCATGAAGCACCCAATGCATTTGTATTCAATAAAGATTTGCTTCCTGACGATTCAAATGAGAATATTTGTCTTCAAAACATGACATCAAATCAGGTTGTTAGCGTTATCATTTTTGGATGGAATCAAAAAAAGTTTCAATGGATAAGGCTTTACAGCGTTGCTGCACAAGCGGGACAAACAACTAAGTATAGAACTAATGATAGCAAACCTTTTACCAAGTACAAATATTTAGCTCTTGTAGCGTCCAACAATAAAAAATATGAATATAGTTTCAGTGAAAGACATGATGATTGGTATATCAGCGTACAAGAAACATTCTAAATTTTTTTCAAAACAATTTAAAAATTGAACATGCTTTTGCAGTTCAATTTTTTTTTATATCTTTGCAGTATTGAAACTTTAAAAAAATAAAAATATGCATTCAACTACATTTATGAAAGTATTTTCGGGCTTGTTAATGATGATGTTTTTCGGCACACTTCAAGCCCAGGACATCATTATCACCAAAGATGCCGGAAGGATAGAAGCCAAGATATTGGAAGTGTCCAAGAGTGAAATCAAATACAAAAAGCAAAGCAATTTGGAAGGACCGACCTTTATTCTGGGAGTGGAAGATTTGAATTCTGTCATTTATGCCAATGGGGAAGTGCAGGTGTTTGAAGATAAGGCGGACAAGCAAAAAACAGGGGAAGAGGATGCCGTTTCCGTTCAGGATGATGCCAAGTGTGAAACAGAAGAGGTTGACATACAATGCGGAGACAGGAAGGTGAATGAAAACACTCGTCCCTTTATCAAAGAACCTTTTTTTAATATGTATGCAGATGCAGAAATAAGATACATTTTCAATGGGCTGAGGATTTCTATAGGTGCATCAACTAATTTTACATTCGGTTGTAGAATAAAAGAATATGTCTTTGTGGGTGGAAGCATAGGTTACGATTTCTTTTCGCCTATTCGAACTTGTTCTTTCCCTTCGGGTCAAGAAGGGTATGAAGATGCTCATTTTATAACGGCACTAGCCAATGTGAGAATATTTTTACCCGTCAAACCTAAATTATATCCTTATTTAAACATTTCCGGCGGATGCAGTATTATTTTCCCTTTCTATTTGGAACCGGTTCATTTTAGATTAAAAGTCGGAGCTGGTGTGGATATCAAACGTTTTACCGTTGGAATGGGATATGATTTTTTGAGCAGTGCAAATTATGATGCTCTGCTGTCTTTGTCTTTCACGGAATTTCTTTCCACTCATACAATTTATCTCAACTTAGGTGTGAGAATAGGACGAATGCAGTAGGTGGTCTGATATCCGTATTTACCTTCAGAAAAAAAGGTTTTCATGAATATTTTTATAGCGCAGGATATGCTGCTGGCCAAAAAAAGTAAAACATCGGCCGTTTGTCCTTGAATTTGCAGTCCGGCAAAAGCGGTTTCGGTTTGGCTTTGAGGTTTTGAATATTTTCCATTTTGTCACAAATCGGCTGAAAAATCAGCACGCGGTGTATTTGTTTGATTTTATAAAAAATGTTATCTTTGCAATTTTATTGAAATTGAATAAATATGCAGGCAAAAAATATATGTTTAACTGTTTGGATATTGTTGGTTTTGGGCACGCTGAATGCCCAGGACATTATTATCACCAAAGATGCCGGAAGGATAGAAGCCAAGATATTGGAAGTGTCCCAAAGTGAAATCAAATACAGGCAATTCAGCAATCTTGAAGGACCTGCTTGCGTAATGGCTGCGGAAGAAGTTCAGTCCATAACGTATGCCAACGGAGAGGTTCAAACATTTGACAATCAGGATATACAGGTGAACAAAGCGGCTTTGCCGGATTCACAAGGTGATCAAGAACAGCAAGCGGAAGCTGCGCCAAAGACTGTTGTGCATTATGGAAATCTTACCGGAGGAAAGATTAAAAGAGATAAAAACAATTATTATAATGCGGACGGCACCCCGGTATCGGAAGCAGAATATTTGGAGTTCATAAGAACACAATGTCCGGTGGCTTATGATTTTCATATCAACGGCATTATGAAAGAAAAATTGGGCAAAATTTTTTGTTGTGTGTCTGCCGGATTTTCTTTGGCGTCCATTTGTTGTTTATGCATAGTTCTTGCAGGAAATGACAATTTTACTTTAATTCCCAGTTTGTGTTTTTTGGGAGGAGCCGTTGGTTTTTTGGTGGTAGGCATACCTATATGGCAAGTGGGAAAAAGGCAGCAACGTTTTTCGTACGAGATTTATAACCAGCAGTGTGCAGAACGTTTGTCGTTGAATTTACAGTCAGGCAGAAACGGTATCGGTTTGGCTCTGCGTTTCTGATATCCGTTTTTCAGGCTTATAAGCGTCAAGGCAGTGAATCGTTTTCAATTATATAGGCAAGGTTGGTCCAAGGAAGAGAAAATCAATACGCTGACGCATTTGTTGCCCCTGATCGGCACATTTTTTGCGGCGTGGTATTTGTTGCGTTTGTCATTGGATTGCGGCGGGCTTGCCGTTATCGGCACGGCTTTGTTTCTTTTCGGCATGGTCGTGATGTTCGCTTCTTCAACCATTTATCATGCGGTAACGAACCCTGTGTGCAAGGCGAGGCTGCGTGTTTTTGACCATATTTCCATATATGTGATGATAGCGGGCTCGTATTCGCTTATCTGCATGTGTGTGGTAGGCGGCAGGGCGGGGTGGTTTCTGTTTGTATTTTTATGGACCTGTGTCTTGGTCGGCACAGCGGGTAAGCTGATAGCTTTGGGCAAATATCCCCGTTTGTCGTTGTTGCTTTATTTGGCCATGGGATGGGTGGCTTTGTTTGTTATACGTCCCATGTGGTTGCATATGCCGCATGCTGCCTTTTGGTGGATATTGGCGGAAGGCGTATTCTACACCGCAGGAACTTATTTTTTCAACGGGGACGAGCAACATGCCCGGTGGCATGCCATATGGCATGTGTTTACAACGCTCGGCGCGATGAGTCACACTATTGCCACTTGGCTGATACTTGCAGATATTGCTGCCGGTTGAAGCATGGAGTGTTTAATATCCGTATTTTTCTTTCCACAAGGCTTTCAGGCGTTTGCGGGGTTGTCCAATTCTAAAAAAATACATAAATTTTCGAATTACAACAAAAAAATGTTGTACTTTTGCAACACATTAGGTGATTTTAATAATGAAATACTTACTCTATATTGTATCGATAATTATTATGCTGTTATGTTTCTCTCAAAAGAGCAATTCATGCAGTGAGATATCATCAGAGCGTATTTTTGAAATATTGCCGACACCTTACGAGGACTATAGCTACAACCATTTTCCTAAAGATATAATCCTTTCGTCTGCCCAAAATTTGGTTTCTTTGGGTGAGGAAGAGGGAATCACGATGAATGTTCGTGTTCAATATAGCAACGAACGCAATTCGTCTGTCAAAAAATCACCGTTTAAATTTGTTAAAAACGGGAAAAACATAGATGGCAATCACCATCCTTTTATTGTTACGGATATAACCACTATATCCGGAATTTTATCAAAAGCACGTTATCTGTTTGTAGTCAAAAGACTTCGAATTTAGTCCGTACTAATTCATTGTAGTTGTTTTTTTTAACAATATCTTCCGATTTTTTATCGGGATGTTGTTTCGTGGTATCCATATGGAAAAAATGGAGCCTAATAATCGTTATAATAATTTATAAATCAATTAATCATGGAAAATAATTTTGTAAAAGTACATTCAAATAAAGATATTATTATATCAATCATTGTTATAGTTGCAGGTATTGCAATGATTTTAGTAAATACAATGCTAGGAATATTCATTATTCTTTGCGGACTGCTATTTTTTCTTTTGTATAAGTCAGGCTATAAATATGATAATAAAGGAGTTAAATTAAAAAAGAAAAGCCTTGAGTTGAGTAGAACATGTCAGCAATCAGTATTGGACTTTCTCAACGGGCAAAATATGCAGCTAAACCTGATTCATGGGAATGAAGGCGGCACTTTTATGTTGGAGGTGTGGTTTAATAAAGAAGAAAAAATAGCATACGCCCAAGCGTCAGTTTACCAAGAACTCGGTTATAGAAAAATAACAGAGATAGTTAAATTAAATGCTTCTAATGCTCAACTTTTAATAGAAAAAATATGAAAAAGAATAAGAATATCCGAAAAACATTCCTATGGAGCGATATGATAGTAATTTTAGCCGTAATATTGGCAGGAGTTGCATTTTTGCCTTTCGGGTTAGGTTGGCAGGAATTGGGTTATAGTATCATCGTTTGTGGTTTGTGCATGGCTCCGCTGTATATGCATGGTTATAAGATAGTTGGAGAATCAGGTGTGTTTCAAGAGGAATGTATCCTTGTTTCAAGAAAGGATAGAGAAAGTATTTTTTTATTTCTTAGCGGAGAATCTTCTTCTCTTGATTTTCATCAACAAGAGCAAGGAGGTGCACTGGTTTCACTCTTTTATCAGAAAAATAAGGAAGTGTATTATGCCCAATATTTTGATTATGCACAAATCATGGAAGGAGAAACCTTCCCTGTTGTCAAAATTTCATCCGAGCAATATGAAGCATTGAGAAATTTATCGTAAAGTTTTTGCTTTTCAACGGATTTGGGTATTCCATGGTGGATGCATGGAATACCCATGTGCCGTTTTAGAAAAATAGTGTGAAAGGAAACTAAAAACACGACATGAAGAGAACTATCTATTTTGTGGTCAGAATTTTAATATCCGTATTTTTCTTTCCACAAGGCTTTCAGGCGTTTACGCATATCGTTTTCACTTAAAAGGTATTATTTGGTTACAAGATATTAATCTTTCTCCTTGTTTTGAGCGAGACGCCGTACTTCGTTAATTTCTTCTATCAGTTGTTCTTTTGTAGGCATATATAGATTGTATTTGCTTGCATGTATGGTTTTGTTGTTTTCAGGCAAGGTCATACGTACAATAGTGTCGTTTTTGTCGGTACAAAGCAAAATGCCGATAGTGGGATTTTCATCGGGTAGTTTTTCCATACGGTCGTAATAGTTGACATACATTTGCAATTGTCCCAAATCTTGATGCGTCAGTTTTCCGGTTTTCAGTTCAATAATCACGTGGCATCGTAGCAAACGATTGTAAAACACAAGGTCGGCAAAAAATTCGTTGTCTTCAATCAAGATTCTTTTTTGACGTGCTACAAAGGAGAAACCCTTTCCCATTTCAAGCAAAAAATCAGCGAGATGAGTGATCATGGCAGACTCCAAGTCCTTTTCATAGTAACTTGCCTCTCTGTGCAGACCAAGAAATTCAAGCACCATTGGATCTTTAATAATTTCTTGAGGAGATTCAGGTATGCGTTCTTTGCGAGCTACTGCCAATACATTCTCTTTGTCATTGCTCATTAAGAGACGTTCATATAGCATAGAATTGATTTGACGTTCGGTTTCGCGAGCCGTCCAAGCATTGTTGACAGACTCCAACTCGTAATATTCGCGTTTGTCTGGGTCTTCAATCTGTATAAGCCTTCTATATTGTGACCAATTTAATTGCGAACGCAGTGTGTTCGCAATTGGATAGGTTCGATAAAATTGTCTTGCTTGTTCAAGTTGTCTGACTCCAAATCCGCTTCCATATTCCGGTTCAAGCATTTTTGCCAGATTTCTTGTTAAATAGGAACCATAGTCGGCACGTTCTTTACCTTGTTGTTCTTCTTCAAAAATACGTTTGCCCAAGTTCCAATACATTTGCACACGGCAAAAGTCAACGCTACGGATAGCGTTGCTACGGGCGGATTCTATAATCTTGCAAACATCTCCATATAGCGAATCTATTTGAGGTATGGCTTCGGACGGTTGTGCTTTCTGTTTCATAATGGTGCTTTTTATTAATACCCGTATTTATCTTTCCACAAGGCTTTCAGGCGTTTGCGCATGTCGTTTTCGCGGGCGTTGTCGCCGGGGCGGTAGAAAGTGTGTCCTGCAATTGCTTGGGGCAAAAATTCCTGATTGACGAAATTGTTTTCAAAGTCGTGGGCGTATTGGTAATTTTTGCCGTAACCTATTTCTTTCATCAATTTGGTAGGGGCGTTGCGGAGGTGTAGGGGAACGGGCAGGTCTTTTTGCTGCTTAACCATGGCCAGGGCGCTGTCGATAGCCAGATAGGAAGCGTTGCTTTTAGGCGAGCAGGCCAGATAGATGGCCGTTTGCGAAAGCGGAATTCTGCCTTCGGGCATGCCGATATTTTTAATGGTGTCAAAACAGGTTTGAGCAAGCAATAAAGCATTGGGGTTGGCATTGCCGATGTCTTCGGAGGCCAATATCACCATGCGGCGGGCAATAAACAAAGGGTCTTCGCCGCCGTCTATCATGCGTGCCAGCCAATATACCGCTCCGTTGGGGTCGCTGCCGCGCATGGATTTGATAAATGCGGATATGATATCGTAGTGGTTTTCACCGTTTTTGTCGTACATGCTTAAATTTTGTTGGATAACGGTTTCTATGGTTTTGTTGTTAATCACCATGTCTTTTTTGTTATCCGCCAAATATTGGCATGCCAATTCAAAGGCGTTGAGCAGTTTGCGGGCGTCGCCGCCGGAAATGCGCAGCAGGGCATCGGTTTCTTGCACCTGTATGCTTTGCTGATAGTCGTTTTCGAGAGTGTGTTTGGCCGTTTGGAGTATTTGTTCCAATTCTTGTTTGGACAAATGGTCCAGCACATACACCTGGCATCTGGACAAAAGCGGAGAAATCACTTCAAAAGAAGGATTTTCGGTGGTGGCGCCTATAAGAGTGATCACCCCTTCTTCCACCGCTCCCAACAAAGAATCCTGCTGGGATTTGTTAAAACGGTGGATTTCATCTATAAACAGGATGGCGGTGCGGGGGGATTGTTTGGCTTTTTCTATCACCTCCCTCACCTCTTTCACTCCGGAATTGATGGCGCTTAATTTGAAAAAATCGCCGTCCAGGCTTTTTGCTATCAAATAAGAAAGTGTGGTTTTGCCCACACCCGGAGGCCCCCAAAAAATGATGGAAGGAATTTTGCCTTGTTCTATGGCATTGCGCAATACGGCTCCTTTCCCCAATAAATGGGCATGCCCGATATATTCTTCTAATGTTTGGGGACGCAAACGTTCCGCCAATGGTATTTGTTTCATCTTTTTTTTGCAAAGATACCATTTTATTGTCATAGATAAATATGAGGATGAATATTTTTAATAATGGTGTTACACACAAAAAAAAGTGTTATCTTTGCAAATCTTAATATTGAAAAAATTGTAATATGAGCGAAAGTATGGAAAAATTGTTTTCGGAATTCAGTCCTGTCAGCACGCAAGAATGGGAAGATATTATCAATAAGGACTTAAAAGGTGCCGATTATAATAAAAAATTGGTGTGGAAAACAATGGAAGGTTTTAACGTAAAACCTTATTATCGTAAAGAAGATTTGGATGCGTTGGGTTATCTCACACAGGAAAAGCCGGGCGAATATCCGTATGCAAGAGGAAACAGCGCTCAAAACAACGAATGGAATATAGTGCAGGAAATAGAAGAGGCGGATCCGGCACAAGCCAATGCGATAGCCTTGGATGCTTTGATGAAAGGAGCCGACACGGTTAGTTTTAATTGTGAGCAAATTGCCTCCGATGCCGATATGAACACTTTGTTACAGGGCATAGATATCAGTATTTGCGGCATACACTTCCGCAATGCAAAAAATTATCTGCGGCTGGCTCAAATATTGGTACATTATACAGATGAGCACAAAATAGACAAATCCCTGGTGAGGGGATGTTTTCATTTTGACCCCATAGCTTATTTGCAACTGCACGGCAAGCCGTATCAATCGGAGCAGGAAGATATGCGGCAAGTGGTGGATTTGCATAACATGATGCATGCTTTCACCCGTTTTCAATATATTACCGTCAACGGTATGGTGCTCAACAATGCGGGCGCTACCATAGTGCAGGAACTGGCCTATGTGTTGTCTTCGGGGAACACTTATTTGACATATATGACAGAACACGGCATATCCGTAGATGAGATATTGCCTTGTATAGGGTTTGAAATGTCTATCAGTTCCAATTATTTTATGGAGATAGCAAAATTGCGTTCCGCCAGAATGTTGTGGGCAACAATAGCCAACGCATACCATCCGGTGAAGGCCATGGAAAAAATGAATATTTTTTCCCATTCGTCCACATGGAACAAAACCATATACGACCCCTATGTGAACATGTTGCGCATCACCACGGAGGGTATGTCCGCAGCTTTGGGCGGAGCCGGCAGCATAGCGCTCACACCGTTCGATACCATGTATAAGCCTGCAGATGAATTTTCGTACAGAATATCACGCAATACACAGATATTGTTAAAAGAAGAGTCGTATTTTAACAGGGTGGTTGACCCTGCGGCAGGTTCTTATTATATAGAAACCCTTACCGACAGTATAGCCGAAAATGCTTGGAATTTGTTCAACCAAGTGGAGGCAGCGGGCGGAATGACAGCTTATGTTACATCAGGCGAATTGAAAGCGGCGGTGGAACAAAGTTGTGAAAAGCGCAATGCAGAAATAGCTACCCGCAGAATGGTGTTTTTGGGAACCAACCAATATCCGAATATCAAAGAAAGCATGTTGGATCAGGTGAGCAGAAAGGCAGCGGAAAGAACAGATTTAAGCCTGCAACCTTACAGGGGAGCCGTTCCGTTTGAAGAATTGCGTTTTGCCACCGAAGGTTGGGCCAAAGAACATGGCAGACCCAAAGTGTTTTTGTTTAAAGTGGGTAATGTGGCCATGCGTCAGGCCAGAGCGGGCTTTGTCACCAATTTCTTCGGCTGTGCCGGTTATGAAATAATAGAACCCGCAGGATATGCCGATATAGAAGCGGGAATAAAAGATGTACAGGAATGTTGTCCGCAAATAGTGGCCATTTGTTCTTCCGATGAGGAATATGCCGATTATGCAGCAGAGATTACCAAACGGGTAAAACAAATTCTTCCGCAAGCACAATGCATAGTAGCCGGCAACCCTGTGGAACAAATAGATGCTTTGAAGGCAGCCGGAGTGGATGACTTTATTCATGTAAAAGTGAATTTGTTGGAAACATTGCGCAGATATAATCATTTGTTGGGAATTTGTTAATGTGCGTGTCCGCATCAGGGTTTAACATATCTTGACAGCGGACAGCAGAACCGGGGATGTGAAAGAACATCCGGAGGAAATTTCCTGCAATAGTTTTAACAAAAAGGGGAAACTCAGTTTCCCCTTTTGCTTTTAATTATTATAATGTAAGAACGGAGAGCTGCCCGCCGCTTTTTTTTGTACGAAAATGCAGGCTGCTGACCTTATCGGACAAACTATACATTATATTATATATGGTATTTTTATTTGATGTTGCACAAAAAAGTGTAAAAATGGTGCAATTTCAACTGCACGTTTTTTGGGGGTAAGGGTTAAAAATTAACTTCAGCCTGTTGAAAAAAAATGTCGGAAAGGAAAAAAATGCAAAAAAATCATTCCTTCCCAAAGCGGAAAAGCTCTTGTTTGTTATTTTTGTAAAATATTAGATAACAAATATTTACAAGTATATTTCAGTAAAAAAACGGCAGGTGTCAAAGGGCGGGAAAGTTGCAAAATGATTTTTTTTAATTAAATTCTTGAGTGATAGTTGATATTTAGAAAAAAAAGTTGTACATTTGCACGTTCAAAATAGTACCCTTGCGGGTAGAAAAGATAATAAAAAATAAGGATAAATTATTGTAAGATATGCCTACAATACAACAATTAGTAAGAAAAGGAAGAGCACAATTAAAGAGCAAAAGCAAGTCTCCCGCTTTGGATTCGTGTCCACAGCGAAGAGGTGTGTGTGTAAGAGTATACACCACCACACCTAAAAAGCCCAACTCTGCAATGCGTAAAGTAGCGAGAGTAAGGCTTACCAATCAAAAAGAAGTTAACGCCTACATTCCTGGCGAAGGTCACAATTTGCAAGAGCACTCTATCGTGATGATCAGAGGGGGCAGGGTGAAAGATCTTCCCGGTGTAAGATACCACATCCTTCGTGGAGCTTTAGATACTTCCGGTGTAGAAGGTAGAAAGCAAAGACGTTCCAAATACGGGGCAAAACGTCCAAAAGCAAAAGCATAGTTTAATAAGTTCTTATATTATATAAAAGAGCATGAGAAAAGCAAGACCAAAAAAGAGAATAATATTGCCGGATCCCAAGTATAATGATGTACAAGTGACCAAATTTGTCAACAACATCATGTTGAAGGGTAAAAAGAATATAGCATTCAAAATATTCTACGATGCAATAGATGTAGTAGCAGAAAAAACCAATGAAGATGGTTTGGAAGTTTGGAAAAAGGCATTGGCCAATGTGACTCCTTCTGTAGAGGTAAGAAGCAGAAGAATAGGCGGAGCCACTTTCCAAATACCTTCTGAGATACGTCCGGAACGCAAGCAATCTGTGGGTATGAAGAATTTAATCAATTTTTCCCGCAAGCGTCATGAAAAATCCATGAGTCAAAAATTGGCAGCGGAAATCATGGCGGCTTATAAAGAAGAAGGTGCAGCATTCAAACGTAAAGAAGATATTCACAGAATGGCAGAAGCCAACAAGGCATTCTCACATTTCCGTTTTTAAGAAAAACGTTGAATAGGCAGGCTGAATGGAAAAGTTAGAATTGATACGGAACATCGGGATAATGGCTCATATAGATGCCGGTAAAACCACCACCACTGAGCGTATCCTGTACTACACCGGTAAAAATTACCGCATGGGTGAAGTACATGATGGCGCAGCCACGATGGATTACATGGAGCAGGAGCAGGAACGGGGTATCACCATCACTTCAGCCGCCACCACAGTTTTTTGGGATAGAGACAATACGCATTATAAAATTAACATCATAGACACACCGGGGCACGTTGACTTTACAGTGGAAGTTGAACGTTCCCTTCGTGTTTTAGACGGAGCGGTGGCTTTGTTTTGTGCCGTAGGCGGAGTGGAGCCGCAATCGGAAACGGTGTGGAGACAAGCTGACAAATACAAAGTGCCCAGAATCAGTTATATCAATAAAATGGATCGCATGGGCGCGGATTTTTTTGATGTAATTGCACAGATATCCGCCAAATTGGGTGCCAATCCTATTCCTTTGCAAATACCTATAGGCTCGGAAGAAAATTTCAGGGGCATAGTGGATTTGATAACACAAAAGGCGTATGAATGGGATGATGCTTCCAATGGCACAATAGTACGTGAAATTCCTATCCCGTCGGATATTCAGCCGGAAGTGGACGAATATCGTTTGAAATTGATAGAAGGTGTAGCCGAAGAGCGTGAAGATTTGTTGGAAAAATATTTGGAAGATGCCAACAATATTACCGAAGAAGATATCATCGAAGCAGTAAGGGCAGCCACTATCAGTTTGAAAATCACTCCTGTATTATGCGGTTCTTCTTTCCGTAACAAAGGGGTGCAACGTTTGTTAGATGCCATTACCATGTATTTGCCCAGTCCGTTGGACAAGCCGTCCATACAGGGTACCAATCCGAACAACGGCAACGAAGAATTGCGCAAGCCTTCAGTGGAAGAACCATTTACGGGCTTGATATTCAAAATAGCCACTGATCCGTTTGTAGGCAAATTGGCTTTCTTCAGGGTATATTCGGGCACATTGCAGGCCGGTTCATATATATATAATGCATCTACAGGCAAAAAAGAACGCGTTGCCAGAATTTTTGAAATGCATGCCAACAAGCAAAAGCCTTTGGAAGAAATAGAAGCCGGCAATATAGGTGTGCTCATAGGCATGAAAGACATGCGTACGGGAAATACCATTTGTGATGAAAAACATCCTGTAATATTGGAGAGCATAGAATTTCCGGAACCTGTAATCAGCATAGCGGTAGAGCCCAAAACACAAAACGATTTGGATAAATTATCCTTAACGTTGCAAAAATTGGCCGAGGAAGACCCTACTTTCAGAGTAAACACGAACGAGGAAACGGGTCAAACCATTATCAGCGGAATGGGTGAGTTGCATTTGGAAATTTTATTGGATAGAATCAAAAGGGAATTCGGTGTGGAATGTAATTCCGGAAGTCCTGTTGTGTCATACAGGGAAGCATTAAAGGGATGTGTACGTCACCGTGAAACCCTCAAAAAGCAGACAGGCGGTAAAGGACAATATGCAGATATTGAATTCGAGTTGTCGCCTGCCGGTGAAGATGTGAAAGGCTTGCAATTCATCAATGAAATCAAAGGGGGAGATATTCCCAAAGAATATATGCCGTCTATAGAAAAAGGTTTTCAAAAGGCGATGAGCAACGGTCCTTTATTGGGATATCCCGTTGTGAATGCCAAAGTAACCGTGTTGGACGGTTCTTATCACGCAGTGGATTCAGATGCGTATGCATTTGAGGTGTGTGCGCACAAAGGGTTTAAAGAAGCAGCCCAAAAAGCGTCTTCTGTTATATTGGAGCCTGTCATGAAAGCCGAAGTAGTGGTGCCGGATGAATATATGGGCAGTGTTACCGGTGATTTAAACAGGCGCAGAGCTGTAGTTTCCGGAGTGGAAGCCAAAATGAACATTCAGCATATCCATGTTATGGTGCCGTTGGCAGAAATGTTCGGTTATATCACCAATTTACGTTCTTTAACTTCGGGCAGAGGCAATGTAAGCATGGAATTTTCGCATTATGCCGAAGTGCCTCCAACTATAGCAAATGAATTAGTTAAAAAGTGGAAATTGTTTTAGTTAAAATAATAAATAATAATAACAGTGAGTCAAAGAGTAAGAATAAAACTGAAATCGTACGATCACAACTTGGTTGACAAATCGGCCGAGAAGATTGTGAAAACGGTAAACACCGTTAAGGATGACAAAGTTGTTGTGGTAGGTCCTATTCCACTTCCCACACAGAAGAAAATTTTTACTGTCAATCGTTCTACATTTGTAAACAAAAAATCAAGAGAACAGTTTGAATTGTCTTCTTACAAGAGGATATTGGATATTTACGGTACTACCGCCAAAACCATCGAGGCATTGATGAAATTGGAATTGCCCAGCGGTGTTGAAGTAGAAATCAAAGTCTGAGTAAAAGTATCGTACAAGTAGAAGAAATTTGCGTGAGCAAGAAGTAAAAAAAGTTAAAAAAACAGAAAAATGTCAGGTTTAATAGGTAAAAAAATCGGAATGACCAGCATCTTCGATGCCGCTGGAAAGAATATTCCATGCACAGTAATAGAGGCCGGTCCTTGTGTGGTTACACAAGTAAAATCTGTAGCAAAAGACGGTTATGACGCTATTCAGTTGGCGTTCGATGACAAAAAAGAGAAAAACACATCCAATGCCATGAAGGGGCATTTTGCAAAAGCCAATACTACACCCAAGCGCGTGGTAAGAGAGTTTACCCGTTTTGAGGCAGGACACAGAAAACAACACGGAGAAGTGTTGACGGTGAATATGTTTGAGGAAGGTGAATTTGTAGATGTATCAGGCATCAGCAAAGGCAAAGGATTCCAAGGTGTGGTAAAACGTCATGGATTCGGTGGTGTAGGAGACAGCACACACGGACAGCACAACAGGTTGAGAGCTCCCGGTTCTATGGGTGCATCATCTTATCCTTCAAGAGTGCTGCCGGGAATGAGAATGGCCGGAAGAACCGGAGGTTCCAGAGTAAAGATGTTGAATTTACAAATAGTAAAAATATTCCCGGAAAAGAATTTGTTAGTAGTAAAGGGTTCAGTTCCTGGTTATAATGGTTCATATTTAAAAATAGAAAGATGGAGCTAAAAGTATTAAAAATAGATGGTAGCGAAACTGGAAGAACAGTATCGTTGAATGACAGCATATTCGGAATAGAGCCGAATAATCACGCCATATGGTTGGATGTAAAACATTATTTAGCTAACCAACGTCAAGGAACACATAGCAGCAAAGAAAAATCGATGGTGACAGGTTCCACCCGCAAGCTCAGAAAACAAAAAGGCGGCGGCGGTGCCAGAATAGGTAATATCAAATCTCCTTTGTTCCCCGGCGGAGCCAGAGTATTCGGACCTCAACCCAGAGATTACAGTTTCAAATTGAACAAAAAAGTAAAACGTTTGGCCAGAATGTCGGCATTGTCGGTAAAAGCAGGCGAAGAAAATATTTCTGTTTTGGAACAATTTGATTTTGAGGCACCTAAGACGAAAGATATGGTTAAAATATTAAAAGACACCAATCTTTTTGATAAAAAAACTTTGATAATTGTTGATGAATTGAATAAAAATGTATATTTGTCTTCCCGTAATTTGGGGAAAGTAAGTATTGCAACAGTTTCAAATTTAAATACTTATCAAATTTTGAATGCTCAAAAAATAGTGATTTTGGAGCCAAGTGTTTCCAAATTTGACGAATTTTTTAAAGTTAACGCGTAAAAAAAAGAGAGATGAACGTAATAATTAAGCCTATAGTAACCGAGAAAATGATGGCTATTAGCGAAAAATTCAATCGTTATGGTTTTGTCGTTGATCGCAGGGCAGACAAATTGCAAATAAAGAAGGCCGTAGAAGATATGTACGGAGTAAAAGTAGAGAGTGTTTCTACTTTGATACAAAGAGGAAAAGATGCTTCACGTTATACCAAATCAGGTTTAATCAAGGGGCAGAAAAGTAGTTTTAAAAAAGCAATAGTACAATTAAAGGGCGAAGATAAGATCGACTTTTACAGTGCTATCTAAGAGTAATAATAAAGATGGGATTAAAGAAATTCAAGCCGGTAACACCCGGTCAAAGGTTTAAATTAGTTAGTAATTTTGATGAGATAACAACTTCAACCCCCGAGAAGAGTTTGTTGTTATCCAAAAAGCGTACAGGTGGCAGAAACAATGAAGGTAAGATGACCATGCGTTATATAGGCGGAGGTCATAAAAAACAATACCGTATTATTGACTTTTTGAGAGAAAAAGAAGGAGTTCCTGCTACAGTAAAGACCATAGAGTATGATCCGAATCGTTCAGCTCGTATCGCATTGTTATTTTATGCTGACGGAGAAAAACGATATATCATTGCGCCTCATGGTTTGCAAGTTGGACAAAAGGTAGTGTCAGGCAAAGGAATTGCTCCGGATTTGGGTAATGCCATGTTTTTGTCTGAAGTGCCTCTTGGAACGGTTATTCACAATGTGGAGATGCGTCCAGGTTGCGGAGCCAAAATAGCCCGCAGTGCAGGTTCGTATGCCCAATTGATGTCCAGAGAAGATCGTTATGCCATTATCAAATTGCCTTCAGGCGAAACCCGTAAAATATTATGTACTTGTAAAGCTTGTATAGGAATGGTATCCAATATAGACCATAACTTGCAGGTATCGGGAAAAGCAGGTCGTAGCAGATGGATGGGTCGTCGTCCGAGAGTGCGTGGTGTGGTTATGAACCCTGTAGATCACCCGATGGGTGGTGGTGAAGGTAGAGCTTCAGGAGGACATCCCCGTTCACGCAAAGGTTTGATAGCAAAAGGGTATAAGACTCGCAGACCGAAAAAAGCCTCTAATCAATTTATAGTAGAAAGAAGAAAAAAATAACCAATAAATAGTTAGCAATGAGTAGATCATTAAGAAAAGGTCCGTACATTCACTATAAGCTTGAACAAAGAGTTATTGAAGCTCAGGAATCCGGTAAAAAGGTTACCATCAAAACATGGAGTCGTGCATCTATGATATCTCCAGATTTTGTAGGACAAACGATAGCAGTGCACAATGGTAATAAGTTTATTCCGGTATATGTAACGGAAAATATGGTAGGGCATAAATTGGGCGAATTCGCTCCGACGCGTATATTCCGCGGACATGCCGGTAGTAAAGATAAAGGAAAAAAATAAGAGAAATTAAGTAAAAGATGGGAGCAAGAAAAAGATTAGCTGCAGAAGCTAGAAAAGAATCAAATCGCACAAAATGCGTGGCTCGTTTGGTTGATAATAACACATCTCCTCGCAAAACCCGTTTGATGGCAGATTTGGTAAGAGGAAAGAATGTGGATTATGCTTTGAATGTATTAAAATACAGTAAAAAGGAATCAGCAGAAAAAATCCGTAAATTATTATTGTCAGCAATTGCTAATTGGCAAGCCAAAAATGAAAATGCCAGAGTAGAGGACAGTAATTTGTATGTAAAAGAAATTTTTGTTGATGGTGGTACAATGTTGAAGAGATTGAGAACTGCACCTCAAGGAAGAGGATACAGAATCAGAAAACGTTCAAATCATATCACTGTAGTGTTAGATAGTAGAGTAGAAAACGTAAATCAAACAGAAGAATAATGGGACAAAAAGTTAATCCGATAGGAATACGTTTAGGAATCGTAAGAGGTTGGGATTCTAATTGGTATGGTGGAGACGATTTCGGTCAAAAACTGGTAGAAGACGACAAAATAAGAAAATATCTTAATGCACGTTTACACAAAGCCGGCATAGCAAAAATATACATTGAAAGAACCTTGAAATTAGTGACAGTTACCATTAACACTGCACGTCCGGGTTTGATCATCGGTAAAATGGGTGCCGAAGTGGACAAATTGAAAGAGGAGTTGAAGAAGATTACCAATAAAGATGTTCAAATCAACATTTCTGAAATCAAACGTCCGGAATTGGATGCGGTATTGGTATCACAAACCATAGCTTCTCAAATAGAAGGCCGTATGTTTTACCGCAGGGCCATCAAAACGGCTATTATGTCAACCATGAGAGCCGGTGCAGAAGGTATTAAGGTGTCTATTTCAGGTCGTATAGGCGGCGCAGAAATGGCTCGTACCGAACATTATAAAGAAGGAAGAACCCCTCTTCATACATTACGTGCCGACATTGATTATAATCAGGCGGAAGCACATACTACCTATGGCAGAATAGGTATTAAGGTGTGGATATGCAGAGGTTTGATTTACGGCAAACGTGATTTGTTCCAAGCCAATACCGAAGCAGGCAAGGGTAAAGGAACGAACAGAAGGGAAAGAGGTGCATTCTCCAGAGAAAGAGGCGAACGCACGGGTGAAAGAAAAAGAAATAATAAGTAGTAATTGAAAGAAAAATCACAATATCTATGTTACAGCCAAAAAAGACAAAATATAGAAGGCCGCAGAAGGGCAAAATGAAAGGTAACACCAAGCGTGGAGCTGAAATTGCGTTTGGTTCATTTGCCTTGAAGGCAACAGAGGGTTGTTTGATGACGGGACGTCAAATAGAAGCAGCACGTCAAGCTATTACACGTTATATGAAACGTGAAGGTCAATTATGGATAAGAATATTTCCCGATAAGCCTATTACTCGTAAACCTTTGGATGTACGTATGGGTAAAGGTAAGGGAAGTCCTGAATACTTTGTTGCCAGAGTATTTCCGGGCAGAATTATTTTTGAAGCCGACGGTGTTCCTGTAGAAGTGGCAAAAGAGGCCATGCGTTTGGGTGCTCAAAAATTACCTATATTGACCAAGTTTATAGTTAGAAGAGATTATTCAGAAGAAACATTATAATTATAAGTGATGAAACAATCAGTAATAGCAGAACTCACCACAAAGGAATTGAGTGAAAGATTGGAAGAAGAAGTTAAACAATTAGCAAAGTTAAAGTTGCATCATGCGGTTTCTCCTATAGAAAATCCCAACAGGATAAAAGAATATCGTAAAACGATAGCCAGATTGAAAACCGAATTGCGTGCAAGAGAACTTGCGGAAGTTAAATCTGTAAAATAACGAGATAAATTCTTGATATGGATAGAAATTTTAGAAAACAGAGAGAGGGTGTGGTAATCAGCAACAAAATGGACAAATCCATTGTTGTAAAAGTTGAGCGTAAGTTTCGTCACCCCAAATATGGTAAATTCTTGAAAAGAACATCTCATTTTATGGCACATGACGAAGAAAACGCATGTGGTATAGGTGATACTGTCAGAATAATGGAAACCAGACCATTGAGTAAAAACAAATGCTGGAGATTAGTAGAAATAATAGAAAAGGCCAAGTAATATGATACAACAAGAATCTAGACTGTCTGTAGCCGATAATAGCGGCGCAAAGGAAGTGTTGTGTATCCGTGTTTTGGGAGGAACCAAAAAGCGCTATGCAACAGTAGGCGATAAGGTTGTTGTGACGGTGAAAGATGCCATTCCTTCAGGAAATATCAAAAAAGGAACAGTAAGTAAAGCCGTAGTGGTAAGAACAACCAAAGAAGTTCGCAGAAATGATGGTTCGTATATACGTTTTGACGACAATGCCGTGGTATTGTTAACAGCCAACGATGAATTGCGCGGTACACGTATTTTCGGGCCTGTAGCTCGTGAACTCAGAGAAAAACAATATATGAAAATAGTTTCATTAGCACCCGAAGTGCTATAATGGTAAAAAAAAGCAAAATAAAACAAAAACATGCAACCGAAAATACATATTAAGAAAGGGGACACGGTAAAAGTTTTATCAGGAGATGATAAAGGACAGACCGGTAAGGTGCTCAAAGTTGATGTTAAAAATTATAGAGCGTTTGTGGAAGGCGTAAACATGGTGTCAAAGGCCACCAAACCTTCAGCAAAAACCCCGCAAGGAGGAATCATAAAAAAAGAAGCCTCTGTGCATATTTCCAATTTGATGTTGGTAGATTCCAAAGGTAATGCCACTCGTATAGGAAGACGTGTATCAGAAAATGGTAAGTTAGTAAGGTATTCAAAAAAATCTGGAGAGGAGATTAAGTAATGGGTTACACACCGAGATTAAGAGAAAAGTATGTAAAGGAAATTATGCCTGCTTTGAAGGAGCAGTTTAATTTTAAAACGGTAATGCGTATTCCTAAAATCACCAAGATATGTTTAAATCAGGGAATAGGCGCAGCCACAGCTGACAAAAAATTAATAGACAACGGTATTGCCGAAATGACAAAAATAGCCGGTCAAAAAGCGGTGGCAACAAAATCAAGAAAAGATATTTCTAATTTTAAATTAAGAAAAGGTAACCCTATTGGTGTACGCGTTACTTTGCGCGGGGATAGAATGTATGAATTCCTGGACAGATTGATTTCCGTATCAATACCCCGTATTCGTGATTTCAGAGGTATCAGTGACAAAGGTTTTGATGGAAAAGGAAACTATTCCATGGGTGTTACAGAACAAATTATATTCCCGGAAATAGATATTGATAAAATCAATAAGATTAACGGTATGGATATTACCTTTGTAACTACGGCACGCAATGATGAAGAGTGTCTGGCATTGTTAAAAGAATTCGGTTTACCATTTAAAAATCAAAAGAAATAAGATATGGCAAAAGAATCAATGAAAGCTCGTGAAGTAAAAAGAGCCAAATTAGTAGCAAAATATGCAGAAAAAAGGGCTGAATTAAAGAAAGCCGGTGATTGGATTGGTTTACAACAATTGCCATTAAATTCTAATCCTATACGTTTGCACAATCGTTGCAAACTTACAGGTCGTCCCAAAGGTTATATGAGAACATTTGGCATTTCCCGTATTAATTTCAGAGAAATGGCTTCCAAAGGTTTAATTCCAGGAGTAAAGAAAGCAAGTTGGTAAAAAAAAAGAAAATCAGAGTAAAATGAATACAGATCCTATAGCAGATTATTTGACAAGAATACGTAATGCCGTGATGGCAAAACATAGAGTGGTAGAAGTACCCACGTCAAGTATGAAAAGAGAGATAACAAAAATATTGTTTGACAAGGGATATATTTTAAATTACAAATTTGAAGAAGGAACGCACGGCATGATTAAGATAGCGTTGAAATATCATCCTGTATCCAAACAAAGTGCCATTACCGAGTTAAAGCGTATAAGCCGTCCGGGTTTGCGCAAATATGTCGGTGCAGACGAATTACCCAGAGTATTGAACGGAATGGGTATAGCAATCATTTCCACTTCCAGAGGTTTGATGACCGACAAAGAAGCCCGCAGCATGGGAGTA
>JAFZXM010000009.1 GCA_017616775.1 Bacteroidales bacterium
AGAGTCCTTCTGGATGCAGCCGTATCATAAGGACACAGTTTATTGTAAGGTGCCCTTTGATTCCATTTGGTAACACACAAGGCCGATACTGCTGCCGTACCTTTCCTGTTTTTTAATGGTTGATTCAAAATATATTCATTCCATTGTTGTTGCAAGTCTATAGAGGCAACAGCACTTTGATTTTTGGCTATGTCTATTTGTTCTTCATAAGTACTAAACCACCATTTAATATTGTCAGGCATGCTTGTGGTATCAAAATTGCCTTCTGTTGAATAAGCTAATATAGGAATGGCTCTTTTATCACCGGATACAATCACAAAACCATTGTCACTAGTATTGAAAATGTAATAATAAATTCCTTGAGTAATGGATTTGTGTGTGTTGGAAATTGTTTTGTCGGAGTACAAAGTGAGCATTACTGCATTTTTTTGCATTCCGGTAATTTGTGTATAAAAATTGTTAGCAATCATTTTTGCAGTGTCTAGCGAAACGGCTTGTGGAGCAACTTTCCCAACAAAAAAAACACATAAAACAACAACAATTATTTTTTTCATTTTTATCAAAAATTTCTTATATAGAAGAATAAACGTACAAAGGTAATAAAAAAAAGCACATAATACCGTTTTTCAAGCGATTATTTTGCGGTGAAATTTTTATTTTCTCAGCAATAAAATAGCATTGGATACCGGTCTTTCCCCTTGGTGGTCAAATTTTCCATTATCAATAGGATAGTTGACAACTGATTCATCTGATTGATTTTTATGCAAATAGAATGTTGTCGAGCCTCCTCCGTCCATGTTGATGGCGTCTTGGCAACCCAGCCATTTCATGGTTGCACACAATTCGTCCAAACTCATGCCGGCACTTTCTTCCGTCCTGCCGTCCACTGTCAACAACAAAATGGTGCTATCGGCTTTTATGCCAATGGCTGTTCTATTGTGACGATTAGTAACAAAAGTTCTATCGTGCCTATAGGATTCTTCCACTCCTTCTTTTAGCAATAAAGGACCTGCAGTCATTATGTCGGTATAAGGAAGAGTATTTTCCCATGTTCTTATACTATCTGCTTTTAATATCATCGGTTGTCCGTTTTGCAACACCAACGTCCCGTATTGATAATATTTCCGGTGTACTGTATCGGATTTTTGCGGTACATTGGTACTGATATTTTTTCCATTAATTCGCAAAAAACAAATGGTTCGACCATTTTTCATGTCAAAATAAGTGCCATTAATGGCGGCAATTGCATTGTTTTCGGCTGCCATGACAGAGGTAAGTTTTCTTCTGTTAGTCGATACAAATGCCAATTTGGCATTGGCTTCCGGCAGTACTTCTAAAATCGTGATATTTTGATTGGAGGCGAAATACTCTTGATGGATAAAATGTATTTGCTTAAATATCAAACCGTTTTCTATGGTGTCTATATGCCAATTCCCATGTAGCAATATTAGGGAATCCGACTGGGCAACAACAAAAGTTGTTACCAATAATAATACACATGACAGATATATTTTTTTCATTTCTTTTTTATAAAAAAAAGAGTGTCCTTAAAGGACACCCTAAAAATTAATTCCGTTTTTGTTACCAAGCGAACAAAGGTCTGTTTTCCATCATTTCATTCACTTGTTTACGTGTTTTTTCTATCAGGGATTCGTTGTTGATATCGCACAAAACTGCATCTATCATGTCCACTATGCCTGCCATGTCGCTTTCTTTCAAACCGCGAGTGGTGATAGCCGGTGTCCCGACACGCAACCCTGATGTTTGGAACGGACTGCGGCTGTCGAACGGAACCATATTTTTATTGATGGTAATATCGGCTTTTACCAAAGTGTTTTCCGCTACTTTTCCTGTCAAGTCAGGGAATTTGGTACGCAAATCTATCAACATCAAATGGTTGTCGGTTCCGTTGGAGATAACTTTATATCCTTTGTTCATAAATGCCTGACACATGGCCTTGGCATTCTTCATCACTTGTTGGATATATTGGTCGTAGGAATCTGTCAATGCTTCTCCCAAAGCAACTGCTTTGGCGGCAATCACATGTTCAAGCGGACCGCCTTGTGTGCCGGGGAATACAGCCGAATCCAACAATGCGGACATTTTCTTGATTTCTCCTTTAGGAGTGGTTTTTCCCCAGGGATTGTCAAAATCTTCACCCATGAGTATCATACCGCCACGAGGCCCACGGAGGGTTTTATGTGTGGTGGTGGTAACTATATGACAATATTTAACGGCATTGTTCAAATAACCTTTGGCTATCAAACCCGAAGGGTGTGAAATGTCTCCCATCAAAACAGCACCTATTTCATCGGCTATTTTACGCATGCGTGCCCAATCCCAGTCACGACTGTAGGCAGATGCACCCCCGATAATTAATTTGGGCCTTTTTTCTTTGGCTACTTGTTCCATCTTATCGTAGTCGATAGTACCTGTTTCTTCTTCTACGGAATAATCCACTACGTTGAACATGATACCTGAAAAGTTAACGGGTGAACCGTGTGAAAGGTGTCCTCCATGATTCAAATTCATACCCATAAAGGTATCGCCTGCCTGCAGGCATGCCATGAATACAGCCATATTGGCCTGTGCACCGGAGTGCGGCTGAACATTGGCCCAACATGCACCGTATAATTCTTTGGCCCTGTCTATGGCTATCTGTTCGCTTTGGTCCACTATTTGGCAACCGCCATAATAACGTTTGCCGGGGTATCCTTCTGCATATTTGTTAGTCATTACCGAGCCCATGGCTTCCATTACTTGGTCACTAACAAAATTTTCTGATGCAATCAGCTCTATTCCTTTGGTTTGACGAGCTCTTTCTTTTGCAATTAAATCAAATATCTGTTTATCTCTTTCCATTTTTTTGGGTTTATTGTTCTTTTTTAATGAATTTGCAAAGGTACTAAAAAAAATTCATTTAATAAACATTAAGAAAATTTATTTTCATTTTTACCCGTTGCCATGGTTATCCGGACAAGAAGACAACAGACAAGCAGGGAAATTATGCGCAAACAATGATAGACATACTGCCAGGCCTGCCATGACGGAATCGCAGTCAAAACATTCTGCAAAGCTTCCGCAACCATTTGCTGCCTTCGTGGTGTTGCGGCTTTGTCCGTCTTCTCTTGTTTGCAGTTTGAAATAATGGCAAAACGGCAAATGTATTGGAAAAATGTTACCTTTGCAAATTATTGCAAAATGATAAAAAATTTCAAACATTATTGCTGGATTTCCAATTTCATCTTTTTAGACGGCACTTCGTTATTGGAATGTGGAGGGGAGCAATTAGGTTTGTGCGCCAAATGCGGTTACTCCATGTGCGGTGAAATGGCAAGCGTGATGCATTTTAAACCGGATACTTTATTGGCAGGATTGAATCTCAGAGTAAAATAACATATATGAAAAAAATTCTATTTGTCTGTCACGGCAATATTTGCAGAAGTCCCATGGCTGAATTTGTCATGAAAGAATTAGTCAGACAAGCCGGCAAAAGTAAAGAATTTGACATTGCTTCCGCCGCCACAAGCAGAGAAGAAATCGGCAATCCCGTCTATCCTCCTGCCCGACAAAAATTGATGGAACACCATCTGGATTGTTCAGGAAAAGTTGCCCGACAAATTACCGCGGACGACTACCGTTACTACGATTTGATTGTAGCAATGGACCACAACAATCTCCGCAATCTGCAGCGCCTTTTGGGTCCCGACAGCCATCAAAAAATTTCTCTCTTGATGGATTACACCGATTGCCCTCGTGATGTTGCAGACCCTTGGTACACCGGTGATTTTGAAACTGCCTGGCAAGATATTTATGAAGGTTGTACCAAATTGTTGCAATTTGTTTTGGACAAACAATCATAAACCCGTTCTTGCAAACAAATATCAAAAAAACAAAAAAATAACGCAATTGTATTAGAATTTTGCTTATTTTTGCCCATTGAAAAAACCTGCCGTTGTCCTTTGGGAAGTTTTAAATGAAATTCGGCTGATAATGACAACGATAAGGAAAAATAATAGAAAACAACTATAATAAAAATGAATAAGATTTCCTTGAAACTGAAGAATTTTTTAGGCAAGTTAAAAGTTGTCTTTGCTCATTTTCCATTAGCATGTATGTTTGCTTTGGCATTCAGCGTATTGTTTGCCTATTGGTTGGTAAATGAAACTTGTGTATATCCACCCTTAACCTTAAAAACTACCTTTTATACATGGCTGTGGGGCTGTGGCATAGCCATGATACTGACTTTTTCAGCAGACATGTTTTGCTATCTTCGGGAAAATCACGGATGGAAACGGATATTGTGGAATACCTTAGCCATTGCGATAGCGGCTGTAAGTTCATGGATTATCTATAGGCAATCGCAAAACGATTTTATTGCTTATTATGTTTGTGCTATGCTGTTTGCAACAATATTAACCATACTTGCCTGGCCCATGCTCGGACAACGTCGCCCTAACATGCTTTGGAACTACCACACACGACTCTTTGTCACTTTGGCGATTTCCTATTTCCTCTCCATGATAGCATTTGGAGGCATTTCCTTGGTGCTTGCGAGCATCCAGTCTTTATTTGTAATAGAAATGGAAAAAGCCATTTGGGTAACTTTTGCCGTCTGCTCTGCCTTTGTTATACCCTACTGCACCATGGCCTTGATGCCCATCAGCAACGAGGAGTACGACCAACCAACTGCCTATAGCAAATGGGGAAAGATATTGGTGCTTTACATCCTGCTGCCGATTGTCTGCATTGACATGCTCGTGCTTTACGTATATGCCCTGAAAATACTCTTCGCTTGGCAATTGCCAAACGGAGGTGTGACCTATTGGGTGCTGCAATATGCCGTCATAGGTTCGTTGGTCTGCTACTTGTTGATGCCGGTTTTCTGTGCAGAGCAACCTTCCAAACTGCGATTTTTCAAACAAGGCTTTTTCATCTCTCTATTGCCACTATTGATACTATTATTTGTCGGTTTGTATCGTCGCGTACACGAATATGGTTTTACCACCAATCGTTATTTGGTATTATTAGCAGCCTGTTGGTTTACAGTGGTAGCTGTCATACAGATAGTGAGAAAATCCCGCAACGTAAATCCGTTATTGATATCCCTTTGGATTATTTCCTTATTGCTATTAGTAGGACCATGGAACATGATGATTCTTCCGAAGCAAGCTCAATTACATCGTTTTGAGCGAATCGCAACCGAATGTCACTTGATAGAAAACGGAATGATCGTTCCTGCTACTGACACATTAACATGGGAACAAGAACAAGCCATCAGTTCTTCCTTGGATTTTTTCTGCAACAATAAAACCTACATGCGAGATTTCACCCAACGCTTTTGCGACATGACAATAGTGGAATCCGATAGCCTTTATGAAAATTACGGTTTGAACGAAATAAAAATGAGGTTGGTACAAAAAATGAACATAACCTACCGAAATAAATGGGATAAACGAAATAAAAGTGAAATACAAAATGCTCAAAAAAAATATTTTTATTTTAACAGAAGAGAAAATACTGATGATATGCTATGCATTGCCGGATATGATTATGAATTTTACACATATTTGAATTTTTACCAAAGGGAGAAAACAAATCTTTCCTATAAAAATTCTTTGCAAATAAGTTTGTGGATAGATGCCCAACAGCAGGAGATGCTGCATGTTTCCGTCAATGATCATCCATTTGCCGTCAATGTGGTGGATTCCTTACAACTATCCTACTATTTGAAAGGAGACGAACACTATATTTACCTTTCTCCGACCAGTATCTTCCATGAAGATGAACAAATAAAATTCCGTATGGACGTCAAACAACTTGATTTTGAGAAGGATTCTACAGGAAATTACGCTCTTTCTTATTTTGATTTCACAGGTTTGGTAAAGTTGAAGTAGAAGAAAAATAGATAAAAAAAACAAACCTTCATATCTTATGATAAAAGCCGAATTTACAAAACCTACTCTCACTATTGAATGTATTGGGAAAAAAGCATTCTGGTCGGGTTGTTTATTGGGTATATTTACTGCAGTTTCTCTGCAATTTTTTTTCATTTATATGCGTACTTTTACCTTGATAATACTTTTCTTATTAGAGCGAGATATTCCAAATGTATATTTTGAATATTTCAATATCTTTTTCGCTGCCATCTCTACTAGTTTAGGATTTTGTGTCACCACCATTTTTTGGTTAAGAGGATACAACCCGCATATAAAAAAAAGATATTTGAAAACAATGGCAATTACCAATGCCGCCCTATCTTTGTGTCTTACCCTGTTTTTGTTATCAAAATTAGGATTTGTCCTTTTTTCAGTAGTATTCAGTTGTGAAGGTGCACTCTTATGGAACGAAATGATTCTTCACGATTACCTCATTTTGCTGATTCTTCTACCTATATGCATTTTTCTTAACCAATGGAATATGATAAGATTAATTTTCAGAACAAAAAGATGGTTTCTGCCTATTTTGTCAGCCTACCTACTTATTTCCACACTCCTCTTCCTGCTGGTTTAGGAATTGTTTTCTTCTTATTTGTTTGACGGCAGGGAATCCACCAATAAATTCTTAATAACTTTCCCATCTGTCTCTTCCTTAACAATTTGAACATTTGAATCACCTATCCCATCTTCAAACCACTCGAGATACATCAATTCAAGGAAAGAATGTGTAATTTTCACTCCACAATCATCCCCGAGGACAGCATCCACACCGCATTTCGGGCAGACTGCCGTAGGGTCACCTAGCCCGTCATCATCCCACCATTCAAAAATTTCTTCTGGTTTGAAAATATTACCGCAATAGAAACAGCCGCATACCCGGCTGTTTTTAATTTGCTTTTCATTGCGGAATGAATTGTGATGCAATCTGCCAAGACAGTCCTTTATTTCTTTTTCTGTCATAATTTGGATTATCTTTTAATATCTATAGCCCTATTTCAATTCTTTTTCTATTTCCGTAATGAAATTGAAAGTTTTTTCGTACATTTTTTGCGGGGTGATGTCTGCGGAAGGGGCAAAACGGACATACTCACAATCTTTCAGCGTAGTCAAGAACATTTCTATGGCTTCCGGTTTCATTTGGCGATTCAGCAACTGCTCTTCGGCGGTATCCAAAGACAATTGCCCCGTCGGGATATGGAATTTGTCGCTTACATAGCCCCACAAAACTTGTGAAATTTCTATATAAAACTCCTTATCCGCACCGGCTTTTAAAAGTTGTTCGGCCTTTTTCAGCCGTTTTTTGGCGGTTTTGGCGGCTTTTTTACCCTTTACGGCAACAATGTTTTGATTTTCTTTTATTTTTTTTCTCAACAATAACAATATTATACCCAAAACTGCAAAAGGCAGGAGTAATAGCAGATAATACCATGGTGTTGCTAAGAAAATAAAGTTTTTCTGGCGTAATTTTTTATCGGTTTTGATATGACGGATATCGGTGCCCAATATTTTGATATCTTCTTTTTTATTGGTAGAAGAATATACCGTATTTCCGTTTTTGGCTTTAGATACATTTAGCGTGTAGGGTTCCGTTTGGAGTGTTTGGTATTTGCCTTTGTTTCTGTCGTAATACGAAAATGTTATGGCCGGAATAGTATATTTGCCCGCATTGCGGGGAATAAGTATGTATTCAAAAGTACGGGAGCCGGAAACACCGGTTGAAGAAGTGTGAATGTTATCGGTGATTTTGGGTTCGTGTGCATCTATATCAGCAGGTAAATTCAATTGCGGGGCATTTACATATTGCAAATTTCCGTTTCCTGAAACAGTGATTTTCAAATTAGTGGCATCGTTAGCGGATAAATCTTTTTTGGTGAGTTCACTTTTCATGTTGAAATTTCCGACCAAACCACTGAAATCTTGCGGTTGATTGGCTTGTGGCAGCGGTTTTACCTGTAAGTTTATTTCCTCCGATTTTAATTTCAATTCCATTGTTTGGGGAATAGTGGAAATTCCGCCACCGAAAAATGCGTCGAAGAAAGGATCGCCGGTAGAAGCCCGCTGTTGCCGTACCAATACTTGTACCGTTAAATCCATTTCCAAAGCGCTTAATTTTGTTTTTCCCTCTTTTTGCGGATAGGCGGCAATGCTGCGAATTTCCATAACATAATATTGTTTGCCGTTAATGGTTTCTATTGTTCGCTTGGGTTCAGCGTTTTTGTCGCCCAATTCATAGGTCCAGCAGCCCGAGGCCGAAGGCATGCTGTTTATACTTGCTTGATAACCGGAAGATTGTGCGCTGATATATAATTTATAGTGTACCACCACCTGTTCTCCCACGTAAGGATTGGCATTGCTGACACCGGCTTTGATAAAATAGTCGTTTTTATTAAAAGTGGTGTTGGCGGCAGAAGTATTGCGCTGTGGCGATGATTGCGAAGGGGAAGAAGGACTGTTGTCGGCAGCATCGGAACGACTGTTCACCTTAATGCTTACCGCATTGGATTTGGTTTGCTCATTGCCGGAGGTAAAAGTAACGGACGGAATGGTAAAAGTTCCTTCTTTTTGGGCTATCAATGTATAAGAGTAAGTGTAACTGTGCTCGGATGTAACCTTGCCGTTGATAATGGAGGTTGAAGATGATGAACTTATACTTGGCCCGTTGACCACGGAAAAATTTTGCAAATTCAGACGGGGAGCTGCTGAAGGTTTTTCGTTCAGCACAAATTTCAACGAAAAATATTCTCCGACAGATACTTCAGAACGGGTTTCCACCCTGCAGGAAAATTGTGCATACAGGGAAACATATCCCATGCATAAACAACATAGTATCCATCTCGCTGTTGATCTGATTATTGTTTTCTTCATTTTACTACCAATCTTTTTCTTGTTTTACCGGTCTTCCCGATTTTTGTTCCATCAGTTTTACTTTTTCTTGTGTGTTTTTTTCATTTTGCTGCAGAGCATCCAATTGACGTTTTGCCATTTCCCGTTTTTGTCTGTCAGCTTGGCTTTCGCCATTATTTTGCTGCTGCCGGTTATCTTTGTTCTGTTGTTGTTTGTCCTGCCCCTGTTGTTGCCGGTCTTGGTTTTGCTGTTGCTGTTGATTTTGATTATTGCCGTCTTTATTGTCTTTATTTTGGTCTTTGTTATCTTGTTTGTCCTGATTTTGTTGCTGTTGATTTTGTTGCATCAATAATTTTTTTCGGGCATATTCCAAATTATATTTTGCATTCATGTCTTTTGGGTTGAGTTTAAGAGCTTTTTTATAGGCATTGATGCTTTCCTGATATTTTTCGGATTTAAGCAGATTGTTGCCCAAGTTATAATAAGCGCTTGCTTTTACTTTATCGCTTACGTTGGCATTGTTGATAACCGGTTCCAATTTTTTGGCGGCATCGTCGTATTTTCCTTGTTTGTATAGGGCTGCCGCTTGATTATACATGCTTTTATAATAGTTGCCGGTGGAAGCATTGGCTTTAATATAATTGGTGTTGGCTTGCCGGTATAGATTTTGGGCCTTGTTTTGTTTGTCGGCTATTATTGCTTGATTGCTTTTGCGGTTTTGTGCTTGCAGGTCCGATGCGTCTTTTTGCAATTTTTCAGCTTGTTTGTATTGTTTGTTACCTTCACGCAGGCTTCGCAATTCGGAAGTGTTTTGTGCGGATAGTGTCAGCACGGAACTTCCGGCAATGATAAAAATGACCGTGCGTAAAAGGTTTTCTTTTTTTATTCTGTCTATCAATTTGAATTTCAACATTTTTCTATTGTATAAAAATATTTCTGCCACCAACAATACAAAAGCTATCCATAGAGGAATATAATATTTGCTTTGATAACGGGCATAAGTTACGCTTTCCAATTCCTGCTTTTCCAATTTATTGAGTTCATCATATAGTTCGGAAAACCCCATAAAGCTGTTGTTGGCATAAATATAGGCACCTTTTCCCGCTTGGGCTATGTCGCGTAATATTTGTTCGTTCAAACGGGTGATAACCGTGGTGCCCTCCCTGTCTTTTTTATATTCAAGTTGACCGTTGTGATACACGGGAATGGGCTCTCCTTGTGAGCTGCCTACCCCTACGGTATATACCCTTATTTTATAATTGTCATACACCTGCCTTGCCATGTCCACAGCCTCTTCATAATGATCTTCCCCGTCGGATATCACTACTATCACCTTGTTTGTATTGTCTTGCGACAATTTGTTGCCGGTGTTTTCGGCGGCAGGAAGCATGGATGCCGCAGCCATATCTATGGCGGCAGCTATATCGGTGCCTTGTGTGTTGATTTGTTTGGTGGAAATATTGGAGACAAACATTTTGGCAGCAGCATAATCCGATGTTATCGGCAATTGTACAAACGCCTTGCCGGCAAAAATGACTATACCTATTTTATCGCCCTGCAGATTATCTACAAATGAAGACAAGCCCCGTTTGGCCGCCTCTATTCTGTTGGGTGAATAATCTTGTGCCAGCATGCTGTTAGATACATCTATACAAAACATTATGCTGATACCTTTTCGCTTTTCGGTTACTTTACCGGCACCCTTTTGAGGATTAGCCAAAGCTATTACAAATAATATATATATCAAACACAACAAAGCGAATTTTATATGTTGTAATAACGGAGAAGAATCCGGCATCAAAAGTTTTAACAGGGAAGATTCTCCGTAATCTTTCATTTTTTTCTTATATCGGTATCTGATACAGGTGTATACACCTGTCATTATCGGTACCAGCAACAATGCGTAAAGTATGTATTTGTTTTCAAATCGGAACATGTTCTTATTCTTTTGACAGACTAACGCATTCTTTGTTGTTTTATTGTTATATTTATAGGCACGAATATTTTTTTTGACCTTTTTTTTTGATATAAATGTAAAAATACTTCTTCAAAACTATTTCATATTGCAAAAAGTGTTATCTTTGCCACAAGGAATGGTATTAATGAAAACATGAAACAATATATTGATTTATTACAACATATCATAGATAACGGATCCTATAAAAATGACCGTACGGGAACGGGAACTTATAGCACTTTCGGCTATCAAACCAGGTTTGATTTGCAGCAGGGATTTCCTTTGTGCACCACCAAAAAACTGCATTTAAAATCCATTATTTATGAATTGTTGTGGTTTTTACAAGGAAATACCAATATTCAATATTTGCATGAGAACAAAGTTACCATTTGGGATGAATGGGCCGACGAAAACGGAGATTTGGGTCCTATTTACGGTCATCAATGGCGAAAATGGACAGCCAAAGATACAACAATAGACCAAATAAGCCAAGCAGTATCTGATATACAACATAATCCGGATTCCCGTCGGATAATAGTGTCCAGTTGGAATGTGGGGGATTTGCCGTATATGCGTTTGGCTCCTTGTCATGTGTTGTTTCAATTTTATGTAAATAACGGGGAGTTGTCCTGCCAATTGTACCAGCGCAGTGCAGATGCTTTTTTGGGAGTGCCTTTTAATATTGCCTCTTATGCCCTGCTTACTATGATGATAGCCCAGGTTACCGGGCTTAAAGCCAAAGATTTTATTCATACATTTGGAGATTTGCATCTGTATAGCAATCATATAGAGCAAGCTAAGTTACAAATTTCCCGTCAGCCTTATCCGCTGCCGACCATGACACTTAACCCTGAGGTAAAAAATATTTTTGATTTTAAATACGAAGATTTTATATTGGAAAATTATCAATCGCATCCGCATATTAAAGCAGATGTGGCTATATAAACATTATTGGGAAACTTAAAAAAGTATAACTTAAAATTATATGGATATGTTTAAAAATGTTATTGTCGGCATCGACTTTTCAGATTGCTCTTACAACGCTATGTTGCACGCCGTATCGCTGGCATCCAAACTTAACACTACTTTGACTTTGTTGTTTGTGGTATCTCCTGATGAAAAAATAGTGGTGGATTCCGTAAGCAAAGAAAATTCCGATATTATCACCTATGCCCAAAAACGCTTGGCTGAGTTGGCAGACGAATGCAGAAAAACACTGCCTAAAGAAAAAGTACAATTTAAAATTCGTATGGGCAAGCCTTCTCGCGAAATCAACACAGAAGCTAAAATACAAGGTGACGCCATTACCGTATTGGGTACACACGGATGTAGCGGTTTTGAAGAAGTGTTTATAGGAAGTTCCGCATTCAAAACCATCAGCGGCTCATCCAATCCGATTATGACCATACGGGAAGGTATCAACATACATCGGGACCTTACAGATATACTATTGGTAATAGACAGCTCCAGAGAAACACTTCAAAAATTGAAAATTGCCGCCCGTTTGGCAAAAGCTTTCCAAGCAAAAATACATCTTATCGGAGCCTATGCGGAAAAATATCCCGAAATCAATAAAATAGTGGATGCCAATATCAATTTTGCAGAAAACTATTTGACGGAAAAAGATATCCGATTTGAAGCGGATACTGTGGAAAATACACGCAAAGCAGATGCTATCATAGAAATAGCCCGCAAAAAAGACGTGAACTTAATCATGGTGATGAAAGAAGTGGAGTTGGCAAGTGAAACACAATTCATATTGGCACAATTTAGTGAACGCATAGTCAACCGTTCCCCCATACCTGTTTTAACCGTTCCCGTTGATACCAGTATCTATTACTCAAAAGAACAATAATCTGATCAGGCATATTGGCCTTCAAGGTCAATATGCCTGTATTTAAAAAATAAAAAAGATGAAAAAACACTTATGGTATATAGCATGCCTTGTATCATTAGTTGCATGCAAAAGCGGCGGAAACCAGGGCCAGGGATTATTGTCTTCTTCCGGACGCTCGGGCGAGGTGTTGGTGGTGTGCTCCGCTAATGCGTGGAATGGTCAATTGGGCGACAGCATAGAAGCCGTGCTTATGCAACCGCTTATTTATCTTCCGCAGGCAGAACCCATGTTCACAGTATCTCATATCAGCAACAATAATTTTTCCAGCACTTACCAAAAGCAAAGGAATATAGTCTATTTTGACATCAACGAAAATATAAATGAGGCCAAAACAATAGTCAAATATAATGTATGGGCGGAGCCCCAGTTGCTGATAAGAATATTATCTCCCACTGTTGATGATGCAATAGCCCAATTGTCTAATTATAAAGTTGAAATACAGAATTTTATATTAACAAACGAATTCAAAAGGTTCCAACGTTCACACACTTCTCGCCAAGATTTTAAAATAGACGCAGAATTGGCAAAAATATTTAAACTGCAAATGTTTGTTCCCGAAGGCTATTTTATTGCCGTTAAAAACGAAAACTTTGCCTGGTTGAGAAAAGAAACCAAAGACTGGAGTCAAGATATACTTATCTATACTCAGGATTATGTGGATACCACACAATTCTCTTCTTCATATATTGTTAGTTTGAGAGATAGCCTTACTCATAAATATGTATTCGGTTCTGTTGACAATTCTTATATGGAGGTGGAAACCATATTGCCTCCACAGAGCAGCTTTATGCCACGCCAATCCAATTATACCATACGAACTGAGGGATTGTGGAAAATGCAAGGCGATTGTATGGGCGGTCCGTTTGTGAATTATTCCATATTGGATACCTCCCGCAATCGTATTGTTACCATTGATGCATTTCTGTATGCCCCTCGTAATGACAAACGCGATTTGCTCCGACAAATAGAAGCCATTCTTCAAGCAGCCGATTTCGAAAATAATGCAGCGGAAAATACAAAATAAACTATTTTTTGTCATCGGTGTAATTATCGTTTTTTTGCCATGGCATGTCTGTGCGCAAAAATACGATCCGCCCTTAAGAATAGAAATTCCCGTGCCTTCGGAGAATAACTCCTGTTTTTTAACACCCGTTGAAAAAGAAGGATTGATACTCCTGTCGGACAATCATGACGGGAAAACATGGAATATAACACATTATGATACCAATTTGGCAATAAAGGTTGATAAACAGATTGCATTTAACAATCATCTTGTGTTTTGCCAGGATTCATACAATAATCATATATATTGTGCTGCATTTCAATCCTATAATCAAAACAGCAATCAGTATAATTGCTCTTTTTTATGTTACGACATGCAAAAAAAGACCATTAACGTATATGCAATATCGCTTCATGAAAAAGAGTCCGTTTGCTATATGTCCCATATAAATAATATGATAGTGTTTTCCACAGTTAATAATAAAAATGACGAATATGTATATTTATTTGACTGCGGGTCTTCCGTATGCAAAAAAATGGATATTTGCGAAAATAGTTATTCAGTGGAATGCATTCAGGCCGATACCGTCAATCGGCAAATTCTTATAGGTATAATAGGATACAGGGCCAAATATGAAACATATATCAAGCTTATCGCCGTAGGCGCATCCGGTCAAAGCATAGAAAAGGAGTATGTTATTAATTTAAACAAAAAATACTTTCTTTCCTCTTTAAAGATGAGTGTTATTGATAATCAATCGTATTTGCTGTCAGGCGATTATTATTTGAGCAACAATATGTCGGCTTCGGAAATCAACAGGGCCTCAACAGGAATCTATAGTTTGATGTTCAATCCGCAAAAAGAAATACAAGCTTCGTATTTTGACTTTACCGACATTGAAAATTTGAGTGCTTATCAAAAAAAGATATTTACAGCCGGCACATCACATAATCACACTTCCTTGCTTTATGCGGACGACAGCATACAAATATTGGCAACAGAATTCTTTTCCATAGATTATGAACAAGATATGACAACCCCCATGAATATGTATTATTCCGGTATGTATACCGGTAACACGCGTATATCCGGATACAAATATCTAAATGCCGTTATCACCACTATACAAAAAGACGGAAGTGTTAAAAAGTGCGATATCTTCAATTTCAACGGACTTACTTTGCCCCGGGTGATGCGCATGCTTAACGGTTATAAAGAAGAACAGCAGTTATTGGTGTTTTTTTCTTATGACGGAAATATTTATTCCATTGTATATGAACCGCAACTGGTCACCCCCATGCAGGCAGAGGCTGTAAAAACATATAGCGGTAATGATATCATCAGCAAAAATTATACTTCTTTTTGTTGCCATTGGTATCAGAATATATTTTTAAATTATGGCTATCAAAAAATTATCAGCAGAAACAGTAACAAAAGAAACAACAGTAGAATAGTATTTTATGTCACAAAGTTAATTTATGACTAAAAGCCAATCGGTTATGCCAAAAACCAAGCTGTTCCCCTGTTGTTTGTGCTGACATCCCGTGTGAAAAAAATTTCAGCATAATTTCATGTAAGTTATCGCAAAAAAGAGGTTTGTTGAAGTAATAAAACAACTTTCGGACCGATTTTTTTTGAATTTTTCATCGCAAAAGAAAAAAAATGCGGAAGATGTGAACTTATTAAAAAAAAATGCTTTACTTTGCATATTCAAAATTTAACAATAGAAAAATATCAAATAGTTTATAATTAAACAGTTAAACATGTATAAAATAGAAGTTCATCCCATTTTAGACATTCCTCAATCGGAGAATGTTGAATTCTTTTTTGAAGGGAAAAAAATCAAAGCTCAAAAAGGTTATACCATTGCAGCTGCTTTGCATCAGGCAGGTTTTCCTGTTCATAGTCATAGTTTGGACGGTCGTAAACGCAGTTTGGAATGTGGCATAGGAAAATGCGGAGCGTGTGAAATGTTGGTAGACGGTCGTATACGTCGTATTTGTATTACCAAGGTAGATGATGTTCATGAAGTAAGGGAATTGCCCAAAGATTATCAGCCGGAATATGCAGAAAATCCGCAAACTGAAATCAAAATATACAAAACGGAAGTGGCCATTATAGGCGCAGGTCCGGCAGGTTTGGCATGCAGAGAAAAATTAAACGAATTGGGGATAGCCAATTTGGTGGTGGATAATAACAGCAGCATAGGAGGCCAGTTTAATATGCAAACCCATCAATTTTTCTTTTTTGAAAAGGAGAAAAAATTCGGCGGCATGCGTGGTTTTGATATCGCTAAAACTTTGGCGGGGGATAATCCCGAAGGAATATTGTTAAACAATACGGTGTGGGATTTGTTGGAAGGCAAACGTTTGGCTTTGAAAAACATACTCACACAAGAAATAGCCTACATAGATGCAGATTATTTGGTAATAGCCACCGGAGCGGTTCCGTTTATGCCTGCATTTGAAAATGATGATCTGCCGGGAGTATATACCGCTGCCGTATTTCAAAAAATGATGAATCAGGAGCATACTTTATTGGGTAAAAAAGTGCTTACCGTCGGAGCTGGGAATATAGGTTATCTCACTTCATATCAAGGCATGCAGGCCGGTGCAACCATTAAATGCATTATTGAAGGCATGGACCATGAAGGAGGGTTCCCTGTACAGGCCAACCGTGTCCGCCGTTTGGGCATACCCATACTCACATCCCACATTTTGCTCAAAGCCATTCCCAATAGCGAGCATACGGGCATAACAGGTGCCGTAATAGCGGAATGTAAAAATTTTAAACCTATACCCGGAACAGAAAAAATAATTGACGATATAGACATTATCAACATTTGCACAGGCTTAATTCCTGATGACCAATTGCTTATAAAAGGAAAGCAAGTGTTTGGCGATAAGGTTTGCGGTATAGGAGACGCCATCAGGATAGGTGAAGGCACCAGTGCCGTATTGCGGGGCAAGCAAGCTGCATACGAATTGGCACAACAAATGAAAGTCCGTTTTCCGGAAGATGAATATTTGGAAATATCCCGTCAATATATAGATTCGCAGCAACGGCCTGTCCGCATATTGGAGCAGCCCAATGTGCCCGCAGAAGAACGCCGCAAGGCAAAGCCTTTTGTAATAATGGACTGTTTGTATGGTTTTGCTTGTAATCCTTGTTCTTTTTCTTGTCCGCAAGGAGCTATTGCCAAAAGCAGCACCAGCACCACACCTGTAATAGACTATAACAAATGTATAGGTTGTATGCAATGTGTAAATCATTGCCCGGGTCTGGCCATTTTCGGTTACGATTTCAATAAAAACAAGGTGTTCCTGCCTATAGAATACCATACCGAAGTCGGCAAAGAAGTATTTTTGGTAAATAATCAAGGACAAAAAGTAGGGGAAGGTATTATCAAAAATATATTGAAGAAAGAAAATAAAACCCACGTTGCACAAGTGGAGGTGAGCAATTTGCAAAATGACGAATTGCTGCAAATAAGAGGTTTTATACTTAAAGAAAGATATCCCAAACCATTGGAATATAAACCTTTACAAAACGTAGAGGCAAAAACTTACGTTTGTCATTGTGAGGATGTTACTTTAGAAAAATTATTGGAGGTAATAGGCGATAGAAAGTTTATTTCGGTGGACGAATTGAAGCACATTACCCGCATGGGTATGGGTCCGTGCAGAGGCAAACGCTGCATTCCCCGTGTTCGCCAAATTTTACGCGCCCATGGTATAGAAGTATACGGAGATGCCACTCCGCGAGCTCCTCTTTCCAATCAAATAACACTTGGAGACGTTTATAATGCTAAAGCTAAAGAAGTATTTGTATTTCCGTCCAAGAAGGTTCGTAAAGAATCTGTGAAAGTGTTGATAGCGGGAGGCGGAATGGCCGGTAGCGGATTGTTCCGCTATTTTGCCGAAGTGGGCCTGAATCCTGTATTGATAAATAGCGAGAGGGGTTCTTCTTGGAGGTGTATAGGCGGTGGAAGACCGGCATTTTCTAATCCCGATATTTCCGATATCGCTAATCACAATCAGGATATATTCAAAAGCATACAAAAGGTTTATAATATTAATTACAAGCCCACACGCTATGTGAATTTGGTTCATGACCAAGCCACCTACAACGCTTTGGATGCTTCCAGAGCATGGTCGGATGCGTATATGATAGAACGCAAAGATTTTCAAAAAGAGATATCTCCGTTGTGGAGCACTACGAATAATGTTTACTCCCATGCTTTGATATCCAATGATTGTTGGCAGGCAACCCCCGGATTAACCATAGATTATGTAAGAGGCATAGCCATGGAACACGGAGGCACGCTCATGGAAGATTGTTCTTTGGAATATGTGGCAAAACAAGGAAATAAATACATCGCTTTGGTACATGCCCATAACAATGAATGGATAGAATATACATGCGAGCATTTTGTTAATTCTTTAGGGCCCGGTGCACAAAAATTCGCTAAAATGTTAGGTCTGGAAACAAATCTATATCCTGTTAAGCACCAGGCATTCATTACAAGGCGATTGCCCAATATGGGAAAAATGGGGGATTCTTTGGATATGATAATAGACCGTCGTCATTACAAAGGCTTTACTGCCGTTTACGGACAACAATTTTTACATACAGGACAAATCATAGGATGTGCCTCTCCGGATACGGATGCTTATGAAGCCCGTCAAAATCTGAAATACAACAGCAAAGAATTTCTGGAAATAGTTTCTGAAGTGTTTGCTGACTGGATTCCTAATTTGGCCAATGTCGGATTCCATGCGGTATGGTCGGGATATTATACCGAACCGCGTTACATTGTGGATCCCGAAGCCGGTTTATTGGTAGGATTGCGTGGTCACGGTTTTATGTTAGGACAATATCTGGCCAAGATATATGTTGACAAATATCTTGGTAAAAACGTGCCTTCGTATATGGAAGATTTGAAAATTTCCGGTAAAGGTTTGAGTGAAAACGCATTTAAATAGTATTACTAACGATAGATATTACTATAAAAACAGATAATCATGAAGCCGGAAAATAAAGAGTTTTGGCAAATATGCAGAAATATTGCTATAACCGATATGTTGACATTCCCGTTCGTCGGTTTGTTTTTTCATTGGTCGGTGCTTGAAATAGTATTATGCTATGTGCTGGGTACGGTTATATCATCTGTTCTCATGTATTTCTTTTTTTACAGAAAAAAGAAAGGTTCTCAGGATAAAAGATTGATTGAAAATGATGAGCATCAATAAAAACAGGGCACACATCGCAGTAAAATCCGCACGTAGAGAATAAAAACAGAACTATTCACATCCCCTAAAGAAAGTCTCTTTCAGGGGATGTTTTTTTTGTGGGATTTTTTTAAGAACACAGAGGATAACAAGGTATCTTGCCCTGCACTTTTTTATGGATAGTATTCAAAAAAGTTTTTTTACTCTTATATACCATTAATCAGCATTTTTTTTATTATTGTTAAAAACTTTTTTGCAGTAAGTCCGTTTTGTTAATTTTTTTGTATATTTGCAAAAAATTATTGTTTAACAAATTTGCATTTGTGACTTGAATGCAGTTAAAATATAAGGTGGGGTTTTAGGGAATACAACAAAAATAACACCTTGGTGTTCTCATGGAAAAATAAGTTCAACATTTTAATGAGAGCAAAGACACTCAATTTCTCGAAAGAAAAGAGATAAAAAAATGCGAAACGGTTATTATTCCATTAAAAATGCTATCTTTGCATTTTATTATATAACCATTATAGCCTCATAAATAAAAGAAGATGAGATATATAAAAATATTGGTATTGGCATTGCTGTATTGTCCGATAAGCATATACGGGCAAAGCACCTATAGCAATGAATTTTTTTCATTGGGAGTGGGTGCTAAAGGATTAGCTTTGGCCAATACGCAAACAGCCATGTGTACCGATGTTACTTCCGGATATTGGAATCCTGCAGGATTGGCATGGGTAGATAAAAATTATCAGTTGTCGTTAATGCATGCCGAATATTTTGCCGGTATTGCAAAATATGATTATGCAGCTATATCGGCCCGTATAGATGAAAATCAAACCGTAGGTTTTACTTTATTGCGTTTTGGTGTGGATGGCATTCCGAATACAACGCAGTTAATAGACAATCAGGGAAATATAAACTATGATAAAATCACCTATTTTACAGCTGCCGATTGGGGCATATTGTTGTCTTATGGCCGTACATTCCGGCAAGTAGAGGGTTTGGCTATGGGTGCCAACGTTAAAATAGTACATCGCAGAATAGGCGATTTTGCAGGAGCATGGGGTTTCGGTTTGGATGCAGGCTTACAATATCATCTGAAAAAATGGAGTTTCGGTCTGGTGCTCAAAGATGCCACCAGCACTTTCAATGCGTGGAGCTATAGCCTTGACGATGCAACGAAAGAAGCATTCATTGCTACAGGCAACGCCTTGCCTGAAAATGGATTGGAATACACTTTGCCGCATTTAAATATCGGCGCCGGCAGGGATTTTGAATTGGGAAAAGGTTTTAATTGCATGGTAGCCCTTGATTTTGATATGAGTTTTGATGGAAAACGCAATACATTAATAAGCAGTAAAGCCATGAATATTGACCCGCACCTGGGTCTGCAATTCGGTTATAAAAGCATAGTGTATATTCGTGCCGGATTGGGCAATTTTCAAAGAGAAAGCAATTTTGACAACAAACAGAAATTTACTTGCCAAATTAATTTGGGCGTAGGTGTGGGTATTAAAGATATAGTAACCATCGATTATGCATTTTGCGATGTGGGGGATATCTCTGCAGCCGTATATTCCAATATATTTTCACTTAAAGTGGCGATTAATCGTTTTAAAAAGAACACCACAGAACCTAATCAATGAGAAATATGAAAAAATATATTGTTATAGTGCTAATAATCAGCATATGGAATGGGTTTAACATTACATCATCCCAAGCACAGACATATGGAAACGAATGGATAGATTATAATCAAACGTATTTGAAATTTGCAATATCCAAAACGCAAGTGTATCGTATCAATTATACCACACTGTACGCAGCATTACAAAAGGTGGGCGTTTCTTTGGCTGATATCAATCCCCGGAATATAAAAATTTACGGCAGAGGGGCAGAAATACCTCTGTATATTGCAGGCGAATCCGACCAACAATTTGACACCAACGATTATATAGAATTTTACGCACAACATAATGACGGATGGTATGATGAAAAACTATATCCGTCGGCAAACAGCCATGTAAACCCCTATTACAGCCTGTTTACCGATACGGCTTATTATTTCCTTACCTGGGGAAACACGTCGGGTTTGCGATATACGGTGGAAACAGACACACAATTTTCCGTTTATAATGAGCATAACCGTATATATGTAACACGTATATTGTATTCCAATGCATATTATTGTACGGGAGCCTATAAGCGCAACTATACCGTTACTCCTTACAAACCGGCGGAAGGATGGATGGATTCAAGAATTTCGTTAGGAGGAACATCAAAAAAAACATTCTCTACCACTAATGCCGATAAAACTTATCCTACCGTGGATTTGGAATATGCTTTTGCCGGTGTCAACAATCCGAACAACAAGCATCATATGAAAATCACCTTGGGAAATAATTTGTTGATGGATACCCTTTATCAAGGGGTGTCTTATATTCGGGGAAAAGCATTGCTGTCTTCATCCGTATTGGGTGCCACTTCTACCGTATTGAATTTCCAATCGGTTAACGATCAAGGCAATTCTACCTGCTATCAATCGATAGTGTATGCCAAAATGACTTATGCGCATACGTTCCAACTGGAAAGCGGTGTCACCTCTTATACCTTTACGGCAGATAATTTGCAAGGTGCCAAAACGGTATTCCCTTTTATATCATCGTCTATAGGTGCCAAACAAGATGAAATAGTGCTTTATGATTTGACACATCATTTGCGGATACCGGTAATCAAAAACGCCAATACGCTTAAAGCTGTTGTGCCCAATTATAACAGCAGTATGAACGGATATTTGACCTCCACTGCAGAAATGTTGTCAATCAATGAATTGTATCCTGTGGGTGCAAACGGGAAATTTGCAGATATCCACAATTATGTTAATACCGATTATTTCATCGTCAGCGGAAGTTCGCTGATGGGTAAGGCACAGTCGTATGCCGACTATAGAAATCATTTGTCCCCTTACCGCTTTACGGCTGAAGTTTTTGACGTTAATGAGTTGTATGACGAATTTGCCTATGGTATAAAAAACAATCCCATTGCCATTCGGAATTTAATCAACTATGCTTGTGCAGCGTTCAATACCCGTCCCGAATATCTTTTTTTGATAGGAAGGGCATATACTGCTACCGCAGGCCGTAAAAATTCCGGAACATTTAATGCCACCATAGTCCCCACCATGGGTTCTATTCCCAGTGATTATGCTATTACCATGGGCTTGGGTGATACGTCGGAATTCTTTTGCATTCCTACCGGACGATTAAGCACATCTTCATCGGTGCAAGTGGATTGGTATAAGCAAAAAGTGCAGGAATTTGAAGCAGCCCAGCGTAATCCGCAGGCATGGATGAAACAAATATTACATTTCGGAGGCGGTAGCAATGCCGTGGAGCAACGAACCTTTGCCGGATATTTGAATAATTATAAAAATATTGCCGTTCGACCTTTCATGGGGGCCAAGGTAAACACCTTTTTGAAAACCAATTCTGATCCCATAGAAATCAATATGTCGGATTCTTTGAGGAATCTTATCAACAGCGGAGTGGCAATGATGACATTTTTCGGTCATGCAGGAGGAACAGGATTCGATATCAGCATAGATGACCCCGAAGAATACAGCAACCAGGGAAAATATTTTGTCATGTTGGGGAACTCTTGTTATGCCGGAAATATTTTTGAAGGAAGTAATAATTATAGTGAAAAATTCATTAATATCGCAAATAAAGGAGCCATAGCCTATGTATCGCCTTCGGCTACAGGACACAGTGTGGTGCTAAACGCCACATGCTCCGAATTTTACAGCCAGCTATGTAATAAAAGTTACGGAAAATCATTAGGCTATTGCATACAAAAAGCATTAAAATACGTTACCGACAATTTCGGCAGGGAATATATGGATTATACTTTAAACGGTGACCCTTGTTTGAAAATCTGTGCCGCCGATAAACCGGATTATGTTATCACCAAAGCCGATGTTAAAACCGGACCCGAAATCATCAGTTCGGAATTGGATAGTTTTATAGTGAATTTACAATTCATCAATCAAGGAAAATTGTCTGATGATTCATTTTATGTGTGTGTAGAGCGGTTCTTTCCTGACCAAACATCGGTAAAAAAATATATACGTTTAAAAACCAATGCTTTCCAAACATCCTTATCGGTAAAATTTGCTTTGGAAAAAGCTTTGGCTCCCGGTAAAAATGATATTGCTGTAACTTTGGATGTTTTAAATGAAGTAGAAGAACACAACGAATCTAACAATCAAGCTGTCATATCGTTTACTATAGTGTCTGCCGATATATTGCCGATATATCCTTATCAATATGCGATAGTTCCCAAAGATACGCTCACACTTGTAGCTTCCACCGATATACAAAACAAAAATTGCAAATGCAGATTTATGATAGATACCTGCAGCAGTTTCAACAGCCCCGCCCTTAGAACATCCGATATCACCGTCAATAACGGTATAGTGGAATGGGAACTGCCTTTCCGTTTAACCGATAGTACGGTCTATTATTGGAAAGTGAACAAAGCCGGCGACACTGTTGGCGGGAAAACATATTCATTCCAATATATCAGCAGACGCTCGGGTTGTTCCCAAGCACATTTTTCCCAATTTGTCAACAATACCTATTTAAATGTTGACGTAGATACCCTGAATCGGAATTTCAGTTTTACACACGGAAGTTATGCATATACTGCCAAAACACGGTTTTTCAACTCTTTGTCCGAAGAGGCGGCATACGAAACGGAAGTATATATCAAACGGAATAATGTGATATTCGATCAGGTGCAATGTGTAATGGTAAGCAGACCGTTTATACATATCTTGGTTTTTGACCCCGTAACAGGTGCCAATTGGGTTAATACCGAAACCTCCGCAAACGGAAGCAAAGGAAAATATGGTCAGGTATTGTGCCGGAATTATGCAACCAACGGATTCCATTTTTATATGGACGATTCCGTTTCAAGAGAAGATGTGGCCATATTTTTGGAAAATATCCCCACAGGATATTATGTACTTATTATGTCCATTAATCATACTGCCGCCCATTTGTTTACCGAAAAACAATATCAGGCGTGGGAATCGGTGGGAAGCACACAAATACGTTCCCTTACCGCACAAAATGACTATATCCTTTTCGGTAAAAAAGGTGCATCAACAGGAGATACATGTATTAGAGAATTGGTAGGAAGCAATAATGGACAATACCTCACCATGATAGGTGCGGAAATGCAGGTGCCTATCGGAAAAGCAAGTATGCAAAGTGAAATATTCGGTCCTGCAAAAAAATGGCAAACCTTCAGCTGGGAAATGCAAAACAACGATATTTCCAATGGTGATACCATCAAAGCAAATATTTATGGAATTGACAATCAAGGAAATGAAGCTTTGTTGATATCCAATATCAATTACTCCGTATATAAAGATTATAATTTGGTGAATAAAATCAATGCCGATCAATATCCTTATGCAAGGGTGGATATTAATTTTACGGATTATCAAAACCGCACCCTTCCGCAAATGAAGCGTTTGCAGTTGTATTATGAGGATGTGCCGGAAACATCGGTATGCGGTGATAATTTTTATTTTTATTGTGATACCATACAGCAAGGGGACAGTTTGCGTATAAGCACTTCTACCAAAAATGTCAGCAGTGCGGATATGGGCAATTTATTAATAAAATATTCCCTCATTCATCAAAACAATGAAGTTTATACGCAATATTATCGGTCCGATGCGCATCCGGCGGGCACCCTGCTTACCGACAGCATGGTTTTGTCAACCGCAAATTTATCCGGTAATAATTTATTACGCGTGGAATATAATCCCGATAATGACCAAAAAGAGAAATATCACTATAACAATTATATAGAAGTGCCCTTTTATGTAGTAGGGGACAGTGTTAATCCTGTATTGGACGTTACTTTCGACGGCTATCATATAATGGACGGAGAATTGATATCGGCTAAGCCGTATATACAAATAACATTAAAGGATGAGAACAAGTTTTTATTGCTCAATGATATAAGTGATACATCCAAAATAAAAGTATATCTTAAAACGCCCGGAGCCGCTTCGTATCAATATATTCCTTTTTATGCCGATAATATAGAGATATTACAATTTGTGCCGGCTCAAAATGCACAAAATAAATGTCAAATTAATTATCCTGCCGAATTTACGGAAGATGGTACATATTATCTTAGGGTAGAAGCCAACGACAAATCGAACAATGCTTCCGGAGCCAATGCTTATGTGGTGTCGTTTAAAATAGTGAACAAATCTACCATAACGGAAATATTTAATTATCCCAATCCTTTTTCCACCCGTACTCAATTTGTGTTTACCCTCACAGGTTCACAATTGCCTACATATATGAAAATACAAATACTTACCATTAGCGGAAAGGTGGTAAAAGAAATAGATATGAGTGAATTGGGCCCTCTCAAAATAGGCAATAACATCACCGATTACGCTTGGGACGGTTGCGATATGTATGGTAATGTGTTGGCCAACGGTGTTTATTTATACAGGGTGATTACTCGCATTCAAGACAAAGAAGTTGAATTAAACAGTCAATCTAACAATACCAAAGCCTTTAAGAAAGGTTTTGGAAAAATGGTAATAATGCGTTAAAAATGAAAGATTTGATATTTGCCAGCAATAATATGCACAAATTGGAAGAGGTGCGTTCCATGTTGGGCTTAAAATATAATATAGTATCGTTAAAGCAGGTGGGTTATAATCAAGAAATACCCGAAAACCAGGATACACTGCAAGGCAATGCTTTGCAAAAAGCCCGTGTTATTTACAATCAATATCATAAAAATTGTTTTGCAGACGATACGGGATTGGAAATAGAAGCACTTGACGGTCGCCCGGGTGTGTATTCCGCCCGCTATGCGGGAGAACATTGTTCATTTGAAGATAATATGAATAAAGTGCTCGCCGAAATGCAGAACGAGCAAAACCGTAAAGCCTGTTTCAGAACCGTAATTGCACTCATCCTCGACGGAAAAGAATATTTGTTCGAAGGAAGGGTTGACGGTGTGATATTGCGGGAAAAACACGGAAAAGACGGTTTTGGATACGACCCTGTATTTTTGCCGGACGGTTTCGATGCTTCTTTTGCGGAAATGTCGTTAGAACAAAAAAATGCTATCAGTCACCGGGGAAGAGCCATAGCAAAATTGGCACAGTTTTTAATTAATTTATAAACGTATGGATATTAATATAATAGGTTCAGGGAATGTAGCATGGCATTTGGCACATAGATTGTTTGAGTGTGGTTATACCATTCGAACCGTATATAGCCGTACCGAAAAAAATGCAAAAGCGTTGGCTCAGCAAGTGCAGGCGGCAGCTATCAATGATGTGGCACAATTGCCCCCTGCCGATATCAACATATTATCGCTTAAAGATGAAGTGTATGTGGATGTTGTAGCCCAAATACCAAGTTCGGAAGCTGTTTATGTGCATACATCCGGATGTATGAATGCAGAAATATTATCAAAATTGGGTGAAAATTTCGGTGTTTTGTACCCTTTTCAAACTTTTAATAAGAAAAAACAAGTGGATTTTTCTACAATACCCGTATGTGTGGAAGCATCGAATGACACTACCTTGCAAAAGTTACAGACTATAGCCGCAACAATAGGCGGTTCCGTGAACTGCCTGAATATGCGCCAAAGGTTGCATCTGCATTTGGCAGGAGTAATAGCCAGCAATTTCACCAATGCACTTTACGGCATGGCCAAGGAAATATTGGATAAAGAAAATATTGACTTTGATATCATAAAGCCGTTAATAAAAGAAACAGCCGCCAAGGTGGATTATTTGCACCCCTATGATGCCCAAACGGGGCCGGCAAGCCGTAAAGATTGGAATATTATCAACAGGCAAATAGCCATGCTTGACAACGACCACCAGCGTAATTTATACTTATATCTGACACAAACAATACAAGAGCAACAAGCTAAAAGAAAAAATGAAGAATTATAAGGAGAAATTAAAATATATCAATACTTTCATTTTTGATTTTGATGGCGTATTGACCAATGGAAAAGTTATAACCCTTCCTTTTCAGGGGAAAGACGATGTGATTTGCAATTCGGTTTTGGTGACCAATGTAAAAGACGGTTATGCCATACAATATGCTGTCAAACAAGGTTACAATGTGTGTGTGCTTACCGGTAATAGGGATGCATACCTGTGTGGACAACACAGATTCAAAGACAATTTGGGCGCAGATATTATTCATAGTAACAATAAAACAGATGAATTTCAACAATATATCAGTGCCAAGCACATACAGGCCGACAATGTGGTGTACATGGGTGATGACATTCCTGATTATAAGGTAATGCAATTGTCAGGATTGAAAGCCTGTCCTGCTGATGCTGCAGTTGAAATACAAGCTATTGCGGATTATATTTCTATCTACAAGGGAGGGGAAGGCTGTGTCCGGGATATTATAGAGCAAACATTGCGCGCCCAAAACAAATGGCTGCACGAAAGTGCCTATATTTGGTAAAAAAACATATTTACGTATCTCAGCAAACCTCAGCATATTGGTCCCCCCAAGCGGAAATGAATTCCGGCGGTAAACAAAAAAAAGACGTATTCCCTATTTATAGCGAATACGTCTTAAAAGTATTTTTCTTGAATTTAATTCTTTAAAGCAGCTATTTCTTTAATAGCGGTAATGACTGCATCTATATCTGCTTCGGTATTGAAAGCGCCTACGCTTAAACGAACCGTGCCGTGGATATCTATAGTGCCTATTCCCTGATGAACTTTAGGAGCACATTGTAAACCTGTGCGGCAAGCTATATCGTAATCCACGTCCAACATGGTTCCCACATCTCCTGCTTCAAATCCTTTTATGTTGAGAGAAAGCACAGGATTATGGTTAGCTGTGGATTCAGCACAATAAAGCGTTACTCCGGGAACGTCTTTTATTCCGAGACGGAGCTTTTCCCATAATTGCATTTCTTGGGCATGTAAGTTCTCTATACCATGTTTGAGCACCCATTTTACACCGGCATTCAATCCGGCAACACCCAAAAGATTCATAGTTCCCGCTTCCAAACGGTAAGGATATTCTTCCAAGTGACCGGGGTATGCAGACCTTACGCCCGTACCGCCAAAACGGGTATGTTTAACGGTAATGCCTTCTCTTACATAAGAACCTCCTATTCCTGTAGGGCCCATCAAACATTTATGGCCGGTAAAAGCATAGCAATCCACGCCATAATTCACCATGTCCATCACATTGGCTCCCGCTCCCTGACTGCCGTCCACAACAAATATCAAACCGTTGTCTTTGCATATTTTACCTATCTGCGGTATAGGTTGTACTGTGCCTATCACATTGGAACACTGAGTGCATACAACTAATTTGGTATTGGATTTAATCGCCTTTTTGATGTCATCGGGATCTACATAACCATGTTTGTCAAAAGGTACGTAAGTAACTTCTATCAAGCCCCGTTGTTCCAACACATACAAAGGACGAAGTACGGAATTATGCTCCAACATGGTAGTGATAACATGATCGCCTTTTTCCACCAAACCTTGAATAAGTATATTCAAGGAGTCTGTAGCATTGTAACTAAAAGTCAACCTATTGGGGTCTCCTCCGCCATTAAACATCTCTGTCAGCATTTTTCTGGTATTTTCTACCAACTCGCCTGTTTCTATGGCTGCATCAAAACCTGAACGACCCGGACTTACACCATGAGTACGGTAATATGTATTCATAAAATCGTAAACTTCTTCCGGCTTGGGGTATGTGGTAGCTGAATTATCTAAATATATCATGATATACCGTTTAAATTATTGTTTTATTATTTAATATAAAATCATTACTTATTCTAATACCAAGGCATCGGCCACTATTTCGGCAATGGTTTTTATTTTCACATTCAATTTATATATATTGTTCAGTTGTATAAGCTGGTCTACACAATTGTGACAAGGAGTAACCACCACCTTGGCACCTGTATTGCGTATTTGGTCGGCTTTGATTTTGCCTATTGCAATACGGCGTTCGTTGTATTCGCTCATTGCCAATTGACCGCCGCCGCCGCCACAGCAGAAATTGTCTATACCGTGAGGTGTCATCTCTTTAAAATGGGTGACGGATTGGCTGATAGTGTAACGCAATTCACTCTCCAAACCTCCGTTGCGGACCAAATTGCAAGGGTCGTGTAAAGTTACCAACTCTTGATTGAGCGATTTGTCTAATTTAATACGCCCCTCCCGTATATAAGTGTTGATTAATTCTACAGCCGTAATGGTTTCAAATTCGTAGGAGTGTTGTAAATAATTAGGACCTTCCCATCTGTTGGCACGGGAGCCGTGTCCGCATTCTCCCAACACCAATATTTTGCAATGCTTGTTAAACACTTCATCGTGTAAACGTTTGGCTATTGATTTTGCATGTTCATTGTTGCCGCTAAACAGACCATAGTTGGTAACATCATACATGTCTGTGGAAATGGTCCAGCTTTCTTTGGCGGCAAAAAATATTTTAGCCAATGCCGCTATGGATAAGGGGAAGAACTTAGGCTCACGCGGATTGAGAGTATATAAAATATTTTTGTCAGTCTCATTCAGCGGAATGCGGGCTTCCGAGCCGCATTCGTCTTGGAGGTCTTCTTCCATCCATTGTATGGTATCTACAAAGTCGGCAGTAGGAATAGCCATATTGTTGCCTGTTTGTAAGGCGGCGTCTACAGTAGCCTGAAGCGTGGCCGGCACTAAACCCATAGCTGCCAGCATGCGACGTCCGAAATGCACCACATAGGCTATATCCACACCTATGGAACAATGTTTAACACATCTTCCGCACATGGTACATGCTCCGAAAAGAGCATCTGTCATTTCTTCGGCCATCTGCTCGTCCAAAGGACGGGCATTTACTAAAAATGGGGCTACTCTGCCAATAAGGGTGCAATATTTTCTATATAAGGCCGCCACCAATTCCACTTTACGGGCAGGCATGTACCTGTCATCGTGCAGGGTTTTGTAATACATACAACTTTCGGCACATAACCCGCAATGTACACAAGCATTCAAATGCGTTTCCAATTTACTGTCGGGACGCATTTTTAACAAATGTAACGCTTTGTCTATCTGTTCTGTTGTTAATTTTTCCATGTCAACTATTTTTTAGGAGGCCACACATTGCGCCACCCGTAGAAACGACCCAAATGATATCTGGCGGCAAAAAAATACAGTACATGTCTTAATTTGCCTATAGGCATATATAGCAATAAGACGGTTACTTCTATATAATATACGGGTGCAAACATATGGGGCAGCATCAAGTATAATATGGTAAACAATTGGAACAGGGTGGTAAGGAAATTGGATAAATAATCATCCAAATGCGATAAATCACGCATTTTTTTGACCACCATACGTTTTATCAGCAATCCTGTTCCGCATGCAGCACCCGCCAATATGCATACAGTCAATATTCGGCTGAGCCACAACGGAAATTGGGCAGGTGATATAAAAAAGAATACCGCAAACAATAGAATACTTATAAAAGTACCTATATGAAATAGGGCTCCTGCCGTAAAAGTGGGGATATGCAGATATGCCGTTTCTTTATGATTAGGCATCATGGCCGTAGTGTATGCGTATGCTTCCGCTTTGACCAAATTACCCGTTTTTTTCGAAAAATCTTTAGGATTACCTTCCCGTATCAATCGTAAAAAATGCCAAAGCATTGCAACGGCAAACACCACCAATGCCGCTAAACCGAGATAGTGATACCAATACATATTATTTTAATTAATGTTTATACGCAACCATCAGGTTTGGGCAATCCTGCTACTCTACAAGCTCCACGGGCAGGACCCAATGGAAACAATTCGTATATGTCTTTCAATTTCAAGCCTGTTTCTTTACATATTGTACGTATCATAGGCGCATTGCCTTTTTCATTGAAATTATTTCTGATAACACGTACCACAGCCCAATGCTTGTCTGTCATTTCTATGCCGTCGGCTTGAGCTATTTGTAAAGCCACTTCATCATTCCATACTTCCGGATTGGTCAAAAAGCCGTCTCCGTCAAAATTTAATTCTGCCATTTTTAACAATTTAAATTTATGTTACAATTTGCAAAGATAACATTTTTTTTAATAATAAAAAATTTCGTTTAAAACAGCCTGTTTCTTCAATATACCAAAGATAAAATATCGGTTATTATTTCAGCGTGTTTAGAATTTTTGTCAAAATCGGGAGCTTGATGCATGGAAGCACCTTCCAACAGAATTCGGGCCTGTTCTATGGCTTCGGGTTGCAAACTGTCGGAAGCTATGACAACTTGTTGTATGATGCCTTTTTGCTCATCGGTATCTATGCTTAATTCCACTTCCCCCCAAGAAAATGACGCCGTTTTTTGCGCAGAAAAATGTTTCCATTTGTTCCATATCCATTCATCGGAAGAATATTGCTGATACAATTGTTTTACTGCCGGCAACTGCGTCAAAGAATCAAAATCCATTATTTTTGCCTTTTCTCCGTATATGGCTTCAAAAGCCGAGATCATGTTCGGTACTATGTTTTCGGAGGTAACGGGGGCAAGTTCGGCCAAATTAACCACCCTGCTCCGTACCGATTGTACACCGTGCTTTTGCAATTTGGAAGGTTTTACCTTTAAATACCGTTGCATATCGTTCATATTGCCGTTGATGAGTATGGTGCCGTGATGCAAATGCTGATATTTTCCTTTGTTGAAAGCGTTGCCCGAAAATTTACGTCCTTCACACAATACATCATTGCGCCCGCTTATTTGCGTGTGCAAGCCGTAAGCGGCAACGGCTTTTTGCAATACCGAAAATTGTTTGAGCACATCATATTCATCATGCGAAGCAATAAATGAAAAATTGATGTTACCGCTGTCGTGATACACCGCTCCTCCGCCTGTACTGCGCCGCATGACAAAACCGCCTTCTTCCAAAAGAAGGGCTGCATTACATTCTGCAAAAGGATTTTGATTTTTACCCACCACCACCGTTCGGAAATTTTTCCATAAATACATGGTTACGGTATGGGTAAGTTCCTGATTCAGTAAATAATTTTCAACGGCCACATTTAAATGAGGGTCGGTTTGATTGCTAATAACCAATAGTAAATTCATCTTTCTTTTTTTTGAATATTTGCAAAGGTAGTTTTTTTTATAAAACAAAAGCCCGCTAATTGACTATAGTGCTAAAAGAAACGGAAATCAACAGTTTTTTTATTGTCTTTTCCAATAAAAACGGAGCCGAATAAAAATTTTTATAATTGATTTACAGATATATATGTATTTTTTTATATTTTTTTTCTTTATTCAAGTTTCGCATTAAAAAAAATTATACCTTTGCAACGCTTTAGGCAATTGTCCAATGGTGTAATGGTAGCACTACAGTTTTTGGTACTGTCTGTCTTGGTTCGAATCCAGGTTGGACAACAGTGAAATCTCACTTATTGATAAAGTGGGATTTCTTGTTTTAAGAGGATGGATTAAATGAGAGGGCTTATCATAACTCTCTTTTTTTTATATAATATAAATATGACAAGCATTACAGTAAACAAAATAACGCAATTGGTAAATGAAGCCATAGAAGGTACCGATTTGTTTATAGGAGAAATAAAGATAAAATCGGGAAATATCATTTATATATTTTTAGACGGGGACCATGGTGTGCCCATTTCCAAATGTGTGGATGTGAGTCGTTATGTGGAGAAACATTTGGACAGGGAGCGTGAAGATTTTGAGTTGAATGTATCTTCTTACGGAATAGGTCAACCTTTAAAATTTTTACGTCAATATGTCAATGCAATAGGCAAGCAGTTAACCGTTACCTTGCAGGATGGCACCAAATATACGGGCATTTTGCTGCAGGCAGACGGGCAACAAATAACCCTGCAATTAAAACCCGATAAAAAACATGCCGATATTCCGGCATGTTCTATCGGAATGAATACAATTAAAACAGCGAAAATAGATGCAATATTTAAGTAAATAAACATAACCATGAGTGAAAATCTAAATTTGATAGACACGTTTTCGGAATTCAAAGAATTCAAAAACATAGACAAAGAATCGTTAATGCGTATTTTGGAAGATATTTTCAAACAGATGTTGCTGAAAAAATACGGCCAAGATTCAAATGTAAACGTTATTGTCAATACAGACAAAGGAGATGTGGAGTTTCAACGGTTTTTGGAAATAGTGGAAGACGGTGAACTCACTGATGAAAGCACGCAAATAGAGCTTTCCAAGGCAGTGAAAATAGAACCTGATTTCGAAGTGGGAGAAGAATTGTGCGAAACCATACAGTTAAAAGATTTCGGACGCAGGGATATTTTGGCATTGCGTCAAAGTTTGGCCGCCAAAGTAATGGAATACGAAAAAGATATTATTTACCAAAAATACGAAAACAAAGTAGGAGAAATAGTTTCGGGTACCGTGGTGCACACCAATAAAAAAGATCTTACTTTTGTGGACGATGAAGATATAGAAATTATCATCAGAAAAAATGAGCTCATTCCCAGAGACCATTATAAAAAAGGTGATCCTATCCGTGCCGTCATCACCAAAGTGGAGCCCAAAGCCAATTCTTCTTTAATAGAAGCCTCCAGAACGTCTCCCATGTTTTTGGAAAAATTAATGGAAGAAGAAATTCCCGAAATATACGACGGTATAATAGTGATAAAGAACATAGTGCGTATGCCCGGCGACAGAGCAAAAATTGCGGTGGAAACATTCGACGACAGAATAGACCCCGTAGGCTCTTGCGTTGGAATGAAAGGCTCCCGTATTCATGGTATTACACGCGAATTAAGAGAAGAAAATATAGATATAGTCAACTATACTGCCAATCCTGCATTGTATATCACCCGCGCTTTGAATCCGGCTAAAATTTCCAATTTGGAAATAGACGAAGAAAACAAAACGGCCATTGCCGTGATGAAATCCGATCAAATATCGCTGGCTATCGGTAAAAATGGTTCCAATATACGTTTGGCAGCCAAGCTCACAGGCTACGATATAGATGTGATAAAAGAAAATGCCATAGGCATAGAAGATGTGGCCATAGATGAATTTGCCGACGAAATAGACCAATGGGTGATAGACGTGCTTAAGAGCATAGGCTGTGATACAGGCCGCAGTGTTTTGGAACTGAGTAGAGAAGAACTTTTGCGTCGTTCCGATTTGGAAGAAGATACAATCGATCACATTATAGATGTTATATCGGCTGAATTTGACGATAGCGAAGAAAAATAATAGTTTCCCGAACGAGAATCAAAAATAAATAGCTGTTCAACTAAAATAAAAATCGATGTCTGAAATAAAAATACGCTTAGGAAAAGCTGCGAGGGAATTTAACGTGAGTAGTGCAACCATCGTTGAATTCTTGGCTCAAAAAGGTCTGCCCATAGAGAATAGCGACAATTCAAAATTGACGCCGGAAATGTATGAGCTGTTGAAAGAAAAATATCAATTGGACAAAGACAGCAAAGAAAAAGCCAGTCAAATAGAAATCGGATATGCTTCTAAAATAGCTTCTGACAAAGAAAAAAAGGAGGCCTTGGAGAAAAAAGAAAAAGAAAGGCTGGAAAAAGAAAAAGAGAAGGCAAAGGCAGAACGTTTGGCCCAATTGAAATCCGAGCCGGCCGGTCCTGTAGAGGAAAAGCCCGCTCCCGAGCCGGAAACGCCCCAAATTGAACAGATTCCCGTTAAAGAAGAAATTAAAGTGGAAGAATTGGTGAAAAAACCAAAGATAGTGGGAGTGATAGATTTGGAAAAAGCCAACAGACCTACCAAGCCTCAAAAAAAACCTAAAGCGGAAAAAGCAAAAAAAGAAGACATCGAAAAAGAAAAAAGCAGCAAGAAAAAAGTTGAAAAACAAAAAGAGGCAAAATCTGCGTCAGAACCGATAGAAAAACAGCCGGTTAAGGAGCAGTCAGTTGAAGAACAGCCAATTGAAACTCCGTCAATAGAGGAAAACATTTCTCAAGAAACTCCGGCCAATCAGGAAACACCGCTTGTAGCAGTTGCTGAAGACAATAATGCGGCTCCCAAACAGCCGGAACATATAGAAACCGTAATTCCGCAGTTAAAAGCGCCTACTATCACAGGTAAAATTGACCTTGATTCGCTCAATGTAAAAACCAAACCCAAAAAGAAGACCAAAGAGGAACTTCGCAAGGAAAAAGAGGAGCGCATACGCACGGAAAAAGCTTTGTATGCAGAGCAGAAAGCGAAAAAAAGCAATTCCCGGGAAAAAACGGAAGATAAGGACGCCGATAATTTTATCAAAACCACAGTGGAAACCCTTGCCGGCACCAAGGTGGTGGGCAAGATAGAAAATTTGGATGCAATAAACAACGGCAAATCCAAAGAAGGCAATAAAAAAGAAAAAAGGAAAAGAATAACCAAATTTTCTGCAGAAGACAAAGCTCCGATGGATAATGTCCGTCGTCAGGATGTGTATAACCGCAAAAAAGAAAAGCACAAAGAAAAACGTCCCGATATCAGTCAGGAAGAAATAGAACTTCAAATTAAGCGTACCAAGGCAAAGTTGGCTCCGTTGGGCAAAACGGCCGCTTCCAAGCATAGAAAAGACAAGCGTCAGGCCATTATGCATGAAAAGGAAGAGGAACAACAAAGACAAGCTTTGGAAAGCAAAATATTAAAAGTGACGGAGTTTATCACCGCAAACGAATTGGCTATTATGATGAATGTTCCTGTGAGCAAGGTGATAGCAACGTGTATGAGTATAGGTCTGTTTGTATCCATCAATCAACGGTTGGAAAAAGATTATATCATACTTTTAGCCAAAGAATTCGGCTTTGAAGTGGAATTTTCCGACAGCGATGTGGAAGATTATATCACGGAAGAACAAAATCCGGAGCAATTGGAACCGAGAGCACCTATAGTTACCGTTATGGGTCATGTTGACCACGGTAAAACATCTTTGCTGGATTATATCCGTAAAACCAACGTCATTGCCGGTGAAGCGGGAGGTATCACCCAGCATATCGGTGCTTATGAAGTTCATTTGCCCGACGGAAGAAGAATCACTTTCCTGGATACTCCCGGACATGAAGCTTTTACGGCTATGCGTGCCCGCGGAGCAAAAATAACAGACATAGTAATCATAGTGATAGCCGCCGACGACAGCATTATGCCGCAAACCATAGAAGCTATTAATCACGCTCAAGCAGCGGGAGTGCCTATGATATTTGCCATTAATAAAATAGACAAGCCGGGTGCCGATCCTGATAAAATCCGTACCGCATTGGCCAATATGAATTTATTGGTGGAAGAATGGGGAGGAAAAATACAAAGTCAGGAAATTTCAGCCAAAAAAGGTACCAATGTGGATATTTTGTTGGAAAAAGTATTGATAGAAGCTGAAATGTTGGATTTAAAAGCCAACCCGCATGCCGTGGCTATGGGAACGGTAATAGAATCTTCATTGGATAAAGGTCGCGGATATGTTGCCAAAATGCTTATTCAAAACGGCACGCTTCATAAAGGCGATATAGTGGTGGCAGGAACAAGTTATGGCAAAATAAAGGTGATGTATAACGAACGTAATCAAGCTATCACAGCGGCTGGTCCTTCCACCCCCGTGCTGTTGCTCGGATTGGATTCGGCACCGCAGGCAGGCGATACTTTTAAAGTGTATGGCGATGAAAGAGAAGCCAAATCGGTGGTGAGCAAACGCCAGCAATTGCTTAGAGAACAAGGATTGCGTACACAAAAACATATCACTTTGGATGAAATAGGCAGAAGAATTGCTCAAGGAAACTTTAAAGAATTAAATATCATCATCAAAGGTGATGTTGACGGATCCATAGAAGCATTATCCGATTCCTTATTGCGTTTGTCCACCGATGAAGTTCAGGTGAGTGTTATTCACAAATCGGTAGGACAGGTTACGGAGTCGGATGTGTTGCTGGCTTCCGCTTCCAATGCCATTATTATTGCTTTCCAGGTGCGTCCTTCAGGAAGTGCCAAAAAATTGGCAGAACAGGAACAAATAGATATCCGTACCTATTCCGTTATATATGATGCAATCAACGATTTGAAAGATGCTATAGACGGCATGAAAGCACCCGAATTGAAAGAAACCATTGTATGTAATTTGGAAGTGAGGGAAACCTTCCGTATTCCCAAAGTGGGTGTTATTGCCGGCTGTTATGTGTTGAACGGGAAAATTCAGCGTACCACCCGCATACGTATCATTCGGGACGGTATAGTTATCTTTACCGGACGGCTCGGCTCGCTCAAACGTTTTAAAGATGATGCCAAAGAAGTGTTGGCCGGTTATGAATGCGGTTTGAATATAGAAAGCTTCAACGATATCAAAATAGGGGATATTATTGAAGGTTTTGAAGAAATAGAAGTCAAAAAATAGTATTTTAACCACAGAACATCAGGCGATTCTTACGAATCGCCCGATGTCGCCAACCGATTTCGGAAGGCAGTCTTTTCTTCCCCTCTGCTGACATCATGTCATAAATCAAAAAGGGAATTGTCAGTATGTGATATTGTCGGAATATGGATAAAAATGTTGATAATCATAATATTGTGAAATTTCTTTATCAGCAGGCACTGACAAGATGTCTTGAAATATAATTTGGCATAAATTTAGCAAATATGGTGTTGTATTCGCAAAAAGCGAAAAAAAGTAGTAGTAATCAATAAAACATAAAGATATGGAAATTAATATTAAACCATTGGCAGACAGAGTGATAATAGAAGCAGCTCCTGCAGAACAGAAAACAGCAGCCGGTATAATAATACCCGATACCGCAAAGGAAAAACCGCAAAGAGGTAAAGTTGTGGCCGTAGGTGACGGAAAAAAAGATGAACCCATGACAGTAAAAGTGGGTGATGTGGTATTATACGGCAAATATGCCGGAACGGAAATCAATTACAACGGAACCGATTATCTCATCATGAAAGAATCGGATATATTGGCAATTATAGGATAAAAAAAGATAAATAACAAAATATTTTTAAGAATTATGGCAAAAGAAATTTTATATAGCTGGGATGCCAGAGAAGGTTTAAAAAAAGGCGTTGACGCATTGGCAAACGCAGTAAAAGTTACATTAGGCCCTAAAGGCAGGAATGTGATTATAGATAAAAAATTCGGTGCACCGCAAATCACCAAAGACGGTGTAACGGTTGCTAAAGAAATAGAATTAAAAGAATCTATTGAAAATATGGGTGCTCAAATGGTAAAGGAAGTGGCTTCCAAAACCAACGATCAAGCCGGTGACGGTACCACCACCGCTACCGTATTGGCACAAATTATTTTCAATCACGGGTTGAAATATGTTACCGCAGGTGCAAATCCTATGGATTTAAAACGCGGTATAGACAAGGCCGTGGCTTGTGTAGTGGACGATTTGCGTAAAAGAGCTCAAGAGGTGGGTGAAAATAATGAAAAAATACAACAAGTAGCCACCATTTCAGCGAATAACGATCACGTAGTGGGCGGTATTATTGCAGAAGCCATGCATAAGGTGAAAAAAGAAGGTGTGATTACCATAGAAGAAGCCAAAGGAACGGAAACAGAAGTAAAAGTGGTGGAAGGAATGCAATTCGACCGCGGATACATTTCCCCTTATTTTGTTACCGATACCGAAAAAATGGAAACCGTATATGAATTGCCTTATATTTTAATATATGATAAAAAAATATCCAATATGAAGGAATTTTTACCGGTATTGGAAAAGGTGGTTCAAACAGGAAAAGCTTTGTTGGTGATAGCCGAAGATATAGAAAGCGAAGCTTTGGCTACATTGGTTGTTAACCGTTTGCGCGGCTCTTTGAAAATAGTGGCCGTTAAAGCTCCCGGATTCGGAGACAGACGTAAAGAAATGTTGGAAGACATTGCCATTTTGACAGGCGGTACGGTTATTTCCGAAGAAAAAGGTTTCAAATTGGAAGATGCCACTTTGGAAATGCTCGGTCAAGCCGAAAAAGTTACCGTGGATAAAGAAAACACCACCATTGTAAGCGGTAAAGGCGCTAAAGAAAATATAGCTGCCCGCATTGCTCAAATAAAAGCTCAAATAGAAAAAACAAAATCGGATTATGACCGTGAAAAATTGCAAGAACGTTTGGCCAAATTAGCCGGCGGTGTAGCAGTAATATATGTCGGTGCAGCTTCCGAAGTGGAAATGAAAGAAAAGAAAGACCGTTTTGACGATGCTTTGCATGCAACAAGAGCTGCCGTAGAAGAAGGTATTATACCCGGAGGCGGTGTGGCATATATCAGAGCTATCAAATCATTGGATGCTTTGACAGCTGAAAATGATGACGAAAAATTCGGTGTGGAAATCGTTCGCCGCGCATTGGAAGAACCGTTAAGACAAATTGTGCAAAATGCAGGTCTGGAAGGTTCAGTGGTAGTAAACAGCGTAAAAGAAGGAGAAGGTTTCTACGGCTTTAACGCCCGTACCGAAAAATATGAAGATTTGATGCAGGCAGGTGTGGTTGACCCAGCCAAAGTAGCCAGAGTAGCTTTGGAAAATGCAGCATCCATAGCAGGAATGTTGCTTACCACAGAATGTGTATTGGCAGATATCAAAGAAGAAACTCCGGCAGCTCCTCCTATGGGCGGCGGTATGCCCGGCGGAATGGGTGGTATGTACTAACAGATACATATCACAAAAATATTTAAAAGAGTCCGTAAGGACTCTTTTTTTTATAATAAAATGAACATTTAACAAGCAGATTATATCAAATTGCCGATATTACATCAATTTTCTGTTTTATGTCTTTTGTTTTTCCCAAAAAATCAAACAATAACAAAACAAAAAAAACGTTGCATTCATATCGGATAAAAAGAATAACAGAATAAAGGATATAAAAACAGAAATTCAAGAAATGTTCGTAAAATTAAAGCATTATTTCGGCTGTTATACAATATTTGCAATACTGGCAGCGATGTTGGTGAATTGCAAAAACGATGAAAAAATTGAAGTGTTGCATAATGGAGATTTGCTTTTTGTGGGTTTGCCGTGGCAATACAGTATATCGGATAATTCGGATATCACATCCGCTATTATGGCATCTACGGGAGATACCGATGATGTGAATTATGTGCATGTGGCCATCATAGAAGTAGAAGACGATAGCACATGGATTATAGATGCAACCGTAAAGAGGGGTGTAGCACGCTATCCTTTGGATACTTTTTTGCAGGATTTTATGTTAAAAGATGGCAGTTATCCGCAATTTGATATCAAAAGATTGAAAAACAATCGGAATGCAAAATCTTATGTAGAACAAGCCAAAAAATATTTAGGCCGTTCTTATGATATGTATTTTTTGCCCGATAATGAAGAGCAATATTGTAGTGAATTGGTGTATAACGCATATGTAACTGCGGGAGGAGGACATCTCTTTCATCGTTATCCTATGAATTTCAAATCATCGGACGGCACAATTCCCGTATATTGGAAAGAACTTTTTGGAATGTTGGAGCGGCCTGTCCCTCAAGATGAATTCGGAACCAACCCTAATACCATGTCTCAAGAAACTTGCTTGAAAAAAGTGGATATAAAAATAGTTCACTAAATGAGTAACATATATCATGAATAAACGGCAGAATACATATCAGGAAGTGTTGCAACAGGCTGTAGCGCTGGCCGATACGGATGCAATTGCGTATATGGCCAATATAGCGGCGTTGTTGCATAGTCAATTTTCATTTTGGTGGGTCGGATTCTATCGCGTTAAAGCAGACGTATTGGTGTTGGGCCCTTTTCAAGGTCCCTTGGCCTGCACCCGCATAGGCTTCGGAAAAGGAGTGTGCGGAACAGCATGGAAAAGCAAGCACACAATAGTGGTGCCCGATGTGGATCAATTTGAAGGTCACATTGCTTGCAGTTCCTTGTCTAAAAGTGAAATAGTGGTGCCTATATTGCAAAACAACGAGGTAATGGCAGTGTTGGATATAGATAGTGAATATCCGAATGCCTTTGACGAGGAGGACGCTGTGTATTTGGAGCAGTTAGCAGCGGTTATGGCACGGCATATACACTTTGAACAATAACAATATTCTCGATTTCAGCGCTTGAAATATAGTGTCTTTGCGCTTTATGTCGGGATGAAAATCTATTCTGCAATTCCAATATCATATCTTGTGACGACAAGACGTAAAGATAACATTTTTATCTCTAAATAGCGATAAAAACACATGACGTTTTTTTTTGTGAAAAAAATATTCTTTTTTGCCTTCGTATTAATTTTTTGTATTTTTGCGAAAAATTTGTTGTTATCAAATGTTGCATTTGTCAGTTGGATTCGGGATATTATTTTTCTAATTTCATTATTTTGCCTATTTATTTATCTTTAAAAAATATCCACTATTTCACTTACAACATTTTTAACCTCACCCACACAATAAACGAAGCCGGCAAACGTTATGAAATAGAATATTATCCCAACCAGCAAAGAGCTATGACCATCTACACCGTTAACAACACAGAGCAAGAAAAGAAAATATATTGTGGCAGGGAGTATGAGCACAACCTCACCACCAACACACAATATAATTATATTTATGTGGGTGATATGCCTATTGCTTTGTATGTGCAGGGAGATACCAATGCCATGTACACTTTACACACCAACTACATTGGTAGCATAGAGAAAATAAGCGACAAAAACGGCAATGTGGTGGACAGTATGTCTTACACGCCTTTTGGACAAAGAAGAATGTTCTCCGATTGGAGCAAAACAGACACCGCCACCCATTTTATAGACCGCGGCTTTACCGGACAGCAACATTTGGATAACTTTGCCCTTATCAATTTTAACGGCAGAATGTACGACCCTGTTTTGGCACACTTCTTAAGCCCAGACCCTTATATCCAATCCCCTAAAAACCCATTAAATTATAATAGGTATTCCTATTGCTTGTTCTCACCGCTGCAGTATGTGGACCCGAGCGGATTGCTGATATCTACACATGTAGATAAAGATGGAAATGTTATTGAAACATATAATGATGGCAATTTAGGAATTTATGTGCATTCAGACAAAGAAATCAACGATTATAAGACAAAAGGAATACGACTTGAAAATAATTATGACAATTTGATTGGAGTTACCTTGTGCGAAAAATCTTTTAAAAAAGGGGATAAAATTGATTTAGGTTCTAATCAAGCAGAACAATGGTTGAAAACCTTTGAAAGCTCTGTTGCTCATGCATGGGTTAATCCAATATCTTCACTATTAGTATATGTAATGAATGCAGGTAATGGGGATGTTTTTGATGCTAAATCTAAATTATCAAATGGCTCTCAAATAAGTGAAGGTGTTTATGTGTCTCCAAGAGATTTAGGAAACTTTGCTGCAGGTCTTTTTGGAAAACTATTGGGATTACCTAAAGAACGAACATTGGCTTCTTTCGGTGCTTTTCAATTGGCAGGTAATAACAAAAAAGAATTCCTTAATTCATATTCAAAATACTATAATCAAGCACTTGGTACAATGGGTATAGGATTGGTTCCAAGTCAAAAAACATATGGAGAAAAAGGGATATCAAACTATTTTCAAAGACTTGGATATGAAAACATTAAAACATTAGAAGATTTTAATAGGAGATATTCTGATATATGGAAATGAGAAGAATTAAACATGCATTGCTATCTATTTTAATATTTTTATTTTTAGTGGGCTGTGAACATGGAATTAAAGAATCCGATTTAAAAATTCCATACCAAACTTTTAATGTTGATTCCACTACTACAATTTATACATTCATGATGGATACTTGGGGTGAAGAAGGTTATATAATGTGTAAAACTTCCGATACTACATATATATCAAAACTAGATACAGATCCGATAATACCAATTATCAAATCCGTTTCCAATGATACAATATATTTAGCATATTATTGTGATAAACTGTATGGTGAAATAGACACGACAATAATTCGTAAATCTATTTGGGAATGGGCACAAAAAGTTGGTAAGTACGAGATAGTTCAGCAGAGATATTATTTTTTAGAAGGAAGTGGTGGTTTAACAATAGACACTATTGACCGCATATTTAGAAGCAGAGATTCTATTATTGTTTATTCTGGTACTCAAAGAATAATGTCAGCTTCTATCAATGATGTTTATACTGAACGTAGGTATAATGGGTATTATTTAAGTGTTTTCAGAATAGATACTGCCCAATTGTTGCAAAGATGGACATCTTATTATGTTTTGGATGGTGAAAATATATTGGCTCTCCACCCATAAATTTGGACAGCAGTCATAAACAGAAAATAACTATCTTTGCAAAATGAAAACTATTAGTAACAACAAAGTATTGCATCTATCACTGACAGATAGTCAGGCAGGTACTTTTTTGTTTTACAACCACACCAACCACATCGGCAGCATAGAAAAAATAAGCGACAAAAACGGCAATGTGGTGGACAGTATGTCTTATACTCCTTTTGGACAAAGAAGATTGTTCTCCGATTGGAGCAAAACAGACACCTCCACCCATTTGATTGACCGCGGTTTTACTGGACAGCAACATTTAGATGAGTTTGCCCTTATCAATTTTAACGGCAGAATGTACGACCCTGTTTTGGCACATTTCCTCTCTCCCGACCCTTATATTCAATCTCCCGAAAACCCGCTAAACTACAACAGGTATGCCTATTGCCTGTTCTCACCGCTACAGTATGTGGACCCGAGTGGGGAGATGATAGACTGGGTAGAACGAATCATTAACGGGAAAAAAGAAATTTATTACGATAGAGATATAAAATCCCAAGAAGATATAGATGCTCTTTATGGAAAAAACTCAGGTATAAAACATTTACCTGATGGTTCAATTATAGAAGGGAAATATATCGTATATAACGACCATATAAATAATAGAGATGGTTTGATATTGGACATGAATGGAAATGTTTTAAATAATGATAGAAATATTATTTCTGAATATAATTATACAATATTTGCTGGTACAACAGATGAAAGTGTAGATGCCAAAACTTTACATAAGAATTTATTCGGAACTAGTTATACTGGTCCCAATAATCCTACTGATTATAACGGGAATACTACTTATGAATATTTACCGAGTAATAGGAGCGAATATGGTTCTATAATTCATGATTTAATGTATGATAATGCAAATGTAAAGGGACTCAATGGCGCTTTATTATGTACTGATGTTTGGAAAGCAGATGCATTTTTAACAATTTATAATATTATGAATGCAAAAAATCCAAACACTCCTTTTTTAGATAAAATGAGATCTACTGCAACAGCTATCGGCTTTGGAATAATTACAAGTTACAAAATGACCATCCATGCATTTAAAAAAAATAAACAATAAAATCAGTTTTTCTTTTCAAATACTTTGTTTCACAATATTTGTTCTGCTATTATTCAATAATAGTTGTACTTTTTTTGCGAGTGGTTCTTACCCTATTGTAGCCCTCCCCAAAAATCGGACAGATTAAAAGTGGACAAAAAGTAGTAATTTTGTAACACGAAAAACCAAAAAAGATGAAGAAGTCAAAACATTCAGACAGCGAAAAGGTTAAGGCTGTTAAATCATTGGAGAGCGGG
>JAFZXM010000010.1 GCA_017616775.1 Bacteroidales bacterium
GGATAGCAAGGGCAAAATCAGTAATAGGAATGAACAATTTGATTTATAACATGTGTCGGTACGAACAGATAGTACGTTTGAAACTTTTTCAATCTCAAGTATTGTGTATATAACTTATTGACATATAATATAATATAATAAAAAAATAGAAGAAAGGAGGATTCGTATTAAAATTTTGTTTAACTTTGCAAGTTGAAAAAAACTTTTGTTGTGGTTTGGATAGTTCTAATGCAGCCTCTGCTGTCCAAAACTGCGATGAAAGGAAAATGAGTAAAAATTAGAGGTCGCCAAAATAATAATAAAATGAAGACATTAGTAAAAACAATAATGACAATAAGTGCGATATTGGCATTGGCATCGTGTCAAAACGAATGCTACTATGAATACAATTTAATTAACGGTTTTGAAAGACCTATAGCCTATAAAGGATACATAAGTTCCCCTTATAGGTTGGGACCAGAAGACACGACATGCTATATGGAAGTGGGTGATACCCTGACTATTTACGCAGTGCATGTTTCTGATGCAAAAGGAGAAAATATAGAACACATTATCATTTCGGGTGGAATGCCTTTGGGAACTTTATTGTTTGATGATAGCTTAAAGGTGCAATATACATATTCGGATACCGGAATTAAAAATTTTTATAGAAATTATGTAAGTTCAAGTAATTTCATCGGACGGGCAAAGAGGACTGACCAAATTGTTTATTACAAGGTGGATGACATCGATTATCAAAACGCTTTGCAACAAAACGGGCGTTAGCAAAGTCCTGACCAGGGAATAAGATATAAACCATATAGTAACAATTAAAAAAGAAAAAATGAAAAAGAACATTTTTTTGGCATTAAGTTGTCTGATAGCAGGAATAGTCTTTCTTTCTTGTGACTGGGGTGGTTTTTGGGATGAACGTCGTGTCTTTCAAATAGGTGTGGTGGTCAAAACCGCGGACCAGAACTTTGGGTATGAAATAGAATGTCCCGTCAATAATCTGAAAGACAAAACAAGAACCAATTCACGTTTTGGCAAATCGGCTGTTTGTATGCAATATGTTTGGCATAGGGGTGGTAAAAAACACAACGAAACTTCATATTTGGTGTTATCCCAGCTTTCCTCATCCAATGCTATTGTTGAAGTGTGTGTGTATGATTATGTCAATGGAATTTCAATAGGTGAATTGCGTAATTGCAAATTAAAGGAAATTGTAGATGATGAACAATCGGGTGAAAATGTTGTCATATCTTCGGATAATGTGTTTGATATATTAAGAGAAGAGCATTATGAACATTTATACACTTGGGACCCGAAAGATGAAAAATTGATCATTCAGTTTAATAATTTACTTTATTAGTATTTTGAAATAACATATAATATAGGAGGAATATATATGAAAAACATAATCATTGCAATATGTTGTTTGGTAGGTGTTGTTGCGTTGTATTCATGTGATGAACAGTATGAAAAATGGGAATATCCGTTATGTGTAGTGGTTAAAACGGCGAATCAGACCATGGAATATGAATTGTCCTACCCTGTTAATAACAAAACGGAAAAAACAAAAACCCAAAAGGCACATGGAACCGATGCTTTGATATTTCGCTATGTAAGAGATATGAAATACGTGAACGAGGATAACAACAATTTTGTTATAACCCTGTCCGCACTTACTACCTCTAAAGAGCCGGCAGAAGTATGTGTGTATAAATATAAAAGCAGACTGAATGTCGGTGAATTACAAATGTGCAATTTAAAGGAAATCATCGATGATGAAAAAGCAGGCAGAACGGTGGATATTTCTTCCGATAGCGTATTTAACATATTAAAAGAAGCAAATTACAAATATTTATACACATGGGACGAAACCAATAAAAATTTGATAATCAAATTGAACACAATGCGATAATACGATATGGATTAAAATTGGAAGACTATCAAAACGCTTTGCAGCAAAGCCAACGTTAAAAGGTAAAAAAAAGTGTTGCATACATCCCTTGAAGGAAGCATCTTTCAGGGGATGTTTTTTTTGTTTATACCAATATTTCTTTGGGGTAGCAGACGAAAAATTTGCTGACAGTTTCAGACAGCGTGCGGTGGTTCAGGTGGTCGGAAATGGCTTCCAAAGGCAGCAAATTTTCTTGTTTGTCCATAATCCAGATGGTTTCCACTTTGGCATTGTAGGCTCTGTTTTCCATTTCCCCGTCTATGACAAAATAGTGTGCCAGGTCTGAAGGAATATGAAAGTGTTGGCAAGTGAGTTCTTTCTTTTGGCTGATATAAGTTTGGTCATACGCTTGTTCTTGTATGTCTATATGAAAAAGACGGCGTTGGCACAGTCTGTTGCTGAGTTCCGCCAGAATGGTGTCTTGTGATTCTTGCCATTGCTGAATGCAGAACCATATATTGATATCGTCCAAGTCGAGATATTTTTGTAAGGCGGTGTCCTGAGCAAATTCGGAGCAGGTGCGGGTGCGGTCAAAAAAGAACGCCAAAGCCGCTGTGGTGAATATCGGACAGCGGTTCCGATAGAGCCATAGTGCCCTTTCCAGCGTTTTTATCAGCATTTGTTCCGCCACATGCACTGTTTTGTGCAGATATACCTGCCAATACATCAAACGGCGTGAGATAATGAATTTTTCAATGGAATATACGGCTTTGCTTTCTGCCACCAACTGCCCGTCTTTTACATGGAGCATTTTGATAATGCGTTCCGCTCCTATCACTCCTTCCGACACGCCGGTATAAAAACTGTCTCTGTTCAGGTAGTCCAGCCGGTCCACATCCAATTGGCTGCTCACCAATTGGTGCAGAAAGTGTTTGTGGTATTGATTGTCGATAATTTGTATGGTGAGGTCCAAAGCCCCTTGCAGTTCTTGGTTGAGCCTTTGTATAATCAGGTGGGTGAAGGCTTCGTGGCTGCTGCCGGGGACAAAAAAGTTTTCCAAGGCATGCGAAAAAGGCGTATGTCCGATATCGTGCAGCAGTATGGCTGCCAATGTGGCTTCCTGCTCTTCTGTGGTGATGTCAACACCTTTTTCTGTCAATGTCTCTAAGGCGTTTTGCATCAAATGCATGGCTCCTATGGAATGTTGGAAACGCGTGTGTGTGGCTCCCGGATATACCAAGTGCGACAGCCCCAATTGGTGTATGTTGCGCAAGCGTTGAAAATAAGGGTGTTGTATAAGTGTAAACACCAATTCGCTATTGATGCTGATAAGTCCGTAAACGGGGTCGTTGATAATTTTTTTGTTTCTAATGGGCATAAACCTGTTTATTGAAATATGCGTAACAATTCTTTTTCGTCAAATATAACGAATATTTTTTTTCCGCTGGGGGATATTTGAGGGGATTGTGTGCAAAAAAGCTGATAAATAATATGTTGCATTTCTTCAGGATGCAAATTTCCGGTATCTTTTTTCTTGATGGAACGGGCAAAAGAATGGGCTAAATTATTTTTTTTGCTTATTTTTAACGACAGCAAGTTGTTATTATAGGTATCCAACAGGTAATCCATGGTTTTTTGTATATCCTGACCTTCGCAATCACAAGGAATACCTGTAATGATGAAAGTGGTTTTGCCGAATTCTTCCATTTCAAATCCCAATGCAATAAATTCGGGCAAAAGGTCTTTGACGGTGGCTGCATTATGGGGGGTAAAGTGGACGGTTTCGGGGAACAGTAATTTTTGGGAAGCTCCCCGGCTTTTTTCCAATGAGGTCAAATATTGTTCATATAATATTCGTTCCATAGCGGCATCGGGGTCTATTACCACAAATCCCGATTTTATTTTTCCCACTATGTATTTGTTGAGCACTTGAAATGCATGCGGGCTATTGTTGCTGTCTTTGGCAGGCATATCGTCTGTATTGTTCAAATCCAAAGATGTTTGTACTTCTTCAGCTGTTTCCTGGCAGGTGTTTTCCAACAAACTGTCATATATTTTGTCCCATCCGTTGTCTGCATGCTGAGGTTTCCAATTGTTATAATCGGCAGAGGCGGATTTTCTAAAAGTGGATTTGTCAAAGGGATTGTAATCAGGATTAGAGTAGGTGATAGGCTCTTTGGGAGGGTGTTTGTAGTCTATGTTGGTGAATTCTATGGGCGCATTTTCCCCGAATTCCAAGGAGGGCCGGATATCATACGTTCCTATGCTGTGTTTGACGGCGGCATGCAATATGCTATATATATATTTTTCCTCTACAAATTTTATTTCCGTTTTGGTAGGATGAATATTGACGTCTATTTTTTCCGGGTTGAGTTCAAAATAGAGAAAATAGCCGGGAGTGGTGTTTTCCGGCACCAAAGATTCAAAAGCCGACACGACGGCATGATGGAAATAGGAATGTTTCATGAAGCGCTGGTTGACAAAAAAATATTGTCCCCCTTTGGATTTTCGGGCATATTCCGGTTTGGTGACATAGCCGGAAATATGCACTACATCGCTGTTTTGTTCCACAGGGATGAGCTTTTCGTTGTAATTACTGCCGAAAATGTTGATAATACGCTGTTTGGGCATGCTTACGGGCAGATTATATTCCACTTTGTCGTTATGATACAGCTTGAATGTTATTTGAGGATGTACTAATGCTATGCGTATGAATTCCTCTTGAATGTGGCCGAATTCCACATTGTCCGATTTCAAAAAGTTCCGGCGCGCCGGAACATTAAAAAACAGGTTCTTTACCGATATGGATGTGCCATTGTTGCAGGGGCAGGCATTCTGTTCTGTGCATTTGCAGGCTTCCATGAAAATGGCGGTGCCTATTTCGGCCTCCTGCGTTTTGGTGTGCATTTCCACGTGGGCTATTGCCGCAATAGAAGCCAAAGCTTCACCTCTGAATCCTTTGGTGTGCAAATGAAAAAGGTCGTCAGCACATTTTATTTTGGAAGTGGCGTGTCGCTCAAACGATAGGCGGGCGTCGGTTTCACTCATGCCGCATCCGTTGTCTATTACTTGTATAAGCGTTCTGCCTGCATGTTTAATAATTACTTCCACCGATGTGGCACCTGCGTCCACAGCATTCTCCATCAATTCTTTCACCACCGAAGCAGGCCGTTGTATCACTTCACCTGCAGCTATTTGATTGGCTACACTGTCGGGTAGTACATTAATGATATCTGCCATGGCTTAACGTAATAATATAAATAATAATACCATTAAAAGTACTATCATAATAATGAGCCTCCGGTTGGAGACTTGATTGGCTTTGCGGGTTGCATTTAATTTTTGGTGCAGTCTGTCGGCAAAATCCACATTGGTATCGTCGCATCCTTCTTCTATTTTTTGTTTGCGGATATCGGAGGTGTTCTTGTCATAATATCGCGGGGTATAGTTAAACCCTCTTTTTTCTCTCGGTTCGTTTTTAAATATTAATGCCATATAGCCCTATAATTATCATAATCCATATTTGCAAAGATAACATTTTTTTTATTCAAAAGCGTAAAAATTATACGGATGTTGTTGCATGGTCGGGGAGCCTGCACGGTAAAAGTATGGGTCGGAAGCTGATCCTGATGACAGAAGTTTTTTTCGCATATATAAAAAAAAGGAGCCCTGAGGCTCCTTTAAAATTCATTCCGCGAAGGGGATTATTTTCTTATCACCATCTTCTTCATCAGGCGTTGGCCTTGGAAGTCCATAGTGTAGAAATAGATGCCGGCAGCCAGGTTTTCAGTATCGAA
>JAFZXM010000011.1 GCA_017616775.1 Bacteroidales bacterium
CTAAAACACAAAACTCCTCCTTTTACAGCCTGCGGCTGTAACGTTCGTCAGACAACTTGTGTTTCTTAACGCTGCAGGCATTCCATTTTCTTATTCGATTTTTTTCTAATGCGGTCGGGCGGAATCTGCCGGCGCGTTTCGTTTAAAAACATTTTTCGTATCTGTCAGCTTATGCTACCATGAATATTGCATGGTACAACGCCAGCATGCCACAGGGGCATTCGATGAAAAAGCGTTAAGAAACTGACGGAACGCCGAGCTCCCCCTTTTAAGATGTCCGGAGAATTTTTTTGTTCTTTTTTAAAGACATTTCAGGACAGGATATATTTTTCCAATTTAGTATTTTTTTACACAAAAAACCATCAAATTGATTTTTGTATTGAAAAAAATTATATATTTGCAAATCATAATTACGCCTTTGGCAAACGCATGTTCCATTCTTGATAACGAGCATGCCTTCCCCAAAGGCCTTATTTTTATCTATTTTATGAAAAGATATCAAGATACACCGATTAGGATTGCCGTTATGATAGACGGTGGTTATTTTATCAAACGTTATAAAGCTCTATACAATAAAAATAATGATAAAACGCCGGAAATAATTGCAAATGACATGTATAAATTGGCTCATTGTCACGTAGGAAACAATAATTATCTGTATAGGATATTCTATTATGATTGTTTGCCGTTTGAGAAAAAAATACATAATCCTATTTCAAAACGATGCATTAATTTTGCCAAAACAGAAGAAGCGGCTTGTAGAAATACCATTATCGACCAGATGAAGAAAAAACGAAAGGTCGCCTTAAGATTAGGCACGTTAAAAGAAAGTAAACAATGGATTTTTCATAGAAATATAATAGACAAATTGCTAAAGAAAGATATTTCCATTGATGACCTGCAAGAAAAAGATATTTACTATGAATTAAGGCAAAAAGGAATTGATATGAAAATCGGTGTTGATATAGCATCTTTATCCCTTAAACATCTTGTAGATAAAATTGTTTTAATCGCCGGTGATTCTGATTTTGTGCCAGCAGCAAAGCTTGCACGAAGAGAGGGTATTGATTTTGTTTTGGATGCTATGCATACTACACATATAGAAAGTTCATTATACGAACATATCGACGGCTTGGAAAACATTTCTTTATACAAAAATACAAATCCTAAAAAGAAAGAAAGAAAGAAAATAATTAGCACATACAAATGATGACAAGCGTTTTCTTTTAATTAAATTAAAAAAAAACTGTCAGAGGTTGCTTTTCGTTAACACGACAAGGGGGAGGATCCTTCATTCCATTGTTCTTCAAGGGAATGCCTTGTTTTTTCAAAAAAAACAGGCACATTCGTTGAATGTGCCTGTGAATATTTCTCTCCCTAACGGGGTATATCTGTTATTTTCCTGCCGCCTGGTTAGCGGTGATAGCCACTACATTCACGATATCTTCTACCGAACAGCCGCGGGACAAATCGTTGATAGGAGCTGCCATACCCTGCATGATAGGACCTACAGCTTCGGCTCCGGCCAAACGTTGTACCAACTTATAAGCTATATTACCCACTTCCAATGAAGGGAATACCAACACGTTGGCTTTACCTGCCACAGGACTGCCGGGAGCTTTGGAAGCGCCTACCTTGGGAACGATAGCGGCATCTGCCTGCAATTCACCGTCTATCATTAAATCCGGATTCATTTCCTTGGCTATACGGGTAGCATTCACCACTTTATCCACCAATTCATGCTTTGCGCTGCCTTTGGTGGAAAAACTCAACATGGCCACTCTCGGTTCTATGCCTGCTATGGTTTTGGCTGTTTGTGCTGTAACCACTGCTATTTGTGCCAATTTGTTTTCATCGGTGTTAGGATCTGCTGCACAATCGGCAAAAACCATGATACCGTCATCACCCCATTGTTTGTCTTTAAATATCATGATAAAGGCACCCGATACCACACTCACGCCCGGCAAAGTTTTCACTATCTGGAAAGCGGGACGCAACACATCGCCTGTTGCATTTTGTGCGCCTGCCACCTCACCGTCGGCTTCTTTATTCTTAATCAACAAAGTAGCCAGATACAAGGGATCTTTTACCAATGGAACGGCCTGTTCCATGGTCATACCCTTACTTTTGCGTATTTCACAAAGCATCTCTGCATAGAATTGCTCTTTGGGATTATTTTTCGGATCCACTATTTGAGCTTCCGCTATGTGTGTTAAATTCCATTCTTTTGCCTTGGCTTCTATATTGGCCTTATTGCCTAAAAGAATGATACGCGCTATTTTTTCCGATAAAATAATGTCAGCGGCTTTCAGCGTGCGCTCCTCTTCTCCTTCTGCGAGCACTATACACTTGTTTGCCTTTATTGCATTTTGCTTTATTTGTTGTAATAAATCCATATGAACGAATATTTTATATTTAATTTTAATTAAACTCTTATTTTATGCCCGTCGGGCGTAGTATGATGCAAAGGTAACATTTTTTTTAAAACACCATTGTCTGCACCCTGCTTTTTTACTCTTGAAAACCGGCCTTGAACAAGCTATTGTTCCTCCTTGCGGATGACATATTGCACCGTTGACCTGTTTTTTTGTTCCAAAAGCACTTCCCCTTTCCGGGTGATTTCGGCTATACTGTTTTTATCATAATGCCGTATGGTGTACAATTCCATGCCGGTATTGTATTTGACAAAAAATTCCGTTTGCAATTCTTCTATCAAATCCTGCATATTATATCTGTTGTCAACACATATGGAAAAACTGATGGCCGAATTTTGCATCAGATTGATTTTTATTCCGAAATGAGCCACCAAGGCAAAGATGGTTGACAAATTCTCTTCCGCTATAAATGAAAAATCTTTGGGCATAATGGATATCAGCACCTGCGACTGCTTGCAAATATAACAAGGCACCCGGGTGTTTTTGGCGAAATTGCCTATGATACTGCCTTCGGCGGCAGGATGCAGAAAAGATTTTACATGCAGGGGAATATTTTTATTTTGCAAGGGCTTGAGTGTTTTGGGGTGGATGATGCTTGCGCCGTAATAGGCCAACTCTATTGCTTCCTGATAAGATATCCTGTCCAATTTTACGGTATCGGGAAACTGTTTGGGATCTGCATTGAGCAGTCCTTCCACATCTTTCCATATCGTTACATCTTCCGCATTGAGCGAAAAGGCGAAGATGGCAGCGCTGAAATCCGAGCCTTCCCGACCCAAGGTGGTAGTAAGGCCTTCTGACGTGCCTCCTATAAAACCTTGTGTTACAACTATCTTCCATTTTTCACCGGTATAATTGGGCATCACCTTGCGATGTATTTTCGATTGAGTATATTCCCAATCCACCGTTCCTTCCCTATATACGTTATTGGTGCGCACCAGCCGGCGTGCATCCGTCCACACGGAATCCAGCCGGATATAATTCAAATATGCCGCCACAATTTTTGAAGAGAGCAATTCCCCGTAAGACACTATCTGGTCGTATTCGTAATCAAAATTTTCGCTGGACGGCTCTTGAAGGCTGTCTTGCAATTCTTCCATCAAATTGTTGAAATCGGCAAAAACAGCATGCTGCCTGTCTTCAAACAAGTCTTCTATAACAGCACGATGCTGTTGAAGGAGCATGGCATACAGTTCTTTTACCGCGGATTCTTCACCGTTGTAATACGCTTTCACCAATTTTTCCAACAGATTGGTGGTTTTTCCCATTGCCGATACCACCACCAGCAACGGTTCCGCACTATAACTTTTGATTATCTCCGCCACATTTTTTACTCCTGCCGCATCTTTTACCGATGCCCCTCCGAATTTAAATATCTTCATTATCGTATCAATGTTACATTACCTTTGTGTATATATTCCACCCCGCCTATACATGTGGCGTGCAGATAATACACATATACGCCCGGTTCGCAATTTTTATTTTTATAACTGCCATCCCAACCTTTGAGTTTGGTATTGGTTTCAAAAAGTTTTTCCCCCCATCTGTCATACACGGCAAACTCTATGCTTTCCAACAATTCCCCCCGCACATAGAGCACGTCGTTAACACCGTCTCCGTTGGGACTGAAAGCATTGGGCACAAACACAAACGGCTCTTCACACAACACATCGTTGACAATAATCCACACGGTATCGGTTTTGCGGCAGCCATAAACATCCTCCACTATTGCTGTGTACATGGTGGTTTCCTGCGGAGCAGCCTCCACATCTTTTCCTTTGGAGGGATTCAGATAATCCTCCGGCTCCCAATAATAAGTATAGCCGCTGCCCAAATCGGTCACGTGCAGCATCGTACTTTGACTGCGATACACTTCATTCGTGTCTGCCCACGCATGAACATCCTGGCTGAAAGTATTGCTGTCCAATATATCCACGCTTATGCTTGCCATACAGCTATTGGCATCGTACACATTTACGCTGTAATTTCCCACACACAAATTTTCCGCCTTAAAGGCAGTGTCTCCGCTGCTCCACCTATAGCTATAAGGCGGACAACCTCCTTCGGCAAACACCAGGGCTTCGCCCTTACACACTTCTTTACATGGTGTTTTGACGGCGTATGCCGAAAGCCGGAGCGTATCAAAATCCAAGACGGTAAATACAGTGTCAAATGTACATCCGTTTTTATCCCTTACATGCAATTGATAGGTGCCTGCATACAGACTGTCAAGCAAAGTATCTCCCGCAACATTATTCCAATAATAACTATAAGGGGGCGTGCCGCCTTGCATGCTCACCAAAATGCTCGCATCGTTCCTGCCGTTGCAGGAGGGTTGCGACACCACCTCCGACTGCAGCTGCAGCCGCTCCGGATCGGAGATGCTGATAAACAATTGCCGGCGGCAGTCGTGTGCATCTGTTACCAATACGGAATAATCGCCGGCGCACAAATCATCCCTGCTGCCGGTATTGCTGTTGCCTACATTCCATATATAACTGCAGGGAAATGTTGCATTACTCACCTGCAAATGAATGCTTCCGTCACAATCTCCGAAACAGGCGGGCATATTCATGGTGTATGTCACCTCCATATCGGAAGTGTCTGCAATCTCATATTGCAAAGTATCCGTACAATTGTTGGCGTCGGCGATATACAAAGTATATGTGCCCGTACACAAATTGCCGATGAATGCCGTTGTATCGCCTGTATTCCACAATAAGTTATAGGGCGCTACACCTCCCGTTATCTGCACTCCCACCTTTCCTTTACACACCGATTCACAATATAGCACCGACAGCGTGTCGTACAATGACATACTGATGGAATCGGGCTGGGACAAATGTATGACGGTATCGGTACAACATCCGCCGGCCTCGCATATATGCACTACATAGGTGCCTGCGGGTAAACCGCCCGCCTCGTTCGTATCTTCCGCCGTGCAATTCCATTCATAAGTATAAGGGGCGATTCCTCCCTGAACCATCAGCCGTATGCTTCCCGAACTGTCGCCATAACATTTGACAGGCATTATCGCCGGGTTGACTTGTAAATTCATCACCACAATATCCACCGTATCATATACCATACAGCCGTATTCATTGACCGATTCCACCGTCAGCTGCTTGGTGCTGTCGGCAAAAACGGTGATGCTCATGCTGCTGTCCTGCCGCACCGTGTTGCCGTCCACCTTCCAACAATTGGTATATTCGGAGCTGTTACGTTCCAGCACCTTGTTGAGTGCTATTGTTATGGTGTCACCGTAACACAAGGTGTCTGCACCGCTTAATTCGGCATTATACAACGACACTCCTATTTTAAAAGTATCCAACACCTGACATACCCCATTGCTGCGCCATACATAAAAATATTTTGCCGATTTGAGGATGCACTGATAAGAGGGGTCTTTGACGGAACTGTTCAAAGTGTCTGTAAGCAACGGTGATGATGACCACACAAAATAATCGGCGCCCACGGTATCGGCCATTAAATCCAAAGGTTTGCCATAGCAGGCATATTCCCGCACCGACTGGGGCGAAGAGATGGAGGAAATCTTCACCTTTTGTTCCAAGGTATCGGTACAATAGCCGTTGGAAATATACAAACGATAGGTGCGCTCCACCGTATCGGAATAATAAGGATTAGAGATATCCACGCTGTTCAATCCTGCAGCAGGTTCCCAGCGATATACCAAATTGGTGTCGGCATAGGGCGCTATTCCTATTTGTATCCTGTCGCCTTTGCACACGTTGACGGCAGGCAGCGTATCCAAGCGATTGGCCAAAACCAGCAATACCTTTTCCAGCGTATCGGCCACATTACAGCTGCCCGTATCTTCCACTATCAACTGTATGGTGTACAATCCGGAGCGGGTATATTCATGTGTCGGGGAGGCTTGCATGGAGGTGTCGCCGTCGCCGAAATCCCACCGGTATATGGTGTGTGATGTATCGCGTAATTGTGATTGATTTTGAATAACGGCACTATAGGGTGCGCACACTATGGAGGGTATGTCAAAATCGGCTATCACACCTTCCATAGGGAAAGCTATTTTGATGACAGCCATATTGCAGTTGGCACTATTGTTGGCGGGGCCCGCCACTCCCGGTGTTACGGGAAAATTATTACAGCCGGCGCAGCCGGCGCATACCGCCTGATAGATAACGCCCTTGCGGTCGTATCTGCTGGTGCCGCCATCCACATGCTCGCCCGCGGCAGTACAATTACCGCCATAATACGAAGCAAACACCAGACCGGAAGCATCTCTGTCGATGGTGATAAAATAGAAATCTCCCGACCCCATGTCCGGCACCACTTTAAAGGCATCACTTGTCACAGGCAAGCCTGTGAGCGGATTTTGCAAATTGGTGGTGCCCCCCCACCCGGAGATATGTATTCTTCCGCATACATCCACCATCATGGCCGTAGGCACCAACTCATATCCCATATTGGCATCGCCAAACGATGTTGACCACCATATTTTGGACAAATCGTTATCCATCTTGGTTAAAAACTGCCCCACACCACCGGACCAATTTACATTATATGTCCATGATGATGCGGAATCGCTGGTCTGCCCTAGCACATATACATCTTCAGCATCGTCCAGCTTGACCAAAAAGACCTGGTCGGTATAAGCGGTACCCAAATAGGTGGAACGCATCAACAGTGTGCCGCTAGAGGATATCTTGGCAACAAAACCGTCTTCATTGCCGCACGCCGACGTTTTATAGGCATTGTTGGTGACAGGAAAGTTCGACGATTTGGTGCCGCCGCACACATACATGTTGCCGCGGGTGTCCAACTCCATATTATAGATGGCATCTATGCCTGTACCGCCCAAATAAGAACAATAGATAAGATTTTTTAAATCATAAGTGAATTTAGCCACAAAACCGTCTTGCAGACCGCTATAAGCAGGTTGAAAGGCGCCCGGAGACACAGGCAAATCGACGGAGCCGGTAGAAGAAGCCACATATACATTGCCGGAAGCATCTATCTGCAAGTCACCGCGAATTTCATCGGCATAGTTTTTTGCCATTAACAGGTTCAAGCCGTCGTTGGCACTGCCCCCGAAATAGGTGGAACTCATCAACTGCGTGCCCGAGGCGTTCAAACGGGCTATGGCAATATCACTGCCATTGCCATAATAATTGATATAGGTGACCCTGCAAGCCGTCCCCCCCCGCAAAGTATCCTGATAACATCCGCTTGTTACGGGATAGTCGGTGGAAGAGGTAGTGATCAAAACATATAATTCATCGTTGTTATTGACAAACAGACTGTGGGGAACATCGGCACCATCGCCGCCTATGTATGTGGAATATATACGCATGGTACCGTTTTCATTGAATTTGGTGATGCCCACATCACAAGAACCACCTTTAAACGCACTTTGATAAGCACCAATGGTTATAGGATATCCCACACCATATACAGTACCTCCGCCGTAAACATTCCCATATTTGTCATAAGTGGCGGTATATCCGAAATTATCGGCAGTAGAAGAAGAATAAGAGGCAAAGACGATGGTAGGGTCTATCACCAACAACCTGTTCTTGTCATAATCCCCCACCTTGAACGAGATGATATTCCCGTCCTGCACAAATTCACACTCCACCTCTTCCCTGTCTCCGTATTCATTGATTTGATAAGCATAAGGCCTGTTTTCTATCACCGTAAATTTGCCGATACGCACTGTCAACTCACCGCTTTTGACACTTATTCTTTCCGCACCCTCATATTGCAATTTCACTTGCGACACGCTTGCCTGCGGACCCACCTCCACATCGTATTTATAAGTGCCCCCGCTTTCGTAATATCTGATATTGACGCCATCGTATATATTCCTATAACATATAGACGTGTATTTATGAACATTGCTGCGCCACCGGCTTTTGTCTTTACCCAGATAATAATTCAGATATTCACTCAACTCGCCATCGGCTTCTATACTGACATGTTCTCCGGCACCCATAAAATGCACCTTATAAGCATAATGCCATGCCAGAGAATCTAATGTAACATCTCTGCGCCCCGCCTTGACAGCCATTAACTTCTCCAGATATTCACTCTCCACAAAAGCATAGGTGACCAAATTTTTCTCAAAAAACAAAGCGCCTTCTTTCAACTCCGATTTATAGCATATATGCTCCTGCCATTGTCCTTTGTTTTCTATAAAAGATATGCGCGGCCCCTCATGGGCATACAATACGCCGCACAAAAGCACCCATAGCATGCCTGCCCATAAAGTTCCGTTTAAAAACACGCGTTTCATATCTCTTCTATTCCAAGATGCAAAGTTACTCTTTTTTTATTAATAATTGCCCACGCAAGCCCATCAAAAGAAAATTATTATCACCCCCTCACACACAACACACCCGTTTCCCCGTACAATGTTTTCGTCAATTATCAAAATCAAATGAATATAATTCGCATAACCACAAACAACGGAACCTGCGCATACGGGTTGTTTGTCTGTTTGATACAATAGAATCCCCCCGGCCCCCTTAGAAGAGGAAGATTCATCATTGACGTGTTTTCTAAGGCGCCAGCCTTGTTTTTTGGGCGAGCGAAGCAATGCCCGTTTTGTCTTGTCATAACTGCTTCAATATCCGAAACGGCTTGCAGAACGGTAAAACTACTTTTAACGTATCACCTTTTTTAAGCATTCTCATTGATGACAAGCGTTTTCTTTAATTAATTTAAAAAAACTGTCAGAGGATGCTTTTCGTTAACACGATAAAGGAAGCGAGCAAAATTTCCTTGCAAAGCAAGCTTTGCAGCTAAATTTTCACTC
>JAFZXM010000012.1 GCA_017616775.1 Bacteroidales bacterium
ACATTTCAGTCATTTTAGTTATAATCAACATTTTAGTAGATGTTATTTATGGATTTTTAGACCCCAAAGCAAAAATCAGTTAGCACGACATTATTTATTTATTAACCATTAAAATATTTTATCATGAAAACAAATTCAGAAATCAGAGCCGTTGCCCGTGAAGAACTGAAGGGCAATTGGACAAACCCAGTATTGGCGACTCTTATTTATGTTGCCATAGTTGGAGCAATCAGTATTATTCCTCTGGCTGGAGGTATTATTAATTTATTCGTGGAAATCCCATTCGGGTTAGCGTTTGCTGTTGCATTGTTGTTGTTTATCCGTGGGGACAAACAAAACGTAATCAACAACATGTTCAAAATTTTTGCGAACTATGGCCGTACACTTAGTGTGTCTTTATTAACCGCTATTTTCACCTTTCTTTGGACATTATTGTTGATTATACCCGGTATCATCAAGGGTTATGCTTACGCAATGACCTATTATATCGCACAAGACAATCCTGAACTTGGAGCAGATGAATGTATCAACAAAAGTATAGCATTGATGAACGGACACAAAATGGATTTGTTCCTTTTGGATTTAAGTTTCATCGGTTGGCTGTTGCTCGGTGTTTTGTCTTGCGGTATCGGTCTTTTGTGGGTAATACCTTATATGCAGACTTCCCGTGCTATTTTCTACCAAGAACTTATTGCAATGAACGGTGAAGACATTACAGCAGGAGCAGAAGATATTCCTACAAATGAAGAACCTATCGCCCAATAGGCACAACATTTATACTTCACACAATAACACAACAAGGGTTTGACTGATAGTCAAACCCTTGTATCTTCTTTCTACCACTATTCTTCCCTCGGCCACGACAAACAACTAAATTCCCTATATTTAGTAAATGTAATAGACACATCTCTGTCATCTTTTAATTCTTGTTCTATCCATGCCTCCTTTTCATTTGTGGTAACAAAACATCTATACGGAGGAGGACATGCGGTTGAAGTGGTAAGTACAAAATAAGTGGCAGACAATTGTTCATATAATGCAGGATTATCTTCATAGGAAATAAAACCATATTTTATACACGGTTCATCTTCATTATAAGAAGTAGTCAATATAGCAAATTCTTGAAACATTATAATATGATGACGAATTTGATTAAATGCTATGCGTAAATGTTTCGGAATAACAGTATATGGCAAATCATGGTTGTCATACGGAATTGCTGGAGGTAAAGAATTGTCTGTTCGTTCTAATGAATAGCCACAATACATCTCTCCATTTTTTTCGATAACTACTTCCCGTCCATTTCTCAATTCTTCTTTTCCCCATTCTATAACTGCATAAAGACTTGTATCACAATATGTACGCACTATATCACCTATTATATCCTGCCCTTCTTGGATTAAGGGTAAATAGACAAAATAGGGGCGATAAAATTTGTTATTACTATCAACAAAAACATAATGTATAATAGTGGTATCATCTGATGGGGAAAATATTCCCAATTTCTTTTGTTCTAAATGCCTGTCTGCAACATCCATAAACCATTGATAACAAAAATCATCTATTGGGATTATAGAATCAGTAGCTGTTGGTATTTTTTTAGTGTTTTTTCCCATAGTGAGGTGATGTTCAAAATTTTCTCTCGCAAAAATTTCCTCTTTTTTGCAGGCATTAAATAAAATTCCACAACAAAAAAGACAAATAACAACCCGCAAAAATATGTTCACTTCTTCCTCCACATAGGCAGAACTAAAGGCAGAAATTGAAAATATTTTTACTTGCATTTTTTCCTATTTTCTATTTGCCTTAACAAAAAAAATAACCCTACTAAAATTTTTCGTTGTGGAAAACTTGTTTCGCAGCGGCTCTCTCTTTGAGCCGCTTTGCTCCACTTCGTTTTCCACAAGTCTATTTCTTCTCTTTTCTCTTTCTTGAAGGAAGAACTATAGGGCAAGGCGAAAGCCTATGTTATTGTAATGGTTGAATGGAGCGTTGAAGCTACGGTACGAAACACGACAGTTACTCGCATCAGTGGTCCAACCGCCACCGCGGAACACGCGGTTAGAGCCAGTAGAAGGTCCCTTAGGATTGCTCGCTCCTGCACTCTCAGTATAGTAGGTACTGCTAAACCAATCACTGCACCATTCCCATACATTCCCCGTCATATCATACAAACCCAACTCATTGACTGTCTTCTGCATAACGGGATGTGTTTTACTATCGCTATTGCTTGAATACCATGCAACATCTCCTATGGTATTGCTACCTGCGTATGTATAACCTTGGCTCTTATTGCCTCCTCGGGCAGCATATTCCCATTCAGCCTCTGTAGGCATACGAAAGTTCAAGCCTGTCTTGGCATTTAACCTCTGTATAAAGGTATCGCAGTCATTCCATGATATACGATAAGCGGGATATTTGTCTCCCTTACCATATTCAGCTGTCCAACCTCCACCATATGTCGGAGTACTTCCCATTACTGCCTGCCACAACTCCTGCGTTACCTCATACTTGCAGATATAAAAATCACTCAAAGTTACACTATGCTGGGGTTTTTCGTCATCGTACGCAAGCGTATCTCCACTTACGGCACCCATCAAAAATGTGCCACCCTGCACCTTCACCATATCATTAGCCAAGGCATCTATACAAGGTATCCCCGTATGTATATCCAATCCTGTCGGTGTTTCACCGCCGCCACCGCCACTTTCTTGGGCAAAAGTCGCTATATAGGTTTCATTCGCATTCACCGTAATACTACGCGGATTGTCGGTATTGTTGTCTTGCCATGACACAAACTTGTAGCCGCTTTTGGCTACCGCTGCTATACTCACTGTTGAACCTTTGGCGTAGGTGCCGCTTCCTGTAACACTGCCCCACAATTCATTGTTACTCTGTACAGTTACCGTAAACTCTTTCTTGCAAGCCGTAAATACAAACAGACTTGCTACTACTGAAAATAAAATTACTTTTTTCATTATATTGTTCTACTTTAAATTTATCTGACAACAAGCGGAACTATCTTATTTTTGATTGTTTTTCAACAAATCCCTGATTTCTGTGAGCAACACTTCTTCTTTGCTTGGTTCTGCTGGAGCAGGAGCAGGTTCGTCATCTTTTTTCTTTTTGGCAAGTCTGTTTATTCCTTTTATCATCAAAAAGATACAAAAAGCAATAATCAGAAAATCTACCACATTCTGAATAAAACTACCGTATGCGAAAACGGCAGCCCCCGCTTCTTTGGCCGCAGCCAATGTTTCATACTTTTCACTGCCCAAATTGATAAACAGATTGGTAAAATCAATACCGCCTGTCAGTTTACTAATCAATGGCATAATAATATCGTTCACCAAAGAGGTAACAATCTTGCCGAAAGCCCCGCCAATGATAACACCGACAGCCATATCCATTACATTTCCGCGTACTGCAAATTCTTTAAATTCTTTTAAAACACTCATTTTTTCTTTTTTTTAGACTTCACCATTTAAATTCTTTTTCATCTCGTGCCGAAGTCAGTTTAACACCAAATGAAAATTATTGCAAAATTAGCAAAATTTTATCACATAAAATGTCAAAGTATTAAAAACCTATTCCAAAATATTGGAACCCTTGTTTTTCCATATCTTTTTTGTCGTAAATATTTCTGCCGTCAAAAACGAGCGGATTGTTCATCACCTTTTTCACCACTTCCCATGTCGGCATACGGAATTCTTTCCATTCCGTTACCAGCAGCAAAGCGTCAGCCCCGTTCGCAGCACTATATATATCCTTGCAATATTGTATTTTGTCGCCGACTATTCTTTTGGCTTCATTCATAGCCACTGGGTCGTAGGCTTGAATTTTACAACCTGCATTTAACAATTCTCTAATCAAGACAATAGATGGAGCCTCTCGCATATCATCGGTTTCCGGCTTGAACGAAAGTCCCCACATAGCCAAAGTTTTACCTTTCAAATCCCCTTTAAAATAATCTTTAACCTTATGATAAAGAATCTGTTTTTGGTTTTCATTCACCTCCTCAACAGCGGAAATTACTTTCATCGTATAGCCATGTTTTTCACCTATCTTAATCAAGGCCTTCACATCTTTAGGAAAACAAGAGCCGCCATAACCGCAACCTGCATACAGAAATTTGTTTCCGATTCTATTGTCAGTGCCTATTCCTTTTCTTACCATATTGACATCGGCTCCGACTTTTTCACAAAGATTGGCAATATCGTTCATAAAACTGATACGGGTTGCCAACATCGCATTGGCAGCATATTTTGTCATCTCGGCTGAAGCAATATCCATAAAAATCACCCGAAAGTTATTCAACAAAAAAGGACGATATAGTTTTGTCAGAAGTTCTTCTGCCCGCGGGCTTTCCACACCTATCACCACTCTGTCCGGACTCATGAAATCTTTTACCGCATTGCCTTCTTTCAAAAATTCAGGATTGGAGGCCACGTCAAAATCAATGTTCAAATTCCGTTTTTGCAACTCATTCTTTATGGTTTCCTTCACCAATTTGGCAGTTCCTACAGGTACCGTACTTTTGGTTACAACCAGTTTATATTCATTCATATACATGCCAATAGTTTTGGCTACTTCCAAAACATATTGCAAATCGGCACTGCCGTCTTCATCTGGCGGTGTTCCCACTGCAGTAAAGATAACATCTGCATCACTAAGAACATCTTTCAAAGAGGTGGAAAAATTCAATCGTCCTGCTTTGTAGTTTTTTTCTACAATATCTTCCAACCCCGGTTCGTATATCGGTAAAATTCCCTTTTTAAGGTTTTCCACTTTTTTTTCGTCAATATCAATACATATTGTAGGAATACCCATTTCAGAAAAACAAGCACCCGTAACCAACCCCACATATCCGGTTCCAACAATTATCGTTTTCATATCATTATATTATTTGTCAATGTTAATATATTCTTTTAAAAATTTAGCGGTATACCCCACCTTTCTTTTGACAATATCGTTAGGGGTACCTTGTGCAACAATATTTCCGCCGCCGGCACTTCCGCCTTCCGGTCCCATATCGATAATCCAATCTGCAGTTTTAATAACATCCATATTATGTTCCACAACCAAAACGGTATTGCCTTTGTCCACCAATTTGTTTAATACGGACAACAAAATACGAATATCCTCAAAATGTAACCCCGTAGTGGGTTCATCTAATATATAAAAGGTATTTCCCGTATCTTTTTTGCTCAATTCTGTCGCCAATTTTATTCTTTGAGCCTCTCCGCCTGACAATGTGGTTGATTTTTGCCCCAAATGCAAATATCCTAATCCGACATTGACAACCATTTTCAATTTTTCTACAATGGAGGGAATGTTTTCAAAAAACACCAGAGCCTCATCAAAGGTCATTTCCAAAACATCATTGATGGATTTTCCCTTGTATCGTATTTCCAAAGTTTCTTTATTGTAACGTTTTCCGTTGCAAGTATCGCAATGGACATAAACTTCAGGCAGAAAATTCATTTCTATTGTTTTCACACCTGCCCCTTTGCATGCCTCACATCGCCCGCCCGACACATTAAAAGAAAATCTTCCGGGTTTGTAATTGCGTATTTTCGCCTCTGGTAAAGTGGAATAAAAATTTCTTATCAAGTCGAATACACCAATATATGTTGCCGGATTCGAACGCGGTATTCTCCCTATCGGTTGCTGGTTTATTTCTATAACCTTATCTATATATTGCAAACCTTCAATACTATCATAAGGCAAAACATTTTTGTCGGAATGATAAAAAGCATTACTTAAAATAGGATACAATGTTCCATTGATTAGCGAAGACTTTCCACTACCGGAAACACCTGTAACACAAATAAAAACACCTAACGGAAAGTTTACCGTCAAATTTTTCAGGTTATTGCCTTTGGCACCTTTTAAAACAAGTTTTTTTCCGTTATTGACCTTTCGCCTTTGCACAGGCACTTCAATGGTTTTTCTTCCTGAAAGATAATCACCCGTTAAAGAATGGGCTTGGCATATCTGCTCAAAAGTTCCCTCTGCCATTATTTTTCCACCGTTAAGCCCTGCACCCGGACCTATATCCACTATATAATCGGCGGCTTTCATAGTATCATAGTCATGTTCCACCACCATTACAGCGTTGCCTGCATTTTTGAGTGCTTGGAGGGCATGTATCAACTTTTGATTGTCTCTTTGATGCAAACCAATGCTCGGTTCATCTAAGATATACAAAACATTCACCAAATTGGAACTGATTTGCGTAGCCAACCTCAACCGTTGGGCTTCACCGCCGGAAAGTGTTTGAGACGACCTGTTCAAGGTTAGATAATCTATACCCAAATCCAACAAACATTTCAATTTTTTATTGATTTCTTGCACAATATCTTTTGCAATAAGCATTTGTTGTGCAGACAAATAATCGTTGATATGAAACATCCATTGTTGCAGGGAAGCAATATCCATATTAGCAATATCAACAATACTTTTGTTGTCAATACGGAAATAGGTCGCCTCTTTTTTCAAACGTCCGCCATTACAAACATCACATGTTTTCAAGTGCATAAACTGCTGTGCCCATTTGCGGATATTGGCAGGAGCATCATCACCTGAATTTTGTGCAATAAAATTTGCAATTCCCTCATAATTAACGCCATAAGTCAATCCCGAAGCATTCTTCATGGTTATCGGTTCAGAAGTACCATACATAATAAGATTGACAGACGATTCATCTATATTTGCAATAGGCTCGTCTAAAGAAAAATTATAGCGTTGGGCAATATATTCCAGTTGTTTAAAGATAGGTGAAGCCGTTTTTTTGCCCAAAGGAGCAATTCCCCCATCATTTATTGATAATTTGGGATTGGGAATTATTTTTTCTATATTTGCCATTACCACC
>JAFZXM010000013.1 GCA_017616775.1 Bacteroidales bacterium
AAACGCAGCGTAGAAAATAAAAATTATAACATAAAAAGGAAATGAAAGAAAAAGAATGTAATTTTGCAATGTTAAACCAGCAAAGAATGGTCACCTTAACTCGGAACACAAATGGTCTAAAGAATGGGACGCACTATAATAGTATTAGCAATAGTAATATCTATATTTTTGATTATTCCATTATTTCTGTTTTTAATAAGAAGTCTTAATAATGCTAATGCTTTTAATAAAAAAGGAAAAACTCCTTATGAAGCAGAGTGTATAGATGCGTGGGAGAATTTTAAACTTGCAAAAGGAGAGAAATCTTTCATAGTTAGATATATGAAATATGCATGGCAAATGAATAAAAATTTTATGTATTTATAATTAGAAATGTTATTAAAAGAAACAAAAATTAGGAATGTTAGTGGAATTTCTTCAAAACAAAAAAAAGAAATTTGTAAATTTTTGCAGGGATGTGTTTATTGTTGGTGCAATAATAATTCTGACCAGTGGTTTTCATTGAGAGATCTCATGGGAGATAATAATTTTGATTGGCATGATACACCATTAATAGTTCTTTTTGAAAAACATAGGTATAATTTACAAAAAACAAAAGAAGATGCCATTCGAGATGCAGGAAAAGATGCCGGTTGGTTGCTTAAAAAAGTAATAAGTGAAGATAATCGAAATTTTGATACAAAAAAAGAAAATTTAATTCGTCAATACCAATGGATTAAGTAGTAATTATGTAAATTCTAATAATTTTATTCTTTTTTGTATAAATTTATAAAAATGAACAATTTATACAATTATTTTTTACGAAGTAATTCTTTTTTGATAGTTTATAGCAAGTCAATTTTTTGCCATTAAAAAATAATTGTGAAGATTGTATTTTCTTTCTTTATACATTGCATCGTCTTAACAAAAGTAGCCTTCCTCTATCTCCATCATATCAACACATCCAATATTTTCGGGATAAAAATAATGCAACCGACAATGGCGGCGGTGCGGGCGCACACCAAGACGGCAGCGGCACCGAGGTCTTTGATATCGCGTTTACGGTCGTCTCTTTCCGCTTTGACAAAGTCGGCGGTGCGTTCCAACGAGGAGTTGAGTATCTCCGCGGCAAACACCATTCCGATAACGATGACAACAGCCGTCCATTCCAAAGCGGAAATACGCAAAAGGAATCCCGCGGCAATGGCAAGTATCGCGGCAACGGCGTGTATGTGTGAATTGTGTTCTTCTCTGAACAGGACTTTCAGTCCCGCAAAGGCATAGGCAAAACTTTTTATCCTTTTCTTAACGGAGAATTTTTCGTTATTCATGGTGGTTGATTTTAGAATACAAAAGTAGAAAAAATATTTAAACGAGCTTATTATTTTTCATCATTTAAAAACGCATAGGATTTTTTGTATTGTTGAAGTCTGGCAAAATCTTTTTCCGTCAGTTCTCCATGAATGCGGAGGAGGTTCATATTGTCTTCTAAATCGGATAGTTTTACCTCTTTGGCAGTCTTGCTGCCGCAGATGCCGGCAATGTAGCTGTCGTAACTTTTTTCTTTGTCATGACTAAGAAGAACAATTTCGTCAACCAAATTTTGAGGAATGCCTTTCTTTGTCAAATCCGAAGCTGTTACAGGGCTGTCTTCAATTACATCGTGCAACAGAGCAACTATTTTTGCTTCCGGAGATTTGCATTTTTGTGCAACTCTTATCGGATGCATAATATATGCTTGCCCTCCTTTGTCCACCTGCCCTTTGTGAGCTTCAAAAGCAATTTCTAATGCTTTGTTAAATAATTCATTAAAATCTTTTCTCGTCATTTTATTCTTCTTGATTATTTTTTTACTTGGCTAAAAATATATTCCACGATATACAGTTGAGTGCTCCCCCTTTTCTGACGGCTTCCAGTGCAGGAATGCCGACTATTTCACCATCAAGAAAGATTTCGCCTATTTGTTCTAAAGCCTGTTCGTCCTCCTCGGTTCCCAACTGCGGCACAAGCACCAAATTGCCGATTTGCAGGAAGTTGATATAGCACCAACTGCGTTTGCGATGTTGTTTTGTGTTGTATTTCAATGTGATAACATCAAACTTTTTATCCAATATTTTTCGGTATTGATGATAGTAGTCCATTGAAAAATCATCGTAGTTGGTCAGCAGAATTTTCCCTTTGCCGGCGTAGTGCACAATGCCGTCGCTATGGCCGTAGACATCTTCTTTTACCTTTTCCCATGGTAAGAACAGAATGTCGCATCGGAAGGCATCGCGGAGTATCCGCTCCACTTCGGAAGGACTTTTGTCCTTGTTTTCCATAAAGACTTTGTCTGTCATCACCACGGTGTCGCCGCATTTCACCACATTGCCGCCGTCTATTACAAGGTCGATATTATTGCGGTATTTGAGCAGACCGCCGAGGTGGTTTTCCTCCGCAAGCAGCACTTTTTCCGTATCGGTTTGAAGGCGACGAAGATAATAAGTATCTTGCAGATAATCAGGTGAATAATTGTAGAATACAAACTTGTCTTTTTCAATCTGTATGGGCATAAAGTCCCTGCACCAGATGTCTTTGGTTTCTGAAAGATAAGCATAGGTAATTCCGCGTTTTTGCAGCACTTCCGTAATTTTAGCGTTCAAAACAGGGCATTGCTTCGGCAGCAAGCCGGAGAAGTAAACGCTGTTGCTAAGGTTGTCGGTGAGTGTCATGGTGCTTATTCTTTATCGTTTTTGGGGATGACAACAGCGGATTCATCTAAAAATGCCCCCGGGATTTGCTCGATGAAATCATAGAGTATTTTCATGATAGTTTCCACCTTCTCGTAAGGAAATAATATGTGATAAGAAACAAGATGATTAAATACGAACAGGCATGAATCGTCAAAATCGATATAATTGCCAAAGCCGATTATTTCTTCCCAATATATTCCGAATCCTTCGTTAATCACCTCCCATATTTCATCAGGAAGTTCAAAATCTATCTTGTTTAATACCACCTTGTGTAAAACAGCTTCGGTAAAAGCATCTTCCCTCAAAGGGGAGATTAATTCCAATTTCTTTTTTTTCATGACGGGTTTAGTTGTTGATTAATATTGTTATCAGTGATAGGTGTTCGTGGTTTTATTTTATTTCTTTGTCTTTAAGTCCTTTTATTTGAAATTGATATGGTTTTAAGTCCAAATTTCTTCTTGGGCATGGTTCGTCTTCTATTTCTTTTCCAAACTCATTATTTTTAACCCATTGAATAGATATTTTTTCATTACCCCAAAACAGCAATCCTGCATTATACAAGTCTTCATATATATGGGACGAACAAGGATCATACAATATAATTTCTCTATTAGGGTCATCTTTTTCAAACATTCTATAAGAACGGATAAGAAAAGATGCTCGATATTTATCTTGTTTATTATCATCATTTTCAAATGTTACATCAATGCCAGATTGGTGTAAATTGAAACTACCTTTTTTTAAATATGGTAAGTAACCTTCATTTTCCTTTAATACCTTATAAAATAATGGCAATTGATTAGGATAATTATCCAATCTTTTTTTGAAAGCCTTTGGTACTTGAGCATTTGTATGATACATCTTGGTGTCTTTTATTTCCCCATCTTCCTCATGGTAATACAACTCTATTGCACCTAAATCAATAATGTATTTGCCGTTGATGAGGAAATATCCTTTGCAAAGTAATTCTTCTGCACACGGCATAAACCATCCTGCTATTGCTTCGTATTTTTCTTTAAGGCTTTTTTTCTCCCATATAGTTTTTTCTTTTTCACTAATGGCCTTTTTTCTGTTGTCATCAAATTTTTTTAGAATATTAATCAATGTTTCCATAAATAAAAATTTTTAAAATGATAAATAAAACGTTTTCAGCTGCAAAGGTAAAAGGAAAAATTGGGACTGAACAAGAATTTTTTGTTAAAATTTGTTAAATTTTCGGAAAAAGTTGTTCTTATAGTTATTTAAAAATTATTTAAAAACGGGCTAACATAGTGTAAAATATTGCTTGTCGGGCTATGCAATAAATATAAAAATTATAAAAATATAAGGCTTCTTTGTTGTTAACTAAAAACTTTTTTGTATTTTTGCAAGTTTTAATTTCTAAACTTTATTTTAGATGTTGGTATTTTTTCAAAAGAACATAACGGTATATGCAGTTGAAACAGGACACCGGTTCAATGCAGACGAGCAAGTGAAATTAGAATGGCTGTTTTCCAATGCCAAAATAGTTGCCGATTCACAAATTGAAGGAGTTTTTGTCGGGCCGAGACGGGAGATGATTACTCCGTGGAGCACCAATGCCGTGGAAATCACCCGAAATATCGGTTTCACCGGCATTACCCGTATAGAGCAGTTTGAAAGAATTTACTCTCCCGACAAACAACTGTCGGCGGAAGACTATGCAAAAAGTGTTTACGATCCTATGTTGCAGCAGGTTTATGTCAACTTGGACCAAACCATTTTTGCACAAACCATCGCTCCGGAACCCATCAAATACATTGACGACCTGCCTGCCTACACCAAAGAGGAAGGTTTGGCATTGAGTGAAAAAGAAATGGAATATCTGGAAGGCTTGTCCAAAAAATTGGGCAGAAAACTGACCGATTCGGAGATTTTCGGCTTTTCGCAAGTGAATTCCGAGCACTGCCGCCACAAAATTTTCAACGGCACTTTCATCCTTGACGGGAAAGAAATGCCTTCATCTTTGTTCGGCATGATAAAAAAGACATCCAAAGAACATCCCAACCGCTTGGTATCGGCCTATAAAGACAATGTGGCTTTTGTAGAAGGTCCGGCAGCGGTACAGTTTGCCCCCAAGTCAGCCGATAAAGCCGACTGGTTTGAAACCAAGCCCATCGACACCATCATTTCATTGAAGGCAGAGACACACAATTTTCCTACTACGGTGGAACCTTTCAATGGAGCTGCCACCGGTTCCGGCGGAGAAATACGTGACCGTATGGCCGGAGGCATCGGCTCTATCCCCATGGCGGGAACTGCCGTTTATATGACTTCTTATCCGAGAAACGACGCCGGTAAGGTGTGGGAGAAAAATATTCCTGCCAGAAAATGGCTCTACCAGACACCGGAAGAAATATTGATAAAGGCATCCAACGGTGCCAGCGATTTCGGCAATAAGTTCGGACAGCCGTTAATTTGCGGCTCCTTGCTGACATTTGAACATGAAGAAAATAAAAAGATATTCGGTTTTGACAAAGTGATCATGTTGGCAGGCGGCATCGGCTTTGCCAACAAAAAACACGCTTTGAAAAAGACACCCGTGCCGGGAGAAAAAGTTGTTGTTTTAGGCGGTGACAACTATCGTATCGGTATGGGCGGCGGTGCCGTTTCTTCGGTGGCAACCGGTGAATTTTCCAAAAATATAGAACTCAACGCCGTGCAGCGTTCCAATCCGGAAATGCAAAAACGTGTCTTCAATGTTGTCAGGGCGATGGCGGAAGATGTTGACAATCCTGTTGTCAGCATTCACGATCATGGTGCCGGCGGACATTTGAACTGTCTGTCGGAACTATTGGAGGAGACAGGCGGAAAAATCAATATGGATCAATTGCCGATAGGTGACAAGACCTTGTCCGCCAAGGAAATTATCGGCAATGAATCGCAAGAAAGAATGGGCTTGCTGGTGGAAGAAAAGGATATTGCCCGTTTGAACCGCATTGCCGACAGGGAAAGGGCTCCTATGTATGTAGTCGGTGAATCCACCAACGACCATACCTTTGTTTTTGAGCAGGCATCTGCCAAAACCACTCCTATCAATTTGGCATTCAACGATATGTTCGGCAATCCGCCAAAAACTGTCATCACAGACGAAACCATAGAAGAACATTATCAAACAGTGGATACTGCCATAGACGACTTAAAACAAGATGTCGCCAATGTATTTCGTTTGGAAGCTGTCGGCTGCAAAGACTGGCTGACCAACAAGGTGGACCGTTCGGTAACGGGAAAAATCGCCCGCCAGCAATGTTGCGGCTCCTTGCAGTTGCCATTGAGTGACTTGGGTGCCGTTGCCATTGACTATCAAGGGGAGAAAGGTATTGCCACTTCTTTGGGACATGCTCCCGCTGTCGCATTGATCAATCCTGAACATGGTTCTGTCATGTCGATCAGCGAAGCACTTACCAATATTGTGTGGGCACCGTTGAAAGGCGGTATGGATGCCGTTTCTTTGAGTGCCAACTGGATGTGGCCGTGTAAAAACAAAGGCGAAGATGCCCGTTTGTACAAAGCCGTGCATGCCGCTTCGGATTTTGCCTGCCAATTGGGTATTAATATTCCTACAGGAAAAGATTCTTTGTCAATGACACAAAAATACCCTGACGGACATGTGGTATTTTCACCCGGAACCATCATCGCTTCGGCGGCAGGAGAAGTTACTGACGTGAAAAAAATTGTCACCCCTAACTTGCAATTGAAAGACAACAGCAAAATTCTCTACATAGATTTTTCTTCCGACAGTTTTAAATTGGGCGGCAGCAGCTATGCACAAACAAGAAACGCTTTGGGCGACGAAACCCCGACTGTCAGGGATGCCGCTTATTTTAAAAAGGCATTCAACACCATACAACAGTTGATAGAAGAGGGAAAAATTCTGGCAGGCCACGATATCTCCGCCGGAGGTATGATCACGGCCTTGTTTGAAATGATATTTGCAGAAAACGCCCTCAGTTTGGATGTGGACTTGTCGGGTATAAAAGAAGACAATTTGGCCAAATTGCTCTTTGCGGAAAATGCAGGCGTGTTGGTACAGGTAGAGGGTTCTGAAGCGGCAGATTGCTTAAAGCAGGCAGGCATCAAATTTGCCGAAATCGCCATTGTGAATACAAAATTGCACGTTCAGACATTGAAATTGACCAAAGACGGTCAAACCTATAGTTTCAATGTGGATGAATACAGGGATATTTGGTATGAGTCGTCCTATTTGTTGGACAAATTGCAGTCCGGTGAAGAAAAGGCGACAGAAAGATACGATAACTACAAAAACCAACCTTTAAACTTCCGTTTCCCGGGTCATTTTTCCGGAAAGAAATCGCAATATGACATTTCCGACCAACAAGTCCGCAAGGTGAAGGCTGCCATTGTTCGTGAAAAAGGCACCAACGGAGACAGGGAAATGGCCTACAGTTTGTATTTGGCAGGTTTTGAGGTGAAAGATATTCACGTTTCCGATTTAATGAGCGGCCGCGAAAATCTGGAAGATGTCAATATGGTTGTTTTCCCGGGCGGATTTTCACATTCCGATGTGCTGGGCTCCGCCAAAGGTTTTGCCGGCGCCTTTATCTACAATGAAAATGCAAAAAAGGCTTTGCGGAATTTCTTTGACAGAAAAGACACCTTGAGTTTGGGTGTTTGCAATGGTTGTCAGTTGATGATAGAGTTGGGTTTGATATGTTCGCAAGATCCGGTGATGCCGAAAATGTTGCACAACGATTCCCGCAAATTTGAATCCAATTTTGTCAATGTGGATATTGTGGAAAACCATTCCGTGATGTTGTCTTCTTTGAAAGGAAGTCGTTTGGGCATTTGGGTGGCACACGGAGAAGGCAAATTCCAATTGCCTTATGACGAAAAGCATTATCATATTCCTATGAAATACAGCTATTCCGCTTATCCTGCCAACCCCAACGGTTCGCCTTACAACACCGCCGCTTTGTGCAGTGCCGACGGCCGTCATTTGGCCATGATGCCGCACTTGGAAAGAGCTATTTTCAGTTGGCAATGGGGATATTATCCCGAAGACAGACGGCATGATGAGGTGTCTCCATGGATAGAAGCCTTTGTCAATGCCCGCAAATGGATAGAAGCTTGTAAATGAGAATAGGGTTTGACGCCAAACGGGCTTATTGCAATACCAGCGGTTTGGGAAATTATAGCCGGAGTATTATCTCGGCTATGATAGCCTGTGAACCCCGCAATCAATATTTTTTGTTTGTCCCCAAAGCCGACAGGCACCTGTATGCCCCCGGGGGCGTGACAGAAGTAAGTGCCAAATATGCCCCGACAGGGTGGCTGTGGCGCTATATGCAAATGGGAAAAACTGCCGGCAAACTGCATTTGGACGTGTTTCACGGCCTTAGCAATGAATTGCCCAAAGATATCGGGCATTGCCATGCCAAAAAAATTGTAACCGTACACGATACCATTTTCATGCGGTATCCGCAATGGTATAAATGGCACGACAGATATATGTATGAACACAAAACGGCATGGGCTTGCAAGGCGGCGGATACCGTTATTGCAATCAGCGAACAGACCAAAAACGACCTTGTGCATTATTTTCATGTTCCCGACAGCAAAATAGAGGTCGTCTATCAGCCCTGTAACCGGCTGTTTTGCCAAAAGCCGGCGGAAGAAGAACTGCGGGCAGTAAAAGAAAAATTCGCCCTGCCGGAACAATATGTGTTGATGGTGGGCAATATCGAGCCCCGGAAAAACATTTTGTCGGTTATCAAGGCAATGGAAAAACAACAGCTGTCCCTGCCCTTGGTGATAGTGGGAAAAGAAACCCGGTATGCCCTGCAATTGAAAGCTTATGTCAAAGAAAACGGGCTGTCCGGCATATATTTTTATCATCACGTTGACAATCAAGAACTTGCTTCATTTTATACCCTGGCTCAAATGTTGGTGTATGTGTCTTGGTTTGAGGGCTTCGGCATTCCTATAGTGGAGGCCATGCATAGCGGCACGCCGGTGATTACGGGAAATCATTCCTGTTTTCAAGAAACAGCCGGAAAAGCCGCCTTGTATGCAGATGTGGAAAACATAGACGACATAGCGGAAAAAATCAGCACTCTTGCCAATGACACCTCATTGCAAAAAACAATGACAGCGGAAGGCTATGAGCAGGTGAAAAAATTCGATGCAGATAAAATAGCAAGACAAATCCTGCAATTGTACGAAAAATAACAAAGACGGAAATTTCTGTTGACGGGAACAAAACAAAAGGGCAGCCGCAGGCTGCCCTTGATTTATTCTTTCACAAATTTGGCTGTCAGGCTTTTCCCGTCTGATGTACACACTTGTAAAATGTACATTCCGCGAGACAAAGCGGATACGTCCAACTCCGGTTGAGAGAGATTCTCCTTTTTCAGCATTATTCTTTCTAATAGGTCAAATACGGTGATTTGAGCCACGCTTGATTCAGTGTCCATAAGTTCAATGTTCAATATTCCTGACACCGGATTAGGATGTATTTTCAGCCCGTGCAAGGAGTTTAATTCGGAAATGGAAGTGACGGAAGAATCCCGTTGTGGCATCCTGTTATATCCGTATAGGGGAGGCGTATTGTCCAAAACCTGACTTTGTTGTTCTGCTCTGCCGGAACAAGATGGGCATGGAACAATATGTGCATAAAAATCACTTCCTTCTTCTGCCAAAAAGCCATTTTGCAGTACAATTTCTTCATGCGCAACATATTCCGCTGTAGCACCATTAGGAATAGTACGCCAAGAAGCAGGGAAATTCAGTGTGTCAGGTACACTGACAAGTCTTGTGAACGTTTTTGGTACATTTTGATAAGGTAGAGGCGTGGTATTGCCCGAAATGTTATAATATCCATAGTAATGTACCCACAAAGGCAGTTCAAAATCGCAATAATCTTGGGTGCTACTGGGATAAAGATTAACAATTGCTCTTTCCAATTTTGTCCAATCATCACTACCTGAATTAATGCTATCAATAGAGACCCATGAACCATTTCCTCCCCAACCCCAATTAAAATGGAAAAGGTCTGTTTCAGAATTATAACCATCACAAACAAAGGCATGTCCTTCTAAATGTACTACTTCATCCATTGCCGCATAAAAAACTGGTCTTCCTGCGATAATATTTGACTTGATAGTATCTTTCCATGTTTGTAAATGCCATATTCTTCTAATCAAATTCGCATTTGAATGATAATCAAAAGTATCAACAAAGGCATTTCTAGCTTTTGTCGGCCACGCGAATGATTCACAATCGCTGTTTATACAATACCATATATCGACAGCGAGTCCACAATCAGTAATAAGTCGTGCAATAGAATTGCGTTCTAGCTCATAATTAGAGTTCGTATCATTTTGGTAAAGGAGTTTATCTGGCATATTACACCAATCATATTGTTCCACTTTATTAGGCATATAGACAGGATAGTTCCAGTATTTCATAATTTGGGCCATAGCAACAGCTACGCATCCTGCTGAACAATTGTTCAAACTATCACAAATTCTTGGCACATAATAGTTATATGCATTTCGCTGCATATCGTTGGAATAGTTTTGTTTCCAAAGCGAAGTTATGAGTGGGCCATAGATGCTTCTATTTCTTGAATGTGTTAATGTGTCGTATAATAAAACATTCCATTCATCCAATATGGTATTCATTTTAAGGCTTACACTTTTTTCAACGCAAGAGGCAAATTTTTCGACAAAAAATGACAGACCGTTTATTTTATTACTTTGAAGAAATGCAATATTATCCCCGTTAATATTATATCCTAAAACAGGTTTTACACTTTTTACTCCTGAAATCAAAGCTGAACATCCATTTTTAAAGCATACTTCATAAAGTATGACATGTCCGTTTTTTTCAAATCACTGACATAGGACACATCTTCTATCTGAAATGTTTTGTCTTCAAAATGATGTTGCATGTATTTTGTTGCCACAGCAATGGCTTCTGATTTTGTTACAAAAACTTGGGTATATCCGCAGAAGAAACAAAATAATAAAATTATAATTAGAATCTTATTTTTCATAAACATTCATTTTTAATACAACACCACACCAAATTCAGAAGAAGAAATCTTCTTCAGTGAAACATCTGACTTATCTTCAAAATAAATATCTTCCTCATTTTGTACAAAAACACATGGCATCATAAAATAAGGAGACCAATATCCCCATTGTTTAGGTATGATATTTGATGGGTCAATACCTGTAATCTCCATCATATCTACTCCAAAATAAAAACCTTTCACATAAATTTTTTTTCCTTTGTTGTTGTTTATTTTTGTATCTATAGATTGTTTAATACTATCCGCAATCGAAAGCAACACAAATGGTACATTATCAGCAGAGACCGCATTTTCGGTTATTTTATAAAAACCTTTCTCTATATTGAATGTGTCCGTAACAAAACCAAACATCATAAGGGTATCAACATAACATATGGGGCTACTGCATTTACTCCACATTCCTAAATAGTAAAAAACTGTTGTTACTGTGTTGTAATTTATTGTTGATAGTTGTGGCAGGTTCATACTCTTCACCCCCTTAACATAACTTTCACAATCTCTGTTTTTGAAACATGATTGAAGTAAAAATAGTAATATGGTAAAATATAAAATTGATTTTTTCATATCTTCCCCTTTCTATTTCTTTAACCGCCAAATAACATCACCTGCCTTAAATTCGGTAATTCCTCTTCCTTTGACAACAACGATTTCGTCATTCCCATTTGCTAAGGTCACCGTATCTCCCAATATTTCTGAAAAATGTCCAGAAAAGGGATCTCCTTTTCGTTCTTCTGATAAGTCAAACCATGTGTCTGTTTCCAATTTGCAACGACATCTCATCATGAAAGCATCCCTATGTGTATTCATAGTCCCTTCAAAATAAAAACTATCTGTTATATTATTTACATTGAGAAACATTTGGGAATCATATCCGTCCCCACATTTACAAGTATAAGGCAAATAATGTGTTTCTGTAGCCTCTACTCTTGTAACACGTGTCACCATTGTTTGGTTACTTTCGTTTACAAATGTTAATTCCTGATTTTCCACATAGGGGAAATAGGCTCTCAGTTCATACGGAAACGCATGGAATTCCCTTTTGCATGAAAGGAAAAATAGGCAAACGAAAACTACGAAAATCGCTAAAACAATTGTATTTTTTTTCATATTAATAGTCCTTTCCGTTTTTCAGTTCATCAATTTGTTTTTGCAAATCAATTATGTATTTGGTAAGTTCCTCCACTTTCTGCAGTAATAGGGTGTTCATTTCTCCCAATGTCTACTCCTTTCTTGTATTTAATGCCAAGAACTTACTATAAAGGTCTCTTGACTTAACCATTTTTTACGCTGCAAATATAAACAAATTTTCAATACGTTATGTCATTTTTTTGTTTTTTTCAAAAAAAAATATTCCGCTTTCTTCCGCCCTTCCGGACGGAAACCTTGCCTGACAGCCACTGAAAAAAAATATTTGCGGCATTTTTTTGTTTTTCTGCGACAGGGGTTGCGGATTAAAAGAAAAGTATTACTTTTGCAAAAAAAAGCAAATGAAAAAATTCGTTGTCAGAATTCTTCTGCCCTTGCTGCTGATTGCCATATCGGGATATGTTTGGTTTTATTTCGGCGGCAGGACAAGCAATCCCCGCAACTGCCAAACCATAGGAGACATTCCTGTTCCTTTCGGATACAGGCGTGTGGCCTGCGACAATGCCGCCTTCGGAACGTTTCTGCGATCCCTGCCCTTGGAAAAGAAGGGTGCCAAAGTGATGCTTTATACAGGCGATACTGCCAACTACCAGTTCCTGAGCTATGCGGTTGTGGACCTGCCGATACTTTCCAATGCGGAACAATGTGCCGATGCCTGTATGCGGCTTCGGGCGGAATATCTCTTCCGGCAGGGAAAATACGGGGAAATCCGTTTCAACGATGTCAACGGAAAGACTTTAACCTATACGGGAGGGTCCTCAAGAAAGGCGTTTGAAAAATATCTGAAACAGGTTTATGATGTTGCCAACACGTTTTCGCTCAGCAGGGAACTCCGGCAACGCCCGCTTGCGGAGGTGCAGGCCGGAGATGTTTTTGTTTATGCCGCTGCCGACCGTCCGGGCAACCGGTACGGACATGCCGTGATGGTGGTGGATGTAGCCCGGCACCCCCGCTCCGGCAAAAAAGTTTTGCTGCTGGCGGAAGGCAATACACCGGCACGCAGCATCCATGTGATGCAAAATTCGGGACACCCATTCCTGTCCCCATGGTTTGAACTGGACGAAAAAGCCGGCAAACTGCGATTTTCCGTGTTCCGCTTCTTGCCGGACGAACTGCGTCATTTTTAGCAAAACCGGATGATAAAAAGGCAGCCCTTTCCGGCATGCCTGACACCAATTTTGCTTTCTTAAGACAGCTGCTGACTCATGTTTTCCGCATCCGTTCTTTCAAGCACAAAACAAGGATGGTTTATTGCGTATCTTTCACCAGGCGGACAGCGTTACAGCTGAAACGGGCACAGAAATTCGAGGTACCTAAATAACTCAAGTTGAAAAACAGAAGGTGGGAATATAGACAGCTGTAACAAGATGCCGACCAATAAGAACCTCTGTTTCCCACACTGTTCACCGATGTTCCGTTCCTTTCGCCTGCAGCAGGCAGAAACACACAACCTGCAGAATCCAGCTTCATCCATTCGTCAGATGTGATGATGTTGGAGGCATAAACAGCGGTATAGATGTTAGTATTAAATAATAGAAAAGCTGAGGTGTTCCAATTGTCAGGAACAATCAATAAGCCGGGAACCCCGTTCACTGTGGACTTGGCAAAACGCACACCGGAAGGAGTATCACGGGTTTCCAACAAATAAATCCATTCTTCTTTGGTAAGAGTACGCCATGTGCCGGGAGCGTCAGTGGTTTGGGTTCGGGGATTGACGATGGCATTATAAACACCCCAGTCATAACAGGTAGCGGCAATATTGGTTTCATTATCACCATAATCTGCAGAAGATAGGCTTGTCATATAAGGATATTTTTGTTTATATCCGCTGGTGCCCCAGCCAAACAGGTCTATCCAACCGGTATAATTAGCGTTGACATTTCCGTTGTTTATGCCGACAGTGTCCCATTGGCGGGGAGCAAACCTCCATGTACCTGCAATGATATTCCCGTCTGCCGTCATATGGCTGCCTTTGGCAGTCCATTGCAAATTTCCCGGGGAAAAATATACTTTCTGCGTTTTTGAAACAGAAAAAACAAACTCGCCGGAAGATGTTTCCGTCTGGCCTTCGGCAACACTGACAAACAGGAAGCATACTATTGACAATAATTTTGTTAACGACACGTTTTTCATAACCTTGGTTTTTAATCTGCAAAGTTAAACAAAAATTTAATACGGAAACCTCATTTTTTTTGTTTTTTGCTTTGACAAGAAAAATTTTTGTCCGGCAAACGTGCGTTTTACACATTAAAGGATTTTTTGATAAAAATTTTTAATTTTTTTTAATGGTATTGAAAAAAATATTATCTTTGCGGAAAATATTAAATACTAATTGAAATGAAAAAGTTTTTGTTCCCCGTTATGGCTGTGGTTCTGATTTTTACAAGTTGCCAAAAAGAATTTGCCATAGCTGTGCAATCTAACGATACAAGTTTGGGCGTAACCGCCGGAAGCGGAACCTATCTTAAAGGCACGGAGATAGAAATATCAGCGATACCCAAAAGCGGGTGTGAGTTTATTAAGTGGGAAGACGGAGATACGAACAATCCGCGTTTGGTTACTGTCAATGAAAATGAAACCTATACCGCTGTTTTTGAAAAAGAGAGATTTTTCTCCTTAATTCTTGACGGAGAAGCAAGAAATTGCTGCAGAGTGGAAATAGATAAAAGTGATTTGAATAAAGGTACTTATCATATTCGCTTTTTTTTGACGGACGACAAACGGGAATATATAGAAATCTTAGGAAACAAGAATTATCATGATGGACAAGTTATAGACATTAGCAAGCAGGAAGAAAAACGGCACGGAACTTATACCCCCGAAGGGTATTGGTATTATTGGTCAGTGCTATATTATTTAGGGCGTTATGCGATATTTGGAGCTTCAGGACATCCGGACGCAGCATCTGTTTCAGAATGTAGCGGTATACTCTACATAAAACGTCTTGCCGACAAATTTGGCAAACCTGTTTTTGAAATCAGAGTGGAAAATGGAAATATTAAAAGTTGGGATGATTTAGGAGACAATATGAGACATACAATAGATTTGCAGTTTAAAGGAGAAATGCAATTAACGGAATTTATGGATGATTAAAATTTAAATATTATGAAAAGGTTATTTTTTTCAATAGTGGCAATAGCCCTGATTTTTACAGGTTGCCAAAAAGAGTTTGTCATAACGGTGAAATCAAATGATACAAGTTTGGGCAAAACAGGCGGAAGCGGAACCTATCTTAAAGGCACGGAGATAGAAATATCGGCAATACCCAAAAGCGGGTGTGAGTTTATTAAGTGGGAAGACGGGAATACGGAGAATCCCCGTTTGATTGCCGTGGGTGAAAATAAAACCTATATCGCTGTTTTTGAAAAAGAGAAATGTTTTTCCCTGATTGTTGACGGAGTAGAAAGAGAAATCACAAGAGGGATAATATCCGAATATGATATAAAAAATGATGATTATTATATTTGGCTTTGTTTGAAGAGCGACAAACCGGAATTCATAGATATCACGGGTCGCAGAAGATTTCACGACGGGCAACTTATAGACCTTAGCCAAAAAGAATACGAACACAAAGGATTGTATTGGTCTATAGGTTATAATGTCAATTATCGTCCGATATTCCGTGCAGACGGATACCCGTATGAAGAATCTGTATCCAGCGGAACACTCTATATGAAATATCTTGCCGACAGCGTTGGTCAACCTTTTTTTGAAATCAGGGCGGAAAATTGTATAATAGAAAGCAAAGATGAGCAAGGTAATAAGGTGAACCATACAATAGAATTGAATTATAAAGGAGTATTGCAATGGGTAGACAGGATATAGTGCCGTTATTATAAAAAGAAAAAAGTGAAAAATAAAAATATTGCTTCGGGTATATTTTTCACAGGTACCGGCTTTTGGCATCATTACCGTCCACTTTCCTGCCCGTTTGTGTAAACAACGGTCGGATATATTCAAATTGCGTAAGGCGCAGCGTTAATGCCCGTTTGAAGAAACGTCTTTTTTCTATTTTGACAAAAAAAATATTGTCCGGCAAGCGGAATGTTTTTGCGGAGCAACAGAAATTTTGATAAAATTTTTAATGCCACAAAAAAAAATGATATTTTTGCAAAATAAAAATGCCGGAAAAGGTCAAGAGGGCGGAATTAGTGTAAACGAGTATTTCAAAAAAAAATTAGCGTATTGTGTCAAACGTGAATATTAGCGAAGAGATTATCAGAACGAACGAATATCTCAAAAAAGGGCAGATAATATTATATCCTACCGATACGGTGTGGGGCATAGGATGTGATGCCACCAATACATCGGCTATCAATCGTATATTTGATATCAAAAAGCGTTCCGTGAACAAAAGTTTTCTTATTCTTTTGGACGAGCCGGAAAAATTGTCCTTGTATGTAGAGCATATTCCGTTAATAGCATGGGATTTGATAGAGCAGGCAAATCGTCCCACTACCTTTATCTATTCGGGAGTAAAAAATCTTCCTTCTTCGCTTATGGCATCCGACGGAACCATAGCAATACGTATAGTCCGCAATGAATTTTGCAAAAAATTGATCAGCTTGTTCGGCAAGCCCATAGTATCCACCTCTGCCAATTTATCCGGGGAGCCCACGCCTATGCGGTATCAGGATATAAGCGATAATCTCAAAAGCAGAATGGATTATATAGTAAATCCGCAAATAGGCAATATAAGCGATGTGAAGCCTTCCACCATTATTCGTTTTATAGACGATTACAATTTCGAAATAGTCAGGGATTAATGTTTTTTTTCACATCATGACAGAAGAAATTATCAGTATCAGTCCTCAGAGCATAGTGGATATATGCGGAGTAAACAATGAGAACATTGCATTGTTGGGACGATTGTTTCCGCATGTAAAATTAGTGGCAAGGGGCAATGATATTAAAATCATGGGTTCACAAGCACAAATAGCGGAAATTAAAAGTTTGTTGGGGATATTATTGCAGTGGTACGAAAAATACGGAACACTTACCGAATCGGATATAATACGTTTGTTGGAAAAAGGCGATGAATTTATGGCGGTAGCCCAAGGGGAGCCTGCGGGAGGAGATATTATATTACGCGGCAAAGACGGACAAAATATCAGGGCACGCACCGTCAATCAGATAAAAATGGTGCAGAGCACGCAAAAAAACGATATGGTGTTTGCCATCGGTCCTGCGGGAACGGGTAAAACCTACACTGCTGTCGCATTGGCAGTAAGGGCATTGAGAAACAAAGAGATAAAAAGAATTATTTTAACCCGTCCTGCGGTGGAGGCGGGAGAAAATCTGGGCTTTTTGCCCGGAGATTTGCAGGATAAGCTGGACCCCTATCTGCAGCCCTTGTATGATGCATTGCGGGATATGATACCTCCGCAAAAACTGCTTGCCTATGTGGAAGACAAAACCATAGAAATAGCACCTTTGGCATTTATGCGGGGCCGCACTCTGGATAATGCCTATGTAATTTTGGATGAAGCGCAAAACGCCACCTCCACCCAGTTGAAAATGTTTCTCACCCGCATGGGAAAAAATGCCAAATTTTTAATCACCGGCGATCTCACACAAATAGATTTGCCCAAGCATCAAATATCAGGATTGCCAATGTGCATAAAATTATTGCAGGGAATAAAAGGCATAGATATTGTTATGCTTGATAAAAGCGATGTGGTAAGACATCCGTTGGTGGCAGCCGTTATTCAGGCATATGAAAAACAGGAACAGCATAATAATATGACCGCAAATCACGTTGAATAAAATGATGAATACGTTAAAGCGGATAGTTTGGTTGAACGTGATGATGTTATGTTTAAACGCACAATCACAAACAGGGGGTAAATATATATATACTTTTCTGGACATGCCGGTATCGGCAAGGCATGCCGCCATGGGAAGCCGTATGGTATCGGTGCGCGATCATTCCGATGCTTCTTTGGCTGTTTTGAATCCGTCGTTATTGCATGCAGAAATGAATACGGGATTGGCTGTCAATTGTGTGGATTATTTCGGCAAATCCGTATATGGTCATGCTAATTATATACAGCATTTTAAAAAAGCAGGCACTTTCAATTTTGCTTTTCAATATGCCGCTTACGCAAAATTCGATTCATACGACGAAACGGGAGAACCTGCGGGTACTTTCACAGCCGGTGATTATGCATTATATGTGGGCTACGGCAGAGAATTTATCGACAGCACATTTTCTTTGGGGATGAATTTGAAAACCATATTTTCAAGTTATGCAAATTATTTTTCTTCGGGGTTCGCCATTGATTTTGCCGCTTCCTATTATTGCTGTTCAAAAGACATATCGCTTACCTTGCTGTTGAAAAACATAGGCACCCAATTCAATACTTACGACGGCCTCAGAGAAAAGCTGCCATTTGATATACAACTGGCGTTTTCTCAAAAATTCCAGCATCTTCCGGCTCGCTATCATATCATATTACATCATTTGTACACGTGGAATATGAGTTATAAGGACCCTAATGATCCTTTTGCCCCTGTTGACGGCGCTACAGGAGCAGTGATAGAAAATGGAAAAGGGAAAAAATTTGCCAATAATTTTTTCAGCCATATCACCTTTGCCTTGGAGATAATGCCGGTGAAATATATATCTTTGCATGCCGCCTTTGATTATAACACACGCTACCAAATGCGCACTTACGCCAAAAAAGGAGTTGTGGGTTTGTCTTATGGATTAGGGGTGCATTTTTATCATTTTAACATCTATTACGGGCGGAATCATAATAATTTGGTATCCACTCCCAATTATTTTACCATTTCAACAAATATTAACGAATTTTTAAACAAATAATATATGAATACAGCAGTAGTTATAGCCATTAGCGTGTTGCCGGCATTATTGGTGGCATGTACAGCCTGTTATACCCTTAAATTGAGTATGGAAAAAGAATTGCGGGCGCTAATGTTAAATTTTAAGCAGGAAAACAAAAAAATTATCAACCCCATAAGACTGCAGGCCTACGAAAGAATAGCTTTATTTTTGGAGCGCATACGTCCCGAAAGCTTGCTTTTGAGAGTTTCAAGCAGCGATTTGTCGGCAGTGCAATACAGAATATTGTTGCTGGCGAATATCCGCAGTGAATTTGAACATAATTTGTCGCAGCAAGTGTATATTTCCGGTTTGCTTTGGCAAACGACCAAAACAGCGAAAGAAGATTTGTTTAAAATCATCAATCTGGCAGCAGGAAAAGTGGACGGAAATGCCACCGGCGCCGATTTGGCCGCCAAAATATTGGAATTGAATATAGAACAACCTATACAACCTATAGACCAGGCCTTGGATTTACTCAGAAAAGAAATTACGGAACTCTATTGATAAAGGCATAAAAAAAAGAGTAAGTTACTTACTCTTTTTTTTATACTGTCCCGATGTATATTATTCAGGTTGAATAGCATCGCAGGGGCATACATTAGCGCAAGAACCGCAACTAACGCATTCGTCAGGATTGATGGAATATACATCACCTTCGGAAATAGCGCCTACAGGACATTCATCTTTGCATGTACCGCAACCGGCACACACGTCAGGATTAATTTTATAAGCCATATCTTTTATTTTTTGTTTTAAAAATTTTTTGCAAAAATAGCAAGTTTAATTGAATTTTTTGTAAAAATCCAAAAATTTAAAATAATTCCTAATAATTATAGTCAGAATATTGATATACAGCGTGTAATGACTTTACAAAAATACAGGCAGACAAAAAAACGGACATGGATGTGCATATCACAAACACAAACAGAGTACAGACAAAAAGAAAGATTGGCGGAACGGCAAAAGAAATGCTGTCCCATTGTTCAGTCAACGAGTAAAAAAGACCGGCGCAGCCGGTCTTTTTTTTATGGTTAACAATATTTACGGGCGTGTTTCCGTTATTTTTTAACAGAAGAAAATGTCATGAAATACAAAGTAGGCGACAAAGTAAAATTTTTGAATGAAGTAGGCGGGGGTGTGGTTAAAAAAATACTTTCTCCCACCATGGTGGAAGTAGCCATGGAAGACGGTTTTGATATTCCTATGCACACCAACGAAATATTACCTGCGCAAACAGACGATATCAAAGCTTCGGTATTTAACAGGGATTTTAATGCAGATACCGTGCAAGCGGAAGAAAACAGGGAAGAAGAAACCTATGACCGTGTTTCCAAACTGCAACAGTTATCTTCCCTTCAAAACAAGCAAAAAGGGGTGTATTTGGCTTATATTCCGCACGATCAGGTATGGTTGTTAAAAGACGATATCGATATCTGTTTGATCAATTATACATCTTACGAAATATTATATTCATTTGTATTGGTGCAGGAAGACGGTACATACACCAATACGGATTATGGCAATATAGCTCCCTACAGCAAGGCTTTGCTGCAAACCATAAGCCGGGACGATATAGAACAATGGTTGCATGGTTATGTGCAGGTATTGTTCATGAAAGAAAGCGATACAGCCATATGTTTGCCCATGCATCAGGAATTCAAGGTGAAAATGCTTCGCTTTATGAAAAAAGAATCGTTTTCGGCATGCAATTTTTTGGAAGAAAAATCTGTATTGATACACATAGGCGGGCCCATGAAAGACAGCCGGCAAGATATCCTGAAAAAGGACGACACTTTACTTAATGCAGGCATGCAGCAGCCCGCTCACAAGGAAACATCACCCATAGACGGATATAAAATTGCTTATCAGGAGGCGGAGGTGGACCTGCATATAGAATCACTTGTAAACGACCATAGCCGGTATGATGCATCCCAAATATTAGACATCCAGAAGAAAAAAATAATTGAAGTGATGGAAGATGCCATTGCCAATCATTATAAAAAGGTGGTGTTTATTCACGGGGTAGGCAACGGAACGCTCAAACAGGAATTGATAAAGATATTGCAGCAATATACCGGCATACACTATTTTAACGCCTCTATGCAAAAATACGGGTGCGGGGCTACAGAGGTTCTGATAGGCAACAAAAGCTGCAGGGAAGCATAGTGATGCCGAAAAAACAATGTGCGGTTGTTGCTTCCCGTTATTTTCAAGGGAGACAGTGCTGTTCAGGCATTTTTTTGGCCGGTGTGTCCGTTGCTGGCAGGAAACGATGAAAAACACGGGGAGGGAAGCCCGGGAGGAGATATAAAAAAACACAGCGGGGAGGAAAGCTTTCATTCTCTATCTTTGCCGTGCAGGCGGTATTGTTCGCCGACAGTTATTTTCCGTAAATTACAAACGGCGCACAAGGGGTAAAATAAAATAGGTGATGAAAACCAAAGAGCACCGAAAAAAATGTTATCTTTGCAGAATTATGGTCGGAAAGAGACTGCATATAATAACAATCAGAAAAATAAAATAGTTGGAAGATATACTATCACAGTTGAATGATGTACAAAGGGATGCCGTAACGGATACAGAGGGTCCGTGTATGGTGATAGCCGGAGCGGGCTCCGGTAAAACGCGTGTACTCACCTATCGTATTGCCTATATGATAGAGCAGGGGATAAGTCCGTTTAACATATTGGCGCTTACTTTTACCAATAAGGCAGCCCAGGAGATGAAAGACAGGGTGATACAATTGTTGGGAAACTCCAAGGGCCGCTATGTGTGGATGGGTACTTTTCATTCCGTATTCAGCAAAGTGCTGCATATAGAGGCGCAATATTTGGGATATACCCCTAATTTTACCATTTACGATATCGAAGATTGTAAAAGTGTGATAAAAAACATACTCAAAGAACAAAACTTGGATAAGCAGACATACAAAGTGTCTTCTGTGTTGTCTGCTATTTCCAATGCGAAAACAAATTTGATGTCACCCGAAGCCTATTGCGATAATGAGGTGATAGCCGAGCACAACAGGGCGCAGCGTATTCCTGAAATGGGAAAAATATACCGTATTTATCAGGACAAATTAAAACGGTCGGATGCCATGGATTTTGATGATTTACTCATCAATATGTATGTTTTACTGTGGAAACAGCCGGAGGTTTTGTTAAAATATCAGCATAAATTCCGTTATATATTGGTAGATGAATATCAAGATACCAATATGGTGCAATATATGATTATCAAATTGTTGGCAGCGGCATACGAAAATATATGTGTGGTGGGTGATGATGCTCAAAGCATCTATTCTTTCCGGGGTGCCAACATTAGAAATATACTTAATTTTGAAAAAGATTATCCTGATTATAAGATATACAAATTAGAGCAGAACTATCGTTCTACAAAAAATATCATTGCCGCTGCCAACAGTGTGATAGCTCACAATAAAAAACAGATTAAAAAATTGATATGGACGGCAAATGACGGCGGGGATAAAATACAGGTAACACAACATTCTTCCGATTTGGACGAAGCAATGTATGTGTCACAAAAGATAATGGAGATGAAACAACGATACGGCTACAAAAATGAAGATTTTGTGGTGATGTATCGTGTCAACTCCCAATCGCGAAGTTTTGAGGAAGCTTTCCGGCGAATGGCCATACCCTATCGTATTTACGGAGGAGTATCTTTTTACAGCCGTAAGGAAATAAAAGACATTATGGCTTATTTCCGTTTGGCGGTAAATTTCAAAGATGAAGAGGCTTTAAGAAGAATCATTAATTATCCGTCAAGAGGGATAGGGGAAACAACAATGGAGAAAATGATTGTATGTGCCTCGGAAAACAAAGTGAGTTTGTGGGAAGTGGCGGAAAATCCCCTTCAATACGGGTTGGGTTTGTCAAGCCGTACGATTAACGCCTTGGATGTGTTTGTCAACAAAATAAAGAGTTATCATGCCCAACTCCAAACATCGGATGCCTATCAATTAGGAAAGCATATAGTGCAGACAAGCGGAATAGAACAGGAATTGAAAACACAGGAAGAGGAAAAAGAGCGCTATGACAACATGGAAGAATTGTTAACGGCCATACATCATTTTGTGGAACGTCCTGCAGACACGCGTATAGACATGGAAACAGGAGAAGATTTGCAAGATAAATTTCCTTCTTTGGATTTGTTCCTTAACGAAGCTTCGCTTTATTCCGATTCCGACAAAGACGATGAAGACGACGGCAATAAAGTTAAATTAATGACTATACATGCCACCAAAGGATTGGAATTTCCATGCGTGTTCATCGTCGGTGTGGAAGAAGACCTTTTACCGCATATATTGTTGAGCGGGGAAGATGATTTGGAAGAGGAAAGACGTTTGTTTTATGTGGCCATTACCCGTGCCAAAGAGCATTTGAATATCAGCCACACACAATGCAGAATGAAATACGGCAACATAGCTTTTTGTGCACCGAGTCCTTTTATAGACGAGATAGATTCAGAAGTATTGGATGTGCAGGTAAAAGAAGAATCCGAAAAGGACAAACACGATTATTATTACAAACCCATCAAAAGCAATACCGGCACACGGTTTGCTCCCAAGCCTGTGTATCATCAGGTAATAGCGCAAAAGCCCGTGTTTAACAAGTCTGCGCAAGCCCCGGCCGAAGATATCAGCGAACTTAATCTTTCACAATCATTGCTTACTGCCGAAACTTCTCAAATAGGTATGAAAGTGTACCATCCTTCATTCGGGAAAGGGGTAATAGTGGAAATAAACACCGACAGGGTAAAGGTGGATTTTGAGAAATCAGGACAAAAAGTATTGCTCTATCAGTTTGCCAAAATACGACAAATAACAGAAGAATGAAAAAGAAAAACAAACAACCGTTAATATTGCTCACCAACGATGACGGTGTGGATGCCAAAGGCATAAGGGTTTTGCTGGATATAGCCAAAGAATTTGGCAGAGTGGTAATGGTAGCTCCGGCAGTGGGCCGTTCGGGCATGAGTCATGCCATTACTTTCAACACCCCCTTAAGGCTGAAAAGAATATATCAGGACCCTAATGTGGAAATATACCGTTGTAGCGGTACTCCTGCGGATTGTGTAAAACTTGCACAACGGTATTTGCTTAAAAATGAAAAAATCGACCTTTTGGTTTCGGGTATCAATCAGGGGTCAAACACTTCTGCCAGCACACATTATTCCGGCACGGTGGCAGCGGCCATGGAGGGTTGCATCAACGGGCTGAAAGCCGTGGCTTTTTCCATAGTGAATTATTCTTCCCCTTTCAATTGCGATGCAGCATTGGAGGCGGCAAAAAAAATAATTCCGCTGTTGTTGGAAAACGATTTGCCCAAACATGTGTGTTTAAACGTAAATATCCCCAATATTCCCGCAAGCGATATCAAAGGATATAAAATCACCCGTCAGGCCAACAATTATTGGATAGAAGACATGCAAGAAAGAAAAGACCCTATGGATCGCCCTTACTTTTGGATGTCCGGAGATATGTATAAAGCCGACAAAGGAAGAGATACCGACCAATGGGCAGTAGAGCATAATTATGTATCCGTTACGCCCATCAAATCGGATATGACGGCATATGAAGCCATGGAAGAATTCAAACAGTGGAAATTGAAAAAAACAACAAAACGATGAATATATTAAAAAAAGATGCAATATGGTTCGGTATATTGTTGGGATTGCTTATCCCTGCAATATTGTATGGTGTGCTATATGTAATATCATTGTCTCTAATGCCGCAGAATGCCACGGAGCCGGTATTAAAAACGGGCACGATAATATTAGTGGCATTGTTTCCCAACCTGTTGATTTTAAGGTATTACCTTGTAAAGTTGAATTTGGACAAAACGGGACGGGGCATGTTGTTGGCAACGTTTGCGTTAGCGATGGTATATTTTGTGTATTACATGAAATTTTTATCATAAACAGGCATAAAAAATGGAAATACATCCGGTATACAATCTTATGGAACAGCAGCTGCAGGAGTTCAGGCAGCGGTATCAGGCCGTAATGGTATTGCATGCCGACAGCCGTCTGCAATTTTTTTTGGCGGAAATAGAAAAAAAGTCAGGAAAAAGGCTCCGACCCTTGGTTACCTTGTTGGTAGCGGCAGCCAACGGCGGAATCACCGACAGCTCCTATCAGGCGGCCATGATGGTGGAAATGCTCCATGCCTCTTCCATTATACATGATGATGTAATAGACAATGGGGAAATACGCAGGGGCAATCCTTCCGTTAATGTGTGTTACGGTAACCAAACAGCGGTGTTGTTAGGCGATTATATATTGGCACAATGTATGGAAATGATAGCCTCAAACGCTTATTTGGTACAATTGTCGGCACATGTGGCCCGCAAAATGGCTGAAGGGGAACTGTTGCAATTGAAAAACAAAGGCAACACGGCTATTGATGAAAACGACTATTATGAAATCATCAAAAACAAAACAGCCGTATTGTTTTCAGCATGTTTCGAGGCGGGAGCCCGCTCGGCGAATACATTGTCTTCCGATAGTGTTCTTCAGTGGGCAAAGGCCGGAACGGATTTCGGAATGCTTTTTCAGATATGTGATGATATAGCGGATTATTTTGTGCACAAGCAGAAAAAAGATAATCACAAAGACATTTTGGAGCATAAAATCACTTTACCTCTGTTGGCGGCATTGAAACATTGTACGGCAAGTCAGCAGGAAGAATTGTTGTATCAATATATTCATCATCAGGGCAGTCAAAAAGAGGTGCAGGCAATATGCAGCAAGGTGGCTGAAAAAGGCGGTTTGGACGATGCCATGCAGATAGTTTTGCAAAAGAAGAAACAACTGGAGAACTTTTTGCGCACCAACAAGCCTTCTGCCTATATTACAGCCTTGAGGAAAGTGATAGATTATGTGATACAAACCGTAAAACAAGTATAGATGTTAAAATTCATACTCAAAAGAACGGCTTATGGTGTATTGGTAATGTTGGGAGTGATTACCGTTATTTTTTTATTGTTTTCGGTGTTGCCCGGAGACAGTGCGGTAATGACTATGGGACAGCGTTCCGATGTGGCAAGCGAAGAGGCGGTGCGAAAAGAAATGGGCTTGGATTTGCCTTTAGGCATAAGATATGTGAATTATATTAATGATATTTTGCCTTTGTCGTTGCACAGCACTTGTCCACAAAGTGTTTTTTATATGGATTCCGCAAAATATCAGGGAGTGATATTGTGTCATGCGGGCAAACAGACGGTGTTGGCAGCCAAAAAACCATATATGGGCCGTTCGTATCAAAGCAAAAGGCCGGTGATGGAAATTCTCAACGAGGCTTTTCCCAAAACGGCACTTTTGGCAGTGATAGCCATCTTTTTTGCCATTATAGCGGGTTTGATATTGGGTACATTGTGTGCAGTGTGGAAAAACACATGGTTTGACAGGGCGGCATTGGTCGGTTCGGTAATGGGTATGGCCTTGCCGTCGTTTTTTGCCGCTATATTGTTTGCATGGATTTTTGCCTTTTTGCTGGCGGATGTTACAGGGCTGAATATGTTCGGCAGCCTGTATACGGTAAGCGATTTCGGTGACGGAGAATATATGGATTTAAAGAATTTGATTCTGCCTGCCGTTACATTGGGCATAAGGCCGCTGGCTACGGTAACCGAATTGATGCGGAATTCCGTGCTGGAGGTTTTGTCACAGGATTATATACGCACAGCCAAAGCCAAAGGGTTGAGTTTTTGGCATGTGATTCAATCACATGTTATCAAAAACGCACTCAATCCCGTGGTGACGGCTATTTCCGGATGGCTGGCCGGCATGATGGCCGGTGCCGTTTTTGTAGAATATGTGTTTGATTATAAAGGAGTTGGCGTGGTGATAGTAAACGGTTTGGAAAAATACGACTTTCCCGTAGTGATGGGAAGTTTGCTATATATATCTGTAATATTGGTGATTATCAATATAGTGGTGGATGTCATATATGGCTTTCTCGATCCAAAAGCCAAGGTGGCATAAACAAACGGACAGTTGTTGATAAAATTTTGAAACAGAGAGATAAAAAAAATAGTTAATAAAAAATGTTATCTTTGCAGCTTGATAAATCATGAATAAAATGAAAAAAGTATATTATATTACCTTGATAAGCTTGTTGGTAGTGGCTGTAACGGCGTGTTCGGGAAGAAGAAAAAAAGCCGATGCATACGGTTCTTTTGAAGCTTCCGAATTGCTTCTTTCGGCACAGGCCGACGGTCAATTGATGGATTTCGGTGTTACCATAGGGACAAAAATACCGGCAGGCACTTACATAGCATCAATAGACAGCACACAGTTGCTGTTGCAGCGGGAGCAGTTGGAATCGCAGATGAATGCTTTTTTGGCACAATATAGCATAATCCCCAAAAAATATATATCATGGCAAGACAGCCTGGTAGCGGTGGAACAACAATTATATGCCATCACCGAAAAAGCGCGGGATGAGCAGTCTTTGGCAGACAGTGTTGAAATTTGTAAAATGTTGAAACAGCATTTGACCGATACCATTGGCATTTGGCAAGACAAACAATCCGCACAATTGCAAGCCTTGCTGGCGCAAGCTTCACAAATGTATGTGCAACTCAGGCAATTGAACAATGCCATAGCCAAATGTAACATAGTAAGTCCCATAACAGGCACATTGTTATGCAAATATGTCAACCGGTATGAGCTTGTCGGCAAAGGCTGTCCCATAGCCAAAATGGCCGATTTGGAAGAAATGACCTTAAAAGTGTTTGTGAGCGAGAAACAGCTGGCGGACATTCATTTAGGCGATACCTGCACGGTGAGGATAGATAAGGGTAAAAAAGATTTGAAACAATATACGGGAAATATCATCTGGATTTCCGATCAATCGGAATTCACCCCCAAAATGATTCAAACTAAAGACGAGAGGGTGAATTTGGTGTATGCTATTAAAATTACAGTGAAAAACGACGGCAGCATTAAAATAGGCATGCCCGGCGAAGCCAAATTCAAAGCTACGGACAATGGAAAAAAGAAAAGAAATAGAAATAAAAAGTCTAAGTAAATCTTTCGGAAAGGTAAAGGCGCTGGATAATGTGTCTTTATCGGTGGAAAAAGGGGAATTGTTCGGATTGATAGGGCCGGACGGTGCCGGTAAATCCACACTTTTCAATCTGTTGGTTACTTTATTGAATCCCGATGGCGGCCAAGCCGAAATAGCCGGAATGGATTTGTTGCAGGATTATAAAAAAATACGGAAAATAATAGGCTATCTGCCCGGTCAGTTTTCTTTATACGGAGATTTGAGCTGTATGGAAAATCTGGAATTCTTTGCAACACTCTACGGTGAAAATATAGAAGACAATTATGAGTTGATAAGGCCGATATGGGAGCAGTTGTTGCCTTTTAAAAACAGAAAGGCTTCTGCGCTTTCGGGGGGAATGAAGCAAAAATTAGCCCTGTGTTGTGCTTTGGTTCATAAACCCGAAATCCTGTTTTTGGATGAACCCACCACCGGTGTCGATCCCGTGAGCCGTAAGGAATTGTGGGGAATATTACAACGCCTGAAAGAAGACAATATCACCGTGTTTGTATCTACTTCGTATATGGATGAAGCCACATTGTGCAATCGTATTGCACTTATACAAAACGGAAAAATTCTCGGGTGCGATACTCCCGACAATATAAAATCCGCCTTTAAAGGCAATTTGTTTTCCATACAAACTGATGATATCTACCGTATGCTGCAATATTTGGACAATTATCCGGCAGAAGACATATATGCCAGCGGGCAATGTGTGAATGTAGTGCTTAAACATATTGAAGATGCGGAAAATCTGTCGGCGTATATCCATCAAAGCGGCATAGCTGTTAATGAGTGTAAATTTGTGAAACCTGCCATAGAAGACTGTTTTATTCAATTGATGAGAAATACATAACAAATTGATTTACATTCTGTTTTTTTAAACAATAAAAAAAATGGTCTAAAAAAGATGCAGTTTTCAAATAATAATGATACTTTTGCAGAATGATAAACAAATAAATTAAATAGAGTAGTAAAATTTAAAACAGTAAAAATGAAAAGATTAGTTTTAACACTCACATTAGTATTAGGTATTGCTGCAACCATGATAGCACAACCGAGAGCAATCGGCGGCCGTTTGGGTAATCCTATTGAATTCAGTTATCAACATGGTATCGGCTCAGGTTTCTTGGAAATTGATGCAGGTGCATTTTTCTATCCTGCTTTAGGAGTAGAAGCTGCAGTAGTTTATGATTGGATATTTGCATCTCCTAATTGGACACCCAAAGGTACTTGGGATTGGTATGCAGGTGTCGGTGGAGCAGGCGGCTTTGGTTTCCGCGAACATTGGCATCATAAAGATCCCGAACATGTGGATCACTCTTGGTATTATACAGGTGTGGCAGGACAAATAGGTTTGTCTTACACATTCTGGTTCCCGTTGCAACTCAGTGTGGATTTTCGTCCTACTATAGGTCCGGCATTTTATTATGATTATGAATACGGTCATTACAGACCTACATTCAATGCCTGGGGATTTTTTAACTTTGCTATAGGAGTTCGTTATTCTTTCGGCAATTAACAGATGAAAAACACTTAAAAAAGAGCACTTCAGGTGCTCTTTTTTTTTATATTGACTAACAGGCAGAAAAACAATATGGCACAAAATATTGCGGCTATGCGGGGAAATTACAATATTTTTTGCTCATAAATTCAACAAATAAAGCAACTTTTGAATGGAATAACAAATTTAATACTTATTTTAATCGGACAAGAATAATTTTATATATGAAAAAATAATATCTTTGCAAAAAAATATTAAAAGGTAAAAAATATGAAAATATCGGTAAAAACAATATCGGCAGCAGTTCTTTTTGTATGTTTGTCACAATTGTCCTTTGCCCAATATAAGCACGGCATAGGGGGAGTGGCAGGAAGCATGAACGGCTTTTCTTATAAAACGGTGATAACCGGTAATTTTGCAATAAGTGTGGATTTGGGCGTAAAACTTTGTGTGGGAGCCTTTGATAATATCAACATCAGGGTTTTTGACGTTGAAGTCAACCCCGATTTTATGTATCAAGCCAATGCTGCAGGCGGTTTGTATTGGTTTGTGGGCGGAGGTTTTGGTTTGGGTTATGCGTTTAATGATTTTTGGCGTTATGGTTACGGTGGAGAGGTGTTGGGAAAATTCGGTATTAACGCCATAGGCGGTTTGGAATATAAATTCAATATTCCCCTTGCCCTTCAATTTGATTTTCGTCCGGGTTTCGGCATGATATTTGGAAATCATGTTACAGAGCCCTATTTCGATTGGGGTTTGAATTTGAGCCTAAGGTATGCGTTTTAACATAAAATAACAAATAGATACCGGTGAAGATAAAGATATTAATAATAGGCGTTATAGCCGGTTGGTGTAGCCTGTTGCATGCACAAGTAAATATAGATGTGGTGTATAAAGACACCTTAAAAGACAATGACGTATATGAACATGTCAATAAGTTTTATTTTGAAGACAGCAATTTGGTGGTCGCCTACGAAGACGGAACCACTGCGGATATAGTCGTAAACGGCATACATAAGTTATTAGTGCATTCAACGCTATCTGTTGAAACCATTGCAGAAGGAAAACACATAATTATTTATCCCAATCCTGCCAATGACAGGCTTTATTTGGCATCAGCAGAAGAACAAAATGTACATGTAGCCATTTATTCCATTCAAGGACAACTGCTCAAAGAGCAGCTAATGAGCACCTTGCAGGCAATTGACATATCCGCTCTTTCTCGCGGTTTGTATATGATAAAAATAGATAATACAACTTATAAATTCAGCAAATTATGAAAAAAGCAGGTGTTTTAGTGGCAATATTGCTGATAATAGGTTGTATATCGGCACAAAATAAGGTAGTATTCTATAATGACGGGAATATTATTTATCAATCGGAGATAAATAATGTGGATAGCGTATGCTTTAGAAACAATATTTCCATTGTTCACAACAATAAGGAAACCATCAACTTTCAGTATCCCGTAGCGGGTATAGACAGTATAGTGTTTGTAGATGGAACCACAATAGACGATGATGACAGCACCAATACCGGCGGAGAGGTGGATACGGCAACTATGGTATCAATTATCTTTGGTCAGGATACGGCATACATTCACAATCCTTATGCCGATTCGGGGGTGGTGATTACCACTTCGGGAGCATTCGTAACAGTGCAGGCTGCTATGGGCAAGCAGAACATAGTGTATTATCTGTCAGGTGCTACCGACAATGGAGCATTGTCACTTACCAGTGATGAAAAAATCATTTTATGGATGGACGGCGTCAGCATACATAATCCGAAAGGAGCTGCCATAAAAATACCTTATGATGTAAAAGTATCGGCAGTGTTGAACGACAGCACCGTCAGTGTGTTGGAAGATGATACTGCAAGTACCGATAAAGCTGCTTTTGACAGCAAAGGACAAATTATTTTTTCCGGCATGGGAACACTTAATGTTATCGGGAATGCCAAACATGGTATTTTTAGTAGTGATTATGTGAAAGTGCAAAGCGGAAATATCAATATCATCAGGGCAATCAAAGACGGCATTCATGGTGATTATTTTCAAATGTATGCCGGAACGGTTACTATCAATGCCGGCACGGGCATAGACGGAGAAACAGGTTTTGTCGGCATATACGGAGGAGATGTAACCATTACTACCGCTCAAAATGACGGCAAATCCATCAAATGTGACAGCATAATAGATATATCCGGCGGCACACTTACCCTTACCGTTAGCGGCAATCAGGCAAAAGGTCTTAAGGCGGGTAAAAGTGTTTATTTCAAAGGTGGAAATACGTATATCACCGCTACGGGAACCACTGTTTTGGAAGCGGAAGGCAATGGATATAATCCATCTTTTTGTTCAGCTGTAAGTGCCAAAGAAGATGTCAATATTTATTTCGGTGCCGATATGACCATAGTATGTGACAGCAACAATCAAGGTGGCAAAGCAATTTCCGCAGACGGAAATATCAACGTATATGGAGGTAATTTGAATATTTCCGTTGCCGGAGCAAGTGGAGAATATGTCAATGCAAATAATATAAATGATAGTTACAATTCTGTTTGTTTGAAGAGTAATAAAAATGTAAATATCCATGGCGGAACGTTTGTTTTATCGGCATTAGGCGACGGTTCAAAAGGAATATCAGCCGATAGTAGTGTGCTTATAACAAAGGGAAATCTCACTTTTTATGCAGTAGGGAAAGAATCCAAAGGAATAAAAGCAGATCATGTTGTCAGCATAACAGGGGGGAAAATAGGTATTACCGCATCAGGCGAGACGGTGATAGCAAATTATGAAACATCGTTTTGTAGCGGTATAAAAAGTGACGGAAATATTTATATTGCCGATAGTGCCGATATTACCATTAATTGTACTTCTACCAATAATGGAGGAAAGGCTCTTAAAGCAAATGGCAATATCACAATAAACGGAGGAACACTTTTGCTTAATACTGCCGGTTCGGGCAGTACTTACACTTTAGCCGGCGGAACAAAAGACGGCTATTCAAGTGCTTGCATGAAAGCGGACGGAAATATATATCTTAAGGCAGGAAATATCTCTTGTACCAGCAGTGGTGCCGGCGGAAAAGGTATCAATGCCGAAGGAAGTATTGTAATAGGTGACAGTACTTATGCCGATAGTGCGTTGGTACTTTCTGTAACTACATCGGGGCAAAGGTTTACTATTAGTTCATCCTCCGGAGGCGGTGGATGGACTCCACCCGGAGGAAACACCGGCAATTATTCCAATCCCAAAGGTATAAAAAGTACGGGCAATCTAATAATAAACAATGGTATAATACGGGTAAATTGCACACAATCAGGCACCGAAGGCGGTGAATGTATAGAAAGCAAATCTTCTCTTATTATCAACGGAGGCAATATAGAGGCATCTTCTGTTTATGACGATGCTATCAATGCTGCTGTAAATTTAACTATTAATGGTGGTTTAATATATGCTACCTCAGGGCATAACGACGGCATAGATTGCAACGGAACCATGAATATTAACGGAGGATTGGCTATTTCAGCCGGTGCAAGAGCCCCGGAAGAAGGTTTTGATTGCGACAATAATACTTTTACCATTACCGGTGGTATTATAGTAGGTACCGGTGGAGCTACCAGCAGTCCCAATGCAGGAACGCAAAAAGCATTGAAATATTCTGCCACACAAGGCACGGCTATTTGTATATATAATTCCTCCAATCAAGCGGTTCTTACCATGCAATTGCCGACAATGGCTTCCGGCGGAGGCGGTGGATGGAATCCCGGCGGTGGTAGCGGTATGGTAGTGTTAATGTCTTCACCCTTGTTTACTTCAGGAAGCTATACTTTAAAATATGGCGGTACCATTACCGGCGGCACATCGTTTCACGGATATTATACCAATGCCACATATAGCAACGGCTCTTCAAAAACTTTTACTATAGGGAATAATGTATTAACAACTATTCAATAATGGATAAGATAGTGATAAAACTCATAAAATTCATTGTGTGCTTGCTCTTGATGTGTATAGTATGTGCTTGTGACAAGTCAGGAGAAGGCGGCAATGCAACCATTCAAGGAAAGATTATGCTGGTGCAGCACCCCAACGATGATTACACATTAGCAACAGATACGGTGGTGGCTGCCAAAACCGATGTGTTCATTGTATATGGAGATAATGAAATGTACGATGATGACCAAGAAACGTCTCAAGACGGGCTGTATCAATTTAAATATTTGAAAAAAGGCATTTATACCATATTCGCCTATTCCACACTTGCTACGGGAGAAAAAATAGCCGTATCGCAAACGGTGGAAGTAAAAGATAAACTCACTATAGTGCCCACTATCTATATCCACGAAGGAAAAGCGTATGGAACATCCATGGTAAGAGGACAAGTGTGGGCAACTTACGAGCACAATGGCAGTGATAGAGGCAGCGGATGGGCATATGAGCATAGAGTGTATATCAAAAAACAAAACCATCCTTATCATTTTGATAATGTAAGGGTAGGTGAAGACGGATATTTTTACTTTCAGCAATTATTGCCCGGAACCTACGAAATTTTCACCACCACCGAAGATGATAATGAAGTACCTTCTTTGGTGTCGCAAACCATTACCATAACCGAAGCAGGGAAAATATATACGCTCGAGAAAATATTTTATGTAAACATAAATGTATAATCATGAAGTTGAAAATAGGAGGAATAGGTGTATTATTATGTTTTATTTGTGTAGTGGTACAGGCACAAACCGTACAGGAAAAACGGGAACGCCGTGCCAACCTAACCCTTAAAGAATGGAATACACTGGCAGGGCACAAAACCCGTTATTTGGACCATATCACCAAATACGACGCCAAAGGTTTTAAAATAGAAGAGATAGAATATGCCAGCTACGGACAAAAATATCGTATCACTTACGAATACAATGATGCGGGAAAATGTATCAGGGAAGTGGAATACGACAGCAAAAACAAACCCATACGCATAAGAAAATTTGAATATTATGCCGACGGGAGCAAAAAAAGGCAATATAATTATTTGCCCAACGGCAAACTGATAAGCAGCAAAGAATTTGAATATATATTCAGTAAATAATTGTGACAGAGATAGAAAGAGTTTTACATTTGTTTAAACCCATTTCTCTTGAAGAAATGAGTGCCGTAAAACTGATGAATAGGGTAGATACCAAGTATATGATATCCCTGAGTCAGTTGGGAGATATATTGAATCAATTGCAAGCTCATTATTATGTACAACAAGTGTGTGATGAATGTATAATACCCTACAGCACTTTATATTATGATACAGAAGATGTGCAAATGTATATAGCGCATCACAATAGAAAGTTATGCAGGCAAAAACTACGTTCCCGTATATACGGACTTACCGAAAATGTATTTTGTGAAGTAAAGCGAAAAAACAATCACGGACGCACCAAAAAAAAACGTATAGCCATTAAAAAGGAAGAATGGGAGAATATGTTGCAGCAACCCTATATTGTTGAATTTGTGCAGCAATATTTACCATATTCCATTTCGCTTTTACAGCCGCAAGTGCAAACCGATTTCAATCGGATTACTTTGGTCAATTATTCCAAAACGGAACGCCTGACCATAGATAAGGATGTGAATTTTTATAACCATGTTACCGGCATGCATGCCGATGCAGGGAATTTGGTCATCATGGAGTTAAAACAAGATGCCCGCAAAAAGTCAATGGTCAAACAGGTGCTTTTTGATATGCGTATCAAACCGCATAAAATAAGCAAATATTGTTTGGGTACCGTTCTCACACGCCCGCAAGTAAAAGCCAATAGATTTAAGAAAAAAATCCGATTCATAGAAGAATTGAATAGTATTTAATTTAAATAAAGTTTTATGTACAATTTTTTTAATATCCAACAAGATTTTGACCCTTCCATAGCAAGGGAATTTTCAAAAACACAAGAGATATCTTCTTTTAATGATATTTTGGGCATACCGTTGATACAAAAGGAAAGTCTGCTTACATTATTGGTCTTGTTTGCCTTTAATTTATTGATATGCTGGATAATAGTTCACTTTTTTTATTATAGAAAAAGCCGGCGTACCGATTATTATTTTACCTTTGTTCTTTTCAGCATAACGGTCTTCTTGCTGATGTTTTTGCTTAACAACGTGAATCTGGGCATGGGTTTTGCCTTGGGTTTGTTCGCCATATTCAGTATGATACGCTATCGTACCGAAACGGTGCCTATTCGGGAAATGACCTACTTGTTTGTCATCATCGGCATATCGGTCATTAATGGATTGGCCATGACGCACGGATATATCAATCTGTTGATTATTAATACTTTATTTATATTGTTGATATGGATATTCGACGGAAACAAGGCCTTGCAACATCAAGCTGCAAAAATAATATTGTACGATAAAATAGAATTGATAAAATTCGGAAAAGAAGAAGAACTTTTGGCAGATTTAAAAGAGCGTACCGGCTTGGAGATTTTTAAATTGGAAATAGGGCATGTGGATTTTTTGAGGGATGTGGCTTATATAAAAATATATTACAAGCCTTCTGCCAATGAAACGAACAGCATAGATACCATGATAAAGCATAAAAATTTTATGGAATAGATACTGACAAAATATTATACATGTATGAATAGTGCTTGTTTACAAACCAAACAAATACCGGTGATATTGTTGCTGATGTGCGTGTGTTGTCTGCAGGCACAAAACATTGAATTTGGCGGTATATTCGGTGTGGAATACGAACGGGAGTTGAAAAGGAATTTCCATTTATCGGTGGAAAGTGAAGCCAAAATCAGACATAATTTTACCGATTTTCATCGCTTGAAGGCGGGAGCGGGATTAAATTATGCTTTTTGGAACAAACGCATTAAGATAGACGGAATGGTAAATTATCTGTTGGCACACAAAAAATCATATTACGAAAATCGTTGCAGGATAAACGTATCCTTAAGTTATACCGAAAGAATAAGGCGTTGGAAACTTTCTTACAGAATAGCCTCGCAATTTTTGTTTTACCAAACGCAAAAGAGCGAACATCCCTATAATCCTAAAATATATTTACGCAATAAATTGCGGATAGAATATAAGTTTGTAAACCAACCTGTAAATTTGTATCTGTCCACAGAATTTTTTTGGAGAATGTATAAAAATTATGTGGTGGACAAATGGCGTACCGTATTGGGGGTAACATATAGGATTAACAAACAGCATCATCTGGATTTTTATCTTCAAAGCGATAACGAAGTACAGGTAAAAAAACGGGATAATATTTTTAGTGCAGGTGTGGCTTATTCTTTTAAGCATTGATAAAAACAGGGAATATTTGATGGCGGGGAAAGGAATTCAACCGATAAATGCATCATTTCCCCTACACGCGCATAGGCATCCGTAAAACCCCGTGCATTCCGGTCAAACTCCGGACGGTGAAAACACATCCTCAAATATTCAGGCGATATTCCTGATAAATAAGAATATATTATAATCCTCCCTTTTTAGACGTCATAAGTGTTTGTCGAACGGGTTTTGTACAACAAAATTTCGTATTTTTGCATTGTTGAATCATTGTCAGTTATATTATGAGAAACACACTTGTCATTTTGCCTTTGCTTTTTTGCTTGGCGGCTTGCGGACAAAATAATGCCCTATCGGGCGGTTACGAAAAGGATACTTTTATTACCGCGAGCGGAAAAACCATCGTCTTCCACGCTTTGGCACACGCCAGCATCCGCATAGAATTTGACGGAAAAGAGATAGAAATAGATCCTGTGGGCAAACAGGGAAACCGTAGTATCAACTATGCCTCTTTTCCTAAAGCGGACTATATATTTATCACGCATGAGCATTTCGACCATTTGGATAAAAATGCCATTGTTACTCTTTCCAAGCAGGGAACCCGGGTTGTTACCAACCGCCGGTGTGCCGAAATGCTCGGCTATGGTACCGTTATGGACAACGGTGACCGGCTTGTTCTCAACGAATGGCTGACAGTGGAGGCTGTTCCTGCATACAACATCACGGAAGGACATCTGAAGTTTCATCCCAAAGGTCGTGACAACGGATATATCCTCACCATCGACGGGGTGAAAATTTACATTGCAGGAGATACGGAGGATATTCCTGAATTGACAAACGGACAATCGGAGAGCATGCAAAATGTGGATATAGCTTTTTTGCCTTGCAACCAGCCTTACACCATGACAGTCGCGCAATTGGTGAGGGCGGCAAAGGCCTTCCGTCCCAAAGTGCTGTTTCCTTACCATTACAGTCAGACAGACGTAAGCACTATTCCGGCCTTACTTAAAGACGAAGGCATAGAGGTGCGTATCAGACATTACGAATAAACACCGTTTTATATTGAAATGATGGAATTTGATGCTGTTATTCTTCAAAATGAAGATATGGATGCCGCCTATGTGGAGGTGCCTTTTGATATCAAGAAGTTGTTTGGCAAAGGCAGGCTTGCGGTTCATGCCACCTTTGACGGCGAACCGTATTGCGGGCAAATAGTGCGTATGGGAACGCCCTGTTATATCATAGGGGTGAGAAAAGATATTCGCAAAAAGATAGGAAAAACTTTTGGCGACAAGGTGCATGTAACGTTCAGGGAACGGAGCTGAAAGCGCAGGCATGGCGTAAGCTTGCGTAATCAAGCTTGCATTATGTGTGAATGTGTGGTTTTTCAAAAAAGAGTGATAATGTCATCCATGCTTATGTCGTTGGCTTCAACAGGCACTTGCGGTATCATTTGAAAGGGATAGCAGATGCCTATGCGTTTGACATGCGGGTGCATACATAAAAATCTGTCGTAATAGCCTCGGCCTCTTCCCAATCGGTTGCCTTGCTTGTCAAAGGCAACGCCGGGGACTACTATCAAATCAAAATCACCTTCGTAAGGATGGTTTTGCGGCTCCATGATGTGAAAATCGCCTTCGGCAAAAGAGGTGTTGCCGGTGAGTTCTACCGGAATGATATTGTCACCTGCAACGGTAGGCAGGATAATCCGTTTTTGATATCGCCATTTGTTGATAAATGCAGCCGTCTGCACTTCATCGGGAAGTGCATAATAGAGCATTACATTGCGGGATTGGACAAAATAAGGATGGTTTTCCAGCAAATGCATTATTTGCATGGAGGTGTTTTCCAACCATGTTTTATCGTATTGTTTTTTTAATTGCTTGATATATTTTCTCCATTCTTGTTTTTCCATTGTCATAAAATACAAAACCGCCCAAAGGCGGTCAGGTTGTTATTTTGAAAACAGATGATTATAATTTAAATCCCAAGGTGAGCGTAAAAGTTTGATGTTTCATATTTTGTTGGAAACTATTTAACTTTTCTGCATTGTAGAATTTGTTATTATCGTTATATAGCCTGTATGCATAGGCAAAATCCATGAAGAAAGTTTTGGTTTTAAAACCTATGCCTCCCGAAATGGTATGACGGCTGCCGTCTATATTTATTTCTTGAGAATAGGGGTTGGTCATATAGGCATAGCCTAAGCGGAACGACAGCGGGTTAACGTTGAATTCGGCTCCGACTCTGATGGTGTGTGTGGCTTTGTAATAGGATTTTATATTATTGTTTTCCATTTCAAAGTCATAATCGTTAACGTCGGCTTGCAATTGCATGGTAGAATAATCAGTCATTTCGTAATCCACGTTTACAAAACCCCATGTTTTGAACATAAAAGCTACATTTGCCATTATTTTGTACGGGGTGATAAGGGTGTAGTTAAAATAGCCGTCGGCATAGGTGAATTCGTAATTGACAGTATCAATATTTTCTACATGATACATGCTTAAAATTTGCTGATAGTTGGATTTTACTTTATTGTAGAACGAAGGAGTGTGGAAACCCACGCCTATACGCATGAAAGAAATGGGTTGATATATCAAACCGAGTTTTAAATTGATACCGGAACCTTTTTCTTTGTAATAGTCGGAAAAAACAAGGGAGTCGTAATGGGTGTTTTCTCCTTCGGAATAAATTCTGTTGGAAGTATATGAAAAAAACGGAATACCCAAGGTAAAGCCTATGAACAGCTGGTCGTTGTAATTGGCTCCGCCGGAGAATATATATTCTCCTTTGTATCCTTTGGTTGTCTGGGTTTGCTTTTGATATAGTTCGTCATCTACCAAACTGGCGTATTGGTCGCTATATCCGGAAACGGTATCTATCAGCCAATGGTAATATAATTTGTCGGCTAAAGTGTTGCCATAACCTAAAGTGGAATAGTCTTTTCCGTTAACCAAAGGTGCCAGATAATCTATAAAAGACGAGGTGATGCCGTTATAAGCATTGTTTCCTCTTACCAGCGACATGCCGTTGTAATCGCTTGTATGCACATATCCGGTGGCAAACTGAGCCATTTTCCATTTGGTATTGTTTTTAATATTAAAAGCGAACACCATCCCTAAATCATCCATGGTAAAACGGTATTTGTTGGCATAAGAAGAAACCCCGTTGTAACCGGAAGATGTTTTTTTGTAATTGATGGTGGGTGTGAATGTAAATTCCGACCGTTTGTATAAACCTATAGAGGCAGGGTTGGATTGTGACAGCAAGGAAAAATCGGCGCCAAAAGCACCCATGGAACCTGCAAGAGACATGTAACGGGCGGTGCCGAAAGTGCCGTCTTGTGAATAGCGGTAGGCATCCCGTTCGTTTTGGGCGTGGGCAAAGAATACGGCCATTATAATGGTGAATGTTAATATTTCTTTTTTCATGGCGAATAGTATTTTATATATTTTTTATAAAGTTAGTGACTTCTGTTACTTCCGCTTGAAGAGCGGCTTGATGAGGATGAGGAATGGCTTCCCGATGAGGAATGGCTTCCTGAACTTGAAGAAGAAAAACTTCCTGAAGAAGAGCGACTTGTGGAAGAGCTGCCCGATGATGAAGAACTTCTGGGTGATGAATAAGAACCGCTGTTGCCGGACGGCCTTGAGTAGGAACTGCTGCTGTTGGACGGTCTGGAATAGGAGCTGCTGCTGCCGGCACTTCTGTTGTTGTTATTGGCAGGAGTAGTGGTGGAAGCAGAGCGGGATTGTCCCGAATTGCTCGGGGAAGTATAAATATTGCTATGAGTAGTGGAGGTATTATTATTACTTCTGGAAGAAGAGCTGTTGTCATAATTGTTGTTCACACTGCTTTTGCCGGAGGAGGCGGTGTTGGGTTGTGTTTTGGCAGCGGTGGAGGTTCCGGTAGTGGCAGTGGGAGTGGAAGAGATATTGCTGCGGTTATTGTTTTCTGTACCGGAAGAAGAGCCATTGTGTGAGATTACACTTCTGTTGTCTGTTTGTGTTGCCTTGTTGTCGGGTGTTTGCGATGCTGCCACACCGCTGGTAGCGGTATTGACATTACTGCGGTTGGTAACTTGGGAAGAAGCACTTACATTATCTGCGGAAACCGCGGTGTTGTTGCTTTTGGCGTTAGCATTGGCGGTGTTGCCGACACTTTGGGTCACGCCGCTGCGGGCGGCAAAGCCACTGGCCATAGCTGTTTCGTAACGTTCACCGAACGAAGAGGCCTTGGGTTCGTTATCTTCTTTGGAACTGCGGCGGTCCCCGCCGTTGGTGATATTACGGGCTACGGCGTTAATGCCGCCTTGTACCGAATTGCGGTGTCCGTAATTATAGGCATAGTTCCTGTCATGGCTGTTATAAAAATGATCTCCATGGAATCCTCCCGGATGTGGTGAGGAATGATAGTGATGATGGTGATGATGAGGGAATATGTCATAATGAGCATAGTAAGGACGATGCCAACCCCATCCCCAATAAAAACCATGATGATAATAAGCGGTGGGATAGTAATACGGACGATAATACCATGGATCATCCCACCAGAAGTTATAACCATAATAAATGCTTACACCCCAGCAGGAAGGATTATAATTGTACCAATATTGATTGGTAAAATAGGGATCGTAATAACCCCAACCGTAGTCATAGCCGTAAAAACGTCTCAAACGGGCGGTGTATTCATAATCATAATAACTGTTTTCGTCAAAATAATAATTATTGTTGGTAACATAGGTGGCATTGCCGTTTTCATCATAATATGTTTCCGAATTGGAATATACCGGATGATAGGTTTCTGTCGGCTGCTCTTCCATTATGGGTTCGGCAGGTTCGGAATAGTTTTGGGCAACAGTTGTTTGTGCGGAAGCAGTTTGGCGTAAACTTTGATTGTGCTGCTGCATTTGAGCTACGGTATAATAACCGTCGTCAAACAAAATATTGTCATTAATGGAGCATGAAACCAGCAATATAGCAATTGTTAATGGAAATATCAGTTTTTTCATCGGGTAACCCTCCTATTTGTTTTTATATTTTAATATTTTTTAGTACCTTTGCATGTTTTTTCCAATTAACGTAAAAACACGACATTTATTATTTATATATATTCAAAAACTATACCAAAATTATGGCAAAGGTATTAACTTCAAGACAAGAGAACTATTCACAATGGTATAATGACTTGATAGTGAAAGCGGAAATGGCTGAAAATTCAGCAGTAAGAGGTTGTATGGTAATAAAACCGTACGGGTATTCATTGTGGGAAAACATGCAAAGAATATTGGACGGAATGTTTAAACAAACGGGGCATGTGAATGCATATTTTCCGTTGTTTATTCCAAAATCGTTTTTCAGTCGGGAAGCCAGTCATGTGGAAGGTTTTGCCAAAGAGTGTGCGGTGGTTACGCATTATCGTCTCAAAACAGATGCAACGGGTAAAGGCATAGTGGTGGATGAGGACGCCAAATTGGAAGAAGAGTTGATAGTGCGACCCACATCAGAGACGATAATATGGAACACGTATAAGAATTGGATACAATCGTACAGAGATTTACCGATATTGTGCAATCAGTGGGCCAATGTGGTGCGGTGGGAAATGCGCACCCGCTTGTTTTTGCGCACGGCAGAATTTTTGTGGCAGGAAGGGCATACGGCTCACGAATCGGCAGAAGAGGCATTGCAGGAAACGGAAAAGATGATTAATGTATATGCCGATTTTGTGGAAAAATATATGGCCATACCTGTAATAAAAGGTCGTAAAAGCGCCAATGAACGGTTTGCAGGAGCCATAGACACCTATTGTATTGAGGCTCTTATGCAAGACGGCAAGGCTTTGCAAGCCGGTACTTCTCATTTTTTGGGGCAAAATTTTGCCAAAGCCTTTGATGTGAAATTTTTAAACAAAGAAAACAAATTGGATTATGTATGGGCTACCTCTTGGGGGGTGTCTACCAGACTGATAGGAGCACTTGTTATGTCTCATTCCGATGACAACGGATTGGTATTGCCGCCTAAAATTGCACCTTTGCAAGTAGTGATAGTGCCCATATACAGAGATAAAGAAGGCTTGGAAAAAGTGTCAAAAGTAGCCGTGGAACTCAAAACCCGATTGGAACAATTGAATATCAGTGTAAAATATGACGATAGGGATTCTTTGCGTTCGGGAGAAAAATTCAATATCTATGAGTTGAAAGGTGTTCCGGTAAGAATTACCATAGGGCCGCGGGATTTGGAACAGAACCAGGTGGAAATATGTCGCAGGGATACGTTGGAAAAATCCAATATGCACATTCAGGATGTGGCTGAAGCCATGCCCCGTTTGTTGGAAGATATTCAGGAGAGTATATTCCAAAAAGCCAAAAAATTCCGGGACGACCATATTATCAAGGCGGATACATGGGAAGAATTTGAAAAAGCGATAGAAAACGGCGGGTTTGTGTCGGCACATTGGGACGGCACCACCGAAACGGAAGTGGCCATCAAAGAAAAAACAAAAGCCACCATCCGGTGCATTCCTTTTAACAATCCGCAAGAAGAAGGCAAGTGTATACTTACCGGCAAACCGTCAAAAGAGAGAGTGTTGTTTGCCAAAGCTTATTAATGCACGGCGGACGGCGCTATTTTGCAATTAAAAATTGACAATATGAACATCATCACATATAATGTAAACGGCATAAGGTCGGCTGTGACAAAAGGCTTGTTGGATTGGATAAAGGATGCCGGTCCGGATGTGTTGTGCATACAGGAAACCAAGGCGCAAGCCGATCAAATACCTTCATTGTTGTTGCAGCAGGCGGGCTACCATGTCTATAGCTTTTCGGCACAAAAGAAAGGATATAGCGGAGTGGCAATATTTACCAAACAAAAGCCGGATAAAGTGACGGCAGGAATGAATATGCCCGTATATGACAATGAAGGCCGGTTTTTAAGAGCGGATTTCGGTCCTTTGTCTGTGGTGAGTGTATATCATCCCTCAGGGAGCAGCGGAGATGAAAGACAGGCTTTCAAAATGCAGTGGCTGGAAGATTTTTTGCAATATATAAATGTATTAAAGCAAGAACGCCCTTTTTTGATATTGTGCGGGGATTACAATATATGTCACAAGCCTATAGATATACACAATCCTGCAGGGCATGTGAACACTTCCGGATTTTTGCCCGAAGAAAGGCAGTGGATGGATAAATTTATAGATAGCGGATTTATAGATACTTTCCGGCATTTTAATCAAGAGCCGGAACAATATTCATGGTGGAGTTTCAGAGGCGGTGCCAAAGCCAAAAATTTGGGTTGGCGCATAGATTACAATATGGCAACCGCCAATTTGGAAAAAGCACTGAAACGCTCTGTTATTTTGTCAAAAGTGAATTTTTCCGACCATTGTCCTGTATTGTTGGAAATAGATGAAAGCGTGATAGCAGAATAAGCGTGTGAAAGAACAAGGAAATTGATTCCTGAAATTTCAGCAAAGACGATAAGTTATCAATGTAAGACAACTAACCGTTATCTTTTACATCCAACACATCACGCAGCACATTGCCTAATAGCATAAAGCAGAGCACCAGCAGCATAATGGCTATTCCCGGCACTATGGCCAAATAGGCGTAATCAAGTATGATATAGCCGTAGTTTTCTTTAATCATGGTTCCCCAGGAAGGCATGGGAGCCTGCACGCCTATACCCAAAAAGCTAAGGCTGGCTTCGGTGAGTATGGCTGAAGCAAAATTAGCGGCTGCCACAACGATGATAGTACCTGTGATATTGGGTAATATATGTTTGAATATAATGCTTATATTTTTAAACCCCATTGCTTTGGAGGCTTCCACATATTCTTTTTCTCTCAGTGATATCACTTGTCCGCGTACCACACGGGCGATATCCACCCACATGGTAAGTCCGATAGCGATGAAAATTTGCCAAAAGCCCGTGCCTAAGGCAAAACTGATGGCTATTACCAGCAGCAGGGTAGGAATAGACCACACCACATTGATGAACCACATGATAAAGTCATCCACCTTTCCTTTGTAAAATCCGGCAACAGCTCCTAAAAATATACCTATAATAAGAGCGATAAATACGGATACAAATCCTACGGAAAGGCTGACTCTTGCCCCTATAATAAGTTGGCTGAGCACATCTCTCCCATATCTGTCGGTACCTAAAATGTAGGTTTTTGTGTGTATCCGCTTTATTGCGGCTTGTTGTAACTGCGTTACGGTTTGGCTGATTTTTTCGTGATGAACAGTGGTGAAAGTACATGTTTGGCCGTCGGTAACAACAGGGCTTTGTTCATCCAAAGCATATATTACATCCGCCAAATGATAAGCTTCTCTGTCGTAAGGTGCCGATTCGTGGAGGCGGTAAACAATTAAGCTGTCATGTTTGACAGTATAATTGCTTATTGCTATCGGAGTACAGTCGTCTGGTTGCCCGAAAAGCATTTTGCGGATAAAATGGTAATGCGGGACATCGTAATTTTTTTTAACGGGCACCATTTTGACCTTCGACATCGGTTTTAGCAAACGGATTTCCAATATTTGTTCATTGGCATAGGGGGTGCTGTCGGGAGTGATGGCATATCCCAAAACGGCAATGACGGAAAGTATGCCTATGAAGACAAGAAAGGTCATGCCTTGTTTGTTTTTGCAGAATTTCCGCCAGGCAATAGCACTTACCGATTGTGCTTTGTATCGGGTTTTATTTTGAAAAAACAAACTCATGGTTATATATCTGCGGTGGATTTATTGTTTTACTATTTTTTGAATCCGGTTATTGCATTTAACTATATAAACACCGGCTGATAAATTGTCCATGGAAATAATGCCTTTATGGTTGGAAACGGGAATATTCCGAATCAGTTTGCCGGTAATGTCATACAAATAAGCAGTGGTGTTGTCCCAATCGGGAGTGTATATATATGCTTGAGAGCAAGTGGGGTTAGGATATACTTGCAAAGCATTGTTGATGGTGCCGGAATAGTCGTCTATATTTACATGGTCAAAATCGGCAGAGTTGACCATTTGTGTTCCGTATTGCAATTCCACATAGTTTGTATAGTTATTGTTATTGGAAAGCACCACATAGCTTTTTCCCGATTTGTGCACGGGTATGGAGAAAGTGCCGTGCGATAAAGCACCAAAGTTATAATCGGCATTGCCGGTGATTTTGCCTGATTTAAAATTGGCGATATCGGCTTCGCTTACTACATAGGCGTTCACAGAGGCTGCGGTGGAAGTGCGTTCATAAAATGAAGATTGTTGTCCGTCAACGGGATTGTTACCGGTGGTAACGTTGGAAGCATTGATGGTTATTTGTAAACTATGGTCGGCATCGTATCTGTTTTGGTCGGAGGTGATATTGTTTCTGCTTGATGTAGCCGCACTCGGAAATCTGAACGAAAGCGGATATTCTTTTTTCGCTATGGTGTTGGCTGAAGTTATCAGTTGGTATACATTTCCGGATGTGGTAGGGAAAGATCCGAATTTGGGATGATATATTTTCATATAATATTTTTTGCCGGTACCCAATTGTACGTTTATTTCACCTTGGGCATTGGTCCATAAATATCCGGCAGGCATAATATAGGTGGTGCCGTATTGGGTGTTGGTGGAATATAAATTTACTCTGGCGCCATCCACGGGCACACCGTCAGGGTCGGTGATGGTAAGTTTCATGGTACAAGCGGATGCTTGGGAATAAGTGGCAGACATATTGTACAGATATCCGCTGGGCACATATCCTTGTACCAGGGAGCTGTTCCATCCGTATCCTCCGTTGGTTTGCATATTGGTCATACCCCAATAATAGGGTCTTCCTTCGGAGCATCCTCCGCGGAAGAATTCAAAGTGATGCCATGTGGCATCGCCTCCGTCGTGTATGGCTGCCCACACGTGGTCATCACAAAAATCGCCGACATGTATGCAGGGGATGAGGGCGGTACGTGCTGCGGCAACAACCAGAAGGGCGTCTTCATGGCAATTGCCTACATGTTTCCACGCAATATGATTGGGTTGGGAAGGCCGGTAATCTTCGGAAGAAGTAACATCTTGCGGAATGCAGCGTGAAGCCCAGTTGCCCAAAACGTCCAATGCGCTTTGCGATGCGGAAAAATTACGGTTAAAGAAATAGATGCTGGGGTTTTCATTCCACAAATAGGTGGGCATTTGCATCAATTGGCCCAAACGCGGAATGGTGTCTATGCGAATGGTATCGTATTTGCCGGAGGCGTCAACCACCTTGTAACCCCATGTGTTCACATTGTTATAACTTCTGTCTGCCGTATCGGCGGTGTTAACGGCTTGGGAATAATTGTTCCACAGATAGTCTCTCCAAAAATAACCCCAAGTCCGCTGAGAGGTGATAGACGTCAGGTTATCGGTAACATATACTCCTTCTTGTTCTATTTTCGGCATGACTATAAATTCATAGTAATAGTATTTGTCTATGCTGCGCCATATATAGTTGCTGCCTTGTTTAATGCAATATTCGGTGGTGGTATACCAATCTCCGGATGCAGTGTCGCCCGATTCCACCAAACGAACGTATTTGAGAGAATCGGCAATAAGATATATCATTGCGGCATCACTGACTAACTGATTCCAATCGCTGAAACGGGATGCGCTGAGAACTTCTTTGGGTAAATAGGTGAGCACATAGGCAACTTCATCCAAATATTTTTTAGGGGTGGCATTGATTAAACCAACCATTTTGGAGCGGGTGTTGTCATTGGATTGTTGAAAGCGGAAGCGCAAATCATATTGCAGCCATTGAGGTACACGCTTAATGGCATTTTCAATAGCGGTGCCGAGTGTGCCGAAATGAGCACTGTCTTCGGTAACGGTGTTGTTTTCCACAACAAAAATAACAGATTCACCCGGAGCGAGCAGACGTTTGCCGTTCATGGTGACTTTTTTCATGGCGTTAGTTTGCCATGGAGAGGAGGGTATATATTGGGCTTGGGGAAGAGCTATCCCTTCTATTGTTTCATTGGCAACAACGGAAGGATTTTTTATGCCTGCAATGTGGTCATTGGCTTTTTCTATGGTAATATTTTGAGCATAAATGCCCATAGAACATAAAGTTGCGAGAAATAAAAAAACGATTCTTTTCATATTCCGGATATTAAGATTAAATTATACACATCAATTAATTGAAAGATTATAAAATGCAAAGATATAAAAAAAAATAAAGCAAATAACAGGCAATATATGTGTTTTTATAAATAAAAATGATACTTTTGCCGTATCAAATAAAATTCCGGGATGAAAGAGATAATAAACAGTTTGGTTGTCAACCGTAATTTGCCCGAAAAAGACATGAAAATGCTTTTAACGTGCGACAGCTCCGCCGATGCTTATTTGTACGAACAGGCGCAAAAGGTGCGGCAGCAATATTACGGGAATGATATATATATCCGCGGTTTGATAGAAATGAGCAATTATTGTAAAAACAACTGCTATTATTGCGGCATACGGGCCGGCAATCAGGAAGTTTCGCGTTACAGGCTGTCGGCAGAAGAAATACTGTCGTGTTGCGGGCAGGGCTATCAGTTGGGATTCAGAACTTTTGTTTTGCAAGGCGGCGAAGACATGTATTATACCGATGCCATCATGGTGGATATCATATCCGCCATACGCAGCAAATATCCGGATTGTGCCATCACTTTATCGTTGGGAGAACGCAGCTATGAAACCTACAAAGCCTATTTCGACGCAGGCGCCGACAGGTATTTGTTAAGACATGAAACAGCAGATTTTTATCACTATAGTCAATTGCACCCCGATACTCTGTCGGCAGAAAACAGACAAAGATGTCTCTATGACTTGAAACGCATCGGATATCAGGTGGGAACGGGATTTATGGTGGGCTCACCATATCAAACACCGGAGCATTTGGTAAAAGATTTGAATTTTATCGCCCGGTTGCAACCGCAGATGGTGGGCATAGGTCCGTTTATCCCTCATCATCAAACTCCGTTTGCGGATTTCCCGCAGGGAAGCGTAGCCCTTACCCTGCGATTAATTGCCATTTTGCGTTTGATGCTGCCGGCGGTGCTGTTGCCTGCCACCACGGCTTTGGGTACTCTTGACCCGCAAGGAAGAGAAAAAGGCATTTTGGCGGGAGCCAATGTAATCATGCCGAATCTTTCCCCTGTATCTGTCAGAAAAAAATATCAAATTTATGACCATAAAATTTGTACCGGTGAAGAAGCCGCAGAATGCAGATTCTGCCTCCAAAAAAGAATAGAATCTATCGGTTATCAAATAGTGGTGGACAGAGGAGACGCAAAACAATATACCAAAAACCAAATGTGATGGCAGAACATAATGATATCGGAAAATTCGGAGAACAAAAGGTGTGTGAATATTTGACAGAGCAAGGCTACAAAATTCTTGCAAATAATTGGCATATAGGAAGTTATGAAATTGACATCATTGCTTTAAAAAATGGTGTTTTATGTTTTGTTGAAGTAAAGACCCGTACTTCTGCCTATTATGGTGAGCCGGAGGTGTTTGTTACCAAATCCAAACAAAAAAACATTATTGCCGCCGCCGCCAGATATGTAGAAATATATCACAGAAGCGAGGAAATCCGTTTTGACATTGCATCGGTATTGATACAAAACAAGCAGGTATCCGTTCATTACATTCAGGATGCTTTTCATAGCAGTTGGAAATGAAGTTGATAGTATAATAATGCGGATGACGGAGAATAGGAAAGTGTGCAATATGCAAAAAAAATGTTATCTTTGCAAATTATGCATTTGTAATTAGTGTGCACATGAAGTTATTAGAAGGGGAAGTGGCCTTAATCACAGGAGCTTCCAAAGGTATAGGAAGGGAAATTGCAAAGGTGTTTGCCCAACATGGGGCTCATGTGGCTTTTACCGATTTATGTGAAGACGAAGATGCTTTGTCTTTGATGCAAATATTAGAGCAGGAAGGGGTAAAGCACGCGTTTTATGTTTCCGACGCTTCGTCTTACGAAGATTCTCAGCGTATGGCAGAGCAGGTGTATGCGGATTTCGGAGCCATAGATATTTTGGTCAACAATGCAGGCATCACCCGCGATAATTTGCTTTTACGCATGAATGAAGAGGATTTTGACAAAGTGATCAACGTGAATTTAAAATCGGTGTTTAATTTAATCAAGTCGGTGCAGCCGGTCATGCTCAAACAGCGAAAGGGTTCCATTATCAATATGAGTTCTGTAGTGGGTTTGCAAGGTAACGCAGGTCAAGTAAATTATGCGGCTTCCAAGGCGGGCATATTGGGTATTACCAAAAGTGTTGCCAAAGAATTGGGAAGCCGTAATATCCGGTGCAATGCCATTGCCCCCGGATTTATTGACACCGCCATGACACGGCAAATCAAAGAAGAACTTCGCAACGCATGGATACAAAATATACCTTTACGCAGGGCGGGAACAGTGAAAGATGTTGCGGAAACGGCGGTATATTTGGCAAGCAGTTTGTCTTCCTATGTCACGGGACAAGTGCTCAGTTGCGACGGAGGCATGCACATGTAATTTAACAATGAGGGATATGAATGGCAAATTGTGGACAATAGCGTTAAAATGGGGAGCTATAGCTGCCGTTACGGCAATGCTTACAGATATTGTCAATAAATATTGTATGCATGGCAAGCCGGAGTGGACAGAACATCTGTTTATACTGATAACATTCATTGTTATAGTAGCTTGTATCTATTTTGCCATTAGGGAATATCGCAGAAAAAAGCAGGCGGAAGAATTTTTGTTTTCCGACGGTATATCGGTAAGTGCCGTAATGATATTGTGTTATGGAATATTTTTTTCCATGTATTTCATAGTGCTTTCCCAATGTGTGGACAAGCAGTTGATAGACAGATATAAAGAACAACAGATAATAAAAATAGAACAAAGCAATCAAATACAAAGCGGCAAAGATGCGGCTGTGGCAAGTTTAAAAGAGGCCACTATGGTTTCGTTGCTGGTGGGTAATTTTTTGCAAATGATGATATTTCCGTTTACCATAGCCTTATTTTTATCGGTAGGCATGCAGCGGAGGAATAAGCAAATACAGCAGGAAAATCAAACACAACAAACAGATAAAGATAACGCGGATAAAATATAAATAAGATGGATATTTCAGTAGTAGTGCCATTGTTAAACGAAGAAGAATCATTGTCAGAGCTCACTTCATGGATAGAAAAAGTGATGGAGGAGCACGGTTATAGCTATGAAATAATAATGGTAGATGACGGCAGCACCGACGGTTCATGGAATAAAATAGAGCAATTGCGGTCACAAAATGAAAAAATCAAAGGGATAAGGTTTCGCCGCAATTACGGCAAGTCGGCAGCCCTGAATGTGGGTTTTGAGCATGTGCAGGGAGATGTGGTGATTACCATGGATGCGGATTTGCAGGACAGCCCTGATGAAATACCGGAATTGTACCGTATGATCAAAGAAGAGGATTATGATTTGGTATCAGGTTGGAAAAAAGTGCGTTATGATTCTAAAATAGCCAAAAACATTCCTTCAAAATTTTTTAATTGGACCACCCGGCGTATATCCCACATATCTTTACACGACTTTAATTGCGGACTTAAAGCCTATAAAAAAGAGGTGGTTAAAACGATAGAGGTTTATGGGGAAATGCATCGTTATATTCCTGTGATAGCCAAATGGGCGGGTTTTAACAAAATAGGAGAAAAGGTGGTGCATCACCAAAAACGAAAATTCGGTGTTACCAAATTCGGATGGGATAGATTTATCAATGGTTTTTTGGATTTGGTATCCATCACCTTCGTATCCAAATTCGGCAAAAAGCCCATGCATTTTTTCGGTTTGTGGGGTACGGTATCGTTTTTGATAGGTTTTGGTATAACCATATGGCTGATAGCGGAAAAGTTGGTTAATATATCCAGGCATGTGACATATTTCCGGCAAGTTACCGACCAGCCCTTGTTTTATTTGGCTTTGTTGGCCATGATATTTGGGTTAATGTTGTTTTTGGCCGGTTTTTTGGGAGAACTTATTGCCCGGAATTCCAATGACAGAAACAAATACATTATCAAGCAGAAAACAGACAATTATAGTGAATAAAAAGTGATGGAAAACCAACGAAAGGTGATAATATTGGGGAGTGCGTATCCTTTGCGGGGAGGGGGGATAGCCACTTTTAACGAACGTTTGGCCCGGGCGTATATAGATAATGGATATGATACGGAAATAATCACCTTCAGTTTGCAATATCCGTCAATATTATTTCCCGGTAAAACACAGTTATCAACAGAGGAGCCTCCCAAGGGGTTGAAAATCAAAGTAATGATGAATTCAATCAATCCTTTTAACTGGCTGAAGGTGGGAAGGTATATTAAAAAAATGCGGCCGGATATAGTAATTGTTCGTTATTGGACGCCGTTCATGGGTCCGTGTTTGGGTACCATATCCCGCATAATACGTCGTAACAAGCACACCAAAGTGGTAACTATAGCGGATAATATTTTTCCGCATGAAAGAAATTTCTTAGACACCTTGTTGTCTTCGTATTTTGTACGGAGTGTTGACGGGTTTGTCACCATGTCGCAAAGTGTGTTAAACGATTTGAAGCATTTTACCGATACAAAACCGATGGCATATACTTTGCATCCGTTATACGACAATTTCGGAGCCGTGGTTCCGCAGAAGCAGGCATTGCAGGAGCTTCAGTTGGATCCGGATTACAATTATGTTTTATTTTTCGGGTTTATACGGGATTATAAAGGTTTGGATTTATTGTTGGATGCGTTTGCAAATCCGCAGTTGAAAGCCATGCCGGTAAAATTATTGGTAGCGGGAGAGTTTTATGTAAAGGAGGAAAAATATTTGCAGCAAATAGCCCGTTTGCAGTTGGAAGACAAGGTGGTTCTGCACACCCGTTTTATTCCCAACACCCAGGTGGCTTTATATTTCAGTGCGGCGCATTTGATAGCGCAGCCCTACAAAAGTGCAACCCAGAGCGGGGTTACACAAGTAGCCTATCATTTTGAAAAGCCGATAGTTACCACCAATGTCGGCGGTTTGGCGGAAATAGTAAGCAATGGAAAAGTGGGGTTTGTTGTCAATCCGGATAGTGCAGAAATAGCACAGGCTGTAATACGGTTTTTTGAAGAAAATCTTTATGATACTTTTCATGCTGCCATGAAGGAGGAGAAAAAGCGGTTCAGTTGGGACAGAATGGTTGAAACCATTAATAAAATAAGCCTTGAATAGCAGCCGGCATTATTCCACCATTTTGTAAGCAAAGGAATGCACCAGTGAGCGAATGCTCATTTGGGTTATTTTGTTATTGTCGGCAGAGGGATTAACCCTGTTGGACAGAAATATGTATATTAAATCATAGCGAGGGTCTATCCAAATAAAAGTTCCTGTAAATCCGCTATGTCCATAGCTGAGGGGGGAAGCTGAAGAGCAGCACGGACTGGCCATTTTTCCTCTGGCTGGTTTGTCGAATCCCAAACCTCTTCTGCAATTGCTTTCTTTTGGGAAATAATAATTAGTGAAGGTTTCCACTGTTTGGGGTTTTAAATACCGGTGACCTTTATATAATCCTTTGTCCAAGAGCATTTGGCATATTGCCAAGAGGTCTTCGGCGGTGGAGAATAAACCTGCGTGTCCGGAAACTCCGCCGAGCATGGCAGCCCCTTGGTCGTGAACATATCCGCATAACAGTTGTTTGCGGAACAAGGTATCGTTTTCGGTAGGTGCTATCATGTTTTCCTCTATTTTTTTCAAAGGGTTGAAAGTGGTGTTTTCCAAGCCCATGGGCTTATAAAATTGTTGGTCAACATATACATCCAAAGTAAGTCCGCTTATTTGTTTTACTATGGCAGCCAACAGATAAAATCCCAAATCGCTATATAAATAGTTATTGTTGCCTTTGAGAGCGCATTGGCTTATTCGTAATGAAAGAGTGTCTTCAAAATCGGTCCGCAGATATAAATTGTCGGCAACATGTATGGCATATTCGGGAGAATAGTTTTTTTGCCACCATTCTTCTTTAAAAGAATAGTCTTTGTTAAGGGTTTCTTTGTAAAAAGGAATCCATGCTTGAAGTCCTGCCGTGTGGGTGAGTAATTGGTAAATTTTAATGTTTTCTTTGTTACTGCCTTTTAAATAAGGCAGGTATTTGCTGATTTTATCGTTAAGATTGATTTTGTTTTCTTCATAAAGTTTCATAACGGCAAGGGTGGTAGCCATTACTTTGGTTACCGATGCCAAATCGTAAACGGTGGAGGCGGTCACTCTACGCAGGTCGTTGTAAGAATAGGTGCCGTAACATTGGTTGTAGAGTATATGTTTTCCTTGTGCTATAATGACATTACATCCGGGAAAGGCTTGTTCGGCAATGGCATTATTAATAATTTCATCAATTTTTGTTTTGTAGAAAATATGATTTTTTTCATGTGCGTTTTTCTTATAATTTTTAGTGGTAATACCGGTGTTATAGGCAAATTGGTCAAGCTCTATCGGCAAATGTCCCGTAATGGCTTTGACTCCGCATACAGCTTCCGCCAATGCCGTTTCGGCAACGTCTGTGGGATGATATCCAATGACTATGGCGGCAAATTTATCGGCAAAAGGCAATTCGTTAATGGCATAGGGATTGCCGGGCAATAGTAGCACTACGGGAATATTTCCGGAGGTGAGAGAATCCAACAGGCGTATGGTTTGTTCATTCATTCCATACCGTTTTTGCGGATATTGGTTCAAATTGGACAAACTCACTATTATATAGTCCGCATCTTCTTTGGCTTTGTAGATTTCTTCTTTTTTTTGCATCAAATTCTCTTTCGCTTCTATAACATTGATATTTAAATATTTGTTAAACACCTCTGTCATGGCTGTTGATGCAGATTTGGCTTCCCGAAGATACAGACCTTGTTTTTTGTGGCTCAAAGGAATAATATTGTTTTGATTGCTTAACAATGTGATGGCTTTTTCCATCAATTGTCCGTTTAGAGTATGGATGGCCGGGGTATTGATATTTTTGTAAGTATTGATGTTATCTACATATAACGGATGCGGGATAACATATTTTTCTTTCATTTTCAATACTTTATAACATTTTTTGTTAATATCTTCCATGGTCAGGCGACCATCCAGAACGGCTTGTTTGACAGCCATGGAAACCATTTCAAAGTCGGCAGGCAATAACAATACGTCCGCACCGGCAATAAGACAACGCACCTCTAATTCTCCCTGAGGGTATTGTTTAACTATTCCGCCCATTTCCAAGCCGTCGGTAAACACTATGCCTTCAAATCCCATGGTATCTTTTAGAAGGGAGGTGGTGATATAGGATGAGGCGGTGGCTATGGAGGCGGTGTCAAGTGCTTTTACAAGCAGGTGGCCCACCATTATTGCATCCACGTGGTTTTTAATTAATTGAGCAAAGGGATAAAATTCTATTTCTTCAAGTCTGTTTAACGGATGGGATATAATGGGGGCATCTTTGTGAGAATCTATTTTAGTGTCTCCGTGGCCGGGGAAATGTTTGGCGCAAGCCATTACACCATTGTCTTGCATGCCTTTGGCATAGGCGATACCGCATCGGGCTACCAATTGGGGATTGCCTCCAAAAGAACGGCTGTTGATAACGGGATTTTGGGAATTGTTGTTTACATCCACGCAGGGAGCAAAATTGACATGTATGCCCAATTGTCGGCATTGTTTAGCCATGAGCGCACCCATTTGATAGATGAGTGCGGTATCGTTGCCCGCTCCCAATGCCATTTGGCGCGGAAAAGAAGGAATGCTGTCAAGACGCATGCCCAAGCCCCATTCTCCGTCAATGCTTACAAGAAGAGGTATTTTGCTTATTGCCTGCAGCCGGTTGGTAAGGTTGGCTTGTCTGCAAGGCCCCCCTTGAAAAAAGCATACACCCCCCACCTGATAATCATTAACATATTGTACTAAATTGGCACAATAGGCTTCATCCTTGTCGGAATGTGCTCTTATCATCATCAACTGGGCTATTTTTTGGTCCAGACTCAATGTTTGTAATACCGAATCCGCCCATGATGTTTGAGGAGTATAAGACGGTTGGACAATAGCCGCCGAAAAGCATATTGCGGACAAACAACAGAGAAAAAAGATACGACTATATGGTTTCATATTGCATGCCTGATTATAATATGCAAAATAATACAAAATATTTTCTCGTAAAATAATTTGACTCACAAAATTTTTAACATCAATTTGTGAGTAAAGAAATAACGGGAAACAACAGGTGTTTATTCATTAAGATATTGTGTAAAATCAATATCTTGTTCTAAAAAATCAGTGCCTTTGCCGGTGTTGGGATTGATGGTGAGCCAGTCTATGGTTTCGGTATTTGTTTCATTATCAATATAGCAATGCACCACAACGTTTTCATTGTCAAAATGGTCAATCACAACCACAGGTGCTTTGGAGTAGTTTTGTGCCATTTGCAGTATTTGCCGTACACTATACACGGTGCCGTCTGGCAAAGAAGGCAAGGTATCGTATATCATGCCGGTGTGAGTTGCGGGAGTGCCGGGGTTTTGGTTGGTTTGACACGCAGCCAGCGCTATAATGAACAATAATAATATCTCTATTTTTTTCATCACTGAACATACAAAAATAAACAAAAATTATTCCATACAGGTAAAGACAAGATGATGTTACAAATAATGTTTGTTAAAGCATGTTTCCAGCAGCAGGGAAATGGAAGGATAGGTGTTTTTGCAGAATTCCTGCATATTATATTTGTTCATCCATTTTACCAGGGTGATGTGCTCTTCCGTTTGGGGAGAAGGGGTTTCTTCAGGTATATTTTGCATAATATACCAGTGTGTTTGTTTGAGAACTAATTTCGGGCAGTCTCCTTGCCGGAAAATATGATAGGTATATCCTGCATCCTGCAATATTTTCAAGTTTTGAAGCCCTGTTTCTTCTTGTACTTCACGTATGGCTGTTTGCATATCGGTTTCATTTTGTTCCACATGCCCTTTGGGCAGGTCCCATTTGCCCAACCGTTCCATTGCCAATATGTTATCTTTGGAGCAAACTATGCCGCCTGCCGCTTTTTGGAACAGGAAACATTGTTTTATGTCATCCAAAAATGCTTCGGCTTGGGTGATAGTATCACATACTATTATTATGTTTTGCCGGGAGGAAATAAACTGCTCTGCAAGATCGGGGACGGATTTAATGTGATTGTAATACAGAAAATTACTTTTTAAAGAAGTAACATCGGATTTTTTTATCACTTCTATAAAGTTATAATTGTAGAAAAGTTTGTATATTTGCATTCTTAAAAATTTAAGTAGATAACGTATGGAATCAGCAAAAAATTGTGCAAAAAATTTATTGTCCATTAAAGCAATAAAACTCAGTCCGAATCAGCCTTTTACATGGGCATCGGGGTTAAAATCCCCTATATATTGTGATAATCGTAAAACATTATCCTATCCTGAAATGCGAAGTTTTATTCGGGACGGACTGGTTTCGGTGATTCGCAAATATTATCCTGATGTGCAGGTGATAGCCGGTGTGGCTACGGGAGCCATTGCACAAGGTGTTTTGGTAGCACAGGAGTTGGGGCTTCCCTTTGTGTATGTGCGTAGTGAAGAAAAAAAACACGGGCTTACCAACAAAGTGGAAGGTGTTGTAAATAAAGGAGATAAAGTTGTTGTGGTGGAAGATTTGGTATCTACAGGCCAAAGCAGCTTAAATGCGGCACAAACTTTGCAGGATATGGGTTGTAATGTATTGGGCATGGTGGCTATATTTACTTATAACTTACCCATAGCATCCCAAAGGTTTGCAGAGGCCAAATTGGAGTTGCACACGCTCACGCATTATGGTATATTGGTAGAAGAAGCGGCGAAAGAAGGATATATTAAAGAAAATGAAATAGAAGTGCTTAATGCATGGAGTAAAGATCCCGATGCATGGGCGGAACAACATCGATAATGCATGAATATCGCAAGTGATATAGTAGATATTAACGTTACAAACGAGCAAGTGTTCGCACTTGTAAACGATTGCACTCATCTTGAAAATCAAATTCCGGGGGTGCAGGATTGGAAAGCCGATGCAAAGCAATGCAGCTTTTCTGTCAGCGGTGTGGGGCATATAGAAATGAGTATAAAAGAAGAAATCCCCTATTCCAAAGTGGTATATAGTATTACAAGTGCCATGTTTCCTCAAAGTGTTGAATTGCTGTTTTTAATAGAAGGTCAGGATAATATCAGCAAATTATCCATAGTCACCGAAATCAATCTTCCTTTTATGATATCGCAAATGGTGAAAAAGCCCTTGCAAAAATTTGTCAATACATTGGCCTCCCAAATAAAAGCAGCTGCAGAAAACAGATACTAAAATCACAGTGCATAAAATACTGAAATATCTATGTTACGGAGCAATATCAATTTTATTGTTGATATTGTCGTATATAGGTATTCCTTATTTGGTAAGTCCCATATATGATTTTCGTGTATCCACCCCTTTTGAGGGAGAAAATTATTACAATCCTTATCAAAACATTTCTTCCCGGTGGCAAATAGCCAATTTTCATACGCACAGTAAATCTTGGGGAGGTGTCACCGATGGCAAAAACAATCGGCTTTTACAGGTAGTAAACACATACAAATATTTGGGATATAATCACATAGGCATATCCAATTATCAAAAAATCACGGATATCCGTTATGATAACGGATCTTATCTTACTATTCCTTCATACGAACACGGCATCAATGTAAAAAAAAGGCATCAGTTGATATTGGGGGCCGACAGGGTGGTGTGGATGGATTTCTTTTTTCATCAGAATATGCATCACAAGCAATTTATGTTGGATAAGTTGCGCGGCTCATGTGATTTTTTAACCGTTAATCATCCGCAATTTTGTGAAGGATATTTGCCTCAGGATTTTTCTTTGCTTTCCAATTACGATGCGGTGGAGGTGTTTAATCATTATCGCACGTCCATAGCCCAGTGGGACAGCGCTTTGTCGAGCGGATATTATGCGGTGCTGTTAGCCGATGATGATATGCACAGCTTGGATAAAATGGATGAAGTGAGTTCCAATTTCACGGTGGTAAACACATCTGTGTTATCGAGGGGAAATATAGTGCAGGCTCTTAAGAACGGGCAACATTTCGGGGTGCGCATACACAGGCAGGCACAAGAGAGTTTGGCCATAAAAAAAGCCCGAATAGCACAATTGGTTTATCCGCAAACTATTGAAATGAAAGGGGATACTCTGGTTGCCATATTCACTCAAAAGGTGTCGGGGGTGGCTTTTATAGGACAAAACGGTGTTTTAAAACATGAACGGCATTTCACCGACAGTGCCCAATATGTATTTGACAGTACGGATACATATATACGGATAGAAGTATATGACAAAGACAGTAATCATATATTGTATAATCCCATAGTCCGCTGTATGGGGAAGGCTCCTCATAAAACGGAGCCCAACAGTGTGAATAATTGGAAAAGCGGCATCAAATACGGATTGGAAATATTGGTGTTGTTGGTTTTATTGCGGATATGTTTCCAAAATAGGATAAAAAGAACAGTTCAAAAGGGGATTCGTTATTTGCAATTGCCTTATCGCCGCCACTTGTTGATAATTGTGGGAATATCGTTGTTTGTCCGATTTACCATGGCTTGTTTGTTTGAATTAAACAACGATGAATTGTATTATCGTTTGTATGCCATGTTTCCCCAATGGAGTTATTTTGACCATCCTCCCATGGTGGGGTGGATGATCAATCTCACCACCTTGCATTTGTTATTGGACAATGAATTGTTTATTCGATTGGGGGCATTGGTGTTATGTACGGTCAATTCATTTTTGGTGTTTGATATTGCCCAAAAAATATCCGGAGATAAAACGGGAGTAATTGCGGTGTTGCTTTTTAATCTGTCTCCGTATGTGCTTTTGGTTACGGGCACTTTTATTATTCCCGATGCGGGCTTGATGTTTTTTATGTTAATGGGCATGCGGGAAGCCGTGTGTATATATGTTACGGGCATACATAAGGAGCGAAAACATTTTATGGCATTGGGATTATGGATAGGTTTGGCTTGTTTGTCCAAATACACGGCTTTGGTAATGTGGGCGGGAATAGGATTGTATATATTAATATATGATCGTTCGTGGTTAAAAAACAAATGGTTGTATATGGCTGTAGCCATAACGGCAGTATGTTGCCTGCCTGTATTATATTGGAATATACAGCACAATTTCATCAGTTTCACCTATCATGGCAACAGAGTGATGATGAATGGCCTGCATATGGGTGATTTTTTTGCTGAATTGGGAGGGGAATTATTGTACAATCATCCTATATTGTTAATAGGAATATGGATTAATATTTATTTGTTTTTTAGGCATAAGATGTATGTTCCCGAAAAGAAGTCGCCATATATATTGTTTTATTTGGTTTCGTTGCCGTTAATATTGCTGTTTTTATTTTTTGCCATGTTTAAACCCATATTGCCGCATTGGAATGCACCGGCATATACTTTGTTGCTTATTCCTGCGTCGGGAATGATAGTGGATATTTATGAGCAGCACAAAAAAAACATATACAGGAGTTTGCAATTGGCAATTGCATTGTTGGCGGTGGTATATGTGTTGTTTATGATACAATTTGCCAAAGGGTATATTATTTCGCATCCTAAATATGTAAAAGATTATTCTATAGAAATAGCCACTTGTAAAAAAGCGGCAAAAGCGTTTTTGGCTCATGCTTCCCATGCGGAAGAGCGCGGATTGATAGCTAAAGATGCACCTGTATTATGTCCCCGTTGGGAGCTTGCCGCCAACTATGAATTTCATATTGCCCGGAAAAGTCCGTATAGAATACTTACTACAGGTCCGTTGTATCGCACACATGAATATGCCAATATTACCCGCAAGCGGGACAGATTGGATTTGGGAATGGATATGTGGTTTGTTACCGATAATTATGCATATCAGCCTCCTCAATATTTATCTTGCTGTTTTACAAGCATATCGCCTGCAGATACGATAATAATATGCAGAAACAACAAGCCCGCAAAGGAAGTATATATATATCGTATGCAGAAATTGAAACGGGAGTTACCTTATATTTATTAGTTTAATTTTATTTTATTCAATTGTACAGGGGGCAGATAGGCTTCTATGATATAACGGGAAAACAGGGTGCTGTCGAAGTCAAAAATGTTTTTTGCTTGAGGGCGCAGGAAATGTTGATAGTTAATTTGTTGGTATTCCAGTTTTTGCATAGGCAAGCAGGGTGTTGTTTCTTTCGGCGGTCCGGATATGTATGAGGGTTCGCAATGCAATTCTTCGCATGTCATTCCCGGGGCCGATATTTTAAAATGAACACAGCTGTCATTGGTATAAAGTGTAAAATTCCCTTTATTATCGGTAAAAGTATGCATTCCTACCGACCAATCGCTATTCCAAGCCCGAACCACGGCACCTTCCACGGCTTTGTTTTTGTTGTTCACAACTTTTCCTTTAATACATATATTGCCATATCCGAGCATGTTGTAATAATTCATGGGTCGGGGTGCCTTGTTTTCTGGAGTATAAGTTAAAGCTTTTTTAGTATATTCCGCTATAGGTTTAGGGGCTCCCAAAATGCGGTGTTTTCCGTCGGCGGTGCAGGTGGTGTCATCATGGTGCAATATTCCTGCATATTTTCCTTCAAACACGCCTATATTGGCATCTTGAAATTCCCACCAGCCGAAGCCGCAAACACCACAGTCTCTGGCATATCGGAAAACATGGTCAAAATATTCACATTGGTATTGATAAGGTATGCTGTCGTTTTCTGCCGGCAAAGCGGTTTCTCCCAGCATCAGCGGTTTGTGGATATAGGTTTTATACCAATATATTTCACTTTTTATTCTAAGCGGATTGTAAGAATGTATTTGTACAAAGTCAACAGGTAAGACAGAAGGATCCCACTTAAACACTTCCAATGGTTCGGCCATGCCTATGGTGAAAAGTTGATGCGGTGCGTATTGATGCATCAAATCGGCCCAATGACTCACAATTTGATAAGCATCTGCTTTCGTCCGGTGTTTTTCCGTATCAAAATACAGGGGTTCGTTGAAGAAATCGTATGCAAAAACAGTGGGTTCTTCCTGAAAGGTTTTTAATAAGGCTATGGTAAATTTTTCTATTTGCGGATTAAAAGGAGCTTTGATCAGGAGCATGACTTTTATGTCTTCCGATTTGGCTATTGATATAAAGCGTTGAAGACCGTGAATAATTTCTTTTTGGCATTGGTGTAAATAGATTTTATTGCTATCGGCCCAATAAAAGGGCATATTGTTTTGATCAAAATGAATGCGGTCAAAAATCAAACGGATGGAATTGAAACCCATTTCTTTGATTAATTGCAGGTGTCCTTCTATTTGTTGTTGGTTGTCTTCTTCGGTATCGGTTTCAAAGCAATCCATATCTTCATAATAGATACAGGGAGCCACCACAAATTTGCTGTCCATAAGGCGATAATTAACCACATAATTAAGCATTAAAGGAAAAAAGGTGTCGTTGTTTATTTTAAACACATCATTTTCTATGTGTACAAAGTTGTGTTGCGGTGTATATGCGGGTTGACGACGGCATGCGTACAATAGTATAAGTATGCCTATAATGTATATCGGATAAAAACGGCGGTGCATGTTATCGGATATTTCTTTGACGTAAAATTTCAAACATAATAACACCTGCCGCTACGGACACATTGAGAGATTCTATAGTGCCGGTCATGGGGATTTTTACTTTTTGAGAGCACTTGTTCAATATATCGCCGGAGATACCTTCGTATTCATTTCCCATTACCAGGCAGGTAGGACCGTTAAAGTCGTGTTCATAATAAATTTGACCGGCTTTTTCGGTGCATGCCACCACATTTACTCCGCTTTGTTGTAAATAATCAATAATTTCGGCAAGGTTATCGTGCCGGCAGACAGGAATTTGGTGTAATGCTCCGGCAGAGGTTTTTATGGCGTCTTCATTAATTTGAGCCGTATGTTTGGCCGGTATGATAATGGCATGTACGCCGGCACATTCGGCACTCCGGGCTATGGAGCCGATATTGCGGACATCGGTGAGGCTGTCCAGAATCAGAATAAAAGGCATTTTTCCTTCTTCGTAAAGGGTGGGTATTATATCAAAAATACTTTGGTATATAATCATGGACATTAAGCATACCACACCCTGGTGATTGCCTTTTGTATATCTGTTGAGGCGTTCAACGGGAACATATTGGAAAGGAATATTTTGTTGCCGAATCAGGTGAAACAATTCTTTAAACAAATCACCGGACAAGCCCCGCTGTAATATTATTTTATCTATTTCTTTGCCGCCGGCAATGGCTTCCATAACAGGCCGGATGCCATAAATAAGATGTTTTTTGTTTTTATTGTGTTCCGTTGCGTTCATAATTATATTGTTATTTTTACAAAGGTATAAAAATATATGTTATGCTATTTGATATAAATGATGGAAAGCACTTCCGGAGATGCATAAGGAGCCCCGGGATATTTGTCGGTAAAATCCAAATTGAGCCAATATTCATCATTTTTATCCAAGCGATAACATATTTGTTTGTTTTTTACTTTTTCGGGAAAGCAGGTATAAATGGCATTAACATATTTGTCAAACTGATTTTTGTTGCCGCAATACATTTCGGGGTAAACATGATTGGGAGCCCATATTATACGGACATTCACCCCTATGGCTTTGAGCGTGGAGGCCATAAGTATGCTGTAATCGTCGCAATCTCCGGCCATAAGCTGTATGCTTTCATCAGGAGTGGCAAAATAATCAAAGCCGGAAGGATCGCTTACATATTTGTAATTGTCCTTGATATATTTTATAAGCGAAAATTGACGGCATATTTGTCGGTATTTGGTATAATATTCATCAAAATAGAGCAAAGAATGTTCTACGGCAAAATTACGCACAACGGAATCTTTATAGTCAATTTTTTGTTGTATGCGTTTTTGTAAAGAAATATGAGGAGCCTTAGAGGTTTTGGCAGGTAATATTTCCACTTGGGAGGCTTGATATTTCAAAGAAGTGCTGTTGATGGCGTTGTTGATGACGGCATTGGATTTCCATCCTATTTTACCGACTATAAGAATGAGAATGACAAGAGCAAAAATACTTATAGTGATGTTGAACATCCATGTGTATTTGGCGTTAAAGTAGAGTAATAAACCGAAAAAGACGGTAAACAAAATGAAAATTTCCACTTGAACACGCCCTATATATACAGGAGGTATGAATTGGGTGACAAATGCAGCCAAAATGAATGACAATACGAAAGAAAGGAATATTCGTATGATTTTAATTAAACGGTGATTCTGCGTTAATTTATCAAGGGATATCATGTAAATGGATTTAAAGCATGCAAAGATAGCACTTTTTTTTGATTCTTACTTTTTTATGAGAAACGCCATCCTGTTTTCGGGTGGAGAATACTTGGTTTTAGACAATAAGGCATATGATTTTTTTGTTTTTTCAACCTTTTGATGATGCAGGCAGCTGTAATTGAAGACAAATTGACAATAAATCAGAAGGTTCTGCATTTCACGGGAAAGTGTTATCTTTGCAAAAAAGAAGTGATAATGATAAAAAAAATATTCATAGGGTGTTTGTTGTTCGGCTGTTTGTTCCATTTGTCCGCACAAACCGATGACAATACCTTGGCAAAATTGGCTTTGCAATATTATAGCGGCCAGGAATATGACAAGGCTGCGGAATCCTATGCCCGCTTGTATGCCAATACGCCGAATCATTATTATTATACTTATTATTTTCAAAGTCTGATAAAAATCAAAGATTATAAGGCTGCCGAAAAATTGGTGCATAAGCAGCTGAAGACCAAATATACCATGTGGGAATACCAGGTGGATTTGGGTTATGTGTTTGAATTACAAAATGAAACAAACAAGGCAAAAAAACAATATGAAGCATGTATAGATGCTTTGCTTGTCAATTCTTCTGATGTGGTGGATTTGGCAAGAGCTTTTTTAAACAGGGGCAAAAAAGAATATGCTGTTAAAACCTATTTAAAAGGGAGGAAATTGTCGGGAAAAGAGGTCGCTTATGCCATGGACATAGCGGTAATATACGAAAATCAAGGTCTATACGGACAGGCATCGCAGGAATATTTCGATTTGCTGAATGCAGAACCCGACAAACTTTCCAATGTGGAATCGGTGTTGTTGAGTTGGTGGTTGAACGATGACAACAATGAAAAAAAAGACATACTGCGGTCGCAAATACTCAAATATGGTTCACGGTATCCCGACAACAGAGTCTATTCGGATTTGTTAATATGGTATGCTGTGCAGGAAAAAGATTTTTCTATGGCGCTCAAGCATGTAAAAGCCATGGACAGAAAATATAATTTAGCAGGATATACGGTGTTAAATGTTGCAAATACCGCTTTGCGAAACGGTGATTATGCTGCAGCCGAAGACGGTTATAAATACATTATATCTTTGGGAAACAAAACCGTTTTGGCAAAGCAGGCGCAAGCGGCATTGCTGGACGTGCAGCTTTCCCGGTTGCAAACCCCTTCGGGGTGGAATGCTGCCAAAGCCGAAATGACGGATAAAGAGTTAAGACAATATTTTCAACAATATAATGTAACGGATAAAAACGCAGAGCTGTATCGTAAATGGATAAGATTCAAAGCTTTGTGTTTAAGGCAAGTGGATACGGCAGCGGCGATGCTGATGCAGCAAATAGCTTTAGGCAAGCTTCCTCCCCAACAGATAACATTGCTCAAGGTGGATTTAGCCCAATTAAAAGTATTGCAGGGAGATGTATGGGAGGCTATCTTATTGAATGCGCAGGTGGAAAAATCCATGCCGAATGATACCATTGCCCAAGTGGCCAAATTCACCAATGCCAAAATTTCACTCATGCAGGGCGAAACAGAGTGGGCAGAAGCCCAACTGGAAGTGTTGAGTGCGGCAACGTCCAAATTGATAGCCAACGATGCCATGTATTTGGCTTTGCTTATCAGAGACAATAAAAGCGAAGAAGATAGTTTGTGTGTGCCGCTGCAATATTTTGCCAAGGCGATGTTCCTGACGGAACTTAATTGGTATGACCAGGCGGAAATTATGCTGGACAGTGTAAGCATGGCCAAAGATTATAAATTGAACGATGACGTGCTTTATTATCAAGCCATGATAGCCAAATATAGGGGAGAATATGCAAAAGCAGACAGCTTGCTGGAAGTGTTTTTGCTCAATTATTCAACCGAATTGTTGGCGGATGACGCCTTATATGAAAGGGCTCTTTTGCAAGAGCAATATTTGAAAAATCCGGTGTCGGCCATGGATTTGTACCAGCAGCTGCTCACTTATCATTCCGATAGTATTTATGCCGTAGAAGCGCGTAATCATATCCACGCTTTGCGTAGCAATATGCAAAGACAAACAGAATAATATCTTATCCGCCCGTAAGTGTGAAATGTTTCCGGTTTGCGGAAACGGAGCCGGTAAAACAAGAATGAAAAGTTGTGCCAAAACGGCTGTATTTGTCCTTTTTTTCTGTCAATTTGTCATTTTTTTTGTTTGGTATATATTTTGAATAGACAAAAGTAAAACCGAAAGCCCATGAAGTTTGGGACAGAACTTCAGACTGAGGCGAATGAATAAAAAATTATTATTATTATGTTACCGATTAATAAAAAAAACGAATCCAATTGGATGCCGAGTCTGTTTAACGATTTATTCAGTGAAGAGTGGCCGATTATGAGAACTGCGGCAATGACTTCCCCTGCTATCAACGTGGTGGAAGATGAAAAGCAGTATCATGTTGAAATAGCGGCTCCGGGTATGACCAAAGAAGATTTCAAGATTCATGTAAATGATCAAAATGAATTGGTGATAACCATGGAACGCAAAAAAGAAACGGAAGATAAAAGCAACAGGCATGGTTGTAAATATCTCCGTCACGAATTCAGTTACAATCATTTTGAACAAAATTTGTTGTTGCCTGATAATGTGGAAAAAGAGAATATTTCCGCAAAAATGGACAACGGAGTGTTAAATGTATTTTTGCCGAAGATGCGGGAAACATCCAAAAAACCGGTAAAACTGGTTGAGATACAATAAGGTTTGTTGATTTTTAAATATCCCCGGCACATCGGGGATATTTTTTTATATAATAAAAAAGCGGGCTGAAAAACCCGCTATAAAACGTATAAAAACACAGAATTTATTTACTTGCATTAAATCCTGCATGAATAGCGTCTAAATTAGCTTTTACCACAGCATCTCCTTTACGGTCGAATATATGATGAATGGCGTCTTCCAATTTAGTGATGTTAATGCCCAAATAGGGAACAGCGGCTCCTAAAAGCACCATATTGGAACGGGCGTTAACTTGTTTGGCTATTTCATTTGCATTTATTTTAACACAATTTTTTATTTTTGCCAATTCTGCATTTACCTTTTCCATAGGAGGATAATTGGTAATATTGACAAATGGCTCTGAATTGGTGATAACACAACCTGTAGAACACAGGAAGGGCAAATATCTGAGAGCTTCCATGGGTTCGGAAGAAAGGATAATGTCTGCATAGCCTTCCGGAATAACGTCTGCAAATATCGGCTTGTCAGATAAACGCAAATGAGAAAATACAGAACCGCCGCGTTGGGACATTCCGTGAATTTCCGATTGTTTTAAATACAGATTTTCGTTTAGAGCGGCGTCTGATATAATTTTGGCTACAGATACTATACCATCGCCTCCTACACCGCATAATATGATATCTTTTTTCATTTTAAAGTCTCCTATCAAATTTTAATATTACTTATTTTTTCTCACCCAAGTGTTTTTTTAATTCCACCAAGCAAGTGCGGTGAGGAATAATTACTGAAACACCGTTGTAAGCAACTTCTTCTTCTATTATTTTAACATTTTCGTCATGATTTTTCGGCAAAGGAATAATGTCACGAATATGTTCCGGAGCTACACCCAAGCCTTCGCATATACGACGAATTTTATTGTGGGCCGATGAAGGTTGGCCTCCTGTCATGGCTGTAATATCGTTGTCCAATATTACCACCACCACGTTGGCTTTTTCGTTTACACAATCCAAAAGCCCTGTCATGCCGCTATGCCCAAAGGTGCCGTCTCCAATAACTGCAACAGAGGGGAATATACCGACTTCCGAAGCGCCTTTGGCCATGGTGATGGAAGCGCCCATACATACGGTGGTATCTATGGCTTTCATATTAAAACCTAAAGTATAGCAACCTATATCTCCGAAAACTTTTCCGTGTTCGTATTTTGCCATTACGGCGTTTAATGCGTTGTAGCTGTCTATATGGGGACATCCTTGACACAATGCGGGCGGTCTGTTGGTAACAACATCAGGAACAGGCATACCCGGTTGCATGTCTTTTTTTAATGCTTTAGCTATTTTTTCAGCATTCATTTCACCGTCTCTGCGGATGGTTTCATCCAAACGGCCCATTACTTTTTTGCCTTTACCCAAAAAGCCTTTGATATGTTCTTCAATGAAAGGTTGTCCGTCTTCTAATACCAACAAAGCCCCGCATTCATCATACAATTTGCTCAACATATTGTAAGGCAAAGGATATTGGGTGATTTTAACTATGGGGTAAGGACATGTGGTATCGGTGAAATTTTCCATTAAATAGTTATAAGCAATACCGCTGGTGATGATACCTAAAGTTTTATCGGTACCGGCAAAATATTGGTTAAAACCGGATTCTTCCGATGCTTTGGTAAAAGCGGGCTGTTTGTCTATTAAATTACGATACAATCGTTTGGCGTTGGCCGGGAGCAATACGAACGATTTTGCATCTTCCGGATTGGTCAGCGGATTTTGTGCACGGCTTTCTTTACGGGTAACACCGGCGCGGCTGTGAGCCAATCGGGTGGGAATACGATATAATACAGGGGTGCCCAGTTTTTCGGATAATTCGTATCCGTAAAATACCATGTCATAGGCCTCTTGTTGATTGGAAGGCTCTAACATGGGTATCATGGCCCAATGTCCGTAATAACGGCTGTCTTGTTCATCTTGTGAAGAGAACATGCTGGGATCATCGGCAACAACTATTATTACGCCTTTAGTGCCTATAATGGCTGCATTCATAAAAGGGTCTCCACACACATTCAAGCCGACGTGTTTCATACATGTCATGGCTCGTTTGCCTGCATAAGCAACGCCTATAGACGCTTCCAAGGCTGTTTTTTCATTGGCGCACCAATTGGCTATTATACCTTTTTCTTTAGCCTCTTTTGATTTAATAACGTATTCCGTGATTTGTGTTGACGGAGTTCCCGGATAACTATTGATGGCACTGCCTCCGGCATCTATAAATGCTTGAGCAATGGCTTCATCTCCTAATAATAATAATTTCTGCATATTTTTATTTATATTTTATTTTCAAAAATAAGATTATTGATAAAGCATTTATCATATGCAAAGGTACAATTTTTTATTGAAAATTATAGATTCCGCAGGCAAAGATGCACGAAAATATTACAAAAGGAAAGCACGGTTTTTACTTCAATTTGCAAAAAACAACTGTTATAATTGCGGGAGTGTTGTTTTTGGAAAACAAAAAAACAAATTGTTTGTTCCCGGTGTTTGGCTTTTTTTATTTTTCTGTTCTTTTGTATATATTTTTTGCCGGCTGCATGGTGTCGGCAACTCGGGAAAAAACTATCTTTGCATTTTCTAAGTTTCAACATGGGAGTATCGGAGAACAAAGACGAACAAAAGCGTTTGGAAAAATATGCCCTTATGACGCAAGGATCGGTAAAACGTTTGGTTCTCAAAATGGCGTTACCGACGATAATAAGCATGTTGGTAACGGCAATATATAATGTGGCGGACGCCGCTTTTATAGGACATTTAAGTACGGAAGCCACAGCAGGTGTGGGAGTGTCGTTCGCCTATATGATTTTTGTGCAGGCAATAGGATTTTTTCTGGGGCATGGCAGCGGCAATTATATCTCCCGTGCATTGGGTGCCCGTAACACCGTTAATGCCGCCAAAATGGCTTCCACAGGTTTTTTCACCGCTTTATCGGCAGGAACGGTGTTTGCAATAGCGGGAGTGTGTTTCTTAAGTCCGCTGTCTCTGCTGATGGGGGCTACAAGTGACATTTTGCTTTTTTCCAATCAATATTTGTTTTATATTCTTTTGGCCACTCCTTTTATGATGACATCCATGGTGATGAATAATCAATTGCGGTTGCAGGGCAGTGCCAATTATGCCATGGTTGGATTGGCATTGGGAGCCATTCTCAATTTATTGTTGGATCCTTTGTTTATTTTTGTATTCCGATGGGGAGTAAAAGGTGCGTCGTTTGCCACTCTTTTAAGTCAGTTGTTTTCTTGTATATTGCTCTTTGCGGGCACAAAAAAAGCGGGCAATGTTCATATCCGGTTACATAATTTTAGTCCCTCCCTGTATTTTTATAAGGAAATAGTGCGCGGAGGTTTGCCTTCGTTGTGCAGACAATGTCTGATATGCGTATCCACCATATGTTTAAACAGGGCGGCGGCGGTGTATGCCTTGCCGGGCCAAGAGGCGTCGACTATTGCCGCTTTTGCCATAGTATCCCGCATTATGATGTTTGCTTTTTCCATTATATTGGGATTCGGCCAGGGTTTTCAACCCGTGTGCGGGTTTAATTACGGTGCGGGCTTGCATGCAAGGGTTAAAGAGTCGTATGTGTTCTGTATGACAGTGGCTACCGTTATATTGTTGCTAATGGGAAGTATAGGCTATATATGGGCACCGCAATTGATAGCCTTGTTCCGGAACGAAGATAGGGTATTGATAGATATAGGCACCCGTGTGCTGCGATGGCAGTGTCTGGCATTTCCGCTGATAGGCCTTACCACCGCAACCAATATGCTTTTTCAAACCATAGGAAGGGTGTTTCCTGCCACCATCTTATCGTTATGCAGGCAAGGATTGTTTTTTATACCTATTTTGTTGACAGTGCCTTCCATAGTCGGGTTAAAAGGCCTGGAAGCAACACAAGCCATGGCCGATGTGCTTACCTTTTTATTTACTTTGCCCTTCGCAATCAACATCTACAGGGAATTGGCAAAAGGAAAAGAATGAAACTATAGGCGGAAAGGTTCAAAAGATTTTATCGGCGGATGATTTTTATGCTAAGGGTTGTCGGTGTCTGTATATTTTGGATAAATGATGGTAAATGTGGTGCCTTCTCCTTTTTTTGATTCAAAACTAATGCTGCCGCCCTGAGAGGTGATAATATTTTTCACTATGGCCAAACCCAATCCTGTTCCTGATGTTTTGGTGGTGAAATTGGGCCGAAATATTTTTTCTTTAATATCATCGGGTATGCCCACCCCGTTATCGGCAACCAATATTTGCCACATTTTGTCCCCATACGACTGAATATGAATTTTTATTATAATATTCTTTTCCCGTTTGGCTTGTATGGCGTTTTGTATTAAATTGTTAAAAACACGTATCATATTGCTTTTATCGGTTACCACCATGCAAGGGTTGGTTTCATAATATTCCAAAACAAACACATTGGCATTGTTTTTATTTTGGTACATATCCACCACTATTTTTATGATGTCACACAAATTGACCAATTCCATATTTTCTTGGTCTACAGAGGCATATCGGGAAAAGGAGGATGCTATTTGTGTGAGTGCGTCAGTTTGCTCTATCACCATGTTGAAATAGGCATTCATGTCTTCTTTGCTCACTTCATCTTCACTCCATTTGCGTTGGATAAGTTGTGTTTTTAACCGAATGGGGGTTAAAGGATTTTTGATTTCGTGGGCAACTTGTTTAGCCATTTCTCTCCATGCCGTGTTTTGGGAAGTGGATTCCAATAGCTCAGCACTGTTTTTAAGCCTGCTAATCAATTTGTTGTAATTCAATACAAGTTTGCCCACTTCGTCATCTCTGGTTTCAGGCAAAAGACTTAAAGAATCACCCAAATTGATTTCTGACATACTGTCAGAAACCTGCATCAAAGGTTTTATCAGCCATCGTATTAACATAATGGAGGCAAACAATATCAGTATAAGTGCACCCAAACAGATAATTAAAAATTTTATCACTATTTGTCCCTGTTTTGCATCCATCACATTGAGCAAAGGAGTTACTTGATAAGGCATGGACATATAGCCGATAATGTTTCCTGTTGAACCGATGATGGTTTGCGTTATGCATTTATATTTTACATCATACAGCACACGCTCTGAAGTAATGGATAGCAGTTTGTCTTCGGTCATTTTTACATATATCAAAGGATCTATTTTGGTACTGAACAATATTCCTTTGCCGTAACTCAAAACATTTTGCCCTTTTTCATTATAAAACAACAAATCGATGGTGTTAAAGTTCATCTGACTCAGTTCGTTGTCTATCAAAACCAAAGCGGAATCGTCTATACTGCTTGTCACTTTGTTGTCGTTGATGGTTTTGTCTACAGTTTGATGCAGTCTGCTGATTAAATTGGTGCGAATTTTCTGATTGCTGCTCTGATTGATGTTGTTAAAGAATATAAAACTGAATATCAACACAATAAGCGCTATCAAAAAAGCGATAATCAGCACGTATCTGTTTAAGGTGCGTTGTACGGAATTGTTTTGTTTAATATTTTTATTTAATGCCCACGCTATACTGTTGGGGATAATAGTGAGCAAGCATTGCAGCAGCATCAATATTACAAAAAATGATATTTTTTCCCACATGGACACTTCGTCCGTAACGAGAAAAATCATTTGATTTTGTATAAAGACACTGTGATTGTATCCGTTTTGGGTAAACTGCATGCCGGAATACAAGGTGTCCAAATGATAGTTGTCAATATTGGGTTCATATTTTAAATTGGCATGATTGATGATATTGTATTGCAAATGATTTCCTTCATAGCAGGCAAAAGAGCAGTTGGCCCCGTCTCTTTGCAGGGTTTCGTCTGTCAAAAGATATCCTTGTGCAAGATGTCGTAATAATACCAGCAGGTAGCCTTTTTCAACCGATTTTACTTTGATGGGTACTTTGATCATATATTCCGATTGTCCGAAACCCACACGGCGGAAGCTTACTTCATTGGGTAAAGCGAGGCTGTCGATGATTACATAATTATTCATTTTTTTCTGCATAGCCTGCATTTCTTGCGGATTGCCGGTATGGTACAAATATATGTTTACATTGTATTTTTTTGTGTAATCACTCAGATATTTGTCTATAATAAAATGCTTTATTTCACTTTCTCGTATTTGGTTGGTAATAAAAAAATCTCGTATGATAGTGTCTTTTTTCCAATTTTCGGCCAAATTGGCAAAATTATAAGATATGTAAGGATTACTGTTGGAACCCAAAATTTCGGTAAGGTTTTCTTTATAGGCTTGTCGGCGGAGGTTGATTTGATTATTTCCGACAGAACATATCATGATGGCTACCAGCACGTAAGGACCCCATGTGCAAAGTAAATCAAAATCTTTTCCTTTGTAGTTTTTGAAAATAAGCAATGCATAGATAAGTATCGCCATAACAAAAGAGACCTCATAACCGCGAAACAGGTTCATTCTGACAGCGTATATCAAAGCAAGAAGCAAAAACACGGAAAAAGTGATGATCAAAATTTTCAGTGAATCTTTGGTATTGCCCACCATATTTGTTATCAAAGCTATGGTTTTTTCGCTGACCACCAAAAGTGTCCAAAGGGCAAACAGCATGGATATCAAAACAATAAAAGAAAAAGCATCGTAACTGTATATCATGGTGGGGTTAAACACCACTATACTGTCTCTTAATGCTCCTACAGCCACACAATACATAAATGTATCTATAGCAAAAGCAATAATGAGCATTAGTATGGCTATGATAACTTTACCCTTTTTATGGATATGGATAGAGGCGTCTATATGAAAAAACAAATAATAAAAAATAGCCAAAGCCAACAGTGTGTATGTATTCAGCAACAGTTCTCCCAAAGAATGAAAGGTGGAAGAATAATACACCGATGAAAATAAAGCTGTTGGAGGAAAGGGTAATTCTTGCAGGAATAGCACGAAGGCTTCAATAAAAAATATGGCGAAAAATACAAAAATATTGCGTTTTTTTCCGGGCTCTTTAGGTATAGTAAACCCGATTATCGATATAATTATCAGAGTAATGGACAATATCCACAACACAAAACACAAAAGTGCTTTCGTTGTTTTTTCATGAACTTTAGGTGTGATTTTCAATTTAAACACCTTTTGCCCCGATTGATTGTATATAGCCTTTCCCTCTTTGGCGGATAAAGGGGCGAATTTGATATTGAACAGATTATTGAAAAAGCTATTTTGATTGATGTTGTCAAGTAAAATTACGCCGCAACATACCCTTTGTCCGTAATGAACCTGACAAACATAAAACCATTCTCCGTTTAACTCCTCCACCTGCTGGTAGGAATATTCATTGTAATTAAGCGGAAAATTTTGTTGGTCGCTTGACCATGAAAGCAATTGGGCGCTGTCGTATATCACTATTCTATATTGTGACAATAAATTATTGCGTTGGCAATATTCATACAAATTTTTGATATTCAACATAGCCGTATCTTGCACCAGTCGGTTAAGTGACTGATACAGGGCATTCTCTTTTTCAAGAAATTCATGCTGATACGCTTTGTACTGGTTGTTCTGGAATGATTTGAGATTGTTGCTGTATGAGAAAAATATGCCAAACCCCAGCATGATCAATCCTGTCAAAAGATATATCCAGTTGGCTTTATTTGAAAATTTTAATTTATTTAAAATCATGATATATAAGCATTCCCTATTTTAGGACAAACTAAAACAGATTTGCAAAAATAATCATAATTGTTTTATCATCAGAAAAAATTTTTAACATTTTTCCGATATATGAAAAAAATGTTGTATTTTTGCAACATATTTTTAACCATTAGAAATTTTTCACATCTGCGGTACATCCCAAGTACTGCAGATTTTTTTATGCCTTTACGCAGGGTTGGCAGGTGCGGACAATGCTGACGGAATGGAGTTTTAGTGTAAAAATAAAAAATTGAAATGTGTCATTTGACACACTTTTTTTATGTAAAAAAAGAAAACATGACCAAAAGGCGACCAAATTCAGCGGATAAAAGAAAAAGAGTTTTGCAGTCTGTTGTATTCCAAACACTTACAAAACTCCTTTGTACCCCCGACAGGAATAAATATTTTTGTTATTATTCTTCATAATTACTTCATATTGTTATAATTAAACAAATTTTTAATGTTACAAAATTGCAAAAAGACCAATAGAAATTTTTAAATGTGACCAAAACGTGACCAAAAACAAAACCACTATTTGAACCATTAAAGGTCTCTTGCATAAATTTTAATTTTACCATTTTTTTATTCCACATTTTTATTAGAAATCCCTTTAGATATAATTCAAAATACAACTGCAAAAATAGTCATAATTTTCATACCACTTTCAAAAAGTATTATTTTTTTTCTACAAACAAAAAACATAGGTGGCTTTCAAAAAGCCACCTATAATGAAATAAACACTTGTTTAAATAAAATTTAATTTGCAAAAATATAATTTTTTTATAAAAAAAGTAAAAAATCTTTTTTTAATAAGGACTTCTATTCAGATTGGGTTATTTGAGAGTAATTATTCGTTAATTTGTCTTGAAATTCAAGTTTAAAATCCTCAGATAATTCTTGAAATTTTCTAATTTTATGCCAATTTACCTTGTTTTGAAACTCTCGGATGAAGTTCTCTGACAAAATCTGATATTCACTAATTTTATGCCAATTCACCTTGTCTTGGAACTTGTAGCCCTCCCCAAAAATCGGACAGATTAAAAGTGGACAAAAAGTAGTAATTTTGTAACACGAAAAACCAAAAAAGATGAAGAAGTCAAAACATTCAGACAGCGAAAAGGTTAAGGCTGTTAAATCATTGGAGAGCGGG
>JAFZXM010000014.1 GCA_017616775.1 Bacteroidales bacterium
AAACGCAGCGTAGAAAATAAAAATTATAACATAAAAAGGAAATGAAAGAAAAAGAATGTAATTTTGCAATGTTAAACCAGCAAAGAATGGTCACCTTAACTCGGAACACAAATGGTCTAAAGAATGGGACGCACTATAATAAAGTAAACGAAAATCGTTGGTAAACTCTGACTTTGCATAATTATAGTACCTTTTTAACTGTTCTGGTTGGTCTCCTGCGTATATTTTATTTTCAATAATAATCGCTTTTTTATTATTATCAGAAATGAGAATATCTATTCTACCATTTCCTGTATCATATTCTACATTTACAGAAGACTCCATTGTATTCAATTGAAGTTTCTCATAGTGCATTGCATTCACAAATGCATCAAGAAAAGCATTACCAACCCCATGATTTCCGTTAGGATTTAACAATGAAGCTAAAAAAGCAGAATGTGTCCGTACTTCGTTGGTCTCCAATCCCAATACGCTGAAAATATTATATTTTTCACCACGTCTTCGTGCTTCTTCTTTTCGTTGTATATCCAATGCAATAAGTTGCTGAACTTTTGTTAGTGAAGTTGTTATATTATTCATATCCTAAAAATACTTTCAAAATTTTAATTCGTTTCTCTTTTCTTAATAACTGATGGTTTTTTGAACATAATCATTCGGCTATCGGGTTAAATTCTCTACAATTATTGTCTCTCTCTTTTATACTATCTAAAGATATAACTCCATTTATAATATATGGTTCTATAGAATCATTTATATCTTCCACTGCTGCAGTGTCAAGTTGTATTAAGGTGTCAATATTATTATTGTCATTCTGTAGAACAACAGGTTGAGACTTTTTTATATTTCTTGTTTTCTTCTGTTCGACTATTATGGTATCGACCGGGTTATTATTGACATTATTGTCTTTTTTGTTTGAACATATATTCATAAGTAATATTACTAATAATAACAACAAGGAAATGATTATCGAACGCATATGTGCTTTTTTTTCTAATTCTCTTGTTGCTTTAAAACGCTTGTCCCAATTACCTGAATTAGTTCTGCGGGAATTATTTGCTAATCTAATGTTATCTCTTATCAGCCCAAACATAAAAGAGAGAATATTCCATATCAATATAAAAAGATATGTGATAATTGTCCATATCAAATATAGTATCTTCTTTAAAATTTCCATAAATTGAAAAAATCTCTCTTTTTAATTCATTTCCATTTTTTCATTTTAGCAGTCAACCGATGATATCTTTAAATCTGTCCAATTAAAAAATGCGGAACCTCAAATTTTCTTAGATTTGATAAACTATTATGATATACCCTCAAGAATATCTTTAACAACCTCTACCTTACTAAATATTTTTGAGGCAGCAGTTTCTTTTGAATTTTCTGCATTTAAACAGAAGTTTATAATAGTATTCCATTCATCATCAGAACACATATATGCTATTTCCTTGAAATGGATTTTCTGATTTTCCTTTTTCACCCATATTTCATATCGTTTATATTTGTCCTGTTGCCATCTGAATTGACATTCTTTTATTTGAGCAGAAAATATTTTATCGTTAAGTGTCTCTATATGAATGGTACCTCCATCAACTCGGAACCTTTTTAACAACCATGATTTGGGCATGGTATGATAACATTGCATCACCTTTTGAAAAAAAGTAGGCTCATGCGTACTAATGTCTATTTTTATACTTTGTATTTCTGTATCTTTCATAACTATTGAATTAAATTGTTCCAAAATTCCTCCCATGATGAATCTGTAAATTCAATTCTATATCCTTCTATTTCACCACCAGTAGTAAATCTACCAACCAAACCCGTTTTTAACTCTGTGAATTCCCATATTTTAAAATCAGAAGATGTTGGAATACTTATATAATCAGATAAGACTACTTCTGTCATAATATACCTTGTTAGTGTTTCATCCGCTAATGCTTTATATTCGAATGTTGAATCTATAGACTTTTCGAATAAAGCATTACGATATGGATCCCCATTCGTCCCATTAAAATATGTTTCATTTGTAATTTCACTATCAAATACATAAAGATCATTGTAATACCAATCTTTACTTTGTTTCAGGATGCCCCAAGTAAGTAGTGTACCGAAATTAACCACATGGGTACTATCAAGTTTTTGGCCTATACACTTGTTGTAATATTCATCGTCAGCGGCTACCTTTGCTAATGCAATTCTATATCTACAATAATCTTCTATTTCTTTTTGATATTTTTTTGGTGATTCCGAAAACCTACTACAACTATTTAACATTAAACTGCCTATTACAAAAACATATACTATTTTTTTCATTTTCTTTATTTGTTTAATATTCAACAATTATTTTTTTGCAAAAGTACTCACAAATCACGCTATATTAGCTCTTTAAGAGTGAAAACAAATCACATATCCGTGAATGTTTTTCACGGTTTCGGGGATATGTAAAGGTTCAAGACAAGATACAGGCAAAAATATCCGGCCACCCGGAATTTTTTTCGTCAAAATATCCGCTGACCCCGAAATTTTTTCACCGGAAATATCCGGCCACCCCGAAATTTGTCCATATCAACCGAAGGATTTTTTCTGTTTTTGTCTATGTCGCCTGTAGTGCCGCTTGCCGTTTTTATGAACATCATCCACCATTTTCGGGAAGTTTCAGGGATGCAAGGAAACGGGACAGTCTGTCAATATTTTCAAGAGAAATATCATCTATGGAAAAATTGAAACTATGCAGCACGGGAATTTCCGCCGCAAGGCCGGACATATTCATCACATCCACAAAAAAATTGTGTTGCAAGGCTTTGGAAATTTTCACCAACAATGTCGTATCCAAGCTTTGGCGGGCAAAAATTTTATATACATTGGTGCGGTCGCAGTGTATCCGTTTGGCAAACTCCGCCACAGTAAGCCCGCTTTCGTCAAAAACGGCTTTCACCAAATGCCCGATATGAAGACTTTGTTGTTGCATATTTTTATTTTCCATAACATAAAAAAGGCGTTCGCTATTTCTTTTTTGCTTATTTTCAAATCGAGGCTCTGGTAAACCACTTGGAACTAATAAGCACAAAACAGCTCACGCCTAAAACGTGAACTTTTCGCATCATTATTCCCGTTCCCTTTTGAAAATTTACCAGATTTCCGATTTGAGAGAATAAGAGCGTAAAGCTCAGATTGTTAATGTTTTATTTTACTTTATTTTTATTTCTTCTTCAACAGGCAACCTTTCTATTTCACATACCCGTTCGTTGCAGCCGGCAGCAGAGGTTGCCTAGGTAGCCGCCGGACTTACAACGCGGGCTTGTCAGTTCAATTTGCCGCTGTCAACCACGGGTTAATACAGGGAGCCTGACCCTTGTATGATTCCGGGCTGTGCCGCATAGCTTTCAGCCAAATCCCAAGAGATGCGCACCCAGTCGTTGTCCCTAAGATTGATAGTTTTACGCTCATTGTCAAATTTATCGTAATATTCATCATTCATAGAGTATTCGAAATACAAATCCCATACCCCTTTTGGAATGCTGAAGCATTCGTAGGTCAAACCTTTGAACTCTATAGTTCCTTTGCTTTTACCAAGGATATTTTTCCCCGTGTAAGCATTATCGCCTACAGGAACATAGGTCAAAAGCATCAGGGCAAAATCATGATGTTTTCCATTGTCTGCAATGGCAATATAAACATTGGGTTCTTTGGGAGATTGCTTTTCGCATGCACTGAGAACAACTGCCGCTATCACAGTAAAAAGCATAATCGGAACAAGTCTTACTTTCATTTTCATGATCATTTCAACTATTAAAAAAACCTCTGGTTTAGTTTGTGTTTCCGTTTTGCCGGAACCGGCAGCCGAGGTTTTGTTTAAACTGCCGGAACAACGACAACAGGTCTGTATACAATTTGCAAAAATAAACAAAATTCCGATATATTTTTCAATGTTTCTTTTTTATTTATTCTTATCCGTGAGAATTTGCGTTTATTTGTTGAATTCGGGAAAAAAGCACATGCGGACTCCTTTTGCTTTTTTTGGCGGGGGATGCTTTGCATACCTGTTTCGGGACAAAGCAATCAGGAAGTTTTGTCTTTTTTCTTCACTATATCACTTCAGCATCGCTTTGTTGTATCCAACCTTTTTCCCCGTTAGGAAATTTTACCTCTATCCATCCTGCGGTTTTATCGGTAATGGAGGCTTTGAGTCCTTCATGAACAGTGAACAGGTCGGTGCCGGAAGCGTCCGGAGTGCTTTTCACCGTAACGCTCATGGCTGTAATGATGACTTTGTCTTTTGCATGAAGTTGTTGATAGCCTATACGGGCGAAAATGATACTGCATATCATTAATATGCCGAAAACGACGGACAATACCAAACCTTGCATTCTCCGTGAGGCCTGTTTGCCTATAAATATAATTGTAATGCTCAAACAGGTGAGCAAAGACATGATAACGGACATTATCGCCCATCCGTTGGATGAAAACAGGTGAAGTAATTTTTCTCCCCATACTTTGAGAAAGAAGGGTTCGCTGTCTATTTTGTCTGTTATTTGTTGATTGGCAAAGGCTAAATTATGAATGATATCTTCGTTGGAGGGTTCTAATCGCAAAGCTCTTTCGTACCATAATATGGCCTGACTCAAGTGGTCTGCCTTAAAATGGGCATTGCCCAAATTGTAATACAAAGCGGCATCGGAATAACCTTGTTCTGCACATTGTGTATATAATTCAACGGCTTGTTCATAATTTTTTTTGTTATACGCTTGGTTGGCTTGTTCAAACGTATTGGCTTGAATTTGTATAACACTTATTGCCAGTATGATGCAAAATAAATATTTTTTCATTTTAATTAAAAAGATATTTTTTGCAAAAATACTATTTTTCTTGTTAAAGCGAAGAGTTTGCCGCATTTTTTATCAATAATTTATTGATGATGATAAGGCTCGTTTTTTAGTATGGACGCGGCTCTGTACAATTGTTCCAAAAAAATCAGACGCACCATTTGGTGGGAAAATGTCATCATGGAAAGCGACAATTTAAAATTGCTGCGTTCATATACTTGCGGGGAAAAACCATATGGTCCGCCTATAACAAATACCAATTGTTTGGATATTTGCATTTTTTTTTGCAAAAAGTCGGCAAACCCGACCGATGACATATTTTTTCCGTTTTCATCCAATATCACCATGGTGTCGGCAGGGAGTATTTTGTCTAAAATAATTTCCCCTTCTTTTATTTTTTGTTGTTCTATGTTTAAATTTTTTATTTGTTTAGGAGCAGGAATCTCTATATATTCAAAAGGGAAGTAATGGGTTAATTTGTTGCAATAAATGTCCACGCCCGTACGCAAATACGGCTCTTCTGTTTTGGCTGTTGCATATACTTTTATTTTCATTTATCGCAATCTCAGTTTTTGTCCGGCATGAATTTCCGTATTTTTATCCATTTGGTTCAACCGGTACAATGCGGATGTTTTTATTCCGTACATTTGAGCGATATCGCGTACGGTTTCATGGCCTCTTACCACATGCGTACTGATTTCCGCTTTCTTTTTTTTGGCTTCCAGATAAACTATTTCTCCGGGGTAGGGTTCGTATTTTCTATACGGAATGTCGTTGTACATTTTCAATTCGCCCACGCCCAGTTGCACGTCCACGGCTATAGAATAAAATGTATCTCCCATTTTTGCCACTGTAAAATACACGCCGTTGTTTCTGTATACTGTACGATTTGTATAGGGATATTCCACAGGGGCAAAGCCTTTAAACGGATTGCCTCCCGCTTTCCATTCATCCATGGACAATTGTCCTGAAGAGCGGGGTGTATTTCTTTTGTGCCAATTTTTAGGAGGCAAATACATGGTGTGATTGGGTGTATTGGCTTTGTTAACAGAGGATACATCCGTATTTTGAGATGATTTTACATTATTTTCCCTTTTGGCATATTGGTTTTTATCGCCGGGGACTTCTCCTATATCGTACAGGTATAATTGATAATCTTCTATTATTTTTATCAACCGTTCCGCATATTGCGGATTGGTGGCATAGCCGCAGGACTTTAAGCCCTTTGCCCAGCCTTTATAATCGGTGGGTTTTAATAGAAACAGGGAGCTGTAGCGGCTTTGTTGTAAAAATTTGGAATGGTCGTCAAAGGATTGGGCTGCATTGGAATAACTCCGAAAGCAATCGTGTTTGTTATCATCATCTTTATAGTATTTGTTTCCCGTCCAGTCGGAATGACATTTGATGCCGAAATGATTGTTGGCAATACGGGCCAAATCGCTGGTGCCGGCACCCGACTCCAATATGCCTTGCGCCAAGGTTATGCTTGCCGGGATACCGAATTCCTGCATTTTTTTTACGGCCACATCGCTGTATGTTGCAATATATTGCTTGATATCAGCGGTGGTGTATTGGCCATACGATATTTGCAGCAATAAGAGTAATGTTCCTGTCAGTAAGATTGCTTTCTTCATTTTTTAGCCGATAAAATTACCATATCAAAGCTCTGTTTTCGGGAGCCAAATACATTTTATCCCCTTGTTTTATCCGGAAAGCATCCACAAAAGCATCTATATGAGGTAATGTGCCGTTAACTCTCCATTTTCCCAAAGAGTGGGGATCTTCTTTGGTCAAATGTTTGATTTCTTCATCCCTGATATTGTTTGCCCACACTGTTGCATAGGCAATAAAGAAGCGTTGTTGGGGAGTGAATCCGTCCATTTCCTGTTGTATTTCACCTTTGGCCAAAGCCTTGGTAAAGGCTAAATAAGACACTTGCAAACCTCCGTTGTCCGCAATATTTTCGCCCAAAGTAAAATTACCGTCGGCGTGTATGCCGGGTAATACTTCTATATTGTTGAAGTAGTCCACCAAAACTTTTGTTCTTTGCTCAAACTTTTCGGCGTCTTCTTCCTGCCACCAATTGCTCAAATTTCCATCTTTGTCATATTGGCTGCCTTTGTCGTCAAATCCATGTGTCATTTCATGTCCTATCACCACTCCTATTGCACCATAGTTAACGGCGTCATCGGCGTTCATATCAAAAAACGGTGGTTGAAGTATGGCTGCAGGAAAACATATTTCGTTGGTAGACGGATTGTAATAAGCATTCACTATTTGCGGATACATCAACCATTCATCTTTGTCCACGGGTTTGTTAATTTTGGACAAACGATAATTAATTTCAAATTCGTTGGCACGCAAAATATTGGCATAATAGCTATCATTTTCTATTTTTAATGCCGAATAATCTCTCCATTTGTCAGGATAGCCTATTTTTACCCGAAAAGCATTGAGTTTTTCTATTGCTTTTGCCTTGGTGGCATCGGTCATCCACTTGTTTTCGTTAATACGTTCCGCCAATGCTTCTTTTAAATTATTCACTATGTTAAGCATTCTGTCTTTAGCTTCCTTGGGAAAATATTTTTTTACATACATCTGGCCTATGGCTTCACCCAGATTATTGTTCACCGTGTTTACCACTCGTTTCCAACGGGGCTTGTTTTCCTCCGATCCCGATAATGCTTTGCCATAATAATTAAAGCTTACTTCCACTATTTCATCACTCAAATACGGAGCTGCATCTTGAATAAGATGCCATGCCAAATAAGCTTTTAAGGTGCCGATATCCGCTTTGTCTACTACTTTTGACAAGCCGCCAATATAGTCAGGACTACCCACATTTACACTATCCAAAGTGAGATTTAGTGATTTAAAATAGTTATCAAAATTAAATTGGGGCCACAAATTTTGCAAATCGGTCATGGAACGATAGTTGAAAGTTTTTTGCGGATCGCGAGCATCGTTTTTATCCATGGCTATTTTTGCCATTTCTGTTTCAAAAGCCAATACCGATGTCGCCATTGTTTTGCTGTCTGTTTTCATCAAATCATCAAAATGAGTGACGGAAAACAATCGGGTAAGCATTTCCTGGTATTTTTGGCGTAATGCTTGGTTTTCCGATTTCAAATAATAATCTCTGTCACCCATACCCATACCCGACTGCCATAGCCAAGCTATAGTCATATCGCTATTCTCGGGGTTTGCTTCGCCAAAAACAGTAAACAGAGCGGAAATTCCGTAACGGTGAAATTCTGCTATTTGATGTTCAAACTCTTTGAAATCTTTTATTTTGGCAATCTGTTCAAGCATACCTTTAACAGGCTCGTATCCTTGCTTGTTTAAAGTTACCGAATCCATGCCCATTTTGTACATGTCACCTATTTTCTGCTCCACACTGCCTTTTACATATTTACTGCCGGCAATTTCTGCAATCAACTCTTGCACTTGCAATTGGGTGGTATCTCCCAGTTGATTAAAGGTTCCGTAACGGGAATATTCCGGTGTAAGGGGATGCATGCGCATCCATCCGCCACATGCGAACTGATAAAAATCTTCTTGCGGCAATGCCGTGGTGTCAAAATATTCAGGATGTATGCCGGAATATAATGCAGGGGTATTTTTACTTTGACGATTGCAACTTACCATAACCAAACTTAATGTTAATACTGTCAATAAACACTTTTTCATCATTCTTGCTTGTATATTTTTTTGCAAAAATACTATAAATATAAGCACAGAAAAAGTCTTATCCGCATTTTTTTTAAACAATGTAAGTTTAATTCCTTGTAACAATCAATCTTGTGTACACATCACGCTCCTGCGTTTCTGCATATGGACGTATCCATACTACCGATAAATCGGTAGGAAGAAAAAATGTAGAGTCCGGTCTATCTATCGGTCGAGGTTTTTCTTTACAATTGCACCTGCATAAACAAGATAAACAAACCAATACATTAACAATAGGCTGTATCTATTTCCGTGCTGTTTTAAAAAGTTGTAGTTGTCCATAATTGAAACTGCATATAACTATATAAACCTCAACGAATTGCTATTTTTCAATTCGCAAAGATTAACCAAAATTTAATAGGATAATCTTTTTAATTTAGTAGCATCCTATATTATTTCAATACTTCTTCTTCTATTTGCTGAGGATTGATGCTTTGTTGTGCACACAAATTTAATATCTCATTAGGAAGAGTGACTTTAGAATCATAAAAAATAGTTGTAAATAAGCATTTTCTTCCTTTATTCACTTCCATTATCATTTTCCCCGTTACGGTAGGCAACATAAACATATAATTTAATGCTTGCGGGTAATCATTCTCTGCAACATATACATCATATACGTATTTTTTATCTGTGTGAATAATCAATTTTGCCCGTTTTGTCAATACTCCGGCTATATATTTTTGTCTTTTTGAATATTTCAGACTGTGATTCACCTTATTATCCAAATTTAAACGCATAAAATCAGACTCTTTCGTATCTAAAGACGGGAACACACATGTTGCATTTTCACCCGTTTTATATGCATAATCTATGCTATTGGTATTGGAAAATACAGTTTTAGACATAATCACATCTCTATCCCAACACATATACATTGTATCCGTTCTATCAATGTTATACCCCTTTACGGGATAATTATAGTGAATTTGTACTATTTTTCCGGAATTTTGAGCCGTTAATTCTATTGTTAAAATACCCGCTAATAAAATTAAAAAAAATTTTTTCATATTGTCTTTTATTTTAATTTGAAGATAACTCTTTTTTTCAAGTGTATAGAATATTTTTGCTTTCCATTGTTTGATTAAATTCCTATTCTTCATATACACATTTGTATTAGTTTATTTTTGCAAAGATAATAAAAAAAAATAATACGAAATTGCTTTTTTCCTAAAAAAATATTAATATGCAAACAAAAAAATATGTAATTAACTCAATATGAATGCAAAAAAATAATACTTATTTGCATTTTTTATTTCCGGTAATTATAATCCGAAAGATTTTTCAAAATTCTTCCTACATTTTTTTATGAATACTTGTCTGTGATGTGTTATTTTGACAAAAAATAGTATTTTTGCATTTTTATATTAATATGAAAAAAGTAGCGTTTAAATACCTATTGGCATTTTTGCTGACAATAGTATTTATAGGGGCAAAAGCACAAACATCCGGTGATACCACCGCAATAGCGATGGATTCACTGGGAAGTTTGGATTATGCGCCTGCCTATCATTATAAATTGAATCCTTATATGGCTCAGTGTATAGAGCCCGTTTTGATAGATACCCAGATATGGGGTCCTTATAATGATGATATATCTTTGGCGGATAAGAATATATGGGCGGGATTAGGTAATTACGGGCAAGCCCGGCAATCTGTCAATTTTATGATTACCCGCAAGCCCGATTTTAATTTCAAAACACTTCCATATTATAGTTATATCCGCGATTTTTCCAATTGGGAATTGTACACCCTTTCCACCGCTTATGCCAATATTGCCTATAATTTTGTATCTACCAAAGAAAACCATTTTTCTGCAACCTATGCCCAGCATATCACTGAAAATTTAATTTTAAATTTGAATTTAGGCACCATTTTGGCCGGTGGGCGATATGTAAATCAAAAGGTGAGGGATCTCAGTGTGAACACAGGCTTAAGTTATCTCACACCCGGGCATCGCTATGGTATTAAATTGTATTATAGTTTCAATATGCTGAAATTAGGTGAAAACGGAGGATTGCAGGATGACTCTTGTTTTAGCCATGCACCGGGAACCAGCCTTGTAAAATTTACCTCTGCCGGAAGTCAAACCCGTAATCATGAAATATTTTTGCGGCATTATTTATCTTTATCGCCTAAACCGAAAGACGACAAACATACACCCAATATAGGTTTTCTTATCCATGATTTCGATTACACTGCCTATCGCTATCATTATTATGATTATCAACCCGACAGCGTCAATTATGACATATTTGTTTTTCGTGATGATTCCATCATGGACACGCATCGTTTCCGCCAAGTTAGAAACAGTGTGTATTGGGCCAATTATATGCCGGAAGATACTCTTGGCGACCAAGCCTATTTTTTGCATTTTGCAGCCGGTGTGTCCCATTCTTTCAGTCAGGTGACAGATACCATTAATAAGTTCAACAACAACAATATCACCCCTATGGGCTCTATACATGCACGGTTGTTCAAACGTTTGGAACTTAAGGCCAACGTGTGGGGAAGTGTTTTCGGGTACAATATCGGTGATATTACAGTGGAAGGAAATATAAAAGTAAAACTGAACAGGAATGATTGCCGCATACCGCCTCTTCACAATCATTATGTTGCGGCGGATATTGATTTTTATAATTATCAGCCTGATTATATCTTTACCCGTTATACTTCTAACAATTATTTGTGGAGCAATAGTTTAAAAAAACAACAAGCTCTTCATTTACAAGTTTTTTGGAATTGGGACAATTATCAAATAGGTTTCCATTACTATACTTTGCATAATTATACAGCCCTCAACGAAAACATGCAGGTGCAGCAATGGAGTGATTTTGCCAATATATATCAGCTTTCGGCATATATTCCGTTGGATATCAAAGGATTCGGCTTGCATTCCAAGCTGTATGTGCAATATTGTGATCAGGATTTTATTCGTATGCCGATATTTGCGGCCAGAGAAACCGTGTATTATGGATTTTATATGTATGAAAAGGCCTTGTATTTGATGTTCGGGGTTGATTTTATGTATAACACCGCATATTATGCCAATGCATATAATCCGGCTTTGCAAATGTTTTATTTACAAAACGATACAAAAATAGGCAATTACGGATATTTGGATGTATTTGTGAAAGCCAAAATAATCAGAAGCAGGCTTACCTTGTTGGCAAAGCTTACTCATGTATGGGGCAATGCATTTACCCAATATTATCTTACGCCCCACTATCCGTCCAAGGATTTCGGTTTTTCTATCGGGGTGAGTTGGCGTTTCCACGATTAATTGCAAACTAAAACATTTGCAATATTTGCACAAAGAAAGCGATTATCAGGCGAGGTTTAATCAGCAGGGCGAATAAAAAACCGTAAACAGCACCCCAAAAATGAGCGTGATGGGCAATATGGTCGTTTTCGTTATGAGCCATATATGCTTCATAAAGCAAATAAAGTATGCCGAAAACGGCGGCAGGAATGCCTATGGGAACAAACATGACATTCAATTTTTGTAGCGGAAACAGCAATATGCTGGCAAAAACCACCGCCGACACGGCTCCTGATGCGCCTACGGAGATATATGAAGTATTGTTTTTATATCGTTTTCCATCGGATATTGCCGATACAGGCAGGGCAGATAAATATAAGCACAAATAGAGCCATTTTCCGGGAAGGTTCCACATGTATTCGTAAGCGTCTTCCACTATGGAACCAAAACTCCATAACACGAACATATTTATTATTAAATGTCCCCAACCTGCATGAACAAAACCATAAGTCCAATAGCGGTACCGCCCCCGGTTTTGCGAAATAATGCTTGGAACAAAAGCCAACCGGTTGAGGATGTTTGTATTGGAAAAACCGATGGCGGACACTATGCATGTAATAGCAATAATGATAATATTAATACTATAATGCATAAATACGGCGGACGGTTTTATTTACATGGTAAGCGTACTGTAGCATAGGCATATGGCGCATATTACCAAAATGATACCCAATATTTTATTCATTCTGTGTACCACAGAGGGAGACAATATAATAGAAATTTTATTGGCAAAATAAGATTTTAAGATGTCGGTGGAAAAAGTAATGATGACTATTCCCAACATAAAAGCTATGGATTCGTGTTCTGTTTTGGCTTCTGTACCTTTGGCCACAATTGCAAACCACGATATCCACAATAGCGGATTCATGATATTGAGAAAAAATCCTTTGGTGATTTCTGAAAACACTTTCAACCAGTTGATTTTCAGTTTAAGTTCTTGACGTATGGGGCGGTTTTTGGTCTTGATAAACAAATAGATGCCGTAGGAGAACAGAAAAATACTGCCCAATAGACCTATTAACAGCTGAAAGGTGGAATTTTCCTTTAAATATTTTATCAAGCCGAAGTAACTAAAAAACATTAACATCAAATCGCTTAGGGCTATGCCCAAAGCCAGTTGCAAGCCTGAATAAAATCCTTTACTCATACTTGTTTGCAATATGGCAAACAATGCAGGCCCTACCAATAATAAGAAGGGCAAGCCGACCAACATACCTTCAAGCAGTGATGTAAACATATACCTCAATTAAAAAAACAAGTTGCCTTCAATAACGAAGGCAACTCTATTTTTATTTTATCCGCAGTGATAAAATTTAGTAACTATTTCTTGCATCAATTCAGGATTTTGTTCCAAACGTTGACGCAAATCAGCATCTTTATGTTCTTTCAACATGGCAATTACTCCGTCTATCATTTGAGCGGTGAAGACGCCGTGTTTTTCATAAATGGCTCTTTGTTTGTCCAGCATTTCTGCCGATTCCCAGCAGGAAACAGGTAAACTTGCCAGATTAGCCACTTTGTCTTTGTAACGTTCTTCAAAAATATTTACGTCCACATAAGTTGCTGCGGCCTTTTGCAGCGCATTATCCATTTCAAAACCCGTGCGGGCGGCCACGGCCAGCCCTGCCAGCAATAAATAAATATTGGCTGAACCGTCAGGGCAACGGAATTCCACCGTTTGTTTTTGAGAGCCGTCCATATCTGTAGCTTTTTCTTTGGGATTTTCCATGGCTACCATATCTCCTTTGGCTGTCCAGCCAAGAGGCACTCTTACCAATACGGAACGATTTCTGTCGCCCCAGCATACTGTGGTGGGCGCTTCTTGATGGGGTACCAATCTGAAATAGGAAGTGGGATTCATATTGCCGAAAGCCGTAAGAGAAGGAGCACATTCCATGTATCCCGCTATGGCTTTACGGGCTGTTTCGTTTAATTCACCGTTGGTAACCATGCAATTTTTACCGTTTTTATCCACTATACGTGTATGAATATGCATACCGCTGCCGGCTTTGCCTGTAGTTATTTTGGCGGCAAATGTTACATCCAAGCCGTATTCATATGCCAATTTGCGAATAATCCATTTGGCCATGATAAGTTGGTTAGCCGATTCTTCTACATTTGTAACCAAAAATTCTATTTCATTTTGTTCATATATTTTATCGCCTAAGGTAAAATTGCCCACTTCGGAATGTCCGTATTTAATCATTCCTCCTATTTTGGAAATCAAATACATACATTCAGCTCTAAAACTTTCGAATTTGGCAAAAGGACCTGATTCGTGATAGCCTTTCTGGTCAGTTGCGGGGAACAAATCTTCTTTATTGCCTATTACATAGTATTCCAATTCGCCCATGGTTTGGTATTCCATGCCTGTAACCTCACGAAACGATTGAGCGGCCTTTTTAAGCACATATTCAGGGGATGTTTCCAAAGGAAGCCCGTCTTTGGTGTAATACGAACACATAATACCCAATGTGGGCAGTTGTGCAAACGGATCCACAAAAGCACTGCTGAAACGGGGAATTACATACAAATCGCTGGAACCTGCTTCCACAAATGAAAACAAGCTGGAGCCGTCAACCCGTTCGCCAAAGGTGAGCACTTGTTCCAAATAATTGCGGTTTGATACCACAAAATTCAGGGATTTGATACGTCCGTCACCACCCACATAGTGAAAATCAAGCATTTTGATATTGTTTTCTTCTATGTATTTGATGATGTCCTGTTTGGTAAAATCTTTAGGTTCTTTGTGGAGAAATTGAACCAAGTCATTTACATAATTCTTTTCTGTATTTGTCATATTATTGTATTTTTTGTTTCTTGAATCAAAGTTGTAAAAAAAAGATAAATGTCAAGATTGCAAAAGTACACTTTTTTTCTTGTATAGAAAGTTATTTTTTTAATAAATCCATACAAATTATCCCAAACTTTTGCGGAGCAATGCTTCCACACCGGGTTTTCGCCCTTTAAATCGGATATATAGATTCATGGGGTGGTCGGTTCCGCCTTTGGTTAAAATGCAATTTTTAAAACGTTCAGCCACTTCTTTGGAAAATATTCCGTGTTGCTTAAATTCTTCAAAAGCATCGGCTGCCAGCACTTCTGCCCATTTGTAACCATAATATCCCGCAGCGTATCCCCCTCCGAAAATATGGGTGAAGGCAGTGCTGACAGCCGTGTGGGGTACACGTGGCAAAAGAGTGGTGTGTTGTGTGGCCTGCCGCTCAAAAGTTTCAATATCTTCTTCGGTGGCTTGCGTTATACTGTGCCATGCCATATCCAATACTGCAAAATTAAATTGTCGCACATTGTAATAGCCGGCACAATAATTGTCTATCATTTTTATTTTTTCTATCCAGGCTTGCGGCAATAATTCTCCGCTAAGATAATGATAGGCAAATAATTGTAAAAACTCTTGTTCGCATGCCCAATTTTCCATTATTTGTGACGGCAATTCCACAAAATCTCGTTTGACCGATGTGCCGGACAAAGAAAGATATGTTGCCTGCGAAAGCATTCCGTGCAAAGCGTGTCCGAATTCATGTAAAAAAGTGCAAACCTCATTGTAAGTAAGCAAAGACGGGCAGTCTGCAGAGGCGGGAGTGAAATTGAACACCAATGATATCTGCGGAATTTCCCTTTCGCCCTGTTCGTTTTTATACGTATCTGCAAAAGATGTCATCCAAGCTCCGTTGCGTTTGGTGGGCCTGGGATAAAAATCCATATATAGAACGGCTAACAAAGTTCGGTCGTTTTGATATACATTCCATACTTGTACATCAGGAGCATATATCGGGATATGGGTATTTTGTTCAAATGTCAATCCGTACAAGCGGTTTGCCAACTCAAAAATGCCTTTCTGTACATTTTCAAGACAAAAATATGGTTTCAGACATTGTTCATCAAAACTGAACAATGATGTTTGGTATAGGGTGGAGTAATAAGCCCAGTCCCATGGTTGCAGTTCGCCTTGCAATCCATGTTCGCCGGCGTATTTTTGTATGGTTTTGCATTCTTGTTCCGCTACGGGTTTGAAAGCTTTATTCAAGTTGTTTAAAAAATCATTGACTTCTTGTGGAGTGGTTGCCATTCTGTTTTCCAGCACATAGTCGGCATAGGTGGAATAACCCAGCAAGCGGGCCAGTTCCAAACGCAGGTTCACTATTTGTTTTACTATATGTTTGTTATCGTTTTTGCCGCCCAAAGCACGGGAATTATAGGCCATATACAATTGCTTTCTGTATTGTCTGTTGTCGGCATATTTCATAAATGCCGTGTAACTCGGCATAGACAGGTCGAAAAGCCAACCTCCTTCATGGTGTTTTTTTAAAGCTCTGTCGGCGGCAATATTCATTTCGGAAGAAGGAATTCCGCTTAAATCTTTTTCCCTGTCGGGAGAAAAATATAATTCATATGTTGCGGTGTCTGCCAGCACGTTATTTTTATAGCGCAGGGTAATTTCCGATAAAGTTTCGGTTAATTTTTTATAGCGGTTTTGCCCTTCTTGGTCAAGCAATATGCCATGCCTTACATAGTCTTTGTAAATTTTGTCCAATAAGGCATACTCTTCTGTGGTAAGCGATTCTTTGCCGGTATGTTCATACACGTAGCGCACTTTTGCAAACAAACCGGTATGCAAATAATAATAATTGGAATAGTCCACCGTGAGAGGTATTACCTGGTCGGCAATACTTTGCATTTGTGAAGTGGCATCCGTTTCCAACAAGTTAAAGAAAATATTGGCTATCTTATTATATTGCATTCCGGCATGGTCTATGGCCAATATGGTGTTGGCAAACGAGGGCTGTTGCCGATTGTCTGCTATGATATCCAATTCTTGCTTGGCTTCTTTTATGCTTTGCCGAAAGGCAGGCAGATAATGTTCGTATTCAATTGCATCAAAAGGAGGATAAATCCAATTTTGCAACAAAGGGTTTTCCGTAATATTCATCGTCATTATTTTTTGCAAAAATACCATTTTTCATCCGATAAATAAAAAAGCGAAATGCCATTTATTTTTTCAAATTGACAAAAAAACAGTCTGAAAAAGTTTAATAAAAAAATGATATCTTTGCAATTTACATATAAAAATATTTGACAGGGTAATTTTTTTTGCAGGTATTAAACATAAACCGATATGAAATACAACAGGATATTGCTAAAAATAAGCGGAGAATCGCTAGCCGGAGAAAACGGCAACGGCATCAACAGCGATATGCTTCGTTATTATGTAAATGAAATAAAAAAAGCCTATGATATGGGCGTGCAGATAGGCGTAGTGATTGGCGGCGGCAATATTTTCAGAGGAATGCAGGGTGCATCCAAGGGGTTTGACCGGGTGCAAGGTGATTATATGGGCATGTTGGCCACCACTATCAACAGCATGGCATTGCAAGGTGAGCTGGAAGCCTGCGGAATAAAATCCGTAGTGTTGTCCGGCATAGCAATAGACCCTATATGTGAACGCATGAGCGGTCGGCGGGCCATACAATATTTGCAAAACGGATATGTTACCGTTATCAGCGGGGGTACAGGCAATCCCTATTTCACCACCGACTCTGCCGGTGCGCTTCGTGCCGTTGAAATAAAAGCGGATGTATTGTTCAAAGGCACCCGTGTGGACGGCGTGTATGATAAGGATCCCGAAAAGCACGGCGATGCCAAAAAATTTGATCATATCACTTTTGACCAAGCCTATGAACAAGGATTGCACATTATGGATCTCACCGCATTTACACTTTGTAAAGAAAACAACATGCCGATAGTGGTTTTCAACATGAATAAAGAAAACAATTTGTATCGTATATTGCAGGGAGAACAAATCGGAACCATTATCAATAACAAATAATAACCAATAAATATTATCATCATGGATAACGATATTATATCTGTGCAGCAAGACAATAAAGAAGAAAAGACATTACGCAGAAAGGCCAAACGGAGGGTTAATATGAGAATACATTTTATGATATTCTTTTTAGTATGCCTTATATTATGGCTATTTTATTACTTTTTGTTTAAAAACAGCGATTTGGGCAGCGGTATGTTCAGATTTTGCTTAGGGCTCACTCTTATTTGGGCCGTTATAGTGTATGCGCATTATCTAATTATTTTCAAATGGGGTAATCGCTCTGTAGACAAAGAAATAAAAAAACTTCGCAAGCAAGAGGAAAAAGAATCCGAAAAGGATTATCCTTCCAACGATATAATAAACAGTTAGATTAACCATAAACACAAACAGATATGACAGAAACCAGTTCACAGTGCTTAAATGCCATGAAACAAGACATGACCAGTTCCCTGAATTATTTGGAAAAAGAATTGGACCAAATACGTGCCGGCAAAGCCAATCCCAAAATGCTCGACAGCGTAAAAGTGGATTATTACGGAACGCCTATGCCCATTGCACAAATAGCCAATGTAGCCACTCCGGATCCCAAACAAATTGTTATACAACCGTGGGAAAAAAATATGATAGGCCCCATTGAAAAAGCCATTCTGGCGGCCAATTTGGGCTTTAATCCGCAAAACAACGGAGAAATTATTCGAGTGTTGGTGCCTGCACTTACCGAAGAGCGTCGTAAAGAATTGGTGAAAAAGGTAAAACAGGAAACAGAACAAGCCAAAATCAACATCCGCAACATTCGCCGGAATGCCAATGAACAAGCTAAAAAACTGAAGGATAACGGCGTGTCGGAAGACGAAATTAAAAAATTGGAAAACGATATACAAAAAACCACCGATGATTTCATAAAAAAAGTGGATAATTGTTTTCAAATCAAAGAAAAAGAAATCATGACAGTATAAATAAGCTATAAACAAATATTTTAAGTATATCATTATGAGTATTACTAAATTAGATCAACTTTTGGAAGTTGTAAAGACTAAAGGCAAAAAGAGACTGGTGGCGGCATATGCTAACGATGCACACACCATAGAAGCTGTGTACAATGCCATACAGGCCGGTATAGTGGACGCTACCTTGGTAGGAGATGAAGCCACTATTTTATCCGTTTGTAAAGAGCATCATTTTGATGCGTCGGTGTTCAAAATAGTGCAGGAAGCAGACGAAACCAAGGCCGGCAGTGTAGCAGTAAGTCTTATCAACAAGGGTGAAGGCGATATATTGATGAAAGGATTGCTCAGCACCGACAAATATATGCGTGCCATATTAAACAAAGAAAATGGTTTGATGCCCGGCAAAAAGAGCGATATGCTCACACATATAGCTGTGTTCCAAGTGCCTAAATATCACAAGTTGCTGATAGCAAGTGATGTGGCCATTATTCCTGCTCCGGATATGAAGCAAAAACAAGCTATATTGGGTTATTTGGTCAGCACAGCCAAATCTTTGCAAATAGAAAAGCCAAAGGTAGCCGTATTGGCTGCAACGGAACAGGTGTCAACAGGCATGCCTGCATGTGTGGAAGCCGCCATTATATCCAAAATGGGCGACCGTGGTCAAATAAAAGGAGCTTTGGTGGATGGTCCTTTGGCATTGGATGTGGCAATAGATAAAGAAAGTGCACAAATAAAGAAACTCACCGGCGAAGTGGCCGGCGATGCAGATTGCCTGCTCTTCCCTAATATTGAATCGGGCAATGTGTTTTATAAAGCTTGCACAAAATTCGGCGGAGCGGAATTGGGATGCATGGTAGTAGGGGCAAAAGTGCCTTGTGTGCTCACCTCCCGCGGAGATTCGGCAAAAACAAAAATGTATTCGATAGCATTGGCTGCCATTGCCGCCAAATAGTTGTGTTTTTATCATTAAAAAAGAACGCTTATGCGTTCTTTTTTTTATGCCTTTTTTTGTCCTAATATGGTGGCAATATAGCCGATAAGTGATGCTGAAAAGTATTACTTATGTGACAAAGAATAAAAAAAATTGCAGAAAATGGCATAGGTATTGTTTTTTTTACTAATTTAGCACTTTGAATTTTCTAGAAATTTTAATATAATGAGTACAATACGAAAAATTAGTTACACTTTTTTAACAATGCTGATTATCAGTGCATCAGCATTTGCACAAAAATCGCCGGCAGCAGATGCGGACAAAGCATTTTCTACCTTTCAATATACAGTTGCCGCCGATTTATACAAAAAAGCATACGGTAAAGTGAAAAATAACCCTGTTGAAAAACGCCGTATTATGTTTCGCATGGCCGAATGTTATTCCATGACAGGGGATTTAAAAAAGGCGGAGCAACAATATTTAAGATTGGAAAAAGTAAACTATCAAAAGGACAATCCTCTTATATTCTTGCGTTTAGCCGATATTTATCGTATAAAAAAAGATTATCCCACAGCACTCAAATATTACGGAAAATATAAGGCTCAGCGCCCGAAAGACCCACGAGTGGACAGTAGAATAGAATCGTGTAAGGTGGCTCCGGAATGGATTAACCATCCTACACGTCATGAGGTGGAGAATATGAAAAAATGGAATACCCCCCAAAGCGATTGGTCTCCATCATGGGGTATGCCGAGTAAAGAAAACCTGATTGTTTTCTCATCTTCCAGAGAAGGTTCCACCGGTAAAAATTCCGATGTATGGTCAGGCCAGGCTTTTTCCGATTTTTATTCCACCAGCAAGCCCAAGAGCAAATTGGTGGATTTTCCGGGAGAATGGACAGCCCCCGTATTGTTAGACAAGGAAGGCATAGTCAACAGTGAAGCCAATGAAGGCGAATCCACCTTCAATCCTAAAGGCACCACCATGTATTTCACCCGTTGTCCGAACGAGAAAAAAACAGTTTCGTATTGTAAAATATATCAAGTTACCAAAAAAGGTAAAGGATGGGGTCAGCCGGAATTAATAACGATAGGTCCGGATTCGTTCGACTATGTTCATCCCGTTATTTCCAAAGATGAATTGGAATTAATATTTGTTTCCGATATGCCCGGCGGTTATGGAGGATATGATATTTGGTCCATTAGCCGTCCCAAAAAGAGCAAACCCTTTGCTAATCCCGTTAATTTAGGCAGTAATGTAAATAGCGGGGACCATGAAATGTTCCCCACTATGGACAATGATTCCATATTGTATTTTGCTTCCAAAGGACATGTGGGTTTAGGCGGATATGATATTTTCCGTAGCGTAAAAACCAACGGTGAATATGGTGCTGCTGAAAATTTGAAATACCCCATCAACTCCGAAGCCGATGATTATGGAATTATATTCGACCATTCCGAAGTAATAGATCCGGAATCAGGATTCCCGTTCATAGAAAAAGGTTATTTCACTTCCAACCGTGAAGGAGGAAGAGGTATGGATGATATCTGGGCTTTTAAATTGCGTCCTTTAGTGTTTACCATCTCGGGTTTTGTAAAAGACAGTGTGACCTTACAATATATAGACGGTGCCACCGTTACCCTCACCGCTTCCAACGGTGTATCGTACAAAACCACTACCGATGTAAGAGGTTATTATAGTTTTGATAAAACCAAAGTATTAGGTGAACTTACTTATGACTTGCTGGTGCAAAAAACAGGTTATTACGAAAACGAGAACAGCAGAGGTAAAGAGACAACGGTGGGTCTTACTAAAAATACGGACTTAAAACACAATTTCATCCTTAACCCCATACCCAAAGAACCTGTTGTATTGCCTGATATATTGTACGATTTGGCAAAATGGGATTTGAAACCGCAATATGAAGACTCTTTACGCGGACTTTTGAAGATTATGCAGGAGAACCCCACATTTGTTATAGAATTACGTTCTCATACCGACTTCAGGCCTATTCCTATGACCAATGACACGTTGAGCCAACGTCGTGCCGAATCGTGCGTTAATTTCTTGATTAGAGAAGGTATAGATCCTGAACGTTTGGTGGCCAAGGGATATGCCGAACGTGTTCCCCGTACATTGGATAAAGATAAAGTGTCCCGTGGAATCACTTTCAAAAAAGGTACCACTCTTGACAGGGCTTATATAGAAAGTTTGCCCAAAAATCAACAGGAAGCAGCACATGACCTTAACCGTCGTACCGAATTCATGATTTTGAGAGACGACTATGTGCCCAAAGAAAAAGTGGAATCAGCAGAAGTGGTGGATGGAGCTTCAATAGTAAACATTATTACCGAACGCTTTATTCCTGTAGAAACAGACGATGCTCTTACTTACGGAACATGCTATTTGAACAGCAAAACCATGAAGTTCATGATAGAACCCGGCGTTGAAAAACTTACCATTTCTTACGACCAGGCAATGGCATTCTTGCGTGAAGCCATTATAACAGTCGGCGACTTTGAATTAAAAGACAAAGCCATAGTGGCAGAAGACGGTACCATTATTGACGGTGTGAAGGTGTATTTAAAAACCTTGCAAATAAGTGATGATGTATTGGAAAATGTTGAAATGACTGTGGTAAAAGGTCAAAAGATACCTATAATAATTGGAAGCACAACGTTCGAAGACGAATTCGGTCCGTATAGAGTGGACAAAGGTGAACAAAAATTGATATTTGAACGCAAGTAAAAAATAAAAAAATAAAAATCAAGGCTGGTTTGTTGAAACCAGCCTTTTTCTTTTTTACCTGTGCAGGCGCCCGCGTGCCGGAGGCACGGCATGACAAATAACTCCGTATAAGCGGAGCGTCATACGGAGTAGTGTAAAGTCAAGGCAGGAAGCGTGTCGGAGACACGCCACTTACTTGCCGTCCGAAAAGAAG